>NZ_LGEL01000491.1 GCF_001636695.1 Pedobacter panaciterrae
GCATTGTAGACGTGTCGCGACGATCAGGCTTTCAACGACTTTCGTGACGCGGTTTCGGTGCGAGTCGCTCGCGGGCCTTGTTTTACCGCGCATTTTCGCTTGGCGGGGCCCGTTGACCCGTTCTCCGCGTGGCGCCTACGCTGGCCTGACCCTCACAACCGCACGGAGCGCCGTCATGAGCCTGATCCTTACGTCTTCCTACAAGGCGCTCGATGCCTGCCTGAGGCGGATCGACAACGATGACGTCACGTCCCCCGTCGAGCTGCAGAACATTCGCGACCAGGCAGATGAGCACTTCAATACGGTGACCGTCGTGACAGCGAAGGCAGAGGCGCCGACACCGCTGGGCAAGGCGGTGACCCAGTTGCTGTCCCAGGCG
>NZ_LGEL01000493.1 GCF_001636695.1 Pedobacter panaciterrae
CGATTCCACCGAGGCGATCTGCCGCGCGAGGCGCCCCTGCTCCTCACGCGGAGTCAGAGTATGAGCTCACTGAGGACGCGCCTAGGGGAGCATTCCACCCAGTGGAATGAGCGTCGGTCTCAGCTCAGGCCTGCGGCCAGGTCTCGGCCCAGGGGTCATCGTTGCCCTGCATGGGGTCGTCGAGCGGCACCACGAGGATCGGGCGCGACTGGCGGTGCGCGAGCCGCGCCGCGACCGAGCCGGTGAAGAACTCGCGCACGGTCTCGCCGAAGCCGCGACGGCGCGTGCCCACGACGATCAGCCGGGCCTCGGCCCGCTCGGCGAGCTGCTTGAGCGCGAGCGCCGGATCACCGACCAGTTGCGCGGTCGTCCACTCGAC
>NZ_LGEL01000492.1 GCF_001636695.1 Pedobacter panaciterrae
GCCGAGGCGCTGGGGGTCCAGGCCGGCCTCCTCGGCGGCGGTGCGGGCGGCCGTGGCCGGCGCGCCGACGGCCCGCCATGCATCCGGGACGGCCTTGTCCAGGTAGAACGCCAGCGGGTCCTGGCGGTCGGGAGTGGTCATGGGCCAAGGGGGACGAGTGAGCAGGACGGTGGCAACCTCTCGCTCGTCCCCGCTCATGCAACGCCCGCTGACGCCGTACGCTCTCGGGTGGGGACGTCGCCGGCGAGGCGCTGTCACGGCCGGCCGTCACCGAGTCGAGGTCGCAAGGCGTGCCGCCTCAGCGAGAACGGGTCCGCCGCGCGTGTCGCGTCAGCGGGAGTGGAGGGCGCGGGCGAGGTCGGATCCCGCCGTCTCCTGG
>NZ_LGEL01000494.1 GCF_001636695.1 Pedobacter panaciterrae
GGGCTGTTGCGTATGGGGGCGGTGGGGGTGGGTTTGACGACGAGGTGGTCGTTCCCCGCATCGCCACCGGTGATCCTGCCGTCGACGCTCCCCGTCTTCCCATTGGCCGCATTCTTGGCGCTGAAGGTGCCATGGGTCGCGGGGCTCCCCTGGTCCCCGCCGAGCACGCCGTTGAGCACACCGTGCGTCGCGGCGCCCGTATTGCCGTCGTAGACCTTGTTGCTCGCGCTGGCACCAACCACGATGTTCAACGGGGTGATGTTCGCCGTCGTCTGCGCCGCGGTGTTGAACAGGTAGTTTCCTGCGTCGGCGCCCGAGGCGGTGATGCCGTTGACGTCGACCTGCTTGCCGTTCGCCACGTTCTTGTCGACGAAGTTGG
>NZ_LGEL01000062.1 GCF_001636695.1 Pedobacter panaciterrae
AGATGTGTATAAGAGACAGATCCTCAATTAAGATTGTTATTTCACCCTTTTTAATACACCAGTATTAACTGTAACATGCAAATTCGCACTATAGGTTGTTCTAAATCGTATGTTGTTTAAGTTTTCGATTTTAACTTCTATAATTTGATTACCAAATGATCTCTGTATTTTATAGCTTAACGATGTTGAATCTTGCTTTTTGTTGGAGTCTGCTACATTGGAGTCTATTAGATAAGCTAATCCAGATTCGTGGTCAATGAATGATATTCTGCCTTTTAAAATTACGCTGTTGTCAACAGTTCTAACATACACACTATCTCTGAAATTGATAACGAAATTTGGATGTTTTTTGAATCCCTTATCATAAACAACCTGATATGTTCCGTTTATATTTTCCGAAGGTTCCAGCCACATTAAGGGAAAGAAAAATACTAAGATTAGAAAATGTTTCATCGATAATTTTACTTAATTAAATTTAAGGTTATTGCATCTGTTTTTCCAACATAATTTCACTCTTCGATCATATACTCCTTTATCACTTACTTTGTTCCATTTAGCAAGAATAGTTCTAGTATTTAACTACATTTAACTAATGGCCAAGGCAGCTATGATTTAAAAAAAGTAAGCTAACGCTATTGGATTTTTGGGAAGTATGGTGCGGTCCTTGCATTAAAACATTGCCTGAGGTTCAGAAGTTAAGTGAAAAATATTCGGGCAAAGTGGATATTATAGGAATAGTTTGCGACGACGTGGTAAACGCTCGCAAATTAGTAGATGAACTGAAGATTAAAATAAGAAACATAATTGGAAATCAAGAAGTATTAAAGAAATATGAGGTAAGTAATCTTCCAACATATATATTCATTGACCAAGATGGTATAGTGCAACGAATCTATAATGGATTCCTTGCCGACCAAATTGAAAAAGATTTCACAGAATTCCTAAGTAAATATTATTGATTAAATTGTCTATAGTAAACAATCTAAATGAATGAGGCAACATTTAAAATTGCCCCCCCTGCACAACGAGACCTTTTTGGAAGTTTCCGGATCTTGAAAAATAAAAACGACCGATTTATACTATTATCTGCCTTGTCAAAGAAATAGTTTTGCAGTGTTAAAACAAATTTCAAAAACATGGTAATACAAAATAAAAAAATCGCAATTGTTGGCGGTGGGCCCGGTGGACTTACACTTGCACGACTACTTCAACTCAAAGGAGCAGATGTAAAAGTTTACGAGAGGGATATTAATAAGGAAGTGAGAGTTCAGGGAGGTGCATTGGATTTACATACAGAATCTGGTTTAGCCGCTTTAGAGAAAGCAGGTTTACTGGATGAATTTAAAATGCACTACCGACCAGGGGCGGAATTAACCCGTGTGGTAAATAATCAGGCTGAGATTTATGCCGACCAACACGGTACTAGAACTGTTGAAAAATTTGGCGACAAAAACCACCGACCAGAAATTGATCGCGGACCATTAAGAGAAATAATGCTGAATTCTCTACAACCCGGAACGGTAGTTTGGGACAGTCATATATTATCAATTGAAAAATTACAGGATACATGGAAATTAGTTTTTCAAAATGGTAACACCGTTATTGCGGATATAGTGATTGGTGGAGATGGAGCCAATTCAAAAATCAGACCTTTTGTAACCGACATTAAACCTTTTTGGACAGGTATCACGATGATAGAAGGTTCAATAAAAGAGGCCGAGACTACAGCCCCCGTTATTCATAAGCTTTTAAAAGGCGGAAAAATATTTGCCTTCGGAAACGACAAAACTTTAATAGTAAGTTCAAAAGGTGATGGTAGTTTTGGCTTTGCTACCAGTTTTAAAACAAAGGAATTTTGGGATAAGGAATGTGGAATAGATTTCAAAGACAATAAGCAAATGCTGGCTTGGTTTAAACAAGAATATAAAGAATGGAGCAGTATATGGTATGAATTGTTTGAAAACGGAAATACAATTTTCATTCCTCGACCACAATATTGCATGCCCTTAAATCAAAAGTGGAAAGCACAATCAAACATCACGCTTATAGGCGATGCAGCGCACTGGATGCCACCTTTTGCAGGTGAAGGCGTAAACATGGCAATGTTAGATGCGCTTCAATTAAGTGAAAATTTAACTAGTAACGAATTTGAAAATACAAAAAAAGCAATCGCAAATTATGAAAAGCAAATGTTCAGGCGTTTTGCAATAGTTGGACAAGGAACTTTGTTTAATACTGAATGGATGCACAAGTCAAAAGCATTGAATAATATGCTATCAATGTTTAGCCCTAATATTTTAAAGCAGGGTTTATTTATCAGCAAAATGGTGCTAAGTGTATATGTAATTCCAACCATTCGCAAAGTATTTGGGCTTGTACCAAAACAAGCCTCATTCTATGATGAACGTATTGATCTAAATAAAATGGGGATATAAGTTGGTAGTCATCGATGGTTGTTTGCGTATAACGTAAATCCGTCTTTCATCACATTTTTCCCGCATTTCGTCACATTTCTGAATATCCCAGTTCTGAGGACTGTAATATTGTTCCATATTATAAATTAAAAACATGAAACCATATTTACTTCTTCTGTTCTGCTCCTTCAGTTTTAACTTGTTTGGACAAACTTCAACAGAGTCCATTGACCGAACGCACTTCAGCATGGAAAATGTAACTTTCAACAGTGTCGGGGTCACTCTGGAAGGTACGATCTTTAAACCCGAGCATCCTCACGCAGCGATCGTCCTAGTACATGGCTCTGGTCAAACAACAAGAATGGTAGAACTCGCCTCACTTTTGGCGAAAAACGGCATAGCGGTATTAACCTACGACAAACGCGGGGTAGGAAAATCTGGCGGGATTTATGATGGACCGGAAGTAGGAACCAACAACATTGATTCTGCCAATCTGAATCTATTGGCTTTAGATGCAAATGCCGCCTGTGAGGCACTCTTGTCGAATTTTCCGGCCAATCATGGACCCCTGGGTTTAATGGGCTCTAGTCAGGCTGGCTGGGTCATTCCTATGGCCGCAAGAAAAAATCCTAAGTTGAGTTTTATGATATTGTTTAGCGGACCTGTTGTTACTACGCTTGAACAGCTGCGATTTCAGTTCTACACGGAAGGAAAACCTGGCTTTTGGGATACTCACACTGAAGCTGATGCACGTCAGCACATACAAAGCGACCCTGATCGGTATCAATTTGCCGAAACTGACCCGCGCACGTCCCTAATGAAGCTTTCGATTCCAGGACTTTGGCTTTTTGGAGGTAAAGATGTGCAAATCCCAGTGCATTTATCAATAGAACACCTCAGTACGCTTAAGACACAAGGTAAGCTCTACGAGTACCAGTTGTTTCCAGAGTTGGGGCATAATACTTCATTTGCGAAATCACAAGAGCCAATTAATGTTGCTATTAAATGGATTAAAAACTTTAATAATAAATAAATTTAAAGAAAGAGAGGTTTTACACTCCATGCTCTCTAATGTAATTAAGTAAGCAATGGTTTGCCTAGGAACCTGTAAACTTTTTGATTATCTCATCTCTTGAGGTTGAATTCAAGACCTTGTAAGCATCTTGCAGTGTTTCGTCCTTAGGAAAAGTTTTTTTTAATCGTTGTAATAATAAATTTCCTTTCTCCTCATTGCCTATTACACAGTTTACATAGGCAATATTTATTAGGCGGTTAATATCTTTACCGCTTAATTTCGAATTTATGCTTGTGTCTTGTTTTGATAAGTCTTGCTCAACTACCTCGAAATCAGCTTTTGAAAGCTCGAAGTTCTTAAGGTTATAGTTCAACATCCCTCTTTGAAGCCGAGTATTCTCATCTTTTGGATATTTTAAGAGCCATTTATTACAAACCTGTACTGCTTCAATTTTTTCACCGAGCTTTAAGTGACAACTAATTAGTGTTTGACTAGCAATCGCCAAGGTATCATCAAGTTTTACTGCAGTTTGCAGAAGTTCAATGGCCTTGCGTACGTTCAAATTTATTTGATCACCAGAGGTTCTAGACATTAACAATGCACCAGCCTGGTTAACTAATGCTTGTGCCTCACTTGGAGGATTTGATTTGTTAGTTTGTGAACATGAGGTATTTAACAGGATAAAGGAAAATAATGCTGAAATGATCAGGTATTTAGTTTTCATAGGCATTAATTTTAAATCCAAGGTAAAAGGTCTGGATCAAATATATACACAAAATGATTTTTTTCAACTGTAAAGCAAAATTCGATTAAGAAGTAATTGACGGACTTAAAGCGCTTTCATTTGGACAAATTACACCTACTATCCCCGATTTATCCACTTTTGTTAATAGAAATTGAACGAATTATAAAATTCCAAATCAGAAATGAGATTGATTATGAGGTTAATATGAAAGCAATATCGATTTAAATGGGGACTATAAATGATGCTGTCGCACACTTTAATTTACAATGTAACCAAAACCGTTCAAATAAGGAGACAACAAAACTATTTGTTTTTTTTGGTCTTTATAATCAAAAACAGGCCATAGATTTTCAAAGTCATTTAAAAAACTGCTTTTGTAATCCAAAGAAGTATCCTCAATCCTCTTATATAAAATTGGAAACACAGCTATTTTTCCTCTGAACTCTGTAAATTTAATTTGTATTTTCTTGAGTTTACTGATTAATTCAGCTCCAGGTTTTATTATTTTTTTTAAATCATCAGACATTCTTTCTGGAAAATAAACCATATCAATTCTTCCTCCTGAATCAATTACTATGCTAGCAGATATTACATGCACATAGTTTTTAGGTAGATCTTTTAGGAGATCGAAATCCATATGCTTACCTAAAACTTTTATAACTGCAATTTTTAAGATGTCGTTTTGCGATTTCTGCATCTTAACAATGGAACCAGAAGGCGTTATTGAATCCAAATTTTGAGAATAGCCAAAATGTGCAATTGATGTTATAAGTAGGAATATAAATGTTTTATTCATGGATCTTAATTTATAATATACTAAATTAAATAATGCCTTTTAATAAACCATCCTACCCGATCTGTAAAACCAGAATTATCTAAAGATTTTATATATTTAGTTTAATCTGCCTATTATCTCAAATAACAATCTCATGAACGCAATTGTAAAGACTAAGCTCCAGATCGTCATTTTTAGCGTGATTCTATTTCTTTCATTTTCTTCTAAAGGTCAGCAAGTAACCAGCATGTTTGATCAGATGTATAAACCTGAGGAACTTAAGGAAGACATTAGATATTTAAAGCAACAACTTGAAGATCAACATCCCGCATTGTACTGGTATATAAAAAAGTATAAATTAAATTACAAGTTCGATAGTTTGTCAAAGTCAATTGTTGTCCCTATCTCCATTGGTCAATTCAGGTATAAATTGGCTTGCGTATTAGCAAGTATCGGCGATGGACATATGGCCCTTCTGTTTGATCAAAATAAGTTGAAAACCGCAGATATTTCAAAATTCGATGGTAGTAAGGCGTTTCCATTAATGCAATTTGAATACGAGATTTTTGATAAAAAACTTTACATCGCTAAATCGCAGGATACTTTAATAAAACGGGGAATGGAAGTTCTTACGATAGATAATCAACCTGTAAGTGAAATTCTGCCAATATTGGCGAAAGGTATGCCTGCTGATGGTCACAATACTAATTTTAAATACTTTCTACTAAAAATGGCAATGCTTCCTGATGCTTATTCAGCCCTATATGGCTATAAAGACACCTTATCTTTACAGCTTAAACAGGGAAAAGTGTTATCAATCACATTGATTACGAGTTCCTCTAACCCTTCTAAATATATTGATACAAACAAGCGGAAGATTATGGAGCGAGCTATTCCGGAGAAGGGTCAGAATGCTCCGGCTTTATTGAGAATTAAAACTTTTAACAAAATAAATGACACATTATTGAGTGATTTTTTTGCTCAGCTTAAAAGAGACACTATCCAATCTTTGGAATTGGATTTACGCGGAAACATCGGTGGTGACCACTCTAGTATGATCAAACTTTTTTCTTTCTTAATTAATAAGCCTGCTTTTTTCGCTAAAATATACAAACGAAATATCCTTACTAAGGCTGATGAAGATTTACATTTAGGAATAGAGGTACCTATTAAACCAGCAGAGAATCACTTTGATGGAAAGCTGTACATTTATACCAATGAAGGTACTTTCTCTGCTGCCAGTTTGTTAGCTGCAAGTCTTCAGGCGATTAAAAGGGGTACAATAATTGGACAGGAAACTGGTGGTGGAAGAAACGGATGCATTGGAGGTAGCTATGTTCAGTCGACATTACCCCATACAGGTTTACTGTTAAAATTCGGGCAGTTACAAATAAAAATCCCTGTTCAATCTAAGCTTTCGGGACGAGGTGTAATGCCCGATGTAAAAACAGTTTATACGGTTAAAGACTTCCTTAAAAGAGAAGATTTAGAACATAAATGGCTGGTTGAACAAATCTGGCCCGAAGCATTTAAGCGCTTGTGGCCTGGAGGGAAGTAAAGGATATGTTTTTGTATAGGATAAGAGCAATCAGCTGATATCGCAGCGCATTGTTGTTAGAAATTTTTTGAAACCAACTTTTTCATATGCCTTCACAGCGGCCTCATTGTCATGATATACCTCCAAACGCACCTCAGTTAATCCTTTTGATAAAACCCATTGTTTCAGATCGTTTATCAACAGTTTATTAATTCCCATCCCTCTAAATTCCGGTTTTACAAACATAAATCCGAGATAACCAAAGAGTTCATGACGTTCGTAATCTTTTGCTGATCGGATTTGGGCATACCCACATCCAACGATTTCAGCATTAACCTCTATCACCAGAACGATTGTTTGTTCATCCGCTATTAGTGTCTTAAGGTCGTAATAGAAAATCTCACCATCTTTTAAGGTAGGATTAAAAGGTCGCTCAGCATCAACAAGCATTTGCAGAAACTTACCAAGCTCAGGTAAGTCTGCCTTTGTAGCACATCTGGTAATTATATCTTTCTCATTTATTTTCATTTTCAAATATATCCATTATAGATTTATCTGGAAAAATTTCGCTCTCCTCAACTTACTATAACTAAATATTTTAATAAATTTGGATGTATTTAAGTTAAATCAAGCCTTGTATCACACTCTTACTGATTAACTCAGCAGTATTTTTGCAATTAGATTTCATCAAAATATTCATCCGATGCTTTTTGACCGTTAACACTGCAATAAATAGAACTTCAGCGATTTCATTATTGTTCATCCCTTGGGCAATCAACCTGATAATCTCAATCTCACGTATAGAGAAAGCTGGCAAATCATCAATAGATTTACCCAAAGACATATCCATAAACGAAGGTTCCCCGTTTAGCCCAATCAATGAGATACGGTGGGTATTGAATTTACTGAGATGATCTATCCGGGTATGAATGTTCAATGATTTCCCAGACCGTCCGTTTTCATCCAATGTCAGCAGTAAAGCCTGATGGTTCAGTAGAACGTATTTCCCGTCCTTCATTCTGCTTCTAAAACTATAGCTCATTTTATAACTGAGCAGCTTATCCCGGGCGATCTTTTCCCGAAAAAACGTGGTGATGAAGGCCTCAGCATTTGCCACAAACTCTACATCATCTGGATGAATTGTGTTCAGTACATCATTAAAAGTTACAGTTTTTGGATCCAGACCATGAATTTCAGCAATTGCTTCGCTTACATTCGAAAGCGACATGTCATAAAAATCAATGACATAATAATAGAAAGGTCCGGTACTAACAATTGAATTAGTTATGTCATCAAAACTGATCTTTGGAAAATCCGTGTTATGAAAAGCTCTGCTAGACAACCAAACATCATGAAGTCTTTGTAAATCATTATTCATTTAATTGCTTAAAAATAGTTTCAGACATACTAATTAACTCAATAATATCCAATAGTCAAAAAAACAGTAGATCTAAGATAATTTGCGCAATCAATTTACGTCTAAAAGTGCAAATCGTTTCTATTTGTTTTTTTGTAGTGAGTATTTGAAAGTAAGATAGTATTGATTTTGACCTTCATCAATGTTTCTTAAATATTTTTGCCTCAACTTTGATTTTTGCTAATGTTATATATACGAACGAATACAATGATACTTGTAGACTTAATACAAAAGATAACAGTGCTAAATGATGAGCAATTAGCCAATGTAATTTCGTGCTTTAAGCCAATTGTAGTAAGAAAAAATGAGCAATTACTTGAACATGGGGCGGTAGCAAATAGGCTCTTTTTTATTACTAAGGGTTGTGTTCGATTATATTATTGTAATGATGATCAAAGTATCATTACGCGGTTCATGGCATTTGAAAATACATTTCTGACTTCTATTGTAAGCTTTATTTCAAGACAGCCTTCAGCAGAATATATTCAGGCAGTGGAAACATCAGAACTTTTAGTTATTACATACGAGGACTTCTCTTATCTAAGGAAAACTATACCTGAATGGGACAAAGTGTATATTCATATTCTGGAATACGGATTAACGGTAATTACTTCCAAATTAAGCAACCTGCTTACGCTAAGTGCCACTGAACGCTATCGCAATCTACTAAAAAACAATCCTGAACTTATTCAAAGATTATCCAATTCTAATCTTGCTGCCTATTTGAATATATCTCCGGAAACACTCAGCAGGCTAAAGTCACAGATATAGTAACTAATTAAACAGTTTCACTATTGTGTAAATCAACAGATACAAAATAAATTTTCAATATGAGAAGTGACGAAGTAAAAAAAGGATATCAAAGAACACCACATAGATCATTATTCAGAGCTACAGGATTAAAGGACGAAGATTTTTCGAAGCCATTTATAGGCGTAGCAAACTCATTCATAGAGATCATTCCAGGACATTTTTTTCTGAATAAGGTGGCTGAGATCATAAAGGATGAGATCAGAGCAAATGGATGTGTTCCATTTGAGTTTAATACCATAGGTGTTGATGATGGCATTGCTATGGGGCATGATGGGATGCTGTTTTCATTACCAAGCAGAGAATTGATTGCAAGCTCAATTGAAACTGTAATGAATGCGCATAAACTTGACGCAATGATCGCGATACCCAACTGTGATAAAATAGTTCCAGGAATGATTATGGGTGCACTTAGAGTGAATGTGCCTACAATTTTTGTAAGTGGCGGCCCAATGGCCAAAGGGTATAAAAAAGACGGAACACCAATTGATCTGGCCACTGCATTTGAAGCTGTAGGAAAACACGAGGCAGGAAAAATGAGTGATGAAGAGCTTTTGGATATTGAATGTAATGCCTGCCCTAGCGGGGGAAGTTGTTCTGGCATGTTTACCGCGAATTCAATGAACACTTTGATGGAAGCTATGGGTATTGCGTTACCCGGAAATGGAACAATACTAGCCCAAACGAGCGAACGTGAAGCGCTTTACAGAAGTGCCGCAAAACATATTTGTGAAATAGCAAAAGATGAAGTGACAGGTAAAAAGTTTAAGTTGAAAAGTATTCTGAATGAAAATGCCATAAGGAATGCTTTTGCTGTAGATATGGCAATGGGCGGAAGTTCCAATACGGTTTTACATATGCTGGCTATAGCTAATGAAGCGGGTGTTGATTTCAAACTAAAAGACATCAACGAAATTTCCAAAAAAGTTGCTCATATTGCTAAAATATCTCCTAGTTTATCAACCGTTCATATGGAAGATATCAATAAGGCTGGAGGCGTAAATGCAGTGATGAAAGAAATGACGAAAAGAGGCAATGCAGTTTTATTGGATAATTTGACAATCGGCGGGGAAACTTTACTGGAGAAGATTGCGAATGCAGAAATTAAAGATGAAAATATCATCCGTACTATAGACAATCCTTACAGTCCGGTAGGCGGATTAGCCATTCTTTATGGTAACCTGGCTGAGGAAGGTGCAGTGGTAAAAACAGCTGGCCTTACGGGAGCAAGGGTGTTTACTGGTAAAGCTGTATGCTATGATGGCCAGGATGAGGCTGTTGCGGGTATACTGATGAAAGAAGTAAAGGCAGGCGATGTTGTTGTAATAAGATATGAAGGCCCTAAGGGTGGACCTGGTATGCAGGAAATGTTGACTCCTACAAGTCTGATCATGGGTATGGGATTAGGAAGTTCCGTTGCTTTAATTACTGATGGAAGGTTTAGTGGTGCAACAAGAGGTGCATCGATTGGCCATGTATCACCGGAGGCGGCCGAAGGTGGAATGATTGGCTTATTAAAGAATGGTGACGAAATCCATATTGACGTAGATAATTATATCTTATCTGTTAATTTGGATGATGAGGAAATTGCCAAAAGAAAAACAATGTTTGTACCGGTTAAAAAACCATTACAATCCAGATGGCTAAGTCAGTATAGAGCATTAGTTACGAATGCAGGCAACGGCGCTGTTTTGAGGACAGATTTGTAATGCGCTAACTTGTTATTGACCTTGATTAAGCATTTGTACCATACTATTTAGCGCATCAACTGCATGCATCCATTGTGCCATTTCAAGTGATTCTTCTGCTTCTTTTGTAGCTCTGGCACGCATTATTTCTTCGTAAGATGCAATGGCCGACTGTGTGTTGTTAAATTCTTCATTGTTAAGGCATTCGCATAACTCCAAAGCATCCAGCATAGCCAGATTAACACCCTCACCTGATGGCGGCATAATGTGAGCTGCATCTCCGAGCAGGGTTATATTTGGTTGAGCCTCCCACGTTTGATCCAATGGTATGCAATATTGAGGGCGAAGCAAAAGTGGCAAACCAGTATTTCTAATCAACTCAAACCATACTTCATCCCAACCAGAGAACTCTTCTTTAAACCAATCATTCACTTGAATTGGATCTGTAAAATCAATATCGTTGGTTTGCAGCCAGTTTTCATCTTTTTTCGAGCTAATATAAAAGTCTATACTGCCATCACCTTTTGAAGATACGTGTATAAATTTCTCATCACCGTAGCCATATATCTTTCCGTCTTTTAATAATTTGTGAATACTGGGAGTTGCTACCTCAGCATTTTCTACGTTACCCTGTATAATTACCACACCTGAGTAGAAAGGTTTAATGGGCGTAACAACGGAACGCACCTTTGAATTGGCTCCATCTGCTCCAATAATCAAATCTGCGGTAGCTTCGGTACCATTTTTAAACCTCATTATCCACCCATCTCCTATCTGTGAAATCCATAATAACTGGCTATCCCAAACAACTGTTTCAGCATGAAGCGAGTTTAATAGCATGTCTCTTAAAGGGCCCCTATCAATTTCTGGCCTGAAAGAATAACTATTAAAATCTTCAGAGGGTACTATGCTATGTTCGTCATAGACAATGTTAGCATATTTATCAAGAACACGACCTTTTTCGTTGCCTGGTCTGTAAGTAGCTTTAAATGCATCCATCAATCCTGCAGCCTCAACTGCTTTCAATCCAGATCCATGATGCAGATCAAGGGTCGCTCCTTGTACACGTGCAGCTGCATTAATATCTCTCTCGTAAACTTTTACATTTGCGCCTTTGAGTTGTAAAAGCCTTGCCAGAGTTAAACCACCAGGACCACCGCCTATAATGGCTACTTGTTTGTTATCTAATAACATATCTTATAATTAAAATCTTATTTTCTACTTTCAAAATTGTGATTACTTTTACAAATAAAATAGTCAGAAATAAAACTAAAATAGTCCTAAATGAAAATATCTATTACAGATAAGGGCTCGGGCATCACTCACGAATTTGCCCGCGCAATTGGTGCCACCATCCGGGGGCGGTATATAGATATTCCCAAAAGCAAGGGAGCAGGATATCTTACAGGCTTTTCGTGGGGAAGGGATATCCGTGTGATGGTACGCAATTATTACCTTAAAGAAGATGTTTTTATTGAGCGGACAAATGAATTGGCTGAAGGACAGGATGATATTGTTTTCTTGCTAAGCGGAATTTTCCCTCCGCTCATACAGTCCGAAACACAATTATCAACCGAACAACCCAATGTATTGATCTGTAAGCATGCTATTTCATCCATCATCGCTATGCCCTTAAATACCATTTTTGGAAGTGTGACTATAGCTGTTTCACGTAAGTATCTATACCAGGTTTTTGGAGAGATCCAACATCCTGTAGTAGCAAGCGTGTTGGAGGTTAACAATAATTTTGTTTTTGAGACAAGCATTTCGGCAGAAATGATCAAAACCGCTAGCGAGTTCCTTCATCAACCAGTTCCCGAAAGCATGGAAAGTCACTTTTTCAAATTGAAATGTGAAGAATTACTGTGTTATATCTTTGCTTTACTTATGCAACGTGAGGCAGTTCCAATAAGCGCTATGCATATAGACGATATTAAAGCCATATATGCAGTAAAATTCCGTTTGCAATCTCAATTAAGTGAACCACCCGACATTGCCGCATTAACCATAGAGGCCGGTATGAGTGCGCCCAAAATGAGGAAACTTTTTAAACAGGCCTTTGGAAAAGGTATTTTTGAATATTATCAGTCTTTAAGGATGCAGGAAGCAGAAAGGCTATTGAAAGAAAAGCGATTGACAGTATCGGAGGTTGGATATGAGTTGGGATTTACCAATCTGAGCCATTTCACTAGAGTCTTTGAACAGTATATTGGCATGAAACCAAAGAAATATTCGTCAACTTTTATTAAAAACTTAAAAACAACTCATGAAAGTTAAAAGAATAGTTTTAAATATATCAACCCAAAACATTGATGCAGCCAAACAATTCTATGAAATTGTGCTGGGACTTGATTTATTAATGGACCATGGCTGGATAAGGACATATGGTTCTGATGAGAAGCAAACCATTCAAATTAGTTTCGCTACTGAGGGAGGTTCTGGTACACCTGTACCTGATTTATCTATTGAGGTTGATGAGATTGATGAGATAGTTAAGCGAGTAAAGGATTTCGGAATACCAATTGAATACGGTCCAGTTACTGAGCCTTGGGGTGTTCGTAGATTTTTTGTACGCGATCCTTTTAATAAATTAGTTAATATTCTGGTCCACATATAATTACTACTGTGCTTATTATCTTTTCTTCAGTAGTGCTTCTCTTTTTAGCTTTTAAAATGATATGATATTTAAAAATTCTGTTTGATCTTCTTCTCCTACCATTTGTAACGATTCACCTATGCGAAACTATGATAACAATTTATACTAAATTAATTTTATAACGCATTTATATAACCAATATAGATAGCTTTTGGCAACTTATAGAATACATCAACCGTAACCTGACAAAGCCACATTTCATGATTAAACAATTCACCTCTATAGGTTTCCATAATATAATTACCACCACCAATGGAATTCTTTAAAGGATTGATCTTACCAATCCACCTTCTACGCGTATTGCAGCACCATTTGTACCGGATGCCAATGGACTGGCATAATAAGTAACTGTATTTGCAATTTCTTCAACTGAAAGAAATCTCTGTAGCAAAGAAGTTGGGCGCATATTCTTGAAAAAATCGACTTCTACTTCTGCTATTGACATGTTTCCGGCTTTTGCTAAATCTTCAATAAAAGTACCGACACCCTGAGATTTGGTTGGCCCAGGGAGAATGCTATTTACGGTTACATTTGTGTTTTTGCTTAATTCTGCAAGTCCACGACTAATGGCTAATTGTGCTGTTTTAGTCATCCCATAATGGATCATCTCATCTGGGATAAAAACTGCGGATTCACTAGAGATAAATATAATTCGGCCCCAGTTTTTCTTCAACATTTTTGGAAATATGTTACGGGATAACCTAATGCCACTCATAACGTTTACTTCAAAAAATCTGAACCAGTCCTCGTCGGGTATTTCTTCAAAGCGTTTTGGTTCAAAAATACCTGCATTATTAATGAGTATATCTATATCAGGAAGGCTTTTAATTAATGTATTAACTTCTTCAGTATTCCCAAAATCGGCAGCTAACCCTAAAACATCCGCATCTTTAACCAGATTCTTTAATTTTTGAACAGCATTGCCAACACCTTGCTTAGTACGACCATTGATAATGACTTTTACCTCTTCTTTTAATAAGCTGTACGCAATGGCAAAGCCTATTCCTGCTGTAGAACCACTTATAAAAGCAGTTTTCCCTTTCAGTTTTAAATCCATACTCTAATTCCGATAAAATAAATATGTTTTAAGACAATTGAATTTGAATGTAAAATAGGTATTTATTACAAGACATTCATATTAAAGGGATTTGCTCTTTTAAAAATCACCACTATGTTCAGCATTTCATTTGATTTTTCATAATTTGTATAAAAAAATCAAATGAAATATCTGAGCACTCTATTCTGTATAATATTTTTATTGGCTTGCCACCAAAACACCGAGGCGACACCAATTAAGACGGTTATAAGTGCAGCCAATATTTTCATTGAATCGTTGAATGCTGATCAAAAAAAGGCAGCTGTTATTGATTACACTAAAGAGAATGCTACTAAATGGACTAACCTTCCATGTGGATTACAATGTAGAGTTGGTATATTATTAGATTCATTAACAGATCTACAGCTACAAAATGCCAAAACAGTAGTTAGAGCTGCATTGGGAACTCTTCCTTCAAAAGGTTACGACCAGGCAATGCAAATTTTGGCTGCTGATAGTTTTCTGGGTACCAACAGAAAGGGGTACTCTTCAGGAAATTATATCATTGCTTTTTTGGGTAAACCAACTTTAGCCGGTAAATGGCAGCTACAGTTGGGTGGCCATCATCTGGCAATTAATTTAACATTTGACAATGGTAAGATCATTAGCGCTTCCCCCCTTTTTATTGGCTTAGAACCTAAAACCTGGACTAATAATGGAGTTACCTACACTCCTCTTAAAGACAACCATGATCATATGGCAAACATGCTTGCCTCTTTAAATCCTGAACAATTAGAAATCGCTAAGTTAAGCCTTAACTTTAGTGATGTATCTATTGGCCCGGGCGCTGATGGTAAATTCCCTGCTACAAAAGCCGGATTAAAAGTGGGTTCGTTAAATAAGCAGCAAAAAGCTATGGTAATTGAAGCTATGAAGGATTGGGTTCAAATTGCAGATGATATTACTTCTAAAAAATTAATGACAATTTATACTAGAGAAATAGATAATACTTTCATATCATATTCTGGCAGTCCTTTACTAGCTAACAAGGCTGACTATGTGCGAATTGATGGTCCGTCTGTATGGATTGAGTTTATTTGTCAGCCGGGTGCGGTATTTCCGACAGATGTACATTACCATAGTGTTTACAGAGATCACATACGTGATTACGGTGGTAGTTTTAGTTTTTTTAATTAACTTCATGCCGCCCTATTGTTAATCTACAACGGGTATAACATTAATCTTAATTAGCACCGTTAAAAATGACATTACCTAATATCTTCACTAAACCTGTTTCTGATGAGATAATTGCAAGAATCAATAATTTAACACCTGAAAGTCAACCAGAATGGGGCAAAATGGATGTTGCACGGATGTTGGCACATTGCAATGTAACTTATGAATTGGTTTACGATGATATACATAAAAAACCAAAAGCTTTTTTGAAATTTATCTTAAAAATGATGATCAAGAATAAGGTTGTCAATGAAAAGCCTTATGGCAAAAACGGAGCTACTGCACCACAATTTGTAATTACTGACCCTAAGATTTTTGAAACTGAAAAAGCCCGGTTGATTAGTTATATCGAAAAAACTCAGCAATTGGGAGAAAGTCAATTCGATAATAAGGAATCGCATTCATTTGGTATTCTTACTAAGAAAGAATGGAACAATATGTTTTATAAACACCTAAATCACCATTTAAACCAGTTCGGGGTTTAACGACATTACAAGGCTAATGTTAGTTCATAATCGCCAATGGCGAAGAAGAGATTTTGGATCTGGTGAACATATTCTACGCGCTTTAAAGTGTGCTCATTATACTGCACAATCCAGATTTCACGATCATTTTCATCAACTGAATTTAATAAATTGAATTCGTTGCTTTGACCCTGATTATCTTCTATATAGGTAATAAAGGAGCTTAGTTTTACCTGTAGCCCAAGTGAGGATGCCCAATATTCGTTTATTGGAACTCCCTGATAGGAACCATGAAATGACTCCCAAAATTCTAACGTTTTAAAATGATCTTCAGTTACTACAAACCAGCTTCCATCTTTAAGGCCAACAATGTTTCCAATTCTTAATTCATGTGCATCCATATAAATTATCTAAATTCCTATTACTAAATATACCAACTGGCTTACTAACTTTTCAATTTTGTTTTTAAAAAGATTAAAGGATTATAAAAACGCTGATCGAGCTGTTTTTGGTTCATAGTTAACCAGCTAGCGCATCCATAATCATCGAAACTTTTACGAATCTCGAGATGAAGGTGGTGGTAATCTCCTCCGTATTTCTTTGATTCTTGTTTTGTAAATAAACGGGCAAGTTTCGTTTGTTCTGTTACCTGCTGCCCTTGAACAACATACACCTCCTTTAAATGTTTATATGACGTAAAGATTAATTTACCATCAGCAAGTTTATGTTTTACTACTATGGTTTGTTGGTTTTCGGCTAAATGTACGGAGCATACCACACCTTTAGCAATTGGATAAACACTTACCAAACTTGTTTTAGGATTTGCAGGATTGATGTCTATTGCGGTATGTATGTGTCCTTTGTAGAAACTATCGCGATGATCTCCAAATATGCTGATTATCTTTATTTGTTTTATGTCTTTTCTGTTGGATACGTCAAATGGCAATACCCAATTGTTAGCTATAACCGTTGGTAAGACATCAATATAATAGGGTTTCCATCTGTCTTTATCAGTATCAATTGTTGGTTTTTGGAAGTTCACCAATAGAAATAATATTGTTAAGAGCGCTGTTTTCATCTTCTATTTTTTAAACTTTGACACTTCTTTTTTGGATAGGATGACTGGTTTAAAGGTTACAGGTTCTATAGGGAGATCATTTTTGTCTGTTTTTACAGAATTTATTGCATCGGCAACATCCATTCCTTCTACTATTTCTCCAAATACTGTGTAGTCGTTATCCAAATGAGGGGTTCCTCCTATTGATTTATAAGCAGCTCGCTGTGATGAAGAGAATTTGATACCTTTTTTCTTTTCCAGAGCATCAAGTTGTTCGTCTGTTTGCTGCTTACCTACTACAAGATATATTTGGGTTAGATATGAACTCTTTTCAGGATTATCGTTTCTGCCGGCACCAATTGCGCCCTTTTTATGAAACAATGTTGGCGTTATTTCTGCGGCTAATCGCTGTAACGGCAACTCAGGATGTTGTTTCCCTCTTTCCAGAATAGTTTCGTCAAGTTCCCCTCCCTGACTTACAAAGGACTTAATGACACGATTAAACTGCGCATTATTGTACAGCCCTTTTTTAATGGTCTGCAGAAACATATCCCTATGGTTAGGTGTTTTATCATACAAAACCAAGGTAATGTTTCCTTTATTAGTAATCAGTCTTACATATATTGACTGAGCATTAGTTACAAAAGCAAATAATAAAAATAGTAAAGTTAGTACAGGAGCTCTCATCTGATTTTTTCCAGTTTTATGAATATCTCTCTAATATAAAAGATTATTCTTGATCTGTCGGTGTATTATTGCTGTCCGTCGGCGAATTTACATATCTGGCAGATTTATCACATGTGGTAGTTTTTAACGGCATGCAAATTGCATTATCGCTATCAAATAAAACACATACAAAATGAAAAGAATCCTTTTAGCTGTAATTTTCCGAGTAGCTTCCTTAAGCAGCATAGACACTAAAGCACAGGTAAGCTTAAATATAAATATAGGTTCTCAACCTCAATGGGGTCCGGCTGGTTATGATCATGTTGATTACTATTATTTACCTGATATAGATGCATATTACAATATACCTACTAAACAATACATTTACCTAAATAATGGAAAATGGATATTTAATACTAGCTTACCTGCAAGATATAGGAATTACGACTTATATAATAGTTACAAAGTTGTAATTAATTCTCCTAAACCCTATTTATCTCACAAAACTCATGTTAAAGAATATAGCAAGTTCAAAGGCTATAAAGGAAAACAAGTTGTAATTAGAGATAATAGAAACGTTAGACAGGCAAGACCTGCGAACAACAGAGATCAACATCGTGAAGCCAGAGGCAATGACAAACATGATAACAGGAATGGTAATAACGGTAGACACTAAAGCGCAGAAAATAATTGTAAAAAAAGAGGATTGTATAAGCACAATCCTTTTTTTTATATAACACAAATATTATCCCTTTAATGCTTTAATGATCTGTTCAATTAAACCAGACTCTACAAAAGGCTTGCTAACAACTCCCGAAAACCCTCTAGTAAGGATCTTGTTTATTTCAAATTTCTCGGGGCTTGCGCTAATAACAATCACTGGTAGGTTGTTCAATGGATCAGGCAGTTTTTTTATAGACTGCAGCAATTCATAACCATCCATTTCAGGCATTTGAATATCAGTTAAAACTACAGTTACTGTTTCCTGGGCAAGAATATCTAAAGCTTCTTTCCCATTTGCTGCACTATAGAATTTAACGTTCCATTTTTGTGTCATCATTTTCAGGAACTTCAGATTAAGTTCATTGTCATCAACAGCAAGTATGCTAATTCCATTAAGTAACGAAAGGGGATCTTCTGCTGTCTGATTTCCTGCAATCTCTCCATTGTTGATATTTTCCAGATATGGAATGTTAAAACTAAAGGTACTTCCCATCCCCTCTACACTCTTTGCGTTTATTTTGCCACCCTGAAGTTCCACAAACTGTTTGCAAATGTATAATCCCAGACCTGTACCTGTTTTACCTTTTGATGAATTTGTTTGATAATATTTAGAGAACAGGTTAGCCTGCTGATCGGCACTGATTCCCATTCCGGTATCTGCTATATCAACCTCTAAAATAGGTCTTTCAGCCACCTTATTTAAAACAGCAGTTACTCTGATCTCCCCTTCTTTGGTGTACTTTATTGCATTACTTAAAAGATTAATCATAATTTGCTTTAACCTAAAACTATCTCCAAGCAAAATGGCTTCTTTATCTCCCTGAAATTCGTAATTCAATACTAATTTTTTCTTTGTAGCACTAAATTCCATGTTTTCTATTACACCTTTCAATATGAAATCGGGATTAAATGGATCGCTATTGAACTTAAATTCACTGTTCTCCATTTTAGCCGCGTCTAGCGTATCATTTAATGTACCTAGAAGCATATCAGATGATAATCTAATGGAGTCTAACATATCAGATTGACGTTTTGATAATTCTGTTTGACTGAATATGTAAAGGAAGCCTTTAATAGCTGTTAACGGATTTCTTATTTCATGGCTCATATGTAGTAAAAGGTCCATTTTTTGCTGTGCAATGGTTACCGCTCTTTCATTCTCTTTGCGCAATTGTACTTCTGAACCATTAAGCTTTACAATAAATACAATGAGCAGCACAGCAAAAACCAATACTAAAAAAAGTGCTGCCAAATACAATCTATTTAACAATCCTGTTGATTCCTGATAGCTTTTAAAGGCCATTGCTTTAAATTCATCGGCCATATTGTAATTGAGTGCCTTAACCTCATTAATAATGTTTTCAAGCTCAGTACTTATATGATCGTTCAGACTTATCAGTTCACGCTGCATGGTAAGCATTTTTACATTTCGTTCCTGTAGCTCCTGCAATTTATTTAAATACACAGCTCTGTCTCTGCCTATTCTTTTTCGTGTTGAAAGTGCTGAGTTCTCAGTTACCTGCCTATGATTAATTTCTACTACCGCTGTAGGCGGAGAATTAGCTGCTTTGTTAGAAATTGCATCTTTTAATCTTGAAAACAGACCTTTTCTCTGAACAATTACTGCCTTACGTATAGTATCAGTTTTGGTTTTTACGTTGTTACTTGACTTGATAGTGTTAAGTAGTTTCTCGTCTCCTTTACTTCCTTCGACTTCGAAAGAAGCGTAGACAGTTAGTAATGAATCGAAATTATGCTTAAGTGAATAAAGTTTATCTGAGAGCAGCAGTTTTTTATTGTACCATTCTTTCACTTTAATATTTTGACCTGATGTAAGTTGAACCGTATCAGTTGTTCTTTTTAACAAGGTATCAATCTCAACAAAAGCTTGAGATAGTTTTGATTTATAGTTCGCACTTTTTGTACTCTTAACGTTAAGTAGAGACTCCTGAAAATCCTCTTCGGCCTGATGCAATAGCAGCAGTATTTGCTGAGGTTTAGAGCTATCAACCTCTACATTGTTAGCTTGCTTAACTATATTTTCCAATTTATGCGATATGGAGTTACGCACGAAAAGTGCCGCCACCGCTAAAACAATTACAATAGCCAAAAAAGCAAGAAGAATTTTCCTGGATTGAATTTGTGTGTATGTTACTTTCATTAAACTATGTTAAACAAGGAGGACAAATCGTGACAGAAATAACTGCTATCACGCTGTGCATATAGACAAATAGCATACCAATGGCATTAAGGGTATTTATAGCCATTTCAATCTGTTCCACTCTTATTAATTACCCACTACAAGAAAATTATTACTCAACTTGTAGATAAAAATAACTTTAATCTATAGCACTTTGCTCGGCCTTGTGGCCAAGATATGCCAGGTGATCAGCTACTTCATTTGTTTTAATAAGATCTGTTTGCTCATTCGTTTGTCCTTCTTTAACTTTACCAGCAGTTTTAGCTTGGGTAAATAAAACACCTACAACTATGCCAACTGCAAGCCCAGCTATAAATCCAAAGGAGGTTATTGGGTAATCTACTTTTTTGAATTTCATAATATAAGGCTTTGTATTTAGAACATTTTGATAATGAAAGAGTTTTAAGAAAATTCGCTACTTTTTTGATACAGTATGTTAATACATCATCAAAAAAGTAGCAAAATATGATTAATCGATATTCATGTTGGTATAACATACTTCCGATCGCCCGTCTTTTTCTCTTACCCAAGCAATTAACGTCCCTTTATTTAGAGATGTGATTACTGGATGATGATCTGCATGTTGTCCATCAGTAATTGAGATTGCTTTATCTTCTGTTGGTGATGTTAAACTTTTCAATACTATTTTGGAATTTGCAACTGGGCCATTATTCATAGCCATGCCTCCATGGGAATGCTTCATTTCCATTGGCTTTTCTTCAGGTTCATCTTTTAGTTCTTCACAAACCATTATCAATTGATCATTTAATAGAGAAATTAACTGAGGATGCCTTCCCTCAGCCGTAATTAGTGTTCGTTTATTAAATCCCTTGCTCATACTTGATGAAGCACCATAGATACCTGAGCCACCACCTGCTGTAAACCAAACTGCATTTACACCATCTTTCGTAACGGCAATTGAAGGTCCTGAATGTGGACAACCATCTATTTGCCAATTGTCGTTACTAATAGTTTTTACTGCACTGAAGGTCTTTCCATAGTCGGCAGACATTTTATATCCCATATCCCGCACCTGCTTATCTGAAAGTCCTGTTGGGAATGTGATGTTTCTATAAGCTAAATGAATGTTACCTTCTTTATCTGAAAGGATATCAGTTCTGCAGCATTCACAAGTACCTTTTTCTAGGCAGGTATCTATACCAAAACCTTTTCCTTTTGTAGTTCTGGCAAAGAATAACGCTGAACCTTTAATGCGCTTGCCATAACGCCCGTCAAGCCATACTGCAGCAATTTCTCCATCCTTTAAGGTTGTAATGTCAAAAAAGCTGCGTCCGTAATTATGGGTAGTATCTGAATGCAGAAACTGTGATGCAGACCAGGTTTTTCCATTATCGGTTGATGAACTATAATAAATAGCACCCGCGTAAGGGTTCTTTTCATTAGGAAATCGCTTTGAATATACGGCTATTATAGTTCCATCGGCTTTAAAAGCTACTTTACTCATACTCTCTGCCGATGTACTGATCCCGCTGGATGCGGGAACAGTAACCGGACTGTTAAAGGTATTGGTTTGTTCATTATAACTTGCATACCGTATGTGATAGAGAGAATCCCTACCATATTTCTCTGACCAGCAAAGAACCGCATTACCTTTATTATCATGAGTAAGGTAAGGTCCTACAGCTATTCCTCCAGTATCCAGCGTGCTGATTTCTGTTTTAACTTGTTTTTGTTTACACGATGTAAGAAATATGAATGCTGTAAAAAGTACTGTGATTATTCTGTTCATTTTAGTAATTGTTAGAATATGTATTTAACATTTAACCCACCATAGCCATTTCGTTTTGGTGAGGGATTAAAGTATGCGGGCTGACCTCCGTTAAATCCTGCAGCATTTAATGATACAATTGAACTGTAGCTTTTATTTAAGATATTATCTAAACCGGCATAAACGTTTAATTCAAGATACTTAACTATTTGTTTTTTGAACCCCAATTTCGCATTTACTATATTATAGGAAGGATTGTAATCTGTATTTGCATCGTTTAGAGGTAATTTATCGCTATAAAAATAACTTCCATAAAAATACAACCCATTTTTTGTTTCAATATCCACTCCAGCATTTATCATCCATGGTGCTATACCTGTCAGCTCATTTCCATCATACGTCGCAGTAACCTGGTTTTGAGCATTTAAGGTTTTATAATCTTTAAATTTAAAATCGGAATAAGTTATTGCGGCAAATGGCCGAAAGCTGAGTATCTGGCTATTATCTTCGGCCTTGAATAACTGATATGACAATGAGAGTTCAATTCCGTTATGACTGGTTTTACCTGAATTGTTGTAAATCGTAATGCCCTGCTGTATAGACTGGGCAATGAGTTCCCCTTTCATATCCAACTTAAATAGGGCCAGATCATACTCGAGTCTGGATTTTAAAAGATTTCCTTTTGCATTAAATTCATAATTCAGACCCTTTTCTGCTTGCAAATTTGGATTGATAGACCCATCTACATTCTTTATTTCGGAACTTGAGGGAGGCGAGAATCCGGAACTCACACTTGCATGTAAGCTGATTTCATCGCTAAAAGTATGACTAAGGGCAATGCGTGGAGTGGCTTGCGGATCGAACTTTTTTATACCGCTTTGGTTCTGCTTCAGGTAGTCATGAACATCGTAATTGAGACTATTGTAACTAACACCTAAAGTTAAGGTGGTCTTCGTAGACAATTCTGTTTCAGACTGATAAAACAATGAATATTGTGTATTTTGATAATCAATATTAGAATTCATCACTCCTTCCTTACCATGGTTATTTACATATTGGGTTCCCTTGGTTAGTCCGCTGTTAAATTCTGCACCAATTGTAAATTTGGTAGGTAGAACTCTAAAACCAGGATCGTAAGCAAAGCGCGTCCTGCCTCCATAACTTTGGTAGGTGTTTCGGATGTATGCATAAGGAAGCGGATGATTCAAATCGTAGAAATAGGTAAAAACACTCGTGGTATTTGAGAACTGATCACTGAATTGATACTGCTGTCCCAAACCCACCCTGGTCCAATTCTGGTATCTGCCAGCAGCTTTTTCAAGATTAGTAGCATTTGCCTGCAGCGGATTTACTGCAACCTGATCCATTGTTAATGATCCCGGGATTTGGGAATACTGTGTTGTTCTGTTCAGGATTAATGTAACAATTCGTTTATCACTGGGAAAAAGTTGGAAGTTACCGGTTAAAAATCTACGCATATCTTTACTATGCTCGCGATAGCCGTCATATTCCTGCCAGCCATAAGAAGCATAGCTATTCACCTTGTCTCCACCACTTCTATAAGTGGTAGCTAAACGATGTAAACCATAGGAACCCACCAGTGCAGACGCTTCTATACTTTGTTCCTGGTAAGGAGATCTTTGCAGCTGAAAATTAATAACTCCCGCTGTTCCTGCCCCATATATGCTTGAAGCAGGACCTTTTATCACCTCTGCTCTACCGACGCTATTCACATCAAGAGCTTCAATTCTGGTAGTCCCGTCAGCTTCAGTAACGGGGATTTCATTTACATAAATCTTCACGTTACGAATGCCGTAAGATGCGCGTACTCCATTACCTCTTATTGAAATCCTGGCTTCTGAAAGTGTACTTTGATCCATCCTAACTCCCGGGATTGAATTCAGTGCCGGTTGTAAAGAAACCGCGCTTCCCCGGTTGATGTCTCTTGAGGTTATTAACGATATACCTCCTGCAGTTTCCTTACTTGTTTTGTTTTCACTATAACCTGCAATTCTAACTTCATTGAGACTAACTCCGTCTGCTTCAAGTTGAACATTCAGGTCATTTTGGTTAGGATTAATTTTAATGATCTGAGATTTGTAGCCGGGCAGGAATGCCCTTACTTGCCCATCTGGTTGATCGCCGCTGATTTCAAAATATCCTTTGATATCTGACTTACCCACTTGCTGAGCGGTATTTGTTGTTAAAATAACGCCTGCTAAAGGCTGGCGTGTTTGAGAATCATAAATATGGCCTTTAACAGGCTGTGTTTGGGCTTGCACATGAAAAAATATCATAACCAGCCCTATAGATGTATATAAGTATCTGAATAGGTGCATTATAAAAAATTAAAGTATAATTGTTATTCCATGAAATATCAGAATATGATATTCTGTTTCGGGTAGTAGCTATACCTGTGGTGGATGGAATATAGCAGAAGAATGCCTTGGAAGTGCAAAAGGCAGCTCTACAGCTTTAATTACTTTAATTAGTTGGGGTAAAAAATTAAAGTTTGTTTTGTGAGTAATCAGTGCTTCCTGAAAATGGTTTTTTTGAGCGGCACGGCTTTGATTTTTCTCTTTTTCTTCGGCCTGTTTAAGCTTTTTCATCAGGTAACATTTCCCGTTACAATGCATCATTGGTTTGTCTCTGTTTTCACAAAGTTCAGATGCTATGTAATTCTTATTCAGCTCAAATCCCGCATAGATGAAGAATCTGCTAAAATTAGCAGTCAACATCATAAAGATTAAAGAGAAAGCAATAAGGCCTCTGAACATAATTGCGGCAAATGTAGTAATTATGAAGGAAACAACCCTAAGATGTAACATTTCATTCATCAATTCCTCTAATAGTTCAAAACTGCCACTTCCTAAATTAAATATACTGGATGCTGTATTTTAACAATTTTCGGAAATCCTATGGTCAAAACCCCATTTTAGAGGTAACAAACCTTACAATTAAACCTGGTCTATACTGGATTAAAGGGATTAATGGCTCAGGGAAA
Organism: Pedobacter panaciterrae; assembly: GCF_001636695.1. GTDB lineage: Bacteria > Bacteroidota > Bacteroidia > Sphingobacteriales > Sphingobacteriaceae > Pedobacter > Pedobacter panaciterrae_A. The sequence goes on from NZ_LGEL01000062.1 coordinate 25,173, forward strand.
AGCACTTTGCTTAAGTCCATCGGGGGATTTCTATTCTTTGATGGAGAAATATTACTCAACAATGTAAGTGTTAAAAAGAACGGTGTTGCCTATAGAAAAATGGTGAACTTTGCCGATGCAGAGCCTGTTTATCCTGAATTTTTAACAGGTTGGGAAATGATAGCTTTGTTCGCAAAGGCAAAACAGGCAACTCCAGGCCAGGAATTACCTTTCATAGAAAGCATGAAAATGGAAGGTTACCTTAGCAATGCAATAGGTTCTTATTCAAGCGGGATGCTTAAGAAGCTTTCATTGGTACTTGCTTTTCTTGGCAGACCTAAAGTGATTCTCCTTGATGAGCCGTTGATTACTATTGACCCGGAATCTTTGATCATATTATGCCAGTGGATACTCAAAAAACATCACGAAGAAGACACTACTTTCCTTTTATCTTCACATCAGCCTTTAAATGAAGAGCTTTTAATAAAGGCTCATGTGTTACTGGTTGATAAACAAACATTAACAATGGAGCAATGAGACAATCACCATTGACAAATGTATTGATGAAGGTATTCTCATCAGGATTTTACCGGATGCACTCTGGAATGTTGATTTTTTTATTCGGCACTATCCTTTGCTATTGTTTTTTCATCAATACGCTTGGCAGTGTTCCTATCTGGGCATTTACTTTTTGGAATTTAATGATTACACTATCATTAGTAAGTAGTCCGGTAATTATGGGTTCCTTCTTTCTGGCTGCTTTTATTTATGCCGTTAAAAGTTGGCAATATATTACCACGCAGTTTGACGCAAGAAGCAATGAATTTCTATATCATAGTGTTTCATCCTTTAATAAATGGCAGCAATTTAAAAGTTGGTTCTATATTCAGTTTAGCATATTTCTTCCGTTGGTTATTTATGCCTTATTTGCGGTTGTAATCGGTTTTAATTTTGATCATTATATTATCCCGGTTACTATTTTACTTTACTTACTAGCACTAATAATTTTAAGTGTCTGGATATACATAAGACATACTAACAGGCTGGTAAATGTTGATAGTCAAACTCTTTTCATTAAATTAGTAAAGAACTGGAATAAACCATTTTTGCTTCTCTTTACATTCTTTGTTTTTGATAGGCTAAAAATAACTTATTTGATTACAAAGGTAATTTCCTGGTGTCTTATTATTGGGGCATTTACCATTTTCTCAGATATCAAGGATACTACTACTGTTGCAAGTTTGGTTTTACTAATGATAGTAACAGCACATTTTCTACTTATTTACAATGACTTTCGCTTTAACGAAACGTATTTGTATTTTTCCCGCAACTTCCCTTACAGTGTGGTTAAACTTTTTTTAGGGTTCTTTTTAAATTATGTGATATTAATGCTCCCTGAAATATTATGGTTTGTAACTAACTTCGGAATAAACTCAATTAGTCTCCTTTTACAAGGTTTTAGCATTATGATCTTATTTAGAAGTTTACTGCATTGGATAGGCTTAAATATGAAAAAGTACCTGATATGGATTTTTATACTATTCAACCTTGTATTCGTTGTCATTCTGTACAGAATTGCATGGCTATTACCCCCACTATTTATTCCTTTAGCATACGTTGCTTTTAAGAAAAATTATCTGAATAAAAATCTGATTGATTAAATAATTATCTTAAAGCAACGTACATTCTTTTAATTAGCATTCTTTAGTAAATTAGAACAATGAATAATAAAGCTTTAATCCTGGTATTTCTCGCTTCCCTCTCATGTAGCTTCATATTAGTCAAGTCACCTGAAAAAGTTGTTCAAAAAGGCTTAATTGTCGATCTGGATGCTGACCAGGGTGTTGTTACATCTCAGGAAAATAAGGTTGAAAAATGGATAAATCAATCCTCGACTCCTGCGGTAAAGGAATTTGTGAAAAGAGATGAAGGCCGGAAAGTTAAAGGCTCTGGCAGGCCATCTTTAAGAAGCAAGCTTGCTGAACTAAACGGGCACAATACAATTACTTTTGTTAAACAAGAACTTGTTGCTCACGATGAGGATGCATTTGACCATATACTTACAGGAAGCGGCTATACCTGGCTTTGTATTTTAAAGGCCGGAAAGCAATCTGGAGAACTAAAGGATGTAAATTCCTTTTTTGGAAACCTAAAGAATGGCGGAAATTATGAAGGTATTTGGGGTGGACTTAATGACAATAATAGTATTTGGATGGGCAGTAGAAATGGGATAACATTTGGTCGCTGGGATAATAACAACCCTAAAGTTACGGCAACCTCTGTTCTTAAATTTGAAAAATATTACCTTTTAATTGGTAGAATGGGCAAAGGAACGGACACTGTGATGCTTTCTTTGTATTTAAATAACGGCCTTGTGCCCGTTGTTAGTCACCCCTTCCCTGTTAATAAACTGGCCAATTCCTCTAAGCTGGCTATCGGTCAGGAACGTGACGCAATTGAACATCCCGGCACAGAGTCCTTTATTGGCGAAATTTCAAGGTTTTTTCTTTATGATCGCCCTTTGAGCGACCAGGAGTTAAATAAAACAGCAAAGACTCTTAAAAAGAAGTATGGTATTATTGATTAAACAGCCTTAATCATTGCGCAAACGTTTTCGTGGAAATGTAGGCTGTTTTCGTTCATGGAAATTTGAACTAAATGAATTTAAACACTAAATTCGACAACTAGTGAAATCATCATGACTACAAGAAGAAGTTTTTTGCACCAAGGAATATTAGGACTAGCCGCAACTAGCCTAGCAAGTATACCATCTGTTTACGCCGCGCCAATTAAACTGGAGTCTGCCAAAGGAAAACCAGATCCATTTAAGTTAGGTATTGCTGGTTATAGCTTTGTTAATTTCAATCTCGATGAATCGCTTAAAATGATGAAGAAGGTTGATGTGCATTATTTATGCATTAAAGACTTTCATTTACCTTACAAAAGTACTACAGAAGAGATTGCAGTATTTCATGCTAAACTTAAAGAGAACGACGTAACTGGCTATGCAGTAGGACCAATATACACCAAGAACAAGGAAGAAATAGACAGCGCTTTCGACTACGCCAAAAGAGTTGGAGTTGATTTGATTATAGGCATCCCCTCTCATGCCGACCTTGATTATGTTTCTCAAAAAACCAAAGAACATAATATCCGTTATGCCATCCATAACCATGGCCCGGAAGATAAGTTATACCCCAGTGCTGAAAGCATATATAACCTCATTAAAAATCTTAATGAAGGGGTGGGAATATGCTTCGACATGGGACACAACAAAAGAGATGGTCGCGATTCCGTAGCTGACTTCCAAAAGTTTTCTAAGCGTATTTTTGACATGCACCTAAAGAATGTAACTGCTGCCACAAAAGATGGCTCTACATGCGAACTGGGTCGCGGAGTGATTGACATTCCTGCATTTATAAAAATGCTCAGGAAGGTCAATTATACTGGCTCTTGCAGCTTAGAGTACGAAAAGGACATGAAGGACCCTTTAGCCGGAATAGCCGAATCAGTAGGATATTTTAGAGGTGTTTGTGACGGTACCAGATAATGCTACTTCGTATTCTTTTTAGGCAAAGCATGGTTATCTATAGCCCATTTATGCCATCTTTCGCTTAACTCTTTTACTTTTTCAGGAAACTTAGCTGCAAGATCATTTAATTCTGTTTCATCATCCTGTATTTTATAAAGATGCCAGGTACTGTCGTTTGAAAGAGAGACTAACTTCCATTCTTTTGAGCGTGCATATCGCGCGTTATAATGCTCATTGAATAGAAATTCGTGACCATCATTATCTTTACCATTAAATGAAGGAGTTAAGCTTAAGCCCTGGGTGGGTTTAATTGATTTTCCTTTATACACAGCAGGATACTTTGCCTGGGCAATATCTATGAAGGTAGCCATAAAATCCATTACATGCCCCACCTGATTACTCATAGAACCTTTCTTTGCTGTAATTCCTTTTGGCCAAAAAGCGATCATTGGTGTACGCACCCCTCCTTCATATGATTGTTCTTTGGCATACTGATAAGGTGTATTGGCAACGTTGGCCCATCTTTGACCTATGGAAGCAAAAGTGGTTTGCGGGCCAGGCATTACTTTCTTATTTACAGGATAAACAATCTCTTTTCCGTCTCTTGTCTCGCCAGGCCTGTCGAATCCCTTACCATACCTGGAGCAATCTTCAGGACTGGCACCATTATCACTCAAAAACACAATAAGGGTGTTATCCAACTCTCCAGATTTCCTTAATGCATCTATTATCCTTCCAATTCCCTGATCCATCTCATCGACCATTGCAGCATGCACTGCCATCGCCCTTGCTCCCCATTCCCTGTCAGGATTATTTTCCCATTTAAGATCGTTATTGATGCGTGGCGATAGCTTTGTAGTTTTTGAATCTATTATCCCCATCTTAACCATCCTATTGTATCTGGCTTCCCTTATTACATCCCATCCAACTTTATAAGTGTCTTTATATTTTTCAATATCTTCTGGCTTTGCTTGTAAGGGCCAATGAGGAGCATTTTGCGCTACATATAAGAAAAATGGTTGATCTCCTTTACTGAAATCTTTTATATAGGTAGCGGCGCTATCACTAATAGCATCAGTATGATAATAATTTTTAGGAACACTTTTAATTGGTGTTGTACCACTTACTAAACTGAATGGGTCAAAATAATCTACCATCCCCCAAAGCGTTCCAAAATATTTTTCGAATCCCCTGTTTGTCGGATACTGTTCAATAGGTGAAAATAGTGGATGCTCTGTTTTATGATTAAGCCAATCAAGCTGAGCTCCTGGTGTGGCTTGCTCAACGGTATTAGATACATGCCATTTTCCTGACATAGCGGTCCTATAACCTGCATCTTTAAGCACTTCTGCCAGAGTAACCACATCAGTACCTAATGCACCACGATAACCTTCTACATGTCTATCTGTAGTCATTTCTCCTATACCTGCATTATGGTTGTATACTCCGGTAAGTAATGCTGCTCTTGAGGGGCAGCAACGGGAAGTATTATAAAAACGTTTATATCTGATTCCCTGTGAGGCCAGGTAATCCAGATTGGGTGTTTTTATTTCCCCACCATATGAACCTATATCCGAATATCCAAGATCGTCGGCCATGATCAATACAATATTTGGCCTTTTATCTTTCTTAGGTTTATGACCTGTTTTTTTATTATTTAAATAAGTAAATGATGTTATGATTACTAATACTAAAAAACCAAAAATGACAGAAGATTTTTTCAAAAACATATTTTCTAAATTATTTTACCTACAAGAATATTACTCTAATAATCCTGCTATTGAATTACGCTAATATATCATTCCGCAAGCTAATTCCTGCTTGTTTTATTTTCTTTTATGTAAAGAAACTGATAGATAAAATGCAAAATGCTTACCACTTTGTACATATTTCTGTCTCTTATACACATCT
>NZ_LGEL01000068.1 GCF_001636695.1 Pedobacter panaciterrae
ATATGGTATTAAGGGATATAAAATTAAAACGAGTTAACATTAAAACCTTAGAAAATATATAAAATGAATAGATATTGTTTAGCGCTTGATCTGGTAGACGATCCTGATCTGATCAAAGAGTATGAAGTAATGCATCAGCAGGTATGGCCCGAAATTCAGGAGAGCATAACCTCTGCCGGAATTGATACAATGGAAATTTACAGATATGGCAATAGGCTGTTTATGATTATGGAAGTAAATAGTAAATTTAGCTTTGAAAAGAAAGGTTCCATGGATGCCTCAAATGAAAAGGTACAGGAATGGGAAAAATTAATGTGGAAATATCAGCAGGCAATCCCGGGTTCTAAACCTGGTGAGAAATGGGTGATAATGGATAAAATATTTGAATTAAAAGCATAATGTCAATAATAACTAATAAAAGTTTTTTGCAAATACATCCGGACGATAATGTTCTGGTATCCTTGCAGGATTTGCAAAAAGGACAAAAAATCGAATGGAATAACTTAACATTTGATCTGAAAGATGATATACACGCCAAGCATAAGTTTTTTATAACTGAAAGGGCAATTGGCGAGGATGTTTTAATGTATGGAGTATTAGTTGGCAAAGCAACTGCTTTTATTCCTCAGGGAGGATTAATGACTACCGAAAATGTTCATCATGCGTCCCAGGATTATGCTTACAGAGAAGTAAATTATCAATGGCAGGCACCAGATGTATCAAAGTTCCAAAACAGAACATTCAACGGATATCACCGTCAGGATGGTAAAGTAGGAACTGCAAATTACTGGTTGTTCATACCAACGGTTTTTTGTGAAAACAGGAACATGGATGTCATTAAAGAATCGTTGTACAATACTTTGGGCTATAATGTAACCGATAAGTACAAACAGTTTACAGATCAGTTGCTTACTGCATATCAGGATGGTGAATCAATAGAATCTTTTAATCTGGATAATCTTGCAGCTGTTCAGGCAACTAAAAAGAGAGTATTCAAAAATGTTGATGGTATAAAATTCCTTAATCACCAGGGTGGTTGCGGAGGTACGCGCCAGGATGCTGATTTGTTAAGTAACTTATTAGCTGCTTATGCCGATCATCCAAACGTTGCAGGTATTACCATACTTAGCCTTGGTTGTCAGCACCTGCAAACACAAAGTTTGTTAGATGATATTAAAGAACGCAATCCTACATTCAATAAGAAGGTCTTAATTTTTGAACAGCAGCAAAGTCAGAGTGAAGAGCAGTTAATAAAAGACGCAATTCTTAAAACTTTTGAGGGTTTAACAGAGATCAACAAAATAGAAAGAAGCCCGGCGCCATTAAGTAAGCTGTGTGTTGGTGTTAAATGTGGCGGTAGCGATGGGTTTAGTGGTATTTCTGCTAATCCTTCAGTTGGTTATACTTCTGATCTTTTGGTGGCACTTGGGGCTAAGGTGCTGTTGGCAGAATTTCCGGAACTATGCGGGGCGGAACAAAATATAATTGACAGATGTGTAGATAAACCAACTGCCGAGAAATTTATCAGCTTAATGCAGGATTATGATGCACAGGCACATGCTGTGGGTTCCGGATTTCACATGAATCCATCACCTGGAAATATAAAGGACGGTTTAATTACCGATGCTATTAAAAGTACCGGCGCTGCTAAAAAAGCAGGTACTTCTCCTGTAGTGGATGTTCTGGATTATACTGAGCCTGCAACTAAACCAGGGTTAAGTCTGGTATGTACCCCTGGAAATGATGTAGAGGCTACAACCGGAAAAGCGGCCAGTGGTGCTACATTAATATTATTTACTACAGGTTTAGGTACACCCACAGGAAATCCTGTTTGTCCGGTAATTAAAATAGCAACAAATACAGCCCTTACCAACCGAATGGGAGATATCATTGATATAGACACAGGTGCAATTATTCGTGGCGAAAAAACCATTGAAGAGATGGGAGAAGAAATCCTTGAATATTGTATTAAAGCTGCCAGTGGCGAAGTAACTCCTAAAGCAGTATTGTTAAATCAGGACGACTTCATTCCCTGGAAAAGAGGCGTTTCATTATAATAAGGTAAGTATGTTCAGTTTAAAAGGAAAATCAGCAATTATTACAGGCGGAGGAAGCGGGATAGGCAGAGCAATATCTGTTCTTTTTGCAAAACAGGGGGCTTCGGTTCATATCATAGAACTAAACGCTGAAGCTGCTGCACAAACAATTGAGGAGATCAGTAAAGCAGGCGGAATTGCGGTAAGCCATAGCTGCGATGTAAGTAATCAGGCTCAGGTAATAGATATCTTTAATAAAATTGGGAATATAGATATCCTGGTTAACAATGCCGGTATTGCCCATGTAGGAAAACTTGAAACAACGAGTGAAGATGATTTCACTAAGATCTTTAATGTAAATGTTAAAGGGGCTTACAATTGCTTATATGCCGCAATTCCGGCATTGAAAAAAAGCAGTTCAGCTGTAATTCTTAACATGGCGTCTATTGCTGCATTGGTTGGAATTACCGATAGGTTCGCTTATTCTATGAGTAAAGGTGCTATTTATGCCATGACACTCTCTGTCGCACGTGATTATATGGCTGATGGAATCAGATGTAACAGCATTTCACCTGCAAGGGTGCATACGCCATTTGTTGATGGTTTTATAGCCAAAAACTATGCTGGACAGGAAGAAGCTGTATTTGAAAAATTATCTAAAAGTCAGCCAATAGGCCGTATGGGTAAACCAGAGGAAGTAGCCTCTCTTGCATTATACTTATGTTCAGATGAAGCTGGTTTTGTAACCGGCAATGACTATCCTTTAGATGGAGGATTTGTTAAATTAAATAACTAATTTGAGTTTTTTTAAATAAATATATATCAATGAAATTAATCAGATGGGGAGCAGCCGATCAGGAAAAAACCGGCGTAATTATAAACGATACCTGGTATGATACTTCTGCTTTTGGCGAAGACTACAATGAAAAATTCTTTAATGATAACGGATTAGCCAGACTGGATGCATTTGTTAAGGCAAACGAAGGCAAGCTGGCTCAAATACCTGCAGATACTCGTTTGGGTTCACCAGTTGCGCGTCCTTCTAAAATAGTTTGTATAGGGTTAAACTATGCAGACCATGCAAAGGAAACAAATGCGCCGATACCACCAGAACCAGTTATTTTTATGAAGTCTACTACTGCTTTGGCAGGGCCTTTTGATGATATTGTTATCCCTAAAAACTCTGTAAAAACAGATTGGGAAGTTGAGCTTGCAGTGGTAATTGGAAAAAAAGCATCTTATGTTGATGAAGCTGATGCACTTGACTACGTAGCAGGTTACGTATTGCATAATGACGTGTCAGAACGTGAATTCCAGATCGAAAGAAACGGAACATGGGACAAAGGGAAAGGTTGTGATACTTTTGCTCCTTTAGGCCCATTCCTTGCAACACAGGATGAGATTGCTGATGTAGATAACCTTAGACTTTGGCTTAGCGTAAACGGCAAAATCATGCAGGATGGAAATACTTCCAACTTTATATTCAATGTTCCTTTTGTAATCTCTTACGTAAGTCAGTTCATGACTTTACTTCCCGGAGATGTAATTTCTACCGGAACACCTGCAGGGGTTGGATTAGGATTTAAACCTCCGGTTTATCTTAAAGAAGGCGATGTTGTGGAACTTGGCATAGATGGCCTTGGTACCTCAAAACAACAGGTAAAAAATTATGTTAAGAATTGATTCTCATCAGCATTTCTGGAAATATAATGCGGTAAGAGATAGCTGGATAACTGATGATATGGCGGTGCTGCAGGATGATTTTCTTCCTATGCATCTTCAGCCTGTTCTTGAACACTTTAATTTTGATGGTTGTGTTGTTGTTCAGGCAGATCAATCTGCCGCAGAGAATGCCTTTCAACTTCAAAATGCTAAAGACCATTCTTTTATTAAAGGGGTAGTTGGCTGGGTTGATTTGAGGGCTGCAAATATTGATGAACAGCTTTCTGATTTAAGTGAACACCCTCAGATGAAGGGATTCAGACATATTTTGCAGGGTGAAACAGATCGTGCATTAATGCTTAAACCTGATTTTGTGAATGGGATAAGTAAGTTAAAAAAATACGGGTTTACTTACGATATATTGGTTTTTCCGGATCAGTTGAAATATGCTGCTGAACTGGTAGCTAAATTTCCGGATCAGCTTTTTGTACTGGATCACATTGCTAAACCGGATGTTAAAAATAAACTCATTGATGATTGGGCGCTTGATATAAAAAAACTCGCAGCTCATGAAAATGTATCCTGTAAAGTATCTGGTCTGGTAACTGAGGCAGATTGGAAGTACTGGAAAAATGAAGAATTTACCCCATATCTTGATGTGGTTTTTGAGGCTTTCGGAGCGAACAGATTAATGTATGGATCCGACTGGCCGGTGAGTTTGGTCGCAGCTGCTTACGGGCAGGTAGTAGATCTGGCTAAGGCTTATGTTTCCAGGCTCTCAGAAAACGAAAAAGGGTTATTTTGGGGTGGTAATGCAACTAAATTTTACAATTTGAAATAAGCAATCTATGGATCTGCAATTAAAAGATAAAGTAATTATTGTAACCGGTGGCGCCAAAGGTATTGGCGAAGGCATTGTAAGGGTGCTGGCCAAAGAAGGAGCTATTCCTGTTATTATTGGCAGAAACGAGGCCGACAATTTGAAAGTAGTGGATGACGTGGCGGCAAATGGAGGTAAAGTGTTTCAGGTCGTTGCTGAACTAACCAATCCGGACGACAATGCAAAGGCTATCGCTCAGGTATTGGAAAAGTTTGGCCGGATAGATGGATTGGTAAATAATGCAGGTGTAAATGATGGGGTTAGCTTAACCAGCGGTAGCTATGAAAAGTTCATGGAAAGCTTACATAAAAATATTGTGCACTATTATCTGATGGCACATCATGCTTTACCGTCACTCATTAAATCTAAAGGAGCTATTGTAAATATAGGCTCAAAAGTTGCTGACACCGGTCAGGGCGGTACATCTGCATATGCAGCAGCTAACGGGGGTAGAAATGCGTTGACAAGAGAATGGGCTGTTGAATTATTACCTCATGGCATCCGTGTGAATGCTGTGATCGTATCAGAGTGCTATACACCTTTGTATCAAACATGGATTAGCTCAATCCCTAATTCTGAAGAAAAACTGGCTTCTATTAAAGCTAAAATCCCATTGGGAAATAGAATGACAACTGCCGAAGAGATAGCTAATGCTACCGTATTCTTATTGTCAGATGTTTCCAGCCATACTACAGGACAACTTGTGTATGTTGATGGCGGATACGTTCACTTAGATCGTTCTGTAAGCTAAAAGGAAAAAAATTAATGTGCTTCTCATCCTCAAATATTTTGCTGAAGGGCAAAACATTTGCATGTCTTCGAAGCGCATCAATTTTTTTCTGGAAATAATGAGTGACAACTGTAAGTGATGACTTGAAGTGATAACTGAAAGTGATTATTGGAAGTGGCAATCACATCATGCTATAGTAAAAACCGTCACGCTCTGCCGTCATCTCGACGATAGGAGAGATCTCTTGGTTATGCTAAAATACAAGAGATCTCTCCTATCGTCGAGATGACGGCAGCTTTAGGCAAACTGTCCACTTCTTTTTACCTACCATCCACACTATTATTTTCCTAAATTTCCCTTGTTTCTTCTTTCAGCCATTCCGTCTCCTCCTTATTCAAAAACGGACTTAGTTTCTCAAAAACCAAAGCATTATAACCATTCAGCCAGTCAATCTGGTTTTGTTCCAGTAATTCTTTTTTAACAATCTTAGTGCTTATCGGCGCAATGGTTAAACACTCAAAAGCATAAAATTCATTAAACTCATTGGTTACGTCCTTAATGGTGTTTACCAGATTTTCAATTCTGATACCATGTTTCCCCGGTCGGTAAATTCCAGGTTCAACAGAAGTGATCATCCCCGGTTCAATGGCAACGGGTGTTGCTGTAGGGTTTAATACCTGCGGACCTTCATGTACATTTAAAAAATAACCTACACCATGCCCCGTTCCATGGCCATAGTTAAGCGCATGATCCCATAACGGTTTGCGCGTTATAGCATCAATCTGGTAGCCACAGGTGCCTTTAGGGAAACGCGACTTACATCCGTCAATCATTCCTTTTAATACCAGCGTATAATCAGTTTTTTCCTCTTCAGTATTGTTCCCCATTGGGATGGTACGTGTAATATCTGTTGTTCCATAAAAATACTGACCACCGGAATCTACCAGAAATAATCCCTCAGCTTTTATTTCCGAATTGCTTTCTTCAGATGCACCGTAATGAGGCAGAGCACCATGAGCCTTGTAGGCACTAATGGTATTAAAACTATCCCCAACAAAACCTTCCTGTGCTGCCCTGAACTTAAGCAATTCAGCAGCTGCGGAAAGCTCTGTGATTAAAGTTTTTCCAATGTTTTCTGAAAGCCATTTCATAAAACGGCTGATTGCAACACCATCTTTAACCATGGCAGTACGGGTATTCGCCAATTCGGTTTCGTTTTTAATTGCTTTTAGGTGGGTAGATGGATTGGTTTCTTTTATAATCCTTACCGTTTTCGGAAGTAGTTTTGCATAGGCAAAACAGTTACGTTTCGGATCAATAAATATGGAGCTGTTTTCCGGAATTCTTTTTAAAGCATCCTCTATTTCTTCGTAATCAAATACCTCTACACCCTCTTTTAATAATTGTGCTTTATCGTCAGTACTTAATTTATCAGTATTGATGAATATTTTAGCATGATCCTGATTAATTAATGCAAAGCTTAAAACCACAGGGTTGTAGCTAACATCATTGCCACGGATATTAAATAACCAGGCCATATCATCTAAAGACGATATTAAATGATAAGCTGCGCCTTGTTTGCTCAATGCCAAACGAACTTCTGCAAGCTTACTGCTCACAGATTGTCCGATATGTTTTTCTTCTATCAAAAATGCACTTTGCTTAGGCAATTCAGGCCTGTTCTCCCAAATAGCACTCAAATAATCTTTATTGGCCAGACTGATGTTCTTAGCCGAAAACTGCTGGGTAAGCAGATCTCCTAAAAGTAACGACAACAGTTTCTCATTGCTGGCAACTACAGCGCCACTTCCAAGCTTTTCAATAAGCCATTGAATATATTCAGGTGCATGCTGCACTTTTTGCTTCACCAGTTCAAAACCACTGTTTTCCAATTGCTCCGCAGCCTGCTCAAAATAACGGAAGTCGGTCCATAAACCTGCAAAATCGTGTGTGATTACCAATGTGCCGGCAGAGCCCGTAAAGCCCGAGGTAAAAGGAATGCATTTATAATGATCTGGCAGGTATTCGCTAATGTGTGGATCTGCAGATGGAATAATGTAAGCCTGCACATTGTCGGCCTGCATTTGTTTACGTATCGCGCTCAGTTTTTCCGGATAAGTCATATCTAGCTTTTTTATGTTAGTCCACAAATCTATGGATTTTTGCACTTTTAATCATATATTGTATGTGGGTGATTCTCAATTCGATATTCATGAAGAGTTTTTTTAAAGCGATCCTTACGGTTCTTTTCGTATTTCTTTTTAAATCTATTCTCGCGTCTGATCCTGAGGAGGACAGGCAGTTTTATTTTCAGCAGTTGGACAATCGGAATGGTTTATCTAACAGTGCTGTGAATACCATATTTCAGGATAAAGATCAGTTACTGTGGATAGGAACATGGGATGGTTTAAACATGTATGATGGCAGCGATTTCCGGGTCTTTAATTACAATAGTGAAAATCAGAACCTAAGCATCGGGAACAATGTTATTCAGGATATTAAAGAAGACAAAAACAGTAATATCTGGATCATTACAATCGGGGGAATTACCCGCTTCGAAAAAACTACCGGCCAATTTTACAGATACTTTTATAACCGGGCTACAAAAAGAAGCATTGCAGAAAAGGAGTACGAGTTAACTGTAGCTGGAGATGGAACAGTTTTTTGTTATAGCAAAACATATGGACTGAGTCGGTTCGACGCCAGAATTAATGAATTTAAGAGTATCCCATTTTTTGCAGGGAATAAGAAAATTATAAAAATAGGAAGTGAAGGGGATGGGTTATTATGGATGCTTCAGAACGATGGAGTATTAATGGTTGCTAAGATAGCGCACAATGGGTTAGCGCTGGTTAAGTCCTTAAAAGCCCCAAATGGAATTAACGATTTCTTCTTAGTCAATAAAAGGGTTCTTCTTACTGATCTTGATAACAACTTAATGGAGGTAAATGCAAAATTCCAGATAAAGGAAGTCCGCAATATCCCCGGAACCATAAAGTCGGTCAATTACTATCAGTCAAACTATATTGTGGCCTGGGAAGGACAGGGGATCAGTGTCTTTAATGAAAATTTTATCCCCTCTGCGTTTATGCAAAAGGAGACTAAGCTGCTGGCCAACATAAGGGTTACTGCAATTACTTCTGCTAAAGATCAGGTTTTGTGGATTGGAACGGATGGCAATGGATTGATTAAGATTTATCCTAAAATTAACCATTTCGGACTGGTCAATAAAAACAACTTCAATGACCTGAACAAACCTGTTCGTGCATTTGCCGAGGCTGATGGGAATCTATGGGTAGGCACCAAAGGTAAAGGAATTGTGATTCTAAAGGATCTGAAGAGCCCATCAGGATCCAATCGCGAAATCGCAGGCTTAAATATGGGCAACGGCCTGGTAAATAATTCTGTATATGCTTTAAAAAGAGGAATTGATCCTTATATCTATATCGGAACCGATGGAAATGGTATTGGAATTTATGATCTGAAATTGAAACGCAATATTAAATGGTCGGATGTTTCAGGGGCAAGTAAATTACCTGTTTTTGGCTCTGTTTACGCCATTTTTCAGGATAGAGATAGTTCTTTGTGGCTGGGAACAAGTGGGAGTGGACTGATTCACCTGAAACTGACAAAAGAACCATCCGGACAGCTGTCTGTAAAATATTTTAAACAGTATCTGTCTGGTGCCGAAAATGGCCCTGCTAATGATATCATTTATGCACTGAGTAACGGCGATGATGATAAACTATGGGTGGCTTGCAGGTACGGCGGCTTAAGTGTCCTGAACAAAAAGACAGGAGTGTTTAAAACATTTAAAGCATTTGCCTATTCTAATAGCTTATCGAATAATGACCTGTTATCTCTTTATAAAGACAAAAGCAAAAGATTATGGATTGGTACCAGCTATGGGTTAAATATGCTAAGCTATGCTGAATCTTTAAAAGAGAAGCCAATATTTAAAAAATATACGATGGCTGATGGCCTTCCTAATAACACCATACATGCAATAGAAGGAGCCGATTCCGGACGTATCTGGATAAGTACCAACAAAGGCCTGGCAAGTTTGAATCCGGATAATGGTGCGGTGGCCAGTTTCAGAGAAAGTGATGGCCTCCAAAGTAACGAATTTAGCGACGGTGCTGTTTGGAAATCCTCATCAGGTGCCCTCTATTTTGGGGGGATCTACGGCTTTAATTATTTCCTCCCGGAACGGGTTATGGGTAATAAAGTACAGCCGAATTTGTTGGTTACCGGCACCCAAATGGGAGGGAAAAATCTTGACGACAATAGAATCCAGGTATTAGAACCTGTTCAGGGAGACATCCCAGCCTATACCCTTCCACGTAAAAGCAACTTCTTTCAGCTCAATTTGAAACCTATGAGCTTTTTGAACGAAGCTAAAAATGAATTTGCCTATAAACTGGAAGGCTTAGATCATACATGGCGCTATTCAGGTTCAACAGGTAGCATCATCTATAACAGCATCCCACCCGGAAATTATACGCTTCAAGTGAGATGGAGTAATGGCGAGGGGGTATGGACTAATGGAATTAGTGTGTTCAAGCTTCATGTAGAGCAGTATTTCTGGCTCACTTACCCTGCTCTTTTGCTTTATGCTTTGATTTTGATCGGATCCGGCTATACGTTTTATGTTTACAGGAAGAATAAGCTGCAAATGAAATATCAGCTTCAGATGGAACATCTGTTAAGGCAAAAGGATGAAGAGGAACATCAGCAACGCCTGAATTTTTTCACCAACATTGCTCATGAGATTCAAACACCTTTAACAATGATCATGGGCTCAGTTGAACATTTTTTGCAGAATAAAAAAACAGATCTTTTAAGAAATACAGAGAGCAATTACTTTATATCCATTGTCCACCAGCATACCGCAAGGCTTACTTACCTGGTGCAGCAATTACTGGAATTTAGAAAAGCAGAAACCGGCTACCTGACAAGAAATGATGATTATGTAGATATCAGTAAAATGCTGGATAGTTTATCCGGGCTTTTTATTCCGGCAAGTGTTAAAAACAATCAGACCTATATTAGAGAGATACAGGACGGAATAGCCGGGTTTATTGATAAAGATAAGTTTGAGAAAATACTGTTTAACCTGTTGTCCAATGCATTTAAACATTCCGGTAAAGGTGAAAAAATAACTTTTAAAGCAATATATAATGAACCTGAAAGTAACTTACAGGTGGAGGTCGCCAACTCCGGCTGTTTATTAAGTGAGGGTGAATTAGAACATATTTTTAATAAATTCTATGTAAGTAATGAGCAGCCCCGGCAAAATTTTAGTACGGGTATAGGCCTTGCCTTTACCAAGGAACTGGTAACCTTAATGGGAGCAGCCATAGCTGTAAAACTAAAAGATAACTGGATATACTTTAATATAAATGTACAGATTGAGGCTGTTGCTGTTGACGGCAAGGAAGAAGAAGTAATTACCTCAGCTCCTTCCTTATTATACGAGTCTCTTGTAAAAGTACACGAACAGCCCGAAAGTATTTCTATTGAGGAGGGAAACAAAAATAGCTTAATTGAGGATGTTCAGTTAAAAAACAAAAGTAGTATCCTTTTGGTTGAGGATGAACCTGAACTGAGGTTTTTAATAAAGAATGTATTACAGGAGCAATATATTATTTATGAAGCGGGAAATGGAACAGAGGCGATTTCGTTTCTGCAAAAAACACTTCCGGATCTTATTGTCAGTGATGTGATGATGCCTGGAATGAATGGTCTTGAACTGTGTAAAACAGTGAAACAGACACCTGCGCTTTCTCAAATCCCTTTTATTATTCTATCTGCAAGGGGCACTGAAGAAAATAAGACCGAAGGATACGAATTTGGTGCGGACGCTTACATCCCCAAGCCTTTTCAAATTAATTATCTTCATGTAAGGATCCGTAAATTACTTGACTACCGTGCCCGCATGCAAAATCTGATTAAAGATCAGCACATCACAAACCAATTTATGGATGCCGATATTGCCGATACGGATAAAAAATTCCTGGAATCATTATTAAAGGCGATAGAACAAAATTTAAATGAACCGGAGCTTAATGCAGCTACGCTTGAGCAGGAGCTTTCCATCAGTAAAATGCAATTGTACAGAAAACTGAAAACACTTGCGGGTATGACCCCTGCGGAATTTATCAAAAGAATCCGTTTAAAGCATGCTGCAGATATGCTGGTTAACTCTAACCACACGGTGTCCGAGATATTTTACCGAACCGGTTTTAACAATCAGTCTTATTTTTTCAGGGAATTTAAAAAGCGTTATCAGTGTGCACCTAATGAATACAGAACACAGCAAAACGTAAAGCTGGAACCTTCTGATCAGCTATGATCAATTTGTAATTATAGTACATTAAATTGAAACTATAGTGTATAAGTGCTATGTCTTTTAGCGGGATATTTACATAACAAATAACCAATTGTAAACTTATATACTAAAGAAATGAACGCAAGGACACGTCCCTTAGGTTTTGTTTTGCTCTTTGTTCTGCTTGCTGTTTTTTCTTTTACAGCTGCTAACGGACAACAACTTAAATTGAAAATTTCCGGAAGTCCTGCCGATGGATACTATGTAGATATATATAGAGATGATCAGTTAATCGTTACGCAGGATGCAGAATTTTCCCTTCAGATCTCAAACCTAGATTTGAGTGCCAACGCAACCATAGATGGATGGAAGGGTGAAAAATGGGAAGGGGATGCACAGAAGATTACACTAACAAAAGAATCTTATATAGCCGACTTTGATGCCAAACTAGCGGTAAGTGTCACTTATGAGGTACTGAATCAAAATACAATCAAAAAGAAGATCACGCTGATTCAGCCATCTATGCCTTCTATGTATTACTCAATAACAGAAAAAGCTAAGCCGGCAGCAAAACCACTTAAATATGTAACGTTTGAACATGATAATTTCCCTGGTGGGCTAGTTCACGAGATGTTTCCGGCAGCAGGATTTGTTACTGATAATAACCTGGTCGTTGGTTTCTTAACAGACGCCGGATACTTAAACGAGTATACGCGTACCACAAGACGACGGTTTAATGGTCGCGGACATGGATTTGTGGGCATGCGTAAATTACCCGATCCTGAATTGATGTCAATTGCTGATTCAAAAGAGCAAGCCTTCGGACAGCATTATATAAAACAGACCTTTGGCGAAATGTATAATCTCGATGCTGGAACAGAAAGGGTTCTGGAATTGCCTGCAGCCTATCAAAAAAATGACAGCATAGATGTACAGTCGGGCATAACATTTATCGCTCCTTTAAAGGACCAGAAAGTATATACCATATCTTTTCTATCCAAAGGCACTTTACCTCTTGCGTTAAAATTATTCAGGATCAAAAATGGAAAGAAAACGGTAGAACTTGAAAACGGGGTAAAATACATAGATGATTTTACAGCTGTAAACAATCAGTGGACCTTATTTAAAGGAAGCATATTTCTCCCTTATATTGAGCATGATAGTGTAAGTCTTTTTATTGGAAATACTTCTCAGAAAAAGGGCGGTCTTTTTATCAAAGATTTAAAAATTGTAGCCCATCAGCCAGCTGTTGAGCCATATAATGTCCTCCCTCTTGGCGAAAAAAGAGAAAAAACAACATTCATTTTTATTGAACCCTGGAAATCTCACCGTGATTTTATGATCTCTGCGCAGGAACGTTTAGCTGAGGGAAAGGGATTTCGTGGATCGCAGATAGAGAAGATGCTATATGCAAATTTTAATATGCTTACCTGGATAAATTCTGTGAATGATATGGCTCCTTTTAATGTGCCAAATATGAATTACTCGCCTGATATGTATAATCGCGATTCTTTTTGGTCAACCGTTGCTACCTATAACAAAGACCTGAATTTAAAATTGTGGGATCAATGGGGCAAAACCCAGACTCCCCAGGGCGTAATAGGAACTATCATTACACCGTACATGGGCTCGGTAGAAGCAAAGGACAATGAGGCAACTATAACATGGCTAATCTGGGCCATGCTGAATAAAAAAAGATTCGGGGCAAAGCTTCCGGAAGATAAGATCAGGAAAGCCGTAGATTTTGTTTTAAGAGAGTTTGATGAAGACAGGGATGGATTATGCAGGTCTCACTTCTCTTTGAGTCAGGTTGATATTATCGATTATACGCCTAAAACAGATCGCCTTGCCGTTAATCAGGGCATGCTTGCTATTGCACTCCGCACCATTAAAGAGCTGGGATATACTGAGGTTACAGAAGAGTACATTCAGAAAGCTGAAGAAGGTTACAGGGCTTTTTATGATACCAAAAGGAAGCACCTGCTGTTTGATCGTAATTTCCCTGATATCATTAGCCTTACCGATCTGGAACCCGAATTCCTTTCCCTATGGTTGTTCAAAAAGCCAATACTTACAGATGAAATGGTGATAAATCATTTAGAGCAAACACCTGTTCTTAATAAAGTAAGCAATTCTCCGCATCCGGAGTTTGGTACTACTGCTCCGGTTTGTGTCAGGCTAACAAAGGATAAAAAAGGATATTCTTATCTGAATTCCGACTATCAGCCTTTTGCTGAATTTGGTGTGGCCAATTATAAAAATGGGGCTCAGGATGGCTATTACTATAACGGAGGAAGCTGGATGCGGGCAGAATATTGCGCTTATGTAGCCGGACTAAAACATGGCTGGAAAAAAGCGCCCATGCTTATGGAAAACAGAGTCTGGGCCGAGATTAATTTAAACCCCGAGTGGCCTTTTAGTAAAGAATTTATTCCAACCAAGTGGAGTACAACAGCATCCTGGTGGCCATCAACCAAAGGGCTTTGCTGGAATGTATTTATTCTGATGGCAAATGAAGTAGCAGGGCTTCGAACGCCCGACATGGATCCGGATTACAAAGAAAACAAATAGCTAAAAATTATGAATTCACTCTAACCAAAAACCAAATGAAATCTAACATTAATTATTTATGGCTTATCGTACTCTTTATTGGGGTATTGAGCCAGGGGGCCTACGCTCAGTCCAGGATAACTGGAACTGTTAAGGATGAAAGTGGGATAGCTCTTCCGGGAGTAAGTGTACTTCAGGTAAATTCAAAAAACGGGACCATCACCGATCAGCAGGGTAATTATACGCTTATGCTTGTTGCCGATGGTCAAAAAACATTGTCCTTTAATTTTGTTGGTTATTCAAAACAGGAAATAGCAGTAACCGGCAATGCGGTTATCAATGTGGTATTAAAAGAAGACTTGCAATCTCTGAATGAGGTGGTAGTATTGGGTTATACAACTCAAAAAAGATCCACCCTCACAGGTGCAGTCAGTTCTGTAAACATGTCTGATGTAGAACAGCGAAGGGTTTCTGATGTTGCTCAGATACTTCAGGGCCAGGTTGCGGGTGTTCAGGTTACACAAAGTACAGGAGCGCCGGGCGATGATATCAGCATTCGTATCCGTGGCGAAGGAACGATCGGGAACAACAGCCCGCTGTTTATAATTGATGGAATCCCATCGCGCGATATTTCCTTTATCAATCCCAGTGATATTGAATCCATGACGGTATTGAAAGATGCCTCTGCTGCGGCTATTTATGGCTCCAGGGCTTCTGCAGGTGTGGTTGTGATCACCACAAAAATGGGAAGCAAGGATAAATCAAATATAGATATCAATTATTTTAATGGAATTCAGAAGGTTGCAAACCTCCCTAAGATGTTGAATACCGCTCAGTATATGGATAAGGTAGAAGAAGCCTGGAACAACTCCGGTTATCTCGGAGTTAATCCATATACAGCTGATAAAGGGCGGACTGATTTAGCAAATACCGACTGGCTAAAAGAACTCTTTACTACAGGCCGGTCGCAAAACCTTCAGTTAACCGCGAGCGGGGGTGGCGAAAAAGTTCAATACCTGTTGTCAGGGGGGTATTATGAGCAGAATGGAATTGTGGTTTATGATAATGATAAGTACCAGCGTTTAAGTTTCAGAACCAATATCACTGCAAATCTTACCAATAGGCTGGTACTTGGTTCTAATTTACAGCTGTCTTACACAAAACAAGATAAACTTTCTTCTAAAGGAGATGAACCCGGCGTGATTAGGCATGCACTGTTAAGACCACCGGTATTAGGGGTGTATAAAGATGTAAATGATCCTACCTACAAAGCAGATGATCCTTTTACCGATCTGCCATTCTATAAAAATAATGACCAGGCAAATGGTGGCTGGCAAAGCGATAAATACGAATGGAGTAGTAATCCGGTGGCACTGGCCTATTTTACAAATGATAAAAGAATAAATTTCAAAGCCTTTGGAAATGTTTATGCCGAATATTCCTTTTTAAAGGATAAGGAACTGAAATTTAAAACCAATCTGGGCTTAGATTTAAACCTGCCCCATAATAAAGCCTTTAATCAGAATTTTGGAGACGATGATGGCGGTGGCGATACTCCGGATAAAGGTCTGGGAAGGAAAAATCGTCCAAATTCTTTAAATGAGGACAGAGGTCAGGAAAGTACCATTACCTGGAACAATACATTAAACTACAGCAAAACCTTCCAAAAGCACTTCTTAAGCGCAATGGTGGGTAGCGAATACATTACCAATTATTCATCTTCTATAGGAGCATCAAGAACCCGGTTTGAATATACTTCTCCGGAATTCCAGTATATCGATTATGGCAATACCTTAACGAATTTATGGAACGGCGGATCAGGCTCTGAATGGACCTTGTTTTCTCTTTTCGGTTCGGCTACTTATAACTATGATTCCAAATATTTTATCACGGGTAATTTAAGGGCCGATGCTTCATCCCGTTTTGGACCAAACCATCAATGGGGCTATTTCCCTTCTGTATCTGCCGGATGGAAGATCTCAGAAGAAGCTTTTATGAAGGATGTAAAATGGATCTCTGATCTGAAATTAAGGGCAAGTATCGGAAAGCTGGGTAATCAGGAAATTGGGAACTATACCTACCTCACCTTACTTAGAAAAAACGGTGAACAGTATGTAATTGACAGATATGGAAATCCTGACCTGAAATGGGAAAGTACGACTCAAAATAACATCGGACTGGATATGGGTGTAATTAAAAACAAAGTCTATTTATCTGTTGATTATTTTGTGAAGAAAACTTCTGATATCCTTTTGCCTATTTCCTTACCCTCACTTGTTGGCGATGTTAAACCAACCATTGTTAACGCAGGAGAAGTTAGTAACAAGGGTATTGAGGTGGCATTAAGTTTCCGTAACAACGACGGTCCGTTTAAGTATGGTATAAGTGGAAACATTGCTACGGTAACCAACAAGGTCGAAAAACTGCATCCTAACCTGCCTAACATTATAGGCCAGGTTTCCAAAACAGAAGCAGGCCATCCATTGGGAGCATTTTATGGCTATCGCATGGAGGGGATTTATCAGAACCAGGCAGAGATAAATAACCACCTGAAAGGGACTGTAAACCCATCAGAAAAACCTGGAGATATTCGCTTTCAGGACATGAACGGTGATGGGATCATTAATGATCTTGACCGCACTTATATTGGTAATCCTACGCCAAAACTTTCGTATGGATTAAACCTCTCTGCCGGATACAATGGCTTTGATTTTTCTGCTTTGTTTCAGGGCATGCAGGGTGTCGACAGGTATAACGACCTTAAAAAAATTACCGATTACGATTCCAGACCTTTTAATCATAGCGTAAGAGTATTAAACAGCTGGCATGGTGAAGGTACAAGCAATACCATTCCAAGAGTAACATTTAATGATAACGGAAGTAGTAAAGTGTCAGATATTTTTGTAGAAAGTGCCTCTTACTTACGACTTAAAAATCTGGAAATTGGATACTCCATCAAGTCAGATTTTATTAAAAAGCTGGGTGTTCAAAATGTGCGTTTTTACCTTTCCGGACAAAACCTTTTTACCATAACAGACTATACCGGACTTGATCCGGAGTCAACAGATGCGCTTGATATGGGGACATATCCACAGTCAAAAGCATACCTGGTTGGTATAAATGTTAAATTTTAAACTTATGCATTTTAAAAATACAGATATGAAATCTATGTATAAAATACTTGTAATCATGGTCATTTTAATAAGTGCCGGTTGCAAAAAGGAATTAAATAAAGAGCCAATAGGGCTGCTAACACCAGACCAGATTAATACAGATCCTAAATTGAATACTGTAAAATCTTCTGTGACCTCCTCGTATCAATTGCTCTCAAGCACGCTTAACATTATTGGACAATGGGGCTGGGACAATGGTACAGTACTCCGAAATGATTTTATCCTGCAGGATATCGCTTCGGGTGATATGCAGAAAAAGTGGAATCCGGATGGTGATCAGGCCTGGATGGACGAATTTTCAAAATTCAGCTTTACTGCAGCCAACGGTGGCTTTAATGGCCAGTGGAGTTACGATTATGAGGGTATTTCCCGAACAAATCTTTCCATCAGCTATTTAACAGATCCAGATATTATTGCCAAAATAGGAATCGATGAAAGTTCGAAAAACAGATTGCTTGGAGAAGTTTATTTTTTAAGAGCTTTCTATTATTTTGATCTGGTTAACAATTTTGGTGATGTGCCGCTACTGTTAAAACCACTTAAAAGTTTTTCTGAGGCTTATGATGTGGCCAAACGGGAAACCAAAGAAAAAGTGTGGGCACAGATCAGTTCGGATCTGGAGCAGGCGAAAGCATTGCTTCCCAATAGTAAGTATGCTGATAATGCAGAGAAATGGAGAGCGTCAAAAGGAGCTGCTATTGCTATGCAGGCCAAGGTAGCGCTATTTAATCAGAAATGGCAGGAGGCAATTACGGCTATAACCGAACTGGAAGGTTTGAATTTCTATAGCCTTAACACCAATTACTTTGACAGTTTTAGCGTAGCTAAAGAATTTGCAGATAATGAAGTCATATTTGCTTATGATCATCAATCTGCAAAAACACCTGCAATGGGTAATGGGTTGTGTGCATTGGCAGGCTGGGGTTTTGTTGCTCCTACAGCTAACTTTATCAAAGAGTTTGAACCGAATGACCCAAGGTTAATCTATACGGTGGATGCGCCTAAGCAATTGGTGTATAAAGTTTTTGGTGAATTAAGCGACCATAATAAAGGAAATGAGGATGCACCAAGCAATAAAATATACATCCGCTGGGCAGATGTGCTGCTTTGGAAAGCTGAAGCATTAAATGAAATAGGCAGCTCCGCTCCGGCAATAGCAATTATCAATCAGGTGAGAGGCAGAGCCAGAGCTTCAATAAACGCTGCGGGAACCTATCCACCGGCGGGTACTTTGCCCGACAGGCCTGCATCATCGGATAAAGCGCAGATCAAAGATTGGTTAATACACGAAAGAAGGGTTGAACTCGGATTTGAAAGTCAGCGGTTTAATGACCTGAAACGTTGGAAACTGGCAAAGTCCTTTTTAAATACTCTGGGTGTGAACTTTCAGGACAGGAATTATGTATATCCTATTCCACAGGGAGAAATAGATAAATCCGGTGGAAGCATTACCCAAAACCCAAATTATTAACCTGCAGAACCCAGATATTTATGAAAGACCTTGCAAAGAGATTTGTACAAAACCCGCTGCTTTCTCCTGCTGATTTAAAACCCGGAATACCGGGTTTGGAAATCACCTGTTTGTTAAACCCCGGTGTTTTTACTTTTGAAGGAAAAACCTGGCTGCTGGTACGGGTAGCAGAACGGCCCAAACAACAACCGGGCATAATTTCTTTCCCTGTACTGAAAGGTAATGGGATTGAAATTATAGAGATACCTTCAGATGATCCTGATCTGAATGTTGATGACCCAAGGGTCATCAACTTCAGAGGCCTGGATTACCTTACCACTTTATCTCATCTGCGCCTCTTATGCAGCGATGATGGCATTAGTTTCTATGAACCGGAAGGTTATTCGGCCTTACAGGGGAAAACGAGTCAGGAAGCTTTTGGAATAGAAGATTGCCGGGTAACCTTGATTGAGGATACTTACTACCTGACCTACACGGCAGTTTCCGAAAATGGGGTAGGTGTAGGTTTGCGTACTACTAAAGACTGGAAAGTCTTTAAATCTGAAGGAATGATCATTCCTCCTCATAATAAAGACTGCGCCATTTTTCAGGAAAAGATCAATGGAAAATATTATGCATTACATAGACCAAGCAGTGTAGATCTGGGGGGGAACTTTATCTGGATTGCAGAATCGCCTGATGGTATTCATTGGGGAAAGCATCAATGTATATTGAAGACCCGAAAAGACAAGTGGGACAGTAAAAGAATCGGAGCAGGTGCATCTCCGATTAAAACCGATAAGGGCTGGCTTGAAATATATCATGGTGCTAATCATGCCCATAGGTATTGCCTTGGAGCATTTCTCATGGATCTGGAAAATCCTGCACTTGTAGTTGCCAGAACTGATGAGCCAATTATGGTTCCTATAGAGCAGTATGAGTTAACAGGCTTTTTTGGACATGTGGTATTTACAAATGGTCATATTGTGAATGGCGATGAATTAACAATTTATTATGGGGCGGCAGATGAGTTTGTCTGTGCTGCGATGTTTTCAATTCAAGAAATTTTATCCTCCTTAACCTACTGATATGCTACATAAACTTACATCCGAAATAAAGCATTTCAAAGCCCAGTCGCACAATTTCAAGGTGCTTACCTTAACAAACCTGATCTATAGCATTGTGCTTCCGGTAATAGACATATTCGTAGCCGCATATGTGATGCGAAGTTCAAATGATCCGGTAAAGGTTGTGGTCTACCAACTTACCATTTATACAGGTATACCATTAACTTTTTTAATCAATGGCTGGCTGTTAAATCGCTTTCCAATCAAAGTGCTATATTCTTTAGGTATGGTTTTAAGCGCAGTTTCAATGATGATCATGATGTCGCTCACCACACTTGATATTACAGGAATTGCCATTGCCGGTATTGTTATGGGTATGTCATTTGGATTTTACTGGGCCAATAGAGATTTCCTTGCCTTAGCCACTACGAACGACAATAACCGTAATTATTATTATGGCCTGGAAACTTTCTTTTATACCATTATAGCAGTCGTTATCCCCGTAATTATTGGATGGTTTATAGAATTCTATGCTGGTTCCGGAGATGCTAAACTTGCTTATAAAATTGTAACAGGAATCGTATTTGTGATTACCATAGCTGCTTCTGTTATGTGTTTTACAGGGAAGTTTACAAATCCTCTTAATAAGAAATTCATTTATTTTAAATTCAGCCCGTACTGGTACAGGCTCATGTTTCTTGCCACATTAAAAGGCCTGGTTCAGGGATTTCTGGTTACCGCTCCGGCTATGCTTATTATGCTGTTACTCGGAAAGGAAGGTGCCCTGGGTACCGCTCAATCGGTAGGGGCTATATTTGCAGCCATACTGATGTACATCATTGGCCGTAAAACAAAACCCGAACACCGTATATATGTTTTTGGTACCGGTCTGGTGCTGTTTGCAATAGCTGCCATAATAAATGGGATCTTGTTTAATGAAATCGGTGTAATTCTGTTTATGCTCTTCCTGTTACTGGCAAAACCATTACTGGATCTGGCTTATTTCCCAATACAGTTTAGCGTGATCGATATTCTTACAAAAAAAGAGAAGAGAAGTGAATTTGCTTACATCTTAAATCACGAAGCCGGGTTATATCTTGGCAGGTTAACAGGAGCCGGAACATTCTTATTACTGGCTTATTATTTTTCTAACGAGGTAGCCCTTCGTTACGCCATTATTATTGTTGCAGTTTTGCAATTGAGCTCATATTGGGTAGCCAAAGGCATTGTAAAAGAAGGGAAAGTAATGAACAGGGAACTGGAACTTGAAGAAATAAGCCTGGCTAAAACAGTCACCCCAAGTCATTCTGTATTATAACGATAGCATGCATTCTTGTATGCTATAATTTAAACCTATATTTTTAGATGAAACCGAATATTATGAAATTTACACGCAGTACCCCATTTATAATTCTGTTCCTTTTTGTTGCTGTTTTTAGCCATGCTCAGGTTAAGCAGGTTGAGATTAACCATGTAAACGGAATGGCCGACCTCCCACAGCCGCTTCAAATAATAGACTGGAAAAGCATGGCCCTGAATTTCGACCGGACTGTTTACGATTTTAATGCTAAAGGCAAATACTGGCCCCTGGTCTGGATAGACAGCACCGGAAAGAATTTCAAACAGCCAACATTGGGAATGTATACGGCAATTGGAGATGTAAGGCAGGGCTTGCAGAACAATAAAGGGATGTTTCATGAGGCAGTTGCCAATATGGGATCAGTAATGGGTGCTACCCTGGTTGGGCTGAACAAGAGTAACCAGAATGGATTAAATTATGTGAGCATGCTCAAAAACTATTTCAATAAAGATACCGGCTGGGATATCATGATGAACAATACGGCACCAGAAGTAGCATTGCTGGGTGGTGGTTATGGCCGCGACTGGTGGTATGACGTCTATCCAAATGTATTGTTCTATGCGATTTTTGATCAATATCCGTCAGAACCTGATTTTGAGACGATGGCAAAGAGCATTGCAGAGAAATTTTATAAAGCAGATTCCATATTGAATGGTAATTATAATTATTCCTACTTTGATTATGGGAAAATGACACCCATGTCTAATCAGATCTGTGCCCAGCCGGATGCTGCGGCAGGTCATGCCTACGTGTTGTATTCTGCATATAAGAAATTTGGTGATCCCCGATATTTAAAAGGGGCCATCAGTGCAATGAAAGCTTTAGAAAGTCAAAAAATAAATCCCACCTATGAGCTGTTAATGCCTTTTGGAGCATATGTAGCTGCCAGAATTAATGCAGAGCAAAACACCTCATTTGACGTAGCCAAAATGCTCGATTGGACATTTGATGGCACTGCTGTTTGCAGAGAGGGTTGGGGCTTTTTAGTGGGTAAATGGAACGGCATTGATATCTCCGGTACTGTGGGGAGCACCGTTGATCACGGAGGCTATGCTTTTTTAATGAATACTTTCGATGCTGCATGGCCGCTTGTTCCATTAACCAGGTATAAACCTGAATATGCCAATGCCATCGGAAAGTGGATGTTAAATGCGGTAAACGCATCCCGTTTGTTTTATCCTCAGTATATGCCCAAAGAGCATCAAACCTTACCTGATCTGGCCGGGGTAACAAAAGGCGTTATTGCTTATGAAGGTTTTGCTAAGGCATCCACTTTTGATACTTTATACCAAACCTTAAAAGCTCCCGTAGCGCAGGGCGATGGCCCTAAATGGGTGCCCGGTAAAAACCCTGAAGTTTCTCAGTTCAGCGTTTATGGTAGTGCACATGCTGGCATTTTTGGAGGCATGGTTAAAGAAACAGAGGTAAAAGGGATTCTTGGATTAGACCTTCTGGCCACAGATTTTTACCATCAGAAAGCTTATCCTACATATTTGTATTACAATCCTTATAAATCTGCTAAGCACATCAGTTTTGCAGTAGATCAAAAAACCGATGTCTATGATCTGGTATCTCAGAAGTTTATAGCAAAGAATGTAGTTTCAGCAACTAAAGTCAAAATCCCGGCAAATCAGGCAGTAATTTTAGTGAGTGTACCATCAAATAAAAAGATTGACATTAAAAATAAGCAAATGATTATTGACGGGGTAGTTGTCGACTTTAATTACAACTCAAAAACCTCATCTTTTTAATGTTACTATTCGTCATCTCGACGATAGGAGAGATCTCTTGTTTATGCCAATAGGTGGTACTTCAAGAGATCTCTCCTATCGTCGAGATGACGGATTGGGGTGGATGACGGTCTGTGCTTGGTATGACGGCCTTCTATGCATTAACATTAACCCTCAGAACCGTCCTTACACGCTCTGATGTTCTTCATTTTGAACCATAGTTACATTTACTGTTTCCTGGTTTGGATTCAAAATATAAGGCTTTACGTCAAATTCCAGATAAACTGTAGTGCCAGAAGATGAAGAAGAAGTAATCTCAAAAGTTCCACCCAGATCCAAAGTTCTTGATTGCAGGTTTTTCAATCCAATTCCAGTTTTGGAAGAAATTGAAGTGTCAAAGCCAATTCCATCATCTTCAATAGTAAGATTCAAAATGGTGTCATTAATCGATAGCTGTACAATTGCTTCTTTGGCTTTTGAGTGTTTTAAAATGTTGTTAACCGCCTCCTGAACAATTCGATAAATGAGCAATTCATATTCACTTTTTAATGCCGGTATTTTACCGATTAAATAACATTGAATATTTAACCCCGGCTGAGTAATCCTCTTACAAAACCGGTCTATAGCCTTTTCGAGTCCCTCGTTTAATACTACATCCGGAGCAAGGTTATGCGATATGTTACGAACCTCTTCTGATGCATAATTAATCAAAGACAAGGTTTGCGCATAAGAACTTATCTGAGAATTCACCATATCCTCCTTAAGGGCACTCATCTGCATTTTTGCTGCGGACAAAATTCCCCCGACACCATCATGAAGCTCCCTGGCCTGTCTGGAACGCTCGTTTTCTTCTCCGTTTAGTCGTGCCTGCAACAATTGTGTTTCCCTTTCAGCCTGTGATGCTTTTTGCCTTTGCTGATAGACAAGATAGATCAATAAGCTCAAAGTCATGAACAGTACACTCACAGAAATAGAAAAAATAATCCATTTATCTTTTTTCTGTAACTCATAACGATGGTTTGCAAGCTTTAATTTTTGCTGGGCCAGGGCCTTTTCTTTTAAGGAGCTCTGGTACTTAATTTCCTGTTCCTGTATATTGTTCTGGGTATTGGCGTTTAACATAGAATCGCTTAACACCTCGTACTTTTTTCTAAGGGCCAGTGCTTCACGGGTATCATTAAGTTTCTCTTTTAGGTTTGAGCCAACCAGGTAAAGGTCTTTAAGTTCACTTAGCGTAAGCTGTTTTTCAGCATTGCCTATAACCTGTTTAAAAAAATAATCAGCTTTTTTATATTGTTTCAGGTTAAAATAAGAATTGGCAAGACCGGCCAGTATATAAATATCATAGTCTCCCGGAATGCCCGGTGTCAGCATGGCATAGCCCTTCTTGTTCCATTCCAGAGCTTTGTCGTATTCTTTAGTTCTTAAATAGATATCTGCAACATTAATAATTCCTGTAAGTTGCATTGTAATGTCTCCTGAGCGTTTGCCAAATGAAATTACCTCTTTAGAATCGGCCAGTGCTTCGTTAAACTGGTCATTTAAGATCCTGCTGCAGGCAAGATTTACCAGACTTCGTGCAATTTGAACTTCATCTTTTAACTTAAGCGCCGTTTCATATCCCTTTTTTGCATAATAAAGACTTTTCCCCTTGTCGTTAAGGTCAATGAACAAAGACGAGAGGTTGGTATAGAACTTTCTCTGATTCACGGGATCATTTAGCTGTTCAGAAAGATGAAGCGCCTTTATGAAATTATCTCCTGCCAAATGAAAGTTTCCAAGTGCATGGTATTGTAAGGCT
This sequence comes from Pedobacter panaciterrae, assembly GCF_001636695.1. Classification (GTDB taxonomy): domain Bacteria; phylum Bacteroidota; class Bacteroidia; order Sphingobacteriales; family Sphingobacteriaceae; genus Pedobacter; species Pedobacter panaciterrae_A. The sequence continues at coordinate 24,771 of NZ_LGEL01000068.1, forward strand.
ATGTTGTTGTATGCCCCTGCTGCCATCTTTTTGTTGTCAGTTTTTAAGCTTAGTGCCAATTGCTGTTCTGCTATAGAAAGTGCCTCCTTATACCTGAGCTCCTGATACAGAAGATTGGAATAGCGGCTTGTATAGTCAAAAAATCCGCGGTTAAAGTTAATTTTCCTGGCCAGTGCTCCTGCCTTAAGGTAATAGAATTCGGCAGAATCGGTTTTCCCTGCTGCCAGTTTTTCGTTGGCTGTTTTTATAAATGCTTTTACGACAGAAGTATCGCTTTCAGGGTTGTTTTTTGATAATACAAATAGCGGCAAACAAAATACCAGCAGAAACGCAAATTTGGTTATACTTTTCAAAACGTTATTATTTAATGAGGGTTTTAAGTTTTTACTAAAGAGAGATCATTGGCAGAATCATAGATGTTGTTTAATATATATGGAGAGATGTCAAATTCCAGAAAAATGGTCGTACCGGTCGCAGAAGAAGAAATCTCAAAAATACCACCCTTTGCCATAGTTCTGGACTTTATATTATTTAAGCCCATCCCCAGGGTTTCAATGGTAGATAAGTCCATTCCTTTACCGTCATCTTCTATCGTCAGGCTTAGGATATTGTTCGTGCTGGATAGCTGAACAATCACTTCCTTAGCACAGGCATGTCTAATGATATTGCTTAAACCCTCCTGAACCGTTCTATATATGAAAAGTTCGAAATTACTGTTGTACCGGTCAACATTACCGATTGAATAATAAACAACGTTTAATGTGGGTCCCTTGGTTTTTTCACATAGCGAAGCAATAGAAACATCCAGTCCTTTTTGAAACAGGATCTGTGGAGATAAATTATGCGCAATGGACCGGGTTTCCGTGGAAGCGGTATCAAGCATGAAAATAGTCTTCTCGAAAGTAGGAGAGGTGGAGAGGTGATCGTGCTCATCTAATAGAATGCTCATCTGCATTTTTGTAACAGACAAAATACCGCCAACACTATCATGAAGTTCCAGGGCCAGTCTTGATCTTTCTTTTTCTTCGCCACTGATTAAGGCTTCCAGGATGGCAACCTCTTTCTCTTTCTCAACCAGTCTTAATTTATGTCTGTGGGTTTTGTGTTTAACGGAATAAAATAGATAAACAGATATTGAAATTGCGGCAAGTATTATGGTCACCAATATAGCAACCATCATATACTTGTTCTTTTCCTGAATTTCCAGCTTATTCTTTGAAATGATAAGGTTTTGATCAGAAATGGCCTTCTCTTTTTTTACGGTCTGATGCTCAATTTCCATTTGGTGTATAGCCGCTTCATTTTCTATGTTAAATAGAGAATCTTTGAGGAGATTGCTTTTTCTGAGGTAATATAAGGCCTCTTTATGGTTGTTTAGGTTACTGTAAATGCCCGAGGTAACTGCATATATGTTCCTTAAGCTGGCTGCAGCACCGGCAGCTTTGGCCAGAGGAATAGCCTTTTTTATATTTATTAAAGCTTCATCATTTCTATTCAGGTTTTGTAAAACCATTGCCTTTGCTGCATAGATAATCAGATCATATTCTTTAATGCCATGAGCCTTTGCAGTTGCAGTTGCCTTGCCAAGGTAATCTAAAGCCGTTTCGTATTTTTTCTGATCTTTATTTGAATGGCCTAAATTTATATAGGCCACAATTACATACTGATAATTCTTTGATGCATTGCTTAGTTTAATTACTTCCCTTAAATAATGAGCTTCTTTATCAATGTTTCCAAATATCCCTTCTCTGCTCGAAAGGTCGATTAATGCCGTTGCCAGCGAGGCCGTATCCTTAAGTATTTTGGCAAGCCTATAAGTGTTCTCTGTGTAATAGATTGCCTTTTTCTTGTTTCTGAGTGTTAAAAAAAGAGACGAAAAATTAGAATTTAGTTCCAGCTGTTTAACCTGATCTTTCCGCAACTCGGCAAGTTTCAATCCTGCGAGCCAGTTTGCAGTAGCTCCTTTGTAATCACCACGGTGGTAATCTTCGGCGCCAATTCCTATATAGGCATTGATCATCCTGGTAGAGTCTTTTAATTTCCTGCTTAATATTAATGCCTGACTAAAAAAAAACTTTGCTGAGTCCAGTTTGCTTTGATGGTGCTTTTGCTTTCCTAACAAAAGATACCTGTTAATCTGAGTTGTGTCCGCATGAAAATCCCTTGCGCTTTTACCTTTTGCTCCAAGCTGAGCAGAAAAAGTAAAGAGCATTGAAAATACGACTATATATCTGATGGGAGCGGACATATCTCAAAGATAATCAATTTCTTATAATCAAAAAAAGGGTGGCAAAAAAGGTAAGGCCTCTGTCATCCCGACAGTGCCCCCGTCATCTCGACAGTGCCCCGTCATCTCGACGATAGGAGAGATCCCTTGCTTATGCCAATTTGCGCCGGGCTTCATGGTCAAGAGATCTCTCCTATCGTCGAGATGACGGGGCAATGTTTCTATTTTGAGATGTTATTTATATTCAAATTTTACTACCGTATCATGATCCTCACCTGTTACCCTTGATTTTCCGGTAAGCGGATAACCATCGTTATCATAGGTGAAAACACTCGTAGATTGAAATGCAGGATTATCGCCAATCTTTATTGCCGTAGTCAGCAATTCATTCTTTGAAGAGAATTCCAGCGATTCTCCCGGCGAAATGATATATTTTAACAATGAAGCATACATTGGAGATTTTTTGGTGCCATACGTAAAATCGCTGCTAAACGAAGCATCTTCTGAGATGACCTCCATTTTTGAAAGATTCCCGTTTTGATAAGTAAGCACATATTCAATCGGTTCATCATTATCGGCTTTCATTACTATTTTTGATACCTTTCCGTTGGCTACAGTATATTGAATAGTTTCTGTTGATTTAACCGTTTGCCCTTCATATGTTTTGCGTGTTCCTGTGGTAGGTATTCCATTGGTATAAGCAACTTCATATACTTCTCGCTCTGTATCGAATTTTGAATCAACCTTTGTCAGGTTTCCGTTGGCGTCATAAGTATAACTCTTGGTTTCATTGTTGTCCTGTGAGTTATAAGAAACCAGGCGATTGTTATTGTCATAAGTTAACAGATAGATTTTGATTTCGTCCTGATCTGTTTCAGTTACCTTGCTCAGGTATTTTACTTTTCCGTTGTTATTGTCCGGATTGTTGTCTTTGTCCTTGTCTTTTTTGCAACCTGCGGCAACAGCAGCTACGGCTGTTAGCAGAATTAGTAATTGTTTCTTCATAATTTAATTTATTTAATGTTTGTTCTTCATAAGCTTACTGTAAGCGTATTTGGCGATAACAAAACTAGAGGGATTATCAAGACCGTTAATTCGCATAAAGACCTAATTATCAAACTACGTATAAATACTTAGGCTGGTAAAATCCTTATAATTTATTGTCCTAAATCGGGGAATTAAGGAGAAAAAATTGCTCGGTTATTTTGCCTGCTTTCGTTAAATGATTAGAATTAAGGTCAAATTATAGTATGGCAGCGTTTTTGCTTTTTTTGGGTAACAAATCAGTGAGACAATTTATAATAATTGATTTTGCCTTAGATTTGCGGCATTTTGTAAACAAAACTTAAATTAATTTTCTCTAATAGATGAGTTATCAGGACTATAAGTGCAGGAGATGCAATACAGACTTTCATTATCAGGTGCCGCGCGGATTTGTGTTAAAACATTTGCTGGGTTTTCTTCCTTTAAGGATTTATTGGTGCCCTAAATGTACCACGAACAGATACGTGTGGGTTAATGATAAAGCTACAGCCAAGTAGTTATTCTTTCCTATAAATACCTACTAATAGGTATTGTGGGCCTAATCGTTTTGTGTTTTCTTTGGGAGTGTCTTTCTGAATTTCTATTCAGTTAAGATGGTAGGGTTTTAATTAAAAATAGTATGGGAAGTGAAGTTGTAGGCAAATGGCTTGTCGAAGATGCAGTCGAAATAGATTATGAGAATGGGGTTGAAGTGTTCAGAGCCGATATGTTTGCACTTTCCGGTGCTTATCTGGAATTTAAGGAAGATGGAAATGGGTGCGTATGTGATGGTGAAGCAGGCATTGATGCCTTTACTTACACTGCTACAGAACAAAGTGTAGTTTTAAAATATGCTGATGGAGAGGATACCACTACTTACTATATCAACGAACTAACCAACTCTACGCTTTCTGTATATGAGGAATATATGGAAACTTATGATGGAATAGTCCATAAAGAAGTAGTTGAAATTAAATTAAAAAATGGCGGTGCCTAAAAAATAAGATCGTCACCTAACCACCTCGCCTCACCACTACCCCATGATCTCACCACCCCGTCATCTAATTACTTCGTCATCTAATTACTTCGTCATCTCACCATCCCGTCATCTCACCACCCCGTCATCTCGACGATAGGAGAGATCTCTTGATTTCTATTCTGTTAAGGAAACCAATAGTTTTATAAATGCCGCAACCAGAACCGGAGGTTCTTATTCTGGACAGATAACAAAAGAGATATTTAAAATTATTAGAAATTTTAAATAAAAAAATAATGCAGTATAGAGAAAATATTTTGCGACAGTTAAAGCGAGAGATACCAGAATTTGAGTATGATGGGATGGATAAAGCTAACAGGATTATTTAAATCTGGAGATATGTTTGCGTTTACATAGATCTATGATCGTTATTGGGCTTTATTATTCAATCACGCCAGGCGCATGCTTAAAGATGATGAGCAGGCACAGGATATTGTTCAGGATGTTTTCAGCTCTTTGCTCAATAAAACAGAAAAGCTGGAGTTCCAAACCTCCCTTTCCTCCTATCTGTACCAAACCGTTCGCTTTTCAATTATAGACCTGATACGCCATGAAAAGGTGAAAACAAATTACCTTGAAAGACTACAAACATTTGCTGCAAATAATTACGCTTCAACAGATGAACTGATCGACGAAAAAGAACTCAGGCAATTATTTGAACATGAAATTGAACTATTGCCTCTTAAAATGCGAAAGATATTTGAGCTGAGCAGAAAAGCACACCTAAGTTATAAAGAAATTGCAACAGAGACTGATGTATCAGAAGGCACCGTACGTAAACAAATCTATTATGCACTAAAAATCCTTCGAAGCAAAATGAAATTGTTTATCATATTCTTTATAATTAATTAACACAATAAAGTACTAACGGCTATAATTTTATTTAATGTAAATGATATTATTGTTTTACATTTGAAATGGATAACCATCTGAATCATGAATATTTTACACTGTCTCTTATACACATCT
>NZ_LGEL01000064.1 GCF_001636695.1 Pedobacter panaciterrae
AGATGTGTATAAGAGACAGGTATTGTGTTATCTGATTATTAAGGCATTTTTAGGTTTCAAAGCTAAATGAGTGATTTTATCTCTTTTTGGAAGGATAAATAGGTGCCTCAACTAATCTGGTGTGTGCTTGTGATTTCTTGTTTTCTTAAGTGTCAATATATCAGTTCGTTATTGTGAGTGCAAACGATTGATATACGTTCTTACAATATGAAAAAAGTTATTTTAAACTTTTGGCTTCATTCCAATAGATGTCCATTTCGGCCAGGGTCATATCATTAAGCGCTTTTCCGTTTTCTTTGGCTTTACTTTCCAGGTATTGGAAACGCTTAATGAATTTCTTATTGGTTTTCTCTAAGGCATTTTCAGGATTGATGTTAATGAAACGAGCGTAATTAATTAATGAGAAAAGCAGGTCGCCAAATTCACTTTCTGCTTTTTCTATGTCAATTTCCGCACCATCTGCTACGTTATATTCATCTTTAAATTCCTGCAATTCTTCTTCAACCTTTTCCCAAACTTGTTCCTTATTATCCCAGTCAAAGCCAACTCCTCTGGCTTTTTCCTGAATGCGGCTTGCTTTTACAAGAGAAGGTAAGCCGGCAGGAACTCCAGATAAAACAGATTTGTTTCCTTCTTTCAGTTTTAATTGTTCCCAGTTGCGTTTTACATCGTGTTCATCCTGTACTTCAACATCTCCGTAGATGTGTGGATGCCTGCTGATTAATTTATCGCAAACGCTGTTAAGTACATCAATTATTGTAAAGTCATTAGTTTCGGAAGCTATGCGAGCGTAAAAAACAAGGTGCATCATCACATCACCCAGTTCTTTTTTTACCTCATCTAAATCTCCTTCAAGGATTGCGTCAGATAGCTCATAAGTTTCCTCGATGGTTAAATGTCGTAGCGTTTCCATGGTTTGTTTCTTATCCCAGGGGCATTGAGTGCGTAATGTATCCAGGACAGTTAGTAATCGTTGAAATGCAGAAGCAGGATCGCTTGCAGTAACAGGAGGTATATTATTAGGCATTGGGTATTTAGTTTATGACGTTAAAGGTAACCATCATTGTGGTTAAAAAAAGAACAAGAAGGCCTAATAAAAATATAATGTCGGCTATTCTCTCCAGGTTATAGTTTGCTGGCCCTCTTCTTTTCATAGAGAGAAATGAAAGAATACAAGCGGTCATAAATAAGATAATTGCAAGCGCAGTAGTTTCATCTATGATTGTACTATCACTCATTTTTGCAACCTTAAGTGAGGTAAGTACAATAAAGCATAAGCCTAGTAAGGTTGCGGAGGTACTAAGGATATGTGGTGTTCTGTTTTCGGGCATTTATTGCATTGTTAAAATTTATTCTATTCTTGTTCTTCGAGCTTAATATTTTTGGTTATACGATAGATTTTACGCTTTTTAAGTGGCTTTTCTTCCCCACCAAGCAATACCCCCCATGGTTTTAAAGAGTCTACACGATCAAATATAATTTTTAACATTGCCAGGTATGGAATGCATAAGAACATACCTGATATGCCCCAAATCATTTCGCCGACTACTATGCCTATAAAGGCAAATAAGGCATTTATTTTCACTTTTGAGCCTACAACCAAAGGCATAAGTACATTGCCGTCGAGGGCATGAACTCCTGCAAAGGAAACTACTACCAATAGCATTTTAGCGGCTCCTGCAGTGGCAAAAGTGATAAGAGAGCTGATTAGCAGTGCAGTAAAGATACCGATATAGGGAATGATGTTAAAAATACCGGCGATCAGGCCAAGTAAAACCGCATATTTTACATTTAATATCCAGAGAACCAAGATCATTAATAAGGTAACAATAAGCATTTGCAAGAATAATCCTGTAATATATTTTTTGATGATATACTGGATACGTCTTACAATTTCACCTACTTTATCTGCATGTTGTTCTTCAAATACGGAAGTTAAAAAGGTAAAAAGTATTTTGCGATAGTTTAAGATGAAGAATGTAAAAAGGAGTAGGAAAGATAAAAATAACAAGGTAGAGGATAGGGTAAGTAATGTAGCTCCTAAAACAGTAGCACTTGTGGAGACAGCGCTGCTCGCACTGTCCTTTAAATAATCTATCTGCTTTTTGGTATTTATGTCAAAGGTGCTGGAAATCCAGTTCTGTATATCGTGAAAAGAAGTTTCTCCCTGTTTTTTAAGTGCTGGCCAGTCTTGCCAAAGATCAGTAAGTTGGTTTGCCAAAAAAAATAAGATGCTCGATATAAAAGCAATCATAAGTATTACAGATACGATTGAAGCCAGGCTCCTTTTAAAGCGCCATTTTTGCTCAAGAAAATTAGCAAGAGGCAGTAACAGTAATGCCAGCAGGAATGAGGTAAGCAATGGTGCAAGTAATGTTTGCCCCAAAATGGCGAGATATCCTAAACAAATGATTGCAAATAGCACTAAAGCTAGTTTTGCATAGAAAGGGAGCGATATGTTTCTCATAGAAGATTTCTTAAGCCAGTTTGAAAAAATTTAACATAGGAAAATTAATTAAAAACAAACGCCCTGCCAAATATTTAGCAGAGCGTTTGTTTTATTAAAGGGATTGGTGTTTAAATATAACGGTACATATTATTCCCAGGCACTTGCTTCGTCCAGAATTGCAATGTCTTCCACATTTAATTTTAGTGATGCAGCTTTTTTAAGATCTTCCAGCTGGCTTAAACTAGTAACACTTGCAATTGGTGCGGTTATAGATGGGCGGGCAATTAGCCAGGCCAGAGCTATGCTTGCCTGATCTGCACTATATTGTTCTGAAACTTCATCAAGGGCTTTTAAGATTTTAAATCCTCTTTCATTAAGATAGTTTTTAACTGCACCGCCCCGCTGACTTTTATTTAGGTCTTCTTCTGAACGATATTTTCCAGTTAAAAACCCACTAGCCAAAGCATAATAGTTAATTGTGCCTAAATCATTATCTAATACAATTTGTTCGAAGTTTTTTTCGTAACCCTCACGCTGATACAAATTGTATTCCGGTTGCAACGTTTGATATTTAGGTAAATTCAACTTCTTTGATATTTCTAATGACTCACTTAAACGTTCCGGAGACAGGTTAGACGCACCAATCCATCTAACCTTGCCTTCTTTAATGAGCTGATGATATGCTTCTAATGTTTCTTGTATTGGCGTTTCAAGGTCGTCGTAATGAGATTGATAAAGATCAATGTAGTCTGTTTTTAATCTTTTTAAAGAATCTTCAACAGCTTGAAAGATGTACTTTTTAGATAAACCTTTTTTATCGGCACCCATTGGGGCTCCAACTTTTGTGGCCAGTATAATTTGGTCTCTGTTCTTTTTCTTGGACATCCAGTTTCCAATTATTGTCTCAGATTCACCGCCAGTGTTTCCCGGAACCCATGCTGAATATACATCTGCCGTATCAATAAAGTTAAAACCTGCCTCAGTAAAGCCATCAAGTATTTCAAATGATCTTTTTTCATCGACAGTCCAGCCAAATACATTTCCGCCAAAGGCTATTGGATAAACAAACAGGTCGGAGCTTCCTAATTTTCTTTTTTTCATATGCTGTAATTTCTATTGTTAAGGGTAGATTGTACAAGAGTGCCATTAATTACTTAACAAATTTAACAGCATGGTGTTTCTAATATAGTCGGCAGTTTGTAATTTATTAGATAATCATTTGGCTTAAATTGCCTTGGTTGCTCTTAACATTTCCCGCTTTCCGGGTGCACCGGGTAGTTTTTCTATTGTGAAACCTTCCGATTTTAATGCACGCTTAAGTTTTCCGGTAATGGCATAAGTAACGAATATACCCCCTGGTTTTAAAAACTGACAAGTGTGGGCAATAATTTCGTCTGTCCACATTTCAGGCTGATGTTGAACCGAAAACGCATCAAAGTAAATGAGGTCAAATCTTTGTTCTGTCTGGAACCTGTGGAGGTAGGTTTGTACAATTTTAAGCTGCTGATCTGGAAGCAGATTTACTGCTTGTAGTAATGCTTTTCCATAATTGTCAATCAAGCTATTCCAAATATTAATGGGTACATACGCTGCATAACCAGTTGACTGTAGTTCTTCGATCCTTAATGGGAAGGCCTCTAGTCCTGTATATTTAAGCCCTATCTGATGCTCTGCACAATAGGCAATGCTCATTAAAAAATTAAGTCCGGTACCAAAGCCAACTTCTAAAACTGATATTTCTTTATTTGGAAAACTTGCTATTGCTTGTTTTAAGCCGGCATTAATAAATACATGTTTACTTTCCTGTAAAGCTCCGTGTTTGGAATGATAATTTTCGCCAATACTTTCATTGTATAGGGTATTTGATCCATCAGCGGTTTGGATAAGTTTATTCATCGGTACAAACTTAGAAAAAATAGTTTTTAACTTTAGGTCTTAATTGCTTGTTATGGATATTGAATCATTTAGAGATTATTGCCTCAGCCTAAAAGGAACTACTGAAGGGATGAAATGGGATCATCTTTGTTTTATGATTGAAGAAAAGATCTATGTGATCATGTCTCTTGAAGAAGGAAGATTATCTATTAAATGTGATCCGGATGAGTTTGATATATTGGTAGCAAGGCGCGGTATTCAGCAAGCTTATCATATGGCAAAGCGCCAATGGATATCTTTGGAGAGTCTGGAAGTATTAGCCGATCCTGAGTTGAAAAGCCGTGTGGCAGAATCCCGGGCCTTTGTGCTAAGAAAACTCAGTAAAAAGGTCCAGGAGAAATACAATTAGCAGCTATTTGCCTGATTTAACTCTTCGACCTTCAGATTCAGAGCCTCCTGAACGCTGGCGGGCGGCTTTAATATCGTTACTTCCGAAACGGTAAGTGCATGTTAAACGGAATACCTGGCTTTCCCATCTTTCATTAACTACATAGTTTTGTGAAGATAGCGCACTTGTAATTACACTTTTTTGCATTTTAAAAAGGTCGTTCGCAGCAAGTTTGATGTTCAATTTTTTATCCAGTAAAGATTTACTGATACCAAGATCAATACCATACTGCGGATCTATTAATATGGTGCCGTAAACTTGTTTGGATTGGTAGAATCCGGACCATTCTATATTCAATGTTGGGTTTACGGTAATGGTTTGTGTCGTATTAAAGTTAAATGCAACTCTTCCACTTTGATATGGCTGACCCAAAAGGTCTGGTGTTTTAAAGTTATTGTAGAAACCGGTAAAGTTGTTATTGCTGCTCCACCATTTGGTGATTTGTATCGGGTAGCTAATGTTCATGTTGTATGCATCCTGAGTAGCAAGATTCTGATTAGAGATGAAGATTGTTTTCTTAGCTGTATCAGTTAACAGTACATCAGAAATTACATCGGTGGTATGACTGTATCCAAATGTTATGTTTAGTGTTTTTTTGTATGAATAGGATAACTCAAAAGCATTAGTATACTGAGGTTTTAAGAATGGATTTCCAAACCGGTAAGTATACAAATCCAGATAATAAATGAATGGATTTAAAGAACCATAATCCGGGCGGTCAATTCTCCTGCTGTAAGAAATTCCCATTTCATGGTCTTTTGATAGTTCCTGGTTTATAAAAATGCTTGGGAAAAGGTTAAGGTAGTGTCTGTTCACTACTTTTGACTCTGTAACAGAATTACCTTTTGAGTTAGTTTGTTCAGCTCTTAGCCCCAGTTGTACAGATGTAGTTTTAAATTTTTTATTAAGATTGGCATAAGCGGCATTGATGTTTTCATCATAAAGGAACTGATTACTGCGTTTGGTATCATTTTGCCATTGGCTGTCTTCGTAATTTTCAAAAATGAAGTTGTTGTCTGTTTCTACAAAACTTGATTTTAAACCTACTTCAAGTTTCATCTCTTTGTTAATAGGGTAGGTGTAGTCTGTTTTTCCCGACCATATTTTAGTTGTTGATGGAGTAGCGTTTCTAAAAATATAGTCGGGTTTTGAAGGTTGCCCTAAATTATTTAAATACTTATTGTTAAAGTTGTTGTCTTGTCTGCCTATATGCTCCGAATAATCCGCATCTATACTTATCTCCTGACCAAGGCTATCTATTGTTCCTTTATAATTCAGATTGTAAGACATCCCGGTGTATTTATATTTGTTAGGGTTTTGTGCCACTACTGATGAATCTGTTTTGGATGGCTGATTTCCTATTAATGTAAGTACATCAGATGCATTTTTTCCGTTCGCATTATATCCATTAAAAGCAAAACCAATTGTGTTTTTATCATTAATAAAGTAATCGATACCACCTTTGTAATTGCTGTTGTTTCTACGTCTTACATTGTCGTTTGTTTGATCAAAATAGGTTTTATCAGTTTCTGTATTGTTAACCCTAACAATGTCTGTATTACCAAATGATTTGTTACGGCCATAGTCATAATTTCCGAAGATGTTGATTTTCTTTTCGCGGTGATTTAGGTTTAGACCGCCATTTGCTTTGTAGTATCTGCCGTAACCCACACCTCCAAGTACAGAGCCGTTAGTGCCGTAATTTCTGTTCTTTTTAAGTTTAATGTTAATGATCCCGGAGTTGCCTGCAGCATCGTACTTTGCTGAAGGGTTGGTAATTAATTCAATGGATTGGATCGCATTTCCTTCGGTAGATCGAAGCAGGTTGGCCAATTGTTCTGAAGACAGATAAGTAGGTTTGCCATCAAGCATTACAGTAACACCCTGTTTACCCTTTAGGCTGATCTTTCCATCTTTGTCAACGGTTACCCCTGGTGATTTTTGCAAAATATCAAGTGCTGTATTACCAGCTGCTAAAGCACTATTTTCTACATTTATTACTGTTTTGTCAATTTGTCTCTCTATCAGAGGTTTTTGCTTAACAATCTCAACGCCTTTTAATTCTTTTGTATCGGTAGCTAGCTGAACATTACCAACATTATGAGATTTTTTCTCAGAGCTTATAGCGTATGGGCCTCTAAATACCTTTTTGTAACCAACTACATAAATAGCTATAAGGTAATTGCCCTGTTTAATTTCTTTTAGTTGATAAGTCCCATTGTCGGAGGTAAGCGTACCTTTCACAGTGGCCGAGTCTTTCGCATTTAATAAACTGATGGTAGCATATGGAAATGCCTTTTGTTGCTCGTCTAAAACTTTGCCGGATATTTCTCCGGTTGTATTTTCTGTTTGCGCGTTTGCAATTGTAAATGTCAGAGTGCTAGCAAACAAGGCGAGAAGTAGAATGTATTTATTCGGTTTCATGATAGGCATACTTTTTCCACATACGCTTTTAAGCATATTAATCGAATATGTAGATGGTTTTGTGATTCTTATTTAGTTATTTATAAGATGCGGAAATGATATAAAAGGTTACAGAGAATATTAAAAAAAGTGAAAATATGCCTTTATGGTATTAATTATGAGGCCTGGATAAAAAAAATGACCCGAAATCACTTTCTGGTCATTTGAATTGTTGAGCGTTGAGTTAATATTTTTGATTTCTACTTTGTTAGTAGGATTTTATAATTACTTCTTCAGTTTTATTAAAGTTCCAAACTTGTCTTTGCTCCATTCTATCTATAACTAATGAGAAATAGTCTTCATTTTCAATAATTTCGAGTAAGATGCCCAGATTCACTATAACGTCTCCTGTTGCCAGATTTGAAATACTAATGGCTTTTAGGTCTGGTAAAGATTCGGGTGGATAATTCATAGTGAGAGTTTATATCAGGTTGTTTAGGTAAATAGAACTTTCTCAAAAATAGTTGTTAGAATTTTGTCAAGTGGTGACATACATGTTTTTTTTCTTATTTTTAGCCCATGCAGAAACCTAGAAAACGTATAGCAGGGGCAATTAGAGATAAGGAAAGAACAATGCTTAAATTGATTGCTGCAGTGGGTGAAATTATTAAAAATGAGGGATATACAGCATTAGGAGTCAATAACATTGCAAAGAAGGCTGAGGTTAATAAGAAGTTGATTTATAGGTATTTTGATAACAATGTAAATAATTTGATAGAAACCTATGTAAAGACAAAAGATTATTGGATTGGCTTATCGGGAGATATGGAAAGGCTGATGGCTGAATCTCAAATTGACGGAGGTAGGCCGATGGTTAAGACAATTTTAAAAACTCACCTTAGTTTTTTTTACACTGAAGAGGAAATGCAAAAGATAGTTATCTGGGAAACCAGTGAAAAAAGTAAACTGATGAAAGAGGTTGGCTTAAAACGTGAAGCATTTGGTGAAGAGGTTTTTAAATTACTTCTGCCGCACTTTGAAGAATCGGATGTTGATTTCCGTTCTATAATGGCTTTACAGGTAGCAGGGATAATTTTTATGGTTTTGCAGTCTAAAGCTAGTGGAAATCCCTTTTGTGGTATAGATATTAATAATCCAAACGATATGGAGCGTATATTAAAATCATTGGATCAGCTCACCGATTTGGTATACGATAGAGCAAAAAACTGAATTAATGGCGCTTTTGCAAGCGCCATTATAATATTTACCACATTCTGATTCTGTCTTCAGGTTTCTTATATAATTTATCACCTGGTTTAACATCGAAAGCCTCATACCATGCATCCATATTTACAGGAGCCCCAATAGTTCTGTAAGGACCTGGCGAGTGCGGATCTGTTTTAATTAGTTGTGCCGCGCTTTCAGGTAAAATGTTGCCTCTCCAAACTTGTGCCCATGAAAGGAAGAAACGCTGATCTGGTGTAAAACCGTCAATCTTCTCATTCGATTGACCTTGTTTAGTTAACTTAAATGCAGTGTAAGCAGCATTAAGACCTCCAAGGTCACCGATATTTTCGCCCATAGTCAGTTTTCCTATTACATGTATGGTATCCAGCACAGTATAAGCATCAAACTGTTCTCCCAAAGCCTTGGTTTTTGCTTCAAATTTAGTTTTATCTTCATCAGTCCACCAGTTACGCAAGTTGCCATCTTTATCATACTGAGATCCGGAGTCATCAAATCCATGAGACATCTCATGGCCAATTACAGCCCCAATACCACCATAATTAACAGCATCATCGGCATGTGGATCAAAGAAAGGGAACTGAAGAATTCCGGCAGGGAATACAATCTCATTCATTGTCGGACTATAATAGGCGTTAACTGTTGGTGGTGTCATCCCAAAACGGGTACGGTCAACTGGTTTACCTAACTGATCTATCATTTCTTTATAGCCCCAGGCACCTGCATTTCTTAAATTCTGGAAATAAGCTGAGCGGCTGATAACTAAACCATCATAGGTTTTCCACTTATCCGGATATCCAATTTTTGGAACAAATGCATTTAATTTGGCAAGTGCTTTTTCTTTAGTTGGTGCACTCATCCAGTCCAGATTCTTGATCCTGATTTCAAATGCCTTTCTTAAATTACTGATGAGTTCTGTCATGCGCAATTTTGCATCTGGCTTAAAGTATTTAGCTACGTATAATTGGCCTAATAACTCTCCAATTGTGCCATCTGTTAATTGCGACATTCTTTGCCATCTTGGCGTTTGAACTTTCTGTCCGCTTTGTACCTGATTAAAAGTAAAGTTGGCAGTGACAAAAGGGGAACTCAGGTTAGGTGCTGCATTTTTTAGAATATTCCATTCCAGGTAAGTCTTCCAATCTTTTAATGAAACACTTTTCAGCATTTCGTCAAAAGCTACAAAGAATTTGGGAGCAGAAACAAGTATGGTGTCCTGCCCGTTTACGTTTAGTTTAGGTAACATCTTTGCCCAATCCACAGATGGGGTGGTTTTACTAAATTCAGCAACGGTAAACTTATTGTAGGTCTTATAAGGATCCCGCATTTCCACACGAGACATTTGAGCGTCAGCAAGTTTCTTCTCTATAGACATTACTGAAGCAGCTTTTTTCTGAGCTTCATCACTCTTATAGCCAATCAACCCAAAAAGGGTAGTCATATAGTTTGTATATGCCTCACGAATTTTTACACTTCTGCTGTCATCTTTCAAATAGTAATCACGATCAGGGAGGGTAGTGCCACCTTGTCCAAGTTGAGGAAGGTATTTGGTTACATTTTTTCTATCCTGGCCAACACCAAATCCAAACATAGGAGAGGCAAGACCGCTTACACGCATATATACAGTATGGTCTAAAATGTCCTGAATGGTTTTAAGTTGTTTAACCTTTTCCAGGTCTGCTTTAATTGGGGTATAACCTAATTTTTCAATTGCTGTACTATCCATCGCGGCAGAAAAGAAATCACCAACACGTTTTTTTACTGACCCTACCGGAGCAGCTTTATCAGCTGCAGCATCTTCTAAAAGTCCTTTTACGGCATTGATGTTAAAATCTCTTAGTTCATTGAAACTGCCCCAACGGGTTTCTTTTGCTGGTACAGGGTTATTTTTAATCCATATGCCGCTGGCATAGGCGTAAAAATCATCTCCGGGTTTTACGCTGAGATCCATGTTAGCAGGGTCGATAAATTTTGCAGGAGATTGAGCGTTGGCTGTATAGCCAGTCGCAAGAATTCCTAAGGCAGCAATATGCCTGGTTAGTTTTGAAATATTCATAAAGTTAGTCAACAGATTTTATAACACTTTACCTATGCAGGAGAATCCCTGCAACATTTGGTGTTTATAATAACATCAATGTGGTAAAAGTAATAAATACTGCCAAACAAGCATTTTGTCTATTCAAAATATTACTTGTTGAACCAGTAGTAGATTTTAGTTAAGCTGAATCGCCTAAGTAGGGAACCTGTAAAGAAAAATATTTTTATCGCTTTCATGACTAAGTCAGTTATACCTATTTAACATATTTTAACATATTTTATTGTGCGACGCCTGTAAAATATGTTCTATTGTTTGGTAAGGTGTATACTTTCTTACTGTTGCCTGTTGCTTTTGCTTAATTTTTTTCGCTGGCCCAGATACAGTCCGAAAACAACAAGTAAAGTACCGGTAACAGTGTACATGGTAATAGGTTCATCCATTAACCACCACGCATAAAAGAAACCGAAAAGCGGACACAGGAATAGCCATAGAGAGGCTTTTACAGTGTCTATTTTTAGTAAATAGAACCAACAAATAAGACCGACTACCGAAACTGCGAGGCTAAGCCATAAAGAAGAAAATATAAGTCTGTGATCCATTTGTATGGATGAGAAGTCGCTAAAAGAAAAAGTAAATGGAAGTAAAAACAGACCACCTAGTGCCACCTGCCATCCATTGATTAAAATATTTGGAAGGGCCCATTTTACTCTGGCATAATATACACTGGCAAAGGAAACGCATACCATGCTCAGCATCAATAAGCTGATTCCCATTATAGTGGTGCTGCTGTCTTTTAATAATGGATAGGTTGCAATTCCAATCCCCGCCATACCTATTATAATACTAAATACTTCTTCTTTTGACGGTTTACGGCCAATTAGCCAGGAAGATAAGAGTACAATTAATAATGGGTTTGTTGATGTAGCCAGACTGCCTATTCCTGCGGCTGTATATTTCATAGCACACACATATAAGCCAAGGTAAACTGTGGTATTTAAAAGACCGAATATGGCCAGATGCTTCCATTCTTGAGTATTAGGCAATTTATATGATTTGTTAAAAACGTATCCAAATGAGAGTAATACAAGCCCTGCCAGAAAAAAACGAATGTTTGCCAGCACCAATGGAGGGGCAGATAATATGCCGAATTTTGTTGCTACAGATGCTGATGCCCATAACATCGCGAACAGTAAACCGATAAAGATATTTTTCACACTTCAAAGGTAATCATGGCAACGATGTAATTTGCGATATTTTGTATAAGTTTGGCCCCAACTTATTATTCATACAATGAAACCATTATGTGCTGCATCCATAAACCGAAATGAATAATATCGGGCAGCACATGATAGTTTATTATTTTTAGAACAACTTTGTTACTGATGAAAAAACTGATTTTATGTATTCAACTGTTGTTAATTGGTTTTTATGGTATAGCCCAGAATAAACAATTGACCATCCAGGATGCAATGAGTAATGCGCGCACCACTCTGGCTCCTGAAAATTTATCTCAAATTCAATTTATATATGGCACAGAGAACTATGTGTATGCCAAAAGAATAGGAAATGAGCCTGTATGGATAAGTGGCAATTTTAAGAGTCAGCAGGAACAGCAATTCTTGTCATTAGCTCAGTTAAATCAGAAATTAAAATCATTTCAAAAGGATACGCTAAAGTCGATGCCTATTATTCAATTTAATCAGGGACCAGATTGGATATTAACCATCAACGGAAGTAAGGTTGCGTTTAATCCCGTAAATAATACCTATAAGGTGCTGGTAGACCAGGCTATTGCCGGTAAAATTAATGTAGAAGAAAGTAAAGCTGGTTATATTGCATATCTGGATAATTTTAATTTGTTTGTAGCCAGCGGTGCTGATCAGTATCAGGTAACTAAAGATGGCAGTAAAGATATTGTTTATGCTTCTTCAGTACATCGTGATGAATTTGGGATAACAAAAGGAACATTCTGGAGCAATAACGGTAAGTTGCTCGCTTTTTATAGAATGGATCAAAGCATGGTTACTGATTATCCGATTATAGATTGGACTACCAGACCTGCAAAAAATGTAAATATTAAATATCCCATGGCTGGCGACAAAAGTCATGAGGTAACTGTAGGTGTTTATAATGCTGAAACCAAGTCTGTGGTATACCTTAAAACTGGTGAACCTGTTGAGCAATATCTCACCAATATTGCGTGGAGTCCGGATGATAAATACATATATATAGCTGTTTTAAACCGCGGACAGAATCATATGAAGTTAAATCAATATGATGCAATAAGCGGGGATTTTGTTAAAACAGTATTTGAAGAAAAGGATGAAAAGTATGTAGAACCATTAGTGCCAATGCTGTTCCTTAAAAATGATCCTTCTAAGTTCATTTGGCAAAGTAACCGTGATGGGTGGAATCATTTATATCTATATGATTTAAACGGTAAAGTACTGAAACAGTTAACAAAAGGAAACTGGGAGGTGCTTGACGTAAAAGGCTTTAATGCAAAAGGAGATCAGCTGTTTTATATTTCTACTGAAGAGTCTCCGATAACCCGTAATTTATATTCACTTAATGTAAAATCAGGTAAATCTACCAGGATTACCAAGGGATTTGCAGTACACAATACACAGGTAAGTACTTCCGGGAATTCTGTAATCGATAATTCCAGTAGTCCGGACCAACCAAGGGTAATTCAGCTAATAGAAACTTTAACAGCTAAAACAAAAACGTTATTAAAAGCAGCTAATCCTTTATCTGCTTTTGCTACAGAAAACTCTTCAATCTTTACGATAAAAAGTAACAGTGGAGATGACTTGTACTGCAGTTTATATAAACCGGTTGGTTACGACAGTACAAAGAAATATCCTGTTATCGTTTATTGGTATGGTGGTTCTCATGCACAGCTTATCTTAAATGCATGGAATGCCGGGGCAGGAGATTACTGGTTCAGGTATATGGCTGAGCGTGGTTATGTGGTATTAACAATCGATACAAGAGGAAGTGATAACAGGGGCAAAGCTTTTGAACAGTCTATGTTCCGTAGGGCAGGCGATGTACAGATGGAAGATATGATGAAGGCTGTAGATTATTTGAAGAGCCAGCCTTATGTTGATTCTGCTAATATGGGGTTGTTTGGTTGGAGTTTTGGAGGTTTCGGAACTGTTGATTTTATGCTTACCCACCCCGGTGTATTTAAAGCTGCTGTTGCAGGTGGTCCGGTAATAAACTGGAAGTTTTATGAAATTATGTATACTGAGCGGTATATGGATACCCCACAGGAAAACCCTGAAGGGTATGCCGCAACTGATTTAAGTAGTAAGGTTGATCAGTTAAAAGGAAAATTGTTGCTAATTCATGGCTTGCAAGATCCGGTTGTAGTGCAGCAACACTCTGTTGATTTTGTTAAACATGCTGTTGATAAAGGTGTTCAGGTAGATTATATGATCTATCCTGGTCACGAGCATAACGTGATTGGTAAAGACAGGGCACATCTTTATCAAAAAGTTACGGATTACTTTATGCAAAATTTGAAATAAATAAATTAAGAATAAAAAAGATCAATGCCCTCAAAGTGCATTGATCTTTTTTATTCTTAATTTTACAGCCAAATCTGATACTTTTTCAAAATAATGAGCATTTCCACAAAATACGACCCGGCGGCAACCGAAGACAAATGGTACAGCTACTGGATAGAGAAGAACTTTTTTCATTCTGAGCCTGATGAGCGTGAACCTTACACTATTGTAATACCTCCCCCAAATGTGACTGGTGTTTTGCATATGGGACATATGCTTAACAATACAATTCAGGATGTACTGATTCGCAGAGCTCGTATGCAGGGTAAAAATGCTTGCTGGGTACCTGGAACAGATCATGCGTCAATTGCTACTGAGGCGAAAGTGGTTGCGATGCTTAAAGAAAGAGGTATCAGCAAAAAAGACCTTAGCAGAGAAGAATTTCTAAAATATGCATGGGAATGGAAAGAGAAATACGGCGGTATTATTCTTGATCAGCTGAAAAAGCTAGGCGCAAGTTGCGACTGGGAGCGTACGCGCTTTACTATGGAAGATGATCTTTCGGAAGCAGTAATAGATAGTTTTATCCATTTATATAAAAAAGGAAGAATCTACCGCGGAGTGCGTATGGTGAACTGGGATCCTGCAGGTAAAACTGCGGTTTCTGATGAAGAAGTAATTCGTAAAGAGGTAAATCAAAAGTTATATTATATAAAATATTTGGTATCAGGAACCAATGATTTTTTAACCATTGCAACAACCCGTCCGGAAACAATTATGGCAGATGCTGCCATTTGTGTTAATCCGAACGACGAGCGTTACCATCACCTAAAAGGTAAAAAGGTTTTTATACCACTAATCAATCGTGAAATACCTATCATTCAAGATGAGTATGTAACCATGGATTTTGGAACAGGGTGCTTAAAAGTTACTCCTGCTCATGACCTGAACGATTATGAATTGGGTGTTAAACATAAGCTACCTGTAATAGATATCTTAAATGAAGACGGCACTTTAAACGAACTTGCCGTTATTCTTGTTGGTGAAGACCGTTTTGCGGCAAGAAAAAAGATTGCTGTTTTATTAGACGAAGCGGGCCATTTAGATAAAGTTGAGGATTATAAATCGCAGGTAGGTTTCTCTGAGCGTACCAATGCAGCTATTGAGCCTAAACTATCTATGCAATGGTTTTGTAAAATGGATGAAATGGCCAAACCAGCATTGAAAGATGTATTGGAAGGGGATGTTAAGCTAATTCCTGAAAAGTTTGTAAATACCTATCGCCACTGGATGGAAAATGTTAGGGACTGGAACATCAGCAGGCAATTGTGGTGGGGACAGCAAATCCCGGCATGGTACGATGATAAAGGCAATTGGGTAGTAGCAAAAACTAAAGAAGAAGCGCTTAACGAGTTTTTAAAACTTAAAGATATTGACTGCTCATTTACAGAAACTGAAGCAAATGGTTTTAAACACCAATTGGCACCTTTTGTAACTCAGGAACCTGATGTAATGGATACCTGGTTTTCATCATGGTTATGGCCAATATCTGTATTTAATGGGTTTAAAGATCCCGACAATAAAGATATTAACTATTACTATCCTACAAATGATCTGGTTACTGCCCCTGAGATATTATTCTTCTGGGTAGCACGTATGATCATGGCAGGCCACGAGTTCAGAGGTCAAAAACCTTTTACAAATGTTTATTTAACAGGTATTGTAAGAGATAAATTAGGCCGGAAAATGTCTAAATCATTGGGCAACTCTCCTGATCCTATTGGGTTGATTGAAAAATATGGCGCCGATGGAGTAAGGGTAGGGATGCTATTGTGCTCTCCTGCTGGAAACGATTTGATGTTCGATGAAAGCTACTGTGAGCAAGGCCGTAATTTTGCCAATAAAATCTGGAATGCTTTCAGGTTAGTTAAAGGCTGGGAAGTTGATGAAAATCTCGAAAATCCTAATCAGCAAGCTATATTGTGGTTCGAAAACCGCTTTAATGAAGCACTGGCCGAGATTGAAGATAACTTTAAACAATACCGTTTGTCGGAAGCTTTAATGGCTTGTTATAAACTGGTATGGGACGATTTTTGTGCATGGTATCTTGAAATGGTTAAGCCAACTTATCAACATCCTATAGATGCTGAAACCTTAAAGGTAACAATTGGTTTCTTTGAGAAGATCTTAACATTATTACATCCGTTTATGCCATTCTTAACGGAAGAATTATGGCATGACGAACTTTTCGGAGAGAAAGGTGAACTTGACTGCTGTATAGTAGCAAGCTATCCTGTTGTAGGTAAGGCTGATGCGCAATTGCTTAAGGAGGTTGAAATTATTAAAGGCCTGGTTGCAGAGATCAGAAACGTTAGAAACACAAAACAGATCTCGCCTAAAGAACCCCTTCCTTTAGCTATTAAAGTAAACTCCACTTTAGATTTCGAGAAATGGTTAAATATTGTATTCAAATTGGCAAACATTAACCAGGTTGAGTTTGTAAACGATAAGATTCCTGGCGCTGTAAACTTTATGGTGGGTAACGATGAATTCTTTATTCATCTGAATGAAGCTATTGATATTGACACTGAAATAGAGCGCTTAAATGGAGAGCTGGTTTATTTACAGGGCTTTCTAAAATCTGTGGATGCTAAACTAAGCAACGAAAGGTTTGTGCAAAATGCAAAACCTGAGATCATTCAAAATGAACGTAATAAAAAGGCAGATGCGGAATCGAAGATCAATACTATCGAAGAAAGTCTGGCTGCTTTAAAAGGATAATTTTAATTGAGCGTTCTTTAGCGTCCTTGTTGGAGAATGCTCAATTTTTAACTGGCCTTTTTAGATGTTATTCTATAGGCACACCTTCTGTCGCCTGCAATAATGTGATTTACCCTGATAATATTTATATCCTCACCCAATACGAATTTAAAAGTGTTCAGTTCAGAGGTGCAGAAACCCTGGCAAACCTGTGCTGCCGCGCAAATTGGACAGTGATTTTCCACCAATAAATACCCTTGTTCATCTTTACTATATTCTGCCATGTATCCCTCCCGGGTACGGATATCAGCAAGTTGAGATATACGACCTTCAAGGTCTTTAATGTGCTGTAATTCATTAGAATATCTTTCTTTTCCAACTTGCTCACCTGCCGCTATCACTTTATCAAGAGCCTCTTCGCCCAGCGTGGTTTTTACGAGTTGTATGAGCTTAACGGTAAGTTCAGCATGCGTATCAGGAAAACCTGCATTCCCTTCTTCTGTTAAACTAAAGTACACTGTAGGCCTGCCAACTCCCTTTGATTCGTTGGTCGACTTGATTAAACCTTCTTCACTTAGTTTAATAAGCTGTAAGCGTGCACCTTCACTTGTAATCCCAAGTTCCTTTGAAATTTCACCTGCGGTTAATGCACCACGGGTCTTTAATAGCATTAAGAATCTATTTGTCTTCATAATCTAATAAAACAAGTATTTGGTTGTTTTATTAACAAAAGTACTAACTTTGCTTAACTTTTTAATGAAATAAAGAATTATAATGAAATTACTTTGACCCCAACCACTTAATTAAATAACTCAATACTTAATTCAGGCGATGAATAATCGCCAATAACCTTAGCTGCCAAAAAAGAGATTTTTAGGAGACAGGGAATTTTTATGCCTTAAAATAAAAATATATTTATGAAAACAATACAATTACTCTCATTAATTGCCGGAACGCTGCTATTTGAAGCTTGCGGACCAACACAAAGTCAAACACAGGAAGAAACTATTCAGGAATATCCGGTTTCAATATTACAAGCAAAAGATGCTGTTCTTAATACAGATTATACTGCAACTATTCAGGGGCAACAGAACATAGAAATTCGACCGAAAGTTGATGGTTTCGTGGAGCAAATTCTTGTCGACGAAGGCGTCGTTGTTAAAAAGGGTCAGTTACTTTTTAAAATAAATGCGCCGCAGTACGAACAGGAAGTACGAACAGCTTCCGCTGCCATAAAAAATGCAGAAGCTGAAATGAATACTGCAAAAATGCAAGTAGAGAAGACCTTGCCTTTAGTAAAAGAGGAGATCATCAGTAATTATGAGCTTAAGCAGGCAAACTTTAATTTGAATGCTAAAGAGGCTGCACTTGCCCAGGCAAAAGCAAGTCTGGCAAACGCACGTACAAATCTTGGTTATACTCGTATAAGTAGTCCGGCCGATGGAGTAGTTGGAAACTTACCTTATAAAACAGGTAGTTTGGTTAGCAGTTCTTCACCACAGCCACTAACAACAGTTTCAAATATTGCCAGTGTTTTTGCTTATTTCTCTTTCAATGAAAAGCAGTTTCTGGATTTTACTGAAAATAACGAAGGGAAAACCATAAAGGATAAGTTAATGAATATACCACCGGTAACGCTCTTGCTGGCTAATGGAACTGAATATTCAAAAAAAGGGAGGCTAGAAACCTTAAACGGATTAATCAATACAGAGACTGGTTCAGTTAATCTTAGAGCAAGTTTTCCTAATCCTGATGGATTAATCAGAAGTGGTGCTAGCGCACTTATTCGCATCCCATTAAAAGTAAGGAATGCACTATTGGTACCTGCCAGCGCAACTTTTGAAATGCAGGAAAAGACTATGGTTTACACAGTTAAGAACGGTACCGTTAAAAGCACTGAAATAGAGATAATGGACATCCCTTCAGGTGAATTTTATGTAGTAACAAAAGGATTAAACCCAGGTGAGCAGATTGTGACAGAAGGAATGGGAAGCCTGAAAGATGGAATGAAAATCAAAGTAAAACACTAAGATATTATGTTAAAGAAATTTATAGATAACCCAGTCTTGTCTACCGTTATATCGGTTATCATTGTTATAATGGGATTACTGGGCTTATACTCATTGCCTATTTCCCAATATCCAGACATAGCTCCACCCGCTGTTGAGGTTAGCACTTCGTATCAGGGAGCCAGTGCAGATGTAGTAATGAAAAGTGTAATTGTTCCACTCGAAGAAGAAATTAACGGAGTGGAACACATGACCTACATGACTTCTAAAGCCAGTAATGACGGTAGTGCTAGTATTACAATAAACTTTAAGCAGGGTACAGACCCTGATATGGCTGCAATTAATGTGCAGAACAGAATTACTAAAGCAACAAGTTTACTGCCTGCCGAGGTAATCAAGGTTGGTATTACTACCAGTAAGCGATTGAATAGTGAGGTCTTTAGTTTTCTTCTGTACAGTGAAGATGGTAAGTATGATCAGAAATTCCTGGACAATTATTTGAAAATTAATGTGATGCCTCAAATCAAAAGAGTTGAGGGAGTAGGAAATGCATCTGTATATGGCAGTATGGACTACAGTATGAGAATCTGGCTTAAACCAGATGCTATGGCTGCTTATAGTTTAATTCCTTCTGATATAACGGAAGCCCTTGCAGAGCAAAACATAGAAGCTGCACCAGGTAAGGTAGGAGAGAACAGTGGTCAGCCATTTCAGTATACCTTAAAATATACCGGGCGACTTGAAAAGCCCGTACAGTTTGAAAACATTATCCTCAAATCTGTAGGCAATGGTCAGGTTCTTAAATTAAAGGATGTTGCTAATGTAGATATGGGTTCTTTTACCTATTCTAGTACCATCATGGCGCAAGGTCATGAATCTCCATATGTGGCTATCAACCAAACTTCCGGTTCCAATGCCAATGAGATCATAAAAAAGTGTATAAAAATATTGGACGACGCGTCATCAACTTTTCCAAAGGGAGTAAAATACAGCGTATTTGCCAATGCTAATGAGTTTTTAGATGCCTCAATTTCTAAATTGATCGTTACAATTATTGAAGCTTTTATATTGGTATTCATTGTAGTATTTATCTTCCTGCAGGATTTCCGTTCTACATTAATCCCAGCCATTGCAGTTCCGGTGGCAATTATAGGAACGTTCTTTTTCCTTAAACTTTTTGGATTTACTATTAACCTGCTTACACTTTTTGCCTTGGTGCTGGCCATTGGTATTGTGGTGGATGATGCTATTGTAGTGGTAGAAGCTGTTCATGCCAAATTAGATCAGGGTGCCAAATCAGCTAAAAAGGCAACTATGCATGCGATGAGCGAAATTAGCGGAGCTATTATTTCTATAACACTCATCATGGCTGCGGTGTTCGTTCCCGTAACATTCGTTACCGGATCAGTAGGGGTGTTTTACAAGCAATTTGGTTTAACACTTGCTGTGGCTATCATTATATCTGCGGTAAACGCACTTACATTAAGTCCGGCTCTTTGCGCCTTGTTGCTAAAGCCAGATGGCGAAAGTCATGAACAGAAAACAGGTTTTTTACAACGTTTTTATACAGGATTTAATGCCTCATTCAGCACCATGACAAACCGTTACAAGAAATCTGTTATTTTCCTGATCGGGAAAAAATGGATTGTATTTGGGATAATCGGGGTATTTAGTCTTTTGTTTTGGTTTTTAGTTAAAACTACTCCGACTGGGTTTGTACCTAATGAGGATAGTGGTTCCATTTACGGTAATGTTATTTTACCTCCGGCAACTTCTTTGGAACGTACCGAATTCATTGCAAATAAAATAGACAGCATTGCCAGGTCTATTCCTGAGATTGAATTGTCGTCAAGAGTTGCCGGTATGGATTTAATGAGCGGTACCGGAAGCTCATATGCAGCTATATTTATTAGGTTAAAACCATGGAAAGAACGAACAAAAAAAGGACAGGATATTAAAAGTATTGTTGCTCAGCTGTTCGCAAAAACAGCAGAAATTAAAGGTGCCAGTATCATATTCTTTGCAGCGCCAACATTACAGGGATTTGGGAATAATGATGGTTTTGAATTTCAGCTGCAGGATAAAACCGGAGGTAGCTATAAAGCGTTCGATGCGGTAATTGGGAAGTTTATGGGGGCATTAAATCAACGCCCCGAAATTATGTATGCCGCTACATCATATAATACAAGTTTCCCTCAATACGAAGTAAATGTAAACGTTGCAAAATGTAAGGAAGCAGGAGTTCCGGTTAATCGGGTACTTGGAACGCTGCAAGGTTATTTGGGTGGTATTTACGCATCAGACTTTAATCGTTTTGGCAAGCAATACCGCGTAATGATTCAGGCAGAAGCCGAACAGAGAACCAATAAAGAGGCCATTAATAGAATCTATGTAAGAAATGATAAGGGTGCCATGGCTCCAATATCAGAGTTCATCACACTAAAAAAAATCTATGGCCCGGAATTTATAAACCGCTTTAATCTGTTTACAGCAGGTGCAGTAAATGGAGCACCTAAGCCTGGTTATAGTTCAGGTGATGCAATAAAAGCCATTCAGGAAGTAGCTGCCCAAACTTTACCACAGGGTTATACTTATGAGTTCTCAGGTTTAACACTAGAAGAGTTGTCTAGTGGCAGCCAAACCCTATTGATTTTTATGCTGAGCTTGCTATTTATTTATTTCTTGCTAAGTGCACAATATAAAAGTTATATACTGCCATTTTCGGTATTGCTTTCATTGCCTATAGGATTGGCTGGCGCATTCTTGTTTGCACGCTTATTTGGGCTTGATAATAACATATTCCTTCAAATCAGCTTGATTATGCTTATCGGCTTACTCGCAAAAAATGCGATCCTTATTGTGGAGTTTGCATTGATGCACCGACTTAGTGGAATGAGTTTAATACAGTCGGCAATCTCAGGTGCTACGGCCAGGTTAAGACCAATTTTGATGACCTCATTTGCTTTTATTTTTGGCTTGCTTCCATTGATGATCGCTACCGGTGCGGGGGCTTTAAGTAATCGCTCGATAGGAACCGCAGCAGTTGGTGGGATGCTCATAGGTACAGTGTTCGGCGTATTTGTAATTCCTGCATTGTTTGTGGTTTTTCAATCTCTGCAAGAGAAAATATCTGGTGTACGCAAAAACAAGGAAGTTTTATAATTCGTAAGAAATGAATATAATGAGAAAATATATAGGGATAATAATTTTGCTGACCGTGTTGGTTTCATGCCAGGTGTCAAAGAAATACGAAAGGCCAGTAATCAATACAAAGAATCTTTACAGGGATCAGCAGAATACAGACACGATCACCATTGCCACTATGCCATGGCAAAAGCTATTTAACGATCCACTATTAATTGAATTGATAGCAGAAGGTTTACAACAAAATCTGGACTTGAAAATAGCTATTGAGCATATAAATGCAGCCAGAGCAAGCTTTAAACAAAGCAAAGCGGCTTTTTTACCAGAATTGAATGGTAATGCTGGTATAACCCAGTCAAAACTGGCCTATCCGCAAGGCTTTGGTATTATCAGCTCGTCAACCCAGTACGATGTAGGATTAACGGCAAGCTGGGAAGCAGATATCTGGGGTAAACTTGGCAGCAGTAAACGCGGTGCATTA
Source organism: Pedobacter panaciterrae (assembly GCF_001636695.1). Taxonomy (GTDB): domain Bacteria; phylum Bacteroidota; class Bacteroidia; order Sphingobacteriales; family Sphingobacteriaceae; genus Pedobacter; species Pedobacter panaciterrae_A. The sequence continues at coordinate 22,368 of NZ_LGEL01000064.1, forward strand.
GCTGGTTTATTGCAAACTGAAGAAGCAAGAAAGGCTGTGCAAACTCAACTGATCTCCGAAATTGCAAATAACTATTTTACCCTTTTGGCATTGGATGAACAGCTGGTTGTTTTAGAGAAAACTGTAGCCAATAGAAAAACGGACGTTAGTACAATGAAATCTTTAAAAGCAGCGAATATAGTAACCGGAGCTGCCGAGGTACAGAGTGAAGCCAATCAATATGCTGCTGAAGTGGCTGTTCCTCGTTTAAAAAGGCAGATAAGAGAAACTGAAAATGCTATGAATGTTTTACTGGTTCGTCAGGCTGGTTCGGTAAATAGGAAATCACTTGAATCTCAACAGTTACTTCTGGATTTGAATGTCGGTATTCCTGCTCAGTTGCTTCAAAACCGACCTGATGTTAAACAGGCAGAGTATGCTTTTATGAAGGCTTTTGAAACAACTAATGTTGCCCGACAACTGTTCTACCCGTCACTCAACATTACAGCTTCCAGTGGTTTTACTAGTTTTAGCTTTAAAGATTGGATTACACCATCGGGCTTGTTTGCAAATATTGCGGGAGGAATAATTCAACCTATCTTTAATAAGGGAGCCAACAAAGCCAGATTAACAACCGCCAGAGCCGCTCAGCAGGAATCAGCATATGTTTTTCAGAAATCTTTATTAAAAGCAGGAGAGGAAGTTTCTAATGCACTTTACTCTTACCAAACCGCAATTGAACAGCAAAGTATAAGAACAAAGCAATTGCAATCACTGCAGAAATCTGTAGATTTCACCAAGAAGCTGTTACGCTATAGTTCTGCTACAAATTACACAGATGTATTAACTTCTGAACAGAACTTACTCTCGGCACAATTGGATAATATTGGAGATAAATTACAGCAGTGGCAGGCAGTAATTAGCCTTTATCGTGCCCTTGGTGGCGGATGGCAATAAAAAAATAAAGGGAGCGCGGGTTTGTACTTATAAGGATTGATATTCAGGTAGATCTTTTATAAAGACAAACCGTTCCTCTTTGTGGTCTATTGTAGCGTAGCAATGCATCAATCCATTGGTAACTACCAGCCATCTGGTTTTATGAACTGAGTTGTATCTGGCCGCCTGATCAAATGTAGTCTGACTTATCTTCACAGATGGTGCTTTACATTCAATAACCATTATTCTTTCTCCGCTAGTACTGAATATCACAATATCTGTTCTCTTTTGAAGCTTGTTTAAGTTAAGTCCGCCTTCAATTTGAATAAGTGATTTCGGGAATTTCTTTTCCAATATCAGAAACTGGATAAAATGTTGCCTAACCCATTCTTCGGGTGTTAATACCAAATGTTTTTTTCTTACTTCGTCAAAGATAAAATAACGCGATTCCTTTAATGTAATCTTGAAAGGGTATTGCGGCAGGTTAAGTGCTGTTGGTGTAAATGACATTTGTGTAAAAATAGGCAAAAAATTTTATCTAAGTTTGACCTATCATATGAGTGCTGCAGATATAATCAAAGACATTAAAGCCAGGAAGTTTAAGCCTGTCTATTTACTACACGGCGAGGAACCTTATTACATCGATCAGATCATCCATTATATGGAAAATAATGTGTTGAATGATATGGAAAGAGGGTTTAATCAAACCGTTTTGTATGGAAAAGATACAGACATGGCCACCATTATGAACGCTTCCAAGCGTTATCCTATGATGTCTGATTATCAGTTGATCATTGTAAAAGAGGCGCAGGATCTGAAATGGGCCAAAGAGACTGAGGGGAGTAGCAAAGAGGCTGGGTTTGTGCTTAATTACTTTGAAAAACCCATGCCTACCACCATTCTGGTGTTAGGTTATAAGTACGCCAATTTCGATAAGCGTAAGAAGATTTATAAAGCCATTGATAAGAGTGGAGTTATATTTCAATCTGAACTGGTAAGGGATTATAAATTAGCGGGATGGATAGATGATCTTGTGAAAGAGAAAGGCTATAAAATTGCTCCGCAGGCTTCTGCTTTAATGGCTGAATACCTGGGTACAGACCTTTCCAAGATTGCTAATGAAATAGAAAAGCTGCTTTTAAATATTACTAAAGAAACAACAATTGATACTGACCTTGTTCAAAAAAACATAGGAATCAGTAAAGAGTACAATGTTTTTGAATTGCAGAAAGCATTGGCTGTAAAGAATATTTTAAAGTGTAATCAGATCATTAATTACTTTGCTGATAACCCAAAAGCCAATCCAATGGTTATGGTTATGGCCAATCTGAATTCTTATTTCTCAAAGATCTTAAAGTATCATTACTTGCAAAATAAAGGCGATGCCGCTAAAGAACTTGGTGTAAACCCATATTTTGTTAAAGATTACGAAGCCGCTGCCCGTAGCTATAGCCTAAATAAAACCTTTGATATCATTAGCTTATTAAGAGAGTACGATTTAAAGAGCAAAGGAGTAGACAGTACTGGTAATACTACTGATGGTGAGCTGCTAAAGGAGCTGCTCTTTAAGATGACTCATTAAATAGCTTATCGCAAGCTGATCGTATAGCTTTATTTTATAATGTTTGAATTGTATAATAAATGCTTTGAAATGTGTAGTTAATATTTAAGCTGCCTGATGTAGCTTTGTTTTATTATAAAACATAAATTAACTATGATACAAGCCAAAGGATATGCAGCACAAAATGCTGAAACAGATTTAGCAGCCTGGGATTTTGAACACCGGGAGGTAGGACCGCATGACGTTCAACTGGAAATATTATATTGTGGTGTTTGTCACTCAGATCTTCATCAAATAAAAAATGATTGGTTCCCGGGGGTATTCCCAATGGTACCAGGTCATGAAATTGTTGGCAGGGTAATTAAAGTAGGCGATCACGTTAAAAAGTTCAAAACTGATGATCTTGCTGGTGTAGGATGTATGGTTGACTCTTGTCAGACCTGTGAAAATTGTAAAGAGGGATTAGAGCAATATTGCCTTGAAGGAAGTACCCAAACCTATAACAATAAAGGTAGAGATGGTGTGCCTACCTATGGAGGTTACTCTAATACTATTGTTGTTCGTGAAGAGTTTGTGCTCCACATTTCTGATAAATTACCACTTGCAGCTACAGCGCCGTTGCTTTGCGCAGGTATCACTACTTATTCACCTCTGCGTCACTGGAAAGTTGGTAAAGGACATAAACTAGCCGTTTTAGGTCTTGGCGGTTTAGGACACATGGGGGTAAAGTTTGGTGTAGCTTTTGGAGCCGAAGTAACTGTTTTGAGTACGTCACCTTCAAAAGAAGAAGCCGCTAAAGCGTTAGGTGCACATCATTTTGTGGTTACATCTGATCCTGCTCAGGTTGATGCTGTAAGAGGCTCATTTGACTTTATTCTTGATACTGTTTCTGCAGAGCATGACATGGATATGTACCTTTCATTGCTAAAAACAAGTGGTACGCAGATTTGCGTTGGTGTTCCATCTCAACCTTATGCAATTCAACCTTTTTCTCTTTTAGGAGGTCGTAAAAGCATTGCAGGTTCAGGCATTGGCGGCATACCTGAAACTCAGCAGATGCTTGACTTTTGTGCAGAGCACAATATTGTTTCAGATATTGAAATTATAGACATTAAGGATATAACTGCTTCGTATGCAAGAATGCTTAAAGGCGATGTACGCTACAGATTTGTAATTGACATGGCTACGCTTTAATATTGGCGTATAATTTAGTAAAAAGCCATCGGATATCCCGGTGGCTTTTGCATAAACCATCAGGACTATTTCAATCCTCTCTTTAAAAGCAATTCACTACTGGTCTTTTATCATTACAAAAGTAGCTCCGTTTTGCTGAAATGTCATCTGCTTCTTTTCAACATCAAAAGTTCCGGTAATACCTGCAGATTCGAAGGTAAATACATTCGCTTTTACAGGTTCAAGTGGAAAAGTTGACTGCCCTGTTGCCTGACCATAAAGAATACCGTCTTTCTTGGTGATTGCAATTTTAAAAGGTAATTTATCTGTTGAATAGATACCTAGATATTGATCGAGGTCTTCTGGTTTAACAGTAAATGTGTTGGCATATGAAGGAATCGTATATGACTTGTTAAACAATATACTTAGTACACCGATTGTCACATTGTTCAATAGGGTGTTTACTCCATTTGCAGTAATAGCAACTGCAATTTTGTCTGTTGGATAATATACAAGTACCGATTGGAAACCATCAATTCCCCCAGTGTGTCCATAACCTTGTCGTTCATAAAAAGGTATTAAAAACATTGCCATTCCATAATTCCCTTGCAGAGTTTTCATATGCGTAAGGCTCTCCTGATTAATCAGCTTACCGTTAAACAAGGCATCTATAAACTTTACCAGATCTGAAGGGGTCGAAACCATAGCTCCGGCACCACAAGGAATGCTCATATCTGTTTCCGAATCTGGTGTCCAGCTAACAATCCATTTATAAGAATTGGCCTCCTTATTTGAAGGGTTGATTTTACCTCCATAATAGGTGTCTTTCAGTCCTATTTTATTCGTTATTCTTGCTTTCAAAGCTGCATCAAAGGCTCTCTTATCAAGTTTTTCGATAATAAAACCTAGCAGTACGTAATTGGTGTTACTGTATTCGTGTTTGGCGCCTGGCTCAAAAACTGTAGCATGTTGGAACTTGGCCAGTAGCTCTTCCTGACTTACTTTTTTGGCTAGAGTAGCAACGTAACCTGGATCGCTGGTGAAATTGAATAGCCCACTGCTATGGTTCAATAGGTTCGCAATCGTAATTTTCTCAGCATTGGGTAATTGAGGGAAATAGGTAGACAAAGGTGTTGTAAGACTAAGTTTACCTTCTTGAATCAATTGAAAGATCATTGTTCCTGTAAACATCTTGGTAATAGAGCCGATACGATATTTTGTTTGTGGGGTAGCGGCTATAGGTTTGGCATTGCTACGGTCTGCATCGCCAATTGCTTTACTATAAACAAGCTTACCGTCATGCATTACTGCAAGGCTCATCATCGCCTTGTTATTTTTTTCGAGCGCATTGAGTAAACTATCGAGCTTTGCTTTATTCACTGGAGGTGCAATGATTTGCGTGCAAGAGTTAAATGCAATGAAGAATAGAAGGGATAAGAAAGCTGTTGTTTTTTGCATAGCGAATTAGATTATTTGAATAGTAAGATACAGAAAATTGATTTCTTTTAAATTACATAAATCCATTCTCAACAATATTGAAATCATTAAGAACTACTTCTTAGTTTAAACGTTCTGCCATTTTCTACAACATACTTCCTAATTCTGTCCGATTTGTTAGCTTTGAAGTAGAATTAAATAAAGAAAACAAATGAATCATTGGTTAGTCAAATCAGAGCCTTTTAAATATAGCTGGGAAAAATTTAATAAAGACGGCAGAACCTTTTGGGATGGTGTACGCAATTATCAGGCGCGTAACAACCTGAAAGAGATGAAAGAAGGAGATCTGGTTTTATTCTACCACAGTAATGAAGGTAAAAATGTAGTTGGTATAGCAAAAGTAGTAAAAGAGTTTTATCAGGATCCAACTACCGATGATGCCAACTGGGTGGTAGTAGATTTAGCGCCGGTTGAGGCACTAAAAAATCCTGTAAGCCTGGAACAAATTAAAGCAGAAGAAAGCCTTAAAGATATTTCACTGGTTAGACAAGGCCGACTATCTGTAATGCCGCTTAAAGCAGAAGAATTTGATAAAATATTAGAGATGGGCAGTTAATGCTGTCCTGAGTAAGGTTCTGCTCTTACATACTTCTTTGTTAAGAGCAGGCCTATACTCATAATCAAGCTTGATCCTAATACCACTACGAATAAGAAAGAAGTTCCTACTTCAGGTATTTTAAGCGCATGAGGTAAATTAAAATAGAGTAAGATACTGATAAGCCCTCTTGGTGCAATAAAAGCTTCGGCTCCGCTATTTTCTCTTCTAAAGATTTTAAGATATACAAGCCTGATCACAAAGATCGAGGCAAGCATAATCAAGCCATTTACAATAACAATTTGATCATTAAGCTGATAAATGTTCATTGTAAAACCAAATATTACAA
>NZ_LGEL01000065.1 GCF_001636695.1 Pedobacter panaciterrae
AGATGTGTATAAGAGACAGTTTATAAAGCGATAAGTTTGTACTATGCTATCTTATACCGAAGAAAATTATTTAAAGGCTTTACTAAAACTGAGCTTTCAGAATGAAGAAAAACCCGAGGCAGGCACCAATGAAATGGCGGCATATTTAGGTGTTAAACCTGCTACTGCCACAGATATGTTAAAAAAGCTGAAGGAGAAAAATCTGGTTACTTACAAAAAGTATGGTAAAATACTACTTACAGATATTGGCAGAAAAAACGGTATCGCCATTTTAAGAAAGCACAGACTATGGGAAACATTTCTATATGAAAAGCTGGATTTTAGCTGGGATGAGGTTCATGAAGTTGCTGAGCAACTGGAGCATATACAATCGGCAAAACTGGTAGACAAACTAGAAGAGTTCCTTAATTTTCCGGAATTTGATCCCCACGGTGATCCTATCCCCAAAGCAAATGGTGATATGCCAAAGATTGCAAAAACGTTGTTATCAGAGCTAAATACAGGCCAAAGTTGCAAAGTAGCAGCTGTTAAAGATACATCAACCCTATTTCTTCAATATCTGGTGAAATTGAAAATTACAATCGGCACCAGGATAAAAATACTTGAAGTTATTGCTTTTGATGGTTCACTTAATATTCAAATTGAAAATGAAGAACCTAGAAGTGTATCCATGAAATTTGCAGAGAGTTTATTTGTTAACCAACTTCTATAATCCCGAATATATGTCAACCGAAATAAAATGTCCTAATTGCGCACATACTTTTCCAATTGAAGAGGTAATGGCTGAGGAATATAAAAAAGACCTCAGAGAGAAGATGGTTACCTTTACCAAACAAAAGGAAGAGGAATTTGCTAAAAAACAAAATGAATTTTTAGCAATGCAAAAACAGCAGGAACTCGCTTTTGAGCAACAGCAAAAAAAACAGGCAGAAGCATATGAACAAAAATTAAACGAAGAAAAGAAGCAGCTACAGACCGTACTGGAAGAAAGTTTGCGTAAAAGTATAGCAACAGATTTCGAGAATAAGCTGCTAATGCTCAATAACACCAACAAAGAAAACGAAGAAAAATTAAAATCTGCACGCGCCAAAGAGCTTGACTTTCTAAAAAAGGAAGAGGCCATGAAGCAAAAAGAGGAAGAGATGGAGCTTCAGCTTCAACGCAAACTACAGGAGCAGCGTGCTGATATGACCGAGCAGATCAGAAAACAAGAGGCAGAAAAAAACAGCATAAAGGAGACTGAGCATCAACTGAGGGTAAAAGAACTGGAGAAACAACTCGACGATCAAAAGAAACTTGCCGAAGAAATGAAACGCAAAGCAGAACAAGGATCTATGCAGTTACAAGGTGAAGTACAAGAATTAATTCTGGAAGAATTACTCAGAAATGCATTCCCTTTTGACGTGATAGCCGAGGTAGGCAAAGGGGTAAGAGGAGCAGATTGTGTTCACCATGTCAGAAATCAATTTGGACAGGACTGCGGTAAAATTATATATGAAAGTAAGCGCACCAAAGATTTCTCGATGGAATGGATTGAGAAACTAAAAAAAGACATGCGCAGTATGGGTGTTGACGTTGCAGTTATAGTTACCCAGGCCTATCCAAAAGGAATGGATTGCTTTGGAGAAAAAGACGGTGTCTGGATTTGTTCGTTTGATGAAGTTAAAGCCGTTTCATACATCCTTAGAGATGGGATTGTAAAGCTGTTCAGTGCTTCAAAATCACAGGAAAACCGCGGAGACAAAATGCACATGTTGTATGATTATTTAACCAGTAATGAATTTTCAGAGCAATGGAAAGCCATTAGAGAAGGTTTCATGAGCATGAAATTATCTATTCAAAGAGAACGCGATGCCATGGAAAAGCTATGGAAAGCTAGGGAAAAGCAACTGGAGAAAGTACTGTTAAATGCAGCGCACATCAGAGGCTCTATTGAGGGTATTGCCGGAACAGACAGCATACAACTAAGTCTTACAGACGATGAAGAGGATGATCCTTTGCTGTTAGAATAAATCTGACTTATGATATACGCTAAAAAGAAAGTACAGCAAACCGCTCATTTGGCTGCGCAAACAGCCAAAATTATTGCAAATGTAAAAAAGCTTCAAGAAAAAAATCTATTGAGGATTGAAGGGAATGAGGTATATGTCTATCCTGAGATCCTTAAAGATAAATCAACCACATTAAATTGGATTAAATGCCTTCACCTCTACTGTATGATAAAAAAGCGTTTCAAGGAAAGTGATTCGCTTTTCTTTAAGGATTATACAACCGGAGAACAGATCGGTAGCTATAAAAATAAGAAGGCAAGCGTAACTATTTTTACTTAAACACTGTTACCCCCATCTGTTTTTGCGCCAATTTTCCTGCTTCTCAAAGTTCATAAATGTCCAGGCTACAAACCGGCTGACCTTTTGCCCTTGAGCCATTTCGATTGTTCTGACTTCAAATGCATTAAAATTTTGGATCGCTTTATAAATAAAAGGCAGATTACTGCTCTTTGAAACCAGCGTAGAGAACCAAAGACATTGATGTCCAAAGGCAGCACTTTCTTCAATCATCTTTCTAATAAATGCAACTTCCCCACCCTCATACCAAAGTTCAGTGTTTTGTCCACCAAAATTCAGCGTTACTTCCTTACCTTTTTGCTTACCCAAATTTTGCAGTTTTCGCTTTGTCCCAGATTGGGCTTCTTCGGCAGAAGAATGAAAAGGTGGATTACACATAGTGAAATCAAATAAATCACCTGGTTTGATAATCCCTTTAAAAATATGATGCTTACTACTCTGTTGCCTGCAGGTTATCGCATTTGTCAATTCTGGATTTGAAGTAATAATTGCCTTAGCAGCTTTTATCGCCCCGGGATCTATTTCGCTCCCTACAAAGTTCCAGCCATAATCCTGATGACCAATGATTGGATAAACACAGTTTGCTCCCAATCCAATATCTAAACCCCGAACAGATTTTCCCCGTGGTATTATATCATTATTAACAGAAGCAAGTAAATCTGCCATATGGTGTATATAGTCTGCACGGCCCGGTATTGGTGGACAAAGATATCCGGCAGGAATATCCCAGTATGAGATACCATAGAAATGTTTAAGAAGCGCTCTATTTAAACTTTTAACCGCAACAGGATCAGAAAAATCTATAGATTCGTCTCCATATGAATTAACTGCAACGTAGCTTTTCAGTTCCGGATGGCTTTTAATCAGCCCAGGAAAATCGTACCTGAACCTGTGTTTATTTCTTGGATGGAGAGATGTTTTTTCTGCAGACATTCGTATAAAAATTATCCAAAGTTAAGCGTTCTGAGCAAACAATTGGATATATAAGAAAGCATGACGTACTTTGCATGAATAATTCTCAATTTTGAAAGTACTATGCTAAAGTTTATAAAGGGATTTGGATATGCGTTTTCGGGGATTATTTATGCCTTTAAAACACAGCTTAATTTTAAATTCCATATCGTTGCCCTACTCTTAACTGCCATTGCCGGGTGGTACTTTACATTGTCTGTTCATGAATGGCTTTGGATAGTGGCGGCCGCGGCTATTGTTTTAATAACGGAATTGTTGAATACAGCTATCGAAGTACTTGTTGATTTGATCTCGCCAAACTTTAATCCCAAAGCAAAGATCATTAAAGATGTTGCAGCGGCAAGTGTTTTAATTGCAGCTATCGGTTCAGCTATAATTGGCCTAATTATCTTTATACCTAAAATTTTTTAGGTCATGCTGCACAAAACCAGAGGAATTGTTTTAAAAACTACACTTTATAGTGAAAGCAGTGTAATTGTGCAGATTTTTACTGAAAAATTCGGCATTCAATCCTATATGATCAATGGGGTAAAGAAACCCAAAGCAAAGATCAGAATGAATATGCTCCAGCCCCTGCACCTTGTAGACATGGTGGTATATCATAAAACCAATACCAGTATACAGCGTGTCTCGGAGCTTAGGCCATCCCCTATTTTCAGCAGCATCCCTTATGATATAATAAAAAGTACAATGGCTATCTTTATAAATGAAGTACTGTACAAGAGCATAAGACAGCAAATGGCAGACGAACACTTATTTGATTTTATTTTTAATGCAATTTGCTGGCTTGATGAAAACAACGAAACAAACGTAAATTTCCATCTCGCATTTTTACTTAAACTATCAAGATATTTAGGATTTGCACCCAGTATGCAAACAAAAAGCGACCAGAGTTATTTTGATTTACAGGAAGGGGAATTTAAGTCTAGGCTCCCCGTACATGCCTATTATTTAGAAAAATCTGATGCGATTCTCTTTATTTCTTTATTTACTTCGCCTTTTGAAAAAATAAATCAAATAAAATTAGAAAATAAAACCAGGAGATCCATTTTAGATAAAATATTGATTTACTACACTTTACATACAGCTTCTTTTGGAGATATCCGTTCGCATCAAGTTTTAGAGGATGTACTCTCTTAAAATCTTACAAAAGTTTTGGAGTTTTAAATTAGAGGTGTATATTTGCACTCCCTAACAATTAGGGATTACTACAGCTTACTCAGCTGGTCTTTTGGCAAAAGAGTAGAACCAAAGGGGAGATTAGCTCAGCTGGTTCAGAGCACCTGCCTTACAAGCAGGGGGTCACTGGTTCGAACCCAGTATCTCCCACCAAAACCTAACGAGGATTCGAAGGTTATCAACAACAGCTTACTCAGCTCGTTTATTAAACAAAAGAGTAGAACCAAGGGGAGATTAGCTCAGCTGGTTCAGAGCACCTGCCTTACAAGCAGGGGGTCACTGGTTCGAACCCAGTATCTCCCACCACTTAAAACCTTTAGATTCATCTAAAGGTTTTTTGCTTTCCAGTCATAGTCATTTTCCAGATTCCAGCATAGCTATACATGTACAACACAGTACATTTATCATTTTAAAATCCTATAAAGCGCAGAATATAATTATTTTATGCGTTTAGCGTACGCAAACGCATAGAACGCATAAGTGAATTTTTATTTTCTATACATTTAATCTGTGAAAGCATTAAAATCAAATAAAATTTAAAAGGAAAATAAATAAGCAGCGATAAGACTATTTAATTTTTTTTTTCAGATTGGTTTTGGTCTGAAAAAATACGCTGACTGCGGCATATAATATAGTCGGTCTCTGCTCTACATTTAAACGGACCTCCTTCGTGCTTCGTTCGACCAGAACCGAATAAAAAGCGAACAATGCTGGTGGTTGGGCAGAAGGAACACAACCATCCAAAAAGATGGCCTCTGAGTAAATACCAATTAAATTAATATCATTATTAGTACTTTTACTAACGACAACGCAACTAGTTAAAATGAAAAGAAAATTATCTTTGATTGAAGGAACAATGTACGCAGGTGGTCAAACAGCCGTAAATGTTGTTTCTTCTGTTACAATTAAAGGGGCAATACAAGAATCTGATTTACATGCAGCACTATTAAAAATTCAGACCAGACATCCGTTGCTAAGCAGCAATATTTTTGAGGATGAGGCAGGCATCCCCTACTTTGTTGAACAGAATCCAATTCAAAGAATTGCTGTACGTACAGTTACCCGAATAACAGACAAAGACTGGGAAAGAGAATCTATCATCGAATGTCTTACCCCATTTAATACAAAGAAAGAATCCCTGGTTAGGTTAGTATGGCTAAAATCTGAAAGCATTTCAAATCTTATCTTTGTGGGCCACCATTGCATATGCGATGGCAGATCGATCCTAAACATTATTGATGAAACACTATCACTATTAGGTCAGCCGGAAAAAGAAATAGGCACATACAAATCTTTTTCTTCTATCCAGAACTTTATACCCGCCGAAATACGAGATAATAAAGCAAACAAATTAAAGATTCAATTATTTTCTAAAGTTGCGAAGCTCGCATTACTTGCCCTTGCTTTTAAAAAAGAGATTAAAAGAGAAAAACCTTTTTTTTTACACTGGAAACTTAGCAAAGAAGAATCTTCACTAGTTATTGAAAAATGTAAATCTGAAGGGTCATCTGTTAATGACGCAATAAGCGTGGCTTTTTTAAAAGGATTTAAAGAACTTGAAAATATAAAGTCACATTCAAGGCTGTATTGCGCAGTAGATATGCGAAAATTTCTTCCTGAAGTTGAGAACAATATGCTTTTTGCTTTTCCTGCTATGGTTGGACTAGCTCTCCCCGGCAAAAAAACAGTTGGCTTCTGGAATCAGGCCCGCGAATTCAAAAAAGAGCTGGCTAAAAAAATAGAAGAGATGAATGTTAATACCGTGTTGTTGTACAGCGAATGTCTCCTGCCTTCCTTACCAAGAATGACAAGGTATGCTAAAGCAGATAAAGGGGCGCATGATTTTACGCTTTCAAACATGGGGAAGGTAAGCTTAAACGAAAAATATGGGTCTCTTGAAATCGAATCCCTGCAATCTCCTTCAACAATTTTTCCTTTCGGCAATCCAACAACCTTGTTCACAACTTACTTTAAAGGTCAAATTGATTTTATATTCACATCTGATGAACATTTCATAAAGCAGGAAGATGCTTTAGCTTTAAAAAAGAACGCAATGAGCATGATCATAGAATGATTATTTATTTATCTTTAAATAAAGTCGAAAATAACGGCATCGAACATGAAACTATTTACACTAATCACCCTTTCCGCTCTCGCATTAACCTCATGCACCGGCCAACCCGAAACTGCAAAAAAAGCATCTGAACAATCTATAAACGGAACATGGAAGCTTGTATCAGCAAAAATTATAACAAAGGGAGACACGGTAAATACTTTTCCGGTAGAAAACCAGGAGATGATTAAAGAGTTTAATGACACTCATTTTTCGTTTTTCAAGCATGACATCAACAAGGGAAAGGGGAAAGGATCAATTTTTGATGCAGGTAGCGGCACATACACCTTAACTGGAGACAAATACGAAGAGCACCTTCAATATTGTAGTTATAGAGATTGGGAAAACCTCAAATTTAGTTTTACTTTAAAAAGAACCAATGATACACTGGTACAAAGTGGCATTGAAAAAATAGACAGTCTGAATGTTAACCATGAGATTGTAGAAACCTACGTTAGATTACACTAGGGCATGTTATTACCTACCGTTGGCATTGAACAGATCTTTAAGCTTCCATATACCGGGGAGGACTTTAAGTTACTACGCCATACCCCGATTAACATGCCTTCCATTCCGCATGCCCATAAACATGATTTTTATATGCTCCTGATTATTGACCGAGGCAGCGGAACACATATAATAGATTTTAAAGAGCACAATGTTAATGATAAAATGGTTTTCTTTCTTGCACCCGGACAGGCGCATCAGTGGGAGCTTTCTGAAAATACATCAGGCTATCAACTCATGTTTTCGCAAAAATTCATGCTTTCTGGTAATCTCCGATTGCCTTTTTTTAATTTATCTGCCTCCCCTGTGCTTCATCTTAAAAAGAATCAATATCAGGATCTTGTTCAGGAACTTGAACAAATATTAAAGGAATTGGCTACCTCTGCTCAATTTCATACTGAATTGCTTCAAACCAGGTTACAAACTGTATTGATTTTATTAAAAAGATGGTATTCGGATTGTTTTGACCTTCAGGATTCTACTACAGATCATCGTCTGATCAATAACTTCCTCGCATTACTGGACCAGCACTATAACGTTCGCAGTGAGGTATCATTTTATGCCGATGAATTGCATGTTACACCTAATTACCTTAACCAGATCTGCAGAAAGAAATCGGGAATAACTGCCGGAGACCATATTCGTGAGCGTATTTTGCTTGAAGCAAAACGGATGTTAACATTAACAAACCTTGACATTAAGGAAATTGCCTATGCTCTTGGCTTTAATGACACTTCCTATTTCTCCCGCTTTTTCAGAAAAAATGCTGGCGTTAGTCCGCAACAATTCCGAAAAACAAATAATTAGTCCTCTTATTGTGATAATCAGTCCTATTTAACTGCCGACTTTAGGAGTTAAATTTGCGTATGAATTTCCGAATCATATCTGTCATAGTTCTTACCTGCCTTGCAATGAACGCCTGTTCACAGAAAAAAAATATGGAACAAAATACATTAGAAATATTCAATATAATAGCCTCAAATGATAGTGTTAAGCTCTCGCACTGGCTTTCCGTAAATAAAAACATTGATTTGCGCAACAGCAAGGGAGAAACCCCCTTAATGAATGCCACTTATAGCAATCGCATTACACTTGCAAAAATGCTGATCGATGCAGGGGCCGATGTAAATCAGCAAGACAATATGCTCAACAGTCCGTTTCTTTACGCCGGTGCCTCAGGTTATCTGGAAATACTTCAGCTTTGCTTAAAAGCAGGTGCTAACTATAAAATATTCAACCGTTATAATGGTACTGCTTTAATTCCTGCGTGTGAAAGAGGTCATATCGCGGTTGTTGCAGAATTACTAAAAGACAAAAACTTCCCTATTGACCATATAAACAGATTAGGATGGACTGCATTATTGGAAGCCGTTATTTTAGGTGATGGAAGTGATAAATATGTAAATTGTTAAACTGTTGGTAAATGCAGGCTGCAACATCGGTATTAAAGACAAAGATGGTGTTGATGCGCTAATGCATGCGAAGAACAGAAATTTTAAAGAAATAACCGCAGTACTCCAAGAAGCCAGTAAAAAATAACCTAATGAAAAGACTAATATTATCTGCCATTTTCCTTTTAACAGCCACCTTTGCATTTCCCCAAAAGAAAGAAGCTGATGTAATCATCAAATCAGCAGCTATAATCGATGTTAAAACAGGTAAAGTAATATCGGGAAAGGCAGTAGCTATTAAAGATGGGCTGATCATTAATGTATTTAATGAAACCCTCATCAACGGATACAATTCAAAACAAATATTGGATGCAAAAGGAAAGTACCTGATACCGGGCCTTTGGGATATGCATATGCACTTTGGTGGCGGCGATTCTCTTATAAACGAAAACAAAAACCTATTACCTCTATTTCTGGCTTATGGGATTACAACTGTACGTGACGCCGCAGCTGATATTAGCCCAAGCGTATTGGAATGGAGAGATGAAATTGCAGCAGGAAAGCTGTCTGGTCCAACTATTTTCACATCCGGACCCAAACTTGAAGGATACAAATCTGTTTGGAAGGGAGATATCGAAGTGGGAAATGCTAAAGAAATAGGGCTGGCTTTGGATTCTCTGCAAAAACTACGCGTTGATTTTGTTAAAATAACAGATAATACATTGAAGCCCGACCTCTTTTTAGAAGCGATAAGACAAGCCCGTCAGCGCGGTTACCGGGTTTCGGCACATATTCCGAGTGCCTTAACTATGGAACAAATAGCAGATGCAGGCTTAAGCTCTGTTGAGCATCTGGGATATGCACTAAAGGCTGGCTCAAAAGTAGAAAAAGAGATCTCGGCTGAGGTAGCCTCGGGAACATTAAAAGGCAAAGCTTTTAATCAAAAGGTTATGGATACTTTTGATGAAGCAGCTGCCTTATCAACATATAGAAATATGGCTAAACATGGAATGTATGTTACGCCAACACTTTCCTTAAACTATATCCTTACCTATTTTGAAAAAGACAATCATAAAAATGACAGTTATCTGCAGTATATAGGAAAAGGATTGCAAAAAACTTATGAAGGTCGCGTAAAGAGAGTTGAGCAAGATGATGCAGAAGCTATTACTTTCAGACATCAGTTATTTGAAAAGACAGTAACAACGCTGCCACTCCTGCAAAAGGCTGGTGTAAAAATATTGGCCGGCACAGATGCAGGGTATTTAAATTCATATGTGTACCCTGGTATTGGCCTTCATAAAGAATTGGAATTGCTTGTTAAATACGGCTTAACCCCATTGCAGGCATTACAAGCTTCGGTCATAAATTCACCAGATTTTCTTGGCAAAAAAGAATATGGCAGTATCACTGCCGGTAAAAAGGCAGATGTATTGCTACTGGACGAAAATCCTTTGACCAACATTAGTGCTACCCAAAAGATCTTCACGGTAATTAAAGCAGGAAAAGTATTTGACAGAAAAGCGCTTGATAATATGCTTTCGTTACTTAACCGAAATTAGTTTACAGATTCCGTTAAGGACCAGGCTTACTTAAGCTGATAGGCCATCACGCTCTTCTTGTAAAAAGTAGGTATATAAACTATTTTCTTTACCGGATCGTAACCAATATCTGCGGTATTCTTCTTTTCAAGATGCGTATCTAGCAATAGCTCTGAAGTACCATTGGCAAATACATAATAAATATAACCTCCCCAGCATGAAAACAAGAAATCACCATTGCCAATAGGCTCTATCCCATCGCCGCCAAAAGGCAATCCGGCTACTTTAATCATGTCTTTTTTTGCATTGGCCTTTAAAAGATTTTTGCCGCCCCCGGCAATATAAAGGTCTTCGCCAACTGCTTTAAGCCCGTTAACACCTTCAATGTTCTCCATATAAACAACATCTTTATTGTTAATGATCTGATGGATCTTTTTTGTTCTTGAATCCGAAACATATACTACACCCTTATCACTCACAGTAACATCATTTAAAAATTTCGATCCTTCTATTGGAATTTTAAGTTCAACCTTGCCTTTAGGAATATCAATAACCACTACGTCTGTTAAATCTGCTACGTACATTTTGTTACCATGTATTGCAAGCCCTTTTGGAGAGTTAAGTCCGCTAACCCAATCCAGATCAATCACTTTTCCGTTCATATCCAGCTTCCCTACACCACCAATTCCATCTTTATCGTCGGGGCTATTTCCCATTATTGACACATACAATACTCCGGCCTTAGTATCGGGCAATACAGACTCAGGCATATTAATGATGCTGTCGGTTTCCCATATTTTTTCCAGTTTGTGCTGCCCACTAACACATAAGCCCAGCAGCATTACAAAAGATAAACTCAAAAATTTCTTCATAGCATTCTTTAAAACAGATACTTTTCAGATGAAATTACATAAAAACCAACACATTAGAAGTAAAAATTTTATGTACTCTATTTCTTTTTTTACAATACGATTTTACTAAATCGAGTTAATTATCTGTTTATTTGCATTTATTAATTAAATAAACACACAAATTTAATCTTCTTTGTTATGCTGCTAAGCATTTTAAACTCCGTTTTTTGCATCGCGTTTATACTATTCGCGTATGTAAACCTTAATGATAAAGACTCATGGCTGTGGGTGCCTATCTATATGGTGGCTTCCATTTGTTGTGGATTTGCCATTTTTAATCTTTTTTATCCCATCGTATACCTTGTTGCCATATCTTTCTATCTTATTTACGCAATTATCCTCTTTTTCGCAAAAGACGGAGTGCGTGACTGGATAATGAAGTACCGAAGCCCAAGCTTAGTTGAAAGTATGCAGGCCACCAAACCTTATATAGAAAAAACCAGAGAATTCTTTGGCCTTCTGATTATAAGTGGTGCACTTGCTATTAACTATTTTGCAGCTGTCAATTTATAAAAAAAGAATATCATGCTTTTGATAGATAGTAAAGGAATAGAAAGCCTTAATGATCTTTTCCTGCAAACCCTTAAACAAAACCTTAGCAGTGATGCCTTGTTGTGGTTGGAGAATAAGACAGAATTGATTAAAACAGAAGAAAAATCAATACAATTAAATCTCACTTTTTCTCATTTGCCAAGACTGGCCGGCAAAAAGGTAATAGAGGTGCAGACAAAGGATGAGGAAAAAATAGATGAACTACTACCAGGATTTTCGTTAAATGGGTGGACTGCAGATAGGTTAGCCCGGGTTTGGCTGATCATGCAAGTTCCACATGAGCATAAAGAGGCGTATATCAAAAAGATAAACGGTTTATTTATAGCTTCAGAAATGAATGAACAAATTGCACTCTATTCTGCTTTACCATTTTTAGCTTATGCTGAAGAATGGATTGCCAAATGTGAAGATGGTGTACGCAGTAATATTGGCACCGTGCTGGAAGCTATTATGTATCATAACCCTTACCCTGCTCATTTCCTTTCAGAAGGAGCATGGAACCAATTGATTTTGAAAGCATTTTTTACGGAGAAAGATGTTAACCTCATCACCGGATTAAAAGATAGATCAAACCAGGCATTATCAGATACTTTAAGCGACTACGTACAGGAACGTTTGGCAGCCCATAGAACTGTTAATCCAGAAATCTACAAATTGATAGAACAAAAGAATCAGAAAATATAAATTTTGAATTATGTGCTGTAATGATAATTTTCAGGAAAGAAATGAAGGAGAAAAAATTCAAACTTCTCTCGATTTAAATGACATCAGCGGGATGAAATTTTTTGACCCGCATGTACACATGACCTCTCGTACTACAGACGATTACCAGGCGATGGCCGATGCAGGAATTGTAGCATTAATAGAACCTGCTTTTTGGCTTGGTCAGCCGCGTACCGGGGTGGATAGTTTTACCGATTATTATAGTAGCCTTATCGGTTGGGAAAGATTCAGGTCTTCGCAATTCGGCATTAAGCACTATTGTACTATAGGTTTAAATTCCCGGGAAGCCAATAACGAAAAACTGGCAGAACAGGTAATGGAAATACTCCCTCACTTTATTTTTAAAGAAGGTGTAGTAGGTATTGGTGAAATTGGTTTTGATGATCAGACTGCTGCAGAAGAAAAATATTTCCGTTTACAATTGGAATTAGCAAAAGAGTCAGGATTACCTGTTCAGATACATACTCCACACAGAGATAAGAAAAAAGGTACACAACGTAGCATGGATATCGCCATTGAACATGGTCTTTCTCCATATTCAGTAATTGTAGATCACAATAATGAAGAAACTGTGAAAGAAGTTCTTGACAGAGGTTTCTGGGCTGCATTTACTATTTACCCTTTTACAAAAATGGGTAATGAGCGTATGGTAGAGGTGGTAAAACAGTATGGTTCAGAAAGAGTTATGATCAATTCAGCGGCAGACTGGGGTATCTCTGATCCACTTGCTGTACCTAAGACTGCTGCACTGATGAAAAAATCAGGGATTAGCCTTACAGACATTGAGCTTGTAACTTATCGCAATGCGATAACTGCATTTGCTCAAAGTGGACAGATCGATGAGAATGATTTTATTTCAGTCAAAAATATTGACCAAAGTCAGAAGTTTGAGAGCAATTCTATTCTACGTGGCGGGCAGCAGCCAAGAGTAGATAAAAACTCCATCATCATCTCCTAATAAGCTATCGAATTGAAAAAATTATTAGGATATATAAGGCTAATGCGGCCTGCAAATGTGGTTACGTCGGTTGCAGATGTACTTGCTGGTATAGCTATCTCGGGTTCTTTTTCGATAACCGGATGGAGTAGCTTACAACTTCCAGTTATACTGCTTTGTATCTCAACAATAGGCTTATACAGTGGTGGCATTATCTTTAATGATGTTTATGATGCTGACCTGGATAAGATCGAACGCCCTGAGCGCCCGATTCCAAGTGGATTGATCAGCAAAAAAGCGGCTACCATTTTTGGCGCAGTATTCTTCTTTATAGGAATTGCGGCTGCCAACCTTTTTGGCACTACAACATCAGTACTGGCAGTGTCTATCATGATTGCCTGCCTTACCTACAACAGATGGGCTAAGCATCATTCTATATTAGGCCCTCTGAATATGGGATTATGCCGTGGATTAAATCTATTGCTTGGTGTAAGCATTATCAGCACGCAGGTACAACAGTGGTGGTTTTTAGCCCTTGTACCTATTGTCTATATTGCTTCCATTACTATGATTAGCCGAGGTGAGGTACACGGAGGAAGCAAAAAGATGCTTTATTTTGCTGCATTACTTTATGCAGTAGTTATTGCCAGCATACTTTTTTTCGCTACTACCAGAGGCGCTTTATCCATAGCTTTAGCCTTTATTGTTCCTTTTGCTTTAATGATATTTATCCCTCTGTTAAAAGCAATAAAGAATCCAATAGGCCCAAACATAGGTAAAGCAGTAAAAGCCGGCGTTATTGCATTAATATTAATGAATGCTGCCTGGGCCAGTGTTTTTGCAGACTGGAAAGTAGCCCTATCAATTGTTATTTTATTACCATTATCAATATTACTAAGTAAAGCATTCGCTGTTACTTAGTCAGGAATTTTCAACTATGAGTTATTTAGAACAGTCGTTTAGTGTAAAATTTGAGTATAAAATATACTTTACCGCTTCACTATTTGATACCGGCAATCCCATCCTGGCAAACTTCTTTAAGGAGAAGCCCTCGGAGGCCTTGCGCAAAATATTTTTTGTATTGGATAAGGGTGTTGCTGATGCTCATCCAGACCTTGTACCTGCAATTAAAACCTACTTTGAGCAACATAAAGATGTACAACTGATTAAGGACATCATGATTGTTCCGGGTGGAGAAGCATCAAAAAACGACACTGCACTTTTTGACCAACTAGTTGAGGCGGTTAATGTTTATGGTATTGACAGGCATTCGTATATTGCTGCAATTGGAGGCGGTGCTGTACTCGACCTTGTTGGTTACGCTGCTGCGGTTTCGCACCGTGGTATAAAACATATCCGTATACCTACAACTGTGCTTTCACAAAATGACTCTGGTATTGGTGTTAAAAATGGCATCAATTACAATGGCAAGAAAAACTTTCTTGGCACTTTTGCTCCGCCATCAGCAGTCTTTAACGACGACCGGTTTTTACTTACATTAAGCGATAGAGATTGGCGTTCTGGTATTTCTGAAGCTGTAAAAGTAGCACTTATCAAAGATCCTGAATTCTTTTACTGGATTGAAGATAATGCGGCGCAGTTGGTTGCACGCGATTTGGGCACAATGAACTACCTGATCAAGCGTTGTGCCCAATTACACTTAAACCATATTGCAGGAGATGATCCCTTCGAAACAGGATCAGCAAGACCTTTAGATTTTGGTCACTGGAGTGCACACAAATTAGAGCAGCTAAGCAATTTCAGCGTTTTACACGGCGAAGCCGTAGCAATGGGTATTGCTTTAGATAGCACTTATTCCTTCTTAACCGGAATGTTAACTGAAGAAAAATTACAGCGAATCCTGAACGTGCTACTTCACCTGTCTTTTGACATTTCCAATCCATTTATTCAGATCAACGACACTGAATCTCCAATACTTCGTGGGTTGGCAGAATTCCAGGAGCATCTTGGTGGCAAGCTTACTATCACCTTGCTTACTGATCTGGGTACCGGAAAAGAGGTACATCAAATGGATCATCAGTTATTGATAAAAGCGAGTAACTATGTTTTAAACTTTACCAGTGCACACGCTGGTTTACCTATAAGTAATCACTAAAAATGAAAGTTAACACTGGCCATCTGACCTATTGTACAAATATCCATCCGGGTAAAAACTGGGATGATGATTTTAAAGCATTAAAAGATAATTTTCCGGTTATTAAGCAATCTGTTTCGCCTGATCAACCTCTCGGAGTAGGTCTCAGATTATCAAATACCTCTAGTCTTGAGCTGATTAAGGAAGATACTTTAAAGGAGTTTAAGCAGTGGCTTGAGGAAAATGATGCTTATGTTTTTACAATGAACGGCTTCCCATATGGTGAATTTCATCGTACCGTTGTTAAGGAAGATGTACATACACCCGACTGGACAACTGATTCACGAAGAGAGTATACCATCAGGCTTTTTAAGATTCTGGAGTCTATATTACCTGAAGGGATGAATGGGGGAATTTCAACATCACCACTTAGCTACAGGCACTGGTTTAAAACTACAGAGGATTTTATGAAGGCAAAGCGCATTGCTACCTTAAATGTAGTGGAGGTGATAAAAGAGCTCATTACTGTAGGCCAGCAAACAGGCAAAATTATGCACCTTGATCTGGAGCCTGAACCTGATGGCATACTTGAAACCGGAAGAGAATTTATAGACTGGTTTGAGGCTGACTTGCTACCGCTTGGTATCCCTGCAATTGAGACCTCATTTAATGTTTCCGCTGCAGAAGCTGAATCATTGATCAAAAAACACCTTTGCATTTGCTATGATGTTTGTCACTTTGCAATAGGTTATGAAGTCCACGATGAAGTTCTGAAAGAACTCGAAGCAAAAGGCATTAAAGTAGGAAAAATACAAATCAGTGCTGCTTTAAAAGCAAACATTGATAAATCAGAAGCAGAAAGAGAAATCATAAAGAACAGCTTCCAAACCTTTAATGAGCCGACCTACCTGCATCAGGTAGTAGCCTTAAAAAAAGATGGTGGCCTGATCCGTTATTCAGATCTTACGCCTGCTCTTAATGACTTTGACAATCAGGAAACAGCACAATGGAGAGCACATTTCCATGTTCCGATCTCAATTAAAGAGATAGGTTTATTGCAATCTACCCAGGATGATATTACTGCGGTTCTGGAACTTCAAAAAAGTGCTCCTTTTACGGATCATCTGGAAGTGGAAACCTATACCTGGGAGGTTTTACCTGAAAAATTAAAATTACCAATTGCCCAATCTATCAGCAATGAATTGAACTGGGTGGTTAAAACAAATGTATAAGATGAAGAAAACTGTAGTAATAGATGTTGTTGGCTTATCCTCAAACCTTATTGGCAAGCATACTCCCTTTTTAGCGCAATACATAAAAGATAAAAACCTTGGTGCAATAGCACCAATGCTACCGGCTGTAACTACCAGTGTACAATCAACTTATTTAACAGGAAAACAGCCGACAGAACATGGTGTTGTTGGAAACGGATGGTATGACCACATGGATTCAGAGATCAAGTTCTGGAAGCAATCAAACAAACTGGTACTGGCAGAAAAGATCTGGGACAAAGCAAAAAAAGAAGATCCTGATTTTACCTGCGCCAATATGTTCTGGTGGTACAACATGTATTCAAATGCCGATTACAGTGTGACCCCTCGGCCAAATTATTTAGCTGATGGCAGAAAGCTTCCAGATTGCTATTCAGAGCCTGCAGAATTACGTGATATTTTACAGGAGAAATTAGGTCAGTTTCCACTTTTTCAATTCTGGGGACCAGGTGCAAACATAAAGTCGAGCCGATGGATTGCTGATGCATCTATGATTACTGAAGACCTTTACAACCCTACCCTTACGCTAATATATTTACCACATCTGGATTATTGTTTGCAAAAATTCAGTAATGACTTCGATAAAATCAGCAAAGAACTTGGTGAGGTAGATGAATTAGTAAAAGATTTAGTTACGTTTTATGAAAAAAAAGGTGCCAATATCATTATTCTATCTGAATATGGTATTGTACCTGTAAACAAGCCTATTCATATAAACAGAATCTTTAGAGAAAATGGTTTATTACAAATTCGTGTAGAGCGGGGTCTGGAATTATTAGATGCAGGAGCTTCTAAAGCATTTGTCGTTTCCGACCATCAGATTGCGAATGTTTACATCAATGATCCATCAGTAGCCGATCAGGTAAAAACTATTCTTGAAAAAACTCCTGGCATCGCCCTGGTTTTAGATAAAGAAGGTAAAAAGAAATACGGAATGGATCATGAAAGAGCGGGTGACTTTGTATTGGTTGCTGAACCTGCAAGCTGGTTTACCTATTATTTCTGGCTTGATGATGCAAAGGCCCCCGATTATGCGAGATGTGTAGATATTCATAAAAAACCGGGATATGATCCTGTAGAAATGTTCATGTCTTCTAAACCGCGTGCGGCCTACAAACTACTGAGAAAAAAAGCAGGTTTCCGCTATGTAATGGATGTTATTCCATTAGATGCTACTCTGGTTAAAGGATCACATGGAAGCATCAACACACCTGCAGAATTTCATCCGGTATTAATTACAGACAAAAAACTAAACAAGGGCAATGTGCAGGCTACTGAGATTCATGACCTGATCTGGAAGGCTTTAAAAGGGTAATTTCATAAGGTTACCAACTTATTTCTTTTCTTATTACATTTGGTCTAACACAAATGAACCACTATGAATTCAAGAAGAGATTTTATTAAAAAAGCTGCCCTACTGTCTGGAGCTGCGGGTTTACCTAATGTAATCCCTATGTCTATTCAAAAGGCAATGGCAATTGAAGCGGCACCCGGATCTACCTTTTATGATGCGGAGCATATTGTAATCCTGATGCAGGAGAACCGCTCTTTTGATCATATGTTTGGTAAGCTTAAAGGAGTCCGTGGTTTTAACGATCCAAGAGTTTTTACACTTCCTGACAAAGACAAGGTATGGCTGCAAAAAGATAATGAAGGCAAAACATATGCTCCATTCCATGTAGATATAAATAAAACAAAAATTACCTGGCAAGGTGGACTGCCCCACTCCTGGTCAGACCAACTTGCCGCCCGGAACAATGGCAAGTACGACAAATGGGTGCCTGTAAAATCATTGATGTCTTTAGGATATTACGACAGGACAGATATCCCATTTTACTATTCTATGGCCGAAGCTTTTACGATTTGTGACCATAATTTTTGCTCATCTCTTACCGGTACAACTCCCAACAGGTTATTTTTCTGGACAGGTAATATCCGGCCTGACTTAACCGGAAGTTCGGTAGCAGCAGTAAATAATTCTCAGGCAGAATCAAGAGATAATGCTTTTGTTGATTGGGATACTTTCCCGGAGGTATTGGAAGATAACGGTATTGATTGGAAGATTTACCAGAATGAGATATGGACAGCCGATTTACAAGGCGATAATGTAGACGACTGGTTAGGCAATTATGGCGATAATGCAATTGAATATGTAAAACGCTATAATGTTAAGCTTGCAGCCTATTTCAGAAAGAATGGTGACTCTACCAGTAAACCTCCTCTTACAGCAGCTCAGGTAACCGAGAAATACAATAAGCTATCAAAACGGGAAAAAAATTTAATAGACAAGGCATTTGCCAGCAATATAAATGCTCCATTCAACTATCTGGAACTTGCTCCATTTACCTTCACCAATGATCAGGGACAAGAAGAAACAATAAGCATTCCTAAAAACGACATTTTCTATCAATTTCGTTCAGATGTAGACAATGGTAAACTACCTACTGTTTCATGGCTGGTAGCCCCACAAAGGTTTTCAGATCACACCAGTTCTCCGCTATATGGAACATGGTATGTTTCAGAAGCGCTTGACATTTTGACAAAGAATCCTGAGGTGTGGAAAAAAACTGTTTTCATCCTTACCTATGATGAAAATGATGGCTACTTTGATCACATTCCTCCGTACGTTGTTCCAAAACCTAACGACCCTTCAAGTGGAAAAGTTTCAGAAGGGATTGCTGTTGATGCAGATTATGAACTAAAAAAAGACAGCCCTATTGGATTAGGTTATCGTGTGCCGATGATCATTGCCTCCCCCTGGAGCAAAGGAGGCTATGTAAATTCACAGGTCTTTGATCATACCTCTACATTGATGTTTTTAGAAAATATACTTGGCAAAAAAACAGGGAAGAAAATTCGCAGCAATAAGATTAGTAGTTGGAGAAGGGTAATTTGTGGCGATCTTACATCCGCTTTTCGGCCTTCAATAGCCGTATCTTCTGCCGGACCAATGCCGTTAAAAAGGGAAGAAGTAGTTACCAATATTCAAAATGCGAAAAATAAACCGGCACAAGTTAAGCCAAACCCTTTATCAAAAGCTGAAATAGCCTCGGGCTCCTACTTACCTCAGCAAGAACGTGGAACAAGCAAAGCCTGTGCCTTACCATACCAACTCTTTGCAGAATGTAGTCTTGACAGTTCTAAAACCAAAGTCGAACTTCAGCTGGAAGCAGGTAAAGGTAATTTCGGACAAAAAATATTGCCTGTTGGGGCACCGTTTAATGTTTACTCTACCAATCCATATAAAGGACATACAGGAAAAACCTGGGCATACGCCGTAAAAAATGGGGATAAGATCATAGACCCGTTAATATTAGAAAGCTTTGCAGATGGACAGTACAACTTATGCATAAGTGCACCTAATGGCTTTTTTCGCGAGTTTAAGGGCAATAAAAATGATCCTTCTTTAAAAGTGAACTGCCGATACGAGGTTAAAGGGTTTTTAACTAAAACACCAAGTGGCAATATCGAGCTAATTCTGGAAAATGAAAGTGAACAGGACTTAAAAGTAAATATTATTGACAACGCTTATAAAAGCAGAAATACAAGATCAGTATCTATAAGTGCAAAAAGTAAAATAGCATTTATTATTGACCTGCAAAAGAGTTCAGGCTGGTATGATTTTACAGTTCAAGTAGCAGATAACAGCTCATTTTCAAAGCAATATGCCGGGCACGTCGAAACAGGCGAAGATTCAATAACGGATCCATACATGGGTGGGGTGGTCTAAGCCTCTCCCATTTTTTCATTTACTTCTACTTTTCCGATTGTAGCAGTTTTAGTTGTTATAGGCTCCTCAATTAAGGCAGTCTGAGCCTCAGCAGAAGCCATTTCTTCTTGTATTTCAGGATCAAGCTCTACACATCCCTCTTTATCTTTTTTTGCAAAAAGAATAGGATAGATTAACATCAATGCGCCCACAATAAATAAAATGCCCGCAAATGACAACATGTAGTTACTCGATTCCATTTTATTTACGCTCATCACTTTATAAGCAACTAACGCCAGCGCGCCCAATATAAAGGCAATTATAGCTTTCTGAAGTTTTAGCGTTTTAATCATAATTAGAGGGTATTAAAATGGTTTCAAATAATGGGCAAAAATCAAACCATTTTCATAAACCAAAGGATCTCTCCTTGTTATTCCAATTTTCTTATCAACTACTGTGAGGTCAAGAGATCTTTCCTATCGTCGAGATGACGACAGCTTTGAACAGTCTGTTGGTGGAAACACTCATCCTTAAAAATAAGCTTAGTATATTTTTTTTCAAAAACATTTGCGCAATCAAATGACTGCACTTATATTTACGCAACCATATAATTGCAAAATGATAACAAGAAGAGATGTATTTCAGGCCATAGCTGATCCTACCCGCAGAGAGATTATTCAAAAAATAGCACGAGAACCTTTGAACCTTAATGCTGTAGCGGAAGCTTTCGATATTAGCAGACAAGCAGTATCCAAGCATATACAAATACTTACAGAATGTGGGTTAGTAGTAATTAGGCAAAAAGGCCGTGAACGATTTTGTGAGCCTCAACTTGACAAACTTAATGAAGTAACTGATTGGATTGAACAATCTAGAAAACAATGGGTTAGCAAATTTGAAAAATTAGACAATTATCTAAAAACAATACAAACTAAACAGAAAGAAGATGGAATCTAAAAAAGACCTTTTCATTACGCATCTTTTTGATGCTCCACGTGAACTTGTATTTAAGGCATGGACAGATCCGGAACAATTAAAGCACTGGTACGCTCCCGATGACTGTACAATTGAATTCAAACACATCAATGTAAAAGAAGGTGGTACCTTTCATTCCTGCATTTACGACCCTATACATGGAAGTTGCTGGATAAAAGGTATTTATACGCATGTTATATTTCCGGAAAAGCTAGTCTTCTCAATGATTCTTACTAATGAACATGAGGATTCCGTTGAATCCCTGGCTGCGGGAAAGCCTGAAGACTGGCCAAAAGAAACCATTACAACTGTGACTTTTACTTCAATTGGAAATCAGACAAAATTAAGCATACATCAAACTGTTCCTGAAGAGGATGCTAAACAAACAGGTGCTTATCAAAGCTGGGTTAAAATGTTTAATAAATTAAATAATCTTATTGCCGTTAAAAATCAATAGACATATGGAACCAACTTATAGCTATATAACATATAGCTGTCACAATGTGACCATAAATACCTATTTATCATAACAATAGATATTATTCTGTGTATCTTGTCCGTTATTCAAAATATGAGCGAAATTACAAACGAAACGCAAGTCGGCACTACTGACAAAAAAAAACTGGCTTTTGAAGAAAAGCTTCAGGAAATTGACATCAAATACTCTAGATGGTTTGGTACTAAAAATAACCCATTCACCGGAGCGCCAGATAAAATTAACAACTATTTCCGTTATTTCTATACAGCAGAGGGCGAGATTCAACTTTACTTAAAAGACGGGTTACCTCTTGAAATAGGCAAAGATTGCAGAAACGCATTTAAAGCAGTTTTCAATAACTAGTACCGCTTAATCGATAGCTTTATTTTTTTAAAGCTGAAACAATAAGAAATATAGGTCTGCGCAATTCATCTTGCATTCCAGGAACAGTCTTCAAAGATATTTCATCCGGCTCTGGCTCTGCCAGGGCCGTTATTTCAAATCCATTTTTTAACAGCCCATTAATATAGGTAGTTAAGGTCTTATGGTATTTTATAACTTCTTCACCTAAAAAGTTAGCCTTTCTAATTCCCTGATCAAAGTATCTATCAACTGGCCAGTGACTGCGTTCATCCTTTTCATTGTAAACCCAATCCTGATTTCCAGACGCGGTAAATACCGGATGCTCTACTGAGAAAACAAAAGTGCCTCCGGCAGAAAGACTTTGGTATACTTTATGGCAAACATCTTCAAAAGACTTTAAATAATGGAAAGCAAGAGAACTTATCACTACATCAAAAGAATCAGGAGAAAAATCAAAATCTTCAATTGCAACCCTTCTATACTCAACAAAAGAAAACTTATTCATCTCATTAGCGGTATTTAGCATTTTTTCTGACAAATCTATCCCTAATACTGATTTAGCACCATTTTCCGCAGCATACTGACAATGCCACCCGAAACCACAGCCCAAATCTAAAACATGCTTATCTTTAAAATCAGGCAGCATTTTTTGAAGAATATGCCACTCGCCAGCTCCGCTTAACCCATTTACAGAGCGAGTCATCTGACTATATTGTCTAAAAAAGCTTTCCTTATCGTATTTATTTTCTTTCATAAATTCCAATTCAAATATTTCACACCCCAAAATACCTGTCTAGTTATCCTGCAAAGATCGTTAATACAACTCAACATATTAAAAATGTGATATTTGGTTTTGCTAAAACGACTTATTAACTTCATATATTGATTGAAAAATAAACTTATATTTGTTTACCATGACCAAAATAAAACATTTATTACTTTTCCTCTGCATGGCAGGATGCCTTGCAGCTTGTAAAAAAGACTTAGCAGACGACAACTATGATCCGACGGTTCAATTTAAAGCAGACACTACTTCAATTAGAGCTTTTGTCAAGAAAAACAATATTGTTACGCAGAAAGAGGAATCATCCGGGCTATTTTATCAAATCATCGAACCTGGAACAGGAGATGTAAAATATACCACATCAACACAGGTAACAGCAAATTATACCGGAAGGTTATTGGATGGAACCGAGTTTGAAACCGCTAAGGACGTTAAATTCACATTGAATACTGTAATTGTAGGTTGGCAACTTGGTATTCCATTGATTCAAAAAGGCGGTAAGATTCGTTTGATCATTCCTTCTTTTTATGGCTTTGGAAATGTAAGAAACGGCCCTGTACCTGCTAATTCCATATTAGATTTCACTATAGAATTAACTGACGTACAATAAGATAACCAAACCGAACTTATACAAGTAAATAAAAAAAGGAGACTGTCGGTCTCCTTTTTTTATTTACAGAAATGCCATAGTATTGTCATTTCAAAAATTACTTAGTGTATTTATTACACTATCTAAAAATAATTCTTACATTTGTATTGTTAATACAGCGCAGCTGATTATTACAAGAGTAAAACAGACAATGGTGCGATTATTGTCTTAAAGAAAAAGATCCCGTTCATACTGGGTTTATATTTGGTTAAAAAGAGGTAGTGCTTGGATAAGACTACCTTTTTTTTGTGCTCTATTTTTCAGTTTACTCCTTCTTTTCCTTGAAAGCTTTCAAATCCAATTTAATCTTCAGCATCAAATTATAATCTGACACTCCCAATAGCTCTTCTTTAGCAGGTCTGTATTGCTCTATGAATAAATCAAGAGAATCGCCTTGCAGTTTAGTAAGAGACGAAATAAAAGATCTTCCAAACCTTGAATCTATATAAGCCTGCTTTTCATCTTCATGGAGTCTTTTCTTTAGCTTATTCTGTACATCATTTTTTCGACCAAATAATCTGGCAAGCTGTAACACATCAATCTTTACAAATTCAAACCTTCCTCTGGGCTGATAAGAATTTATAAAAACATCTTTAAATTTTATCGGTTTATAGTTAAATTCTCTTGCAAAATCTCTTCTTAGTTTTAGTGAATCTGCTTTATGATCTCGTTGCCGGGAAATAACTACTTCTTTAAGGTTTATAGAAGTTGGATTAAGAAAAACTGTTATTAAAGGCGATTTCCAATCCTTTACAAGAACGTATTTCCGATCGTAACCTAATCCCGAAAACCATACCGTATCGGTTGCCGAAACAATTAACACAAAATCCCCGGTAGGGCTACTCATTTTTTTTGTGTGGTTCAACTGTATCAAAATACCTTCAAGCGGACGTTCGGTTTGGGCATCTAGAACTTTACCCTTTATTAGTTGTGCACTAACAAATAGGCTTAACAGCATGAAAAACAAAAAGATGGAAGCTTTCAGCATTAGATTTTACATGTATAAACTAAGCTAGCATATTCCCTTGAGGCTAATAAAATTTTAACAGTATTTAACTGATGACAATTCTATGATAAACAAATGTTCAAACATTTATTACATTTGTCCCCGAGAGCGTTAATTTAAAGGGGGTAAGTCGAAAGGCCTATCCCCTTTTCTTGTTTAAAAGATCTTTTGCATCGAAATCAATCTATCTAATTTTCTTGTCCGGTTCGTCGATTCCTTTTGACTGTTTGTCGTGTATTAGCCGCTAATGGTATAAAACAAATAATCCCCATGCAACTTTTTTCTGGCGTAAGCATCCTATTGATAAATAATCAAAAGAATCTTAAATACACAACGTCATGAAAACCCTCACAAAAACCCTAATCGCTTCTGCATTAACAGCAATCGTTTTAACATCTTCAGCTTTTACTACTTTTGCAGCAAATCCAAATTCAAAATTAGTATCATTTAAAACAGGCACTATTACCTTTAACAAGGTTATTATTAGTGGTAATGTAAAAGTTATTTTAATTAAAGGCCAGGAAGAAGAAGTCAGAATTGACGAATACTACAATCCTTCAAAAACCACAATCGCCAGAAAAGGTTACAATCTATTAATTAATTCTACTGAAAAGTACCCGGTTACAATTACAGTTACGCTAAAAGACTTAAACAGAATTCAGGCCTCCGGAAATGCATCAGTAGCTACAAGAGGCACGCTAAACCTTACTTGTTTGCAAATCTTTTTAAATGATAATGCTACTGCCAGTGTAAAAACAAATGCAAATAGCATGTACACCATTCTTAAAGGTGAATCGACATTAAAACTAAGTGGCACCGCTGATTCTCATACTTACGTTGCCAATAATGCTGACAATATTAATTTTGAAAATTTTGTATGTCAAAAAACTGATAAGTTAACATCTGAGCCGATGGCTTCTAAATAAAATCTGCCTAAAATTTAATATTTTTTAAAGATCTTAATCAGCATGTCCGCTATAATCTGATAACCTTTATCTGAGGGATGCAAGCCATCGTAAGTATTGTCACTTGCTTCAACCGGATAAGGGTATTCATCGGTATCAGGGTTAAAAGAAATATCCTTAAAATCAGGATAGCTATAATTTTTATAATTTCCGGTTTGAGGATCTTTTAACCTTTTATACTTAACCAAAGTTTTGAGTTCCATACCACTTTTATTATACAAATCCACAACCTTATAGTGTTCATGAAGGCCTATTTGATTAACAGCATCAGCAAACTGCGATAGCGTCTGTCCATTTTTCTCTTTATAAGAACCCCATGCGTTATTGTGACTATTCCCAATATATACAAAATCTACTCGTTGCATAGGGGTAATTAAAATGATCTTAGCATCAGGATTAAGGCTCTTAATTTTGTTAATTATGATACGGTATGATCCATAAACCGTTTTGAGGCCGGTACTATTTACATAATCGCTAATCGCTCCTAAAGGCTGGCCAGACCACCAATCATTTGTACCTAGAAAAACGGAATACACATCTGACTTTTGAAGGCCCAGATTTTCAATTTCTTTGGCAATACCAACTGCTGTCCATCCGTTATGTCCCTGATTAGTGTAATGAATATTTGGCAGCTTATCTACTACTCTGGTCATATAACCTTTGGTAACCCTATTCCCTGTTTCATCCTGATGTTCGTTTAAATAGGTAATAGAGTCCCCAATGGCAGTCCACGTAATTTCCTTCGGAGTAAAAGATCCAAGGGTAAAAATAATGGCAAGCAGCAATAATATTCTTTTCATTTGATTCAAATTAACATTTACTTTCTAGTAAACATAAGAATAAAATACGACTGCAATCTACCTTACGGTGCTTCTTCTATATATCGTTTTTACAAACAAAATAGGTTTATCCAAACGGCCGGACCTTACCAGATAATTAATGATAATTAAAAATAACATAGCTATTTATTTTACAATACCTGCAAAACGCTGGTAAAACACTGTTGGACTATTTTCATTTTTGGGAGCATACTTCCCCGCAATAATAGGAATGTAAATTACCCTTCTGCGGCTTTGTTCTCCGATTACGCTAGATTGTGCTACACGGTGCCATAATCTTCCATCATGAACCGTCAGATCACCAACTTCAGGTATCACTGCAATT
This sequence comes from Pedobacter panaciterrae, assembly GCF_001636695.1. Taxonomy (GTDB): domain Bacteria; phylum Bacteroidota; class Bacteroidia; order Sphingobacteriales; family Sphingobacteriaceae; genus Pedobacter; species Pedobacter panaciterrae_A. The sequence goes on from NZ_LGEL01000065.1 coordinate 26,634, forward strand.
TCCTCTGCATCTTCGTCGTGATCAAGAAAATATTTCTTTCTGAAAAGCATCTGATAAAGCCCTTGTTTATGTGTACCGGGAATTATCCTCAGACCACCATTCTCAGGTTCAAGATTATTCAAATGTATTCCTACATTAAGCATAGGATTTAACTTCTGTCCGTAAAAAACGTCTCTTAAACCATCTGTATGCCATCCCATTTTGGTGAACTTACTGTCTGGCCCATTCACATAATGATTAAATACCATTCCATCCTTTTCGCTTTCTCCAAGTCTGGCACCAGCACCGGCAAGCTCAAGTAATCCGCTTAACCTTGGATCAAGTAAAAGTCCGCTAAAGGTGGAGTGATGTTGATTGATAAATGCAAATCGTTGAACTATGGATGAACCATCCAGATCACGCCCATATTTAATCGGAACGCCGTTTACCTTATTTACATCCTTTTCTATCCATTTTTTTTGCACCTCTACAGAGGCATGAACTATAGATTTTACAGTTTCGGGTGTTATAAAGTTTTTGAAATGGATAAAACCATTTGTATTAAAAAAGTCTTTTTGCTCAGCAGTTAAATTTTCAGCTAATGAAAACTTTGGATATGAAGTTGCCATAAGTATATTTTATAAAAAATTAAAAGAAGGTATTATTTGAAATTAAGAGGGGCGCTTCAGATGGCCCTAAGAAATTAACAGCAACAACACTGCATGGGCTTCATCATCTGAAGCATTGCCATGGAGCGATTTAATGAATAGTTGTTATCTGCTTTAATAGACATAGTCTATGTATTTAGTAGTTTATTACACCTGTCTCTTATACACATCT
>NZ_LGEL01000071.1 GCF_001636695.1 Pedobacter panaciterrae
TTTTATCTATTAACACCCCTGATAAAACGATGCTTATAAAAGAGCCAATCTCATATCTGAATTCTCCTTTTAAATTGTTCACTTCAAATTATGTAGATAATCCATTTCTAGACCAAGCTTTTCAAGTTTTTTGGGTGAAATTGAGTGAGAAGTTAAGTGAAATTAAATTATTCGAAGATGAAGCCGTCTTTATTTATTGGAACTACTTTTGTCTGGCTTTGAATTCCAACAGAGATCTCGTGCCCATATTAGAGGATGTCCTTAACATGTTAAGTAATCATGAGACTATGTTTAAAGTGGAATTAAAAAGAGAAATTGCAAAAAAAAATGTCCCTCAAAACTTGTGGCCCCTTTTGCCACTATTAAAAAAATGGAGTATTTCTGATGATAGTGAAAGAGAACAATTACTTCAAAGAACTAAAGTGAATCAAAAGAAAAAGTTGGTAAAAATTATCTATCCGTTTATGAGTGAAATAAATGAATTTTTAGATTCATTTAAAGATAATCCGTTGAGTGAAGAAGCTATTTTAATTGGAAATTTAGCTGAATTAGCTAATGAATTAAAATTGGAAGAAAATGGATGAATATTTTCCTCTTGATGCCTTTTTGTTTTAAATTAAGAAAATGAAATATCTGCGCTATATAGTTTTATTAATTATTTTTATTTGTATGGTTTTTTATTATTTGAAGCAATCAAATAAAGAGGCTAGGAAGTCAAATGATTACTTGAATAATAATATAGTATTTGAGGGTACTGTGACAAAGATACGAAGATCGACGAATCACGCTTTTGGGATCATTGAATTAAAACTCATAAGATCTAGTGTTAAAGAATTTGATGAGAAAATAGAGGAAGGAATTTATCCTTACAAAATTAGAGGTGGGAAGGCCGAATTATATTGTACAGTTTCAATTGAAAGGAAATTAGGAGACTCAATAAATGTTGTGTCTAAAGATCATACCATCTATTTTAATCCTCACAATAGCAAAGAAGAGGGGAGTCTTTATATTCTGAGTGATCCATATAATATTTCCTTTGTAAAGGAAAATACGACCTTTAAATAAGCTGTACCCATATTAAGATAGACAGGTGAACAATATGACTACGGGGCTAGGTTCTATGATCCGGTGATTGGGAGGTGGAATACTCCAGACCCTTTGGCAGAACTAAGCAGGAGGCATTCTCCATATAATTGTGCCATGAATAATCCAATGAGGTTTATAGATCCTGATGGCATGGCTGTTGAGGAAATCAATGGTGGCACTAGGTATACTGGTGCAGATGCACAGGCTATGTTTGGCCAGCTAAAAGTCAATTTTCTTCACAAGATCAAGACGATGATAAAAAGAAGAAAAAGGATGAGGATAAAAAGCATTATCCTGTACCTGATGAGTATAAAAACAGCGAGTTACCTGGTTTCCCTGGTTCTAGAGAACTACCCAGGCAAAAAGGAGCACGTACTAGTTGGGACTTAGGTAAGACAAATCGTGGAGGAGATAAAGATAGGAAAATGCCAAAGGGTTCTTGGGGGGAATGGGACAAACAACATGGTGAAATTGAAGTGTATAATAGCCAAAAAGAACATCAGGGCGCATTTGATCCTGAATCGGGAGAATTTAAGGGTAAAAAAGATAATTCAAGAAAGCCCACGTATAACAGAATAGAGTCAGATGAGCCCGACGGAGGAAAAACGATAATTCAAAAGGGGTTTCAGTTTCCACAAATTGCATCGCCACCGCCTGGAACTGCTGCAAGAACAGGGGCAATGGCTACGACTTTAACGATAATAGCATTAATTTTTATGTTCGCGGGCGGTTAATTTATATATAAATGGAAAAGAAATATTATTACAAAGTTTATTTAGAAGTTGTACTTAAGGGAGCAGATTTTGTCTTTGGGTATATAAACATCTCAAACATCCCTTACAGTAAGTTTGAAGAATTCTTTAGAGATCAAGTTATAGAAGAAAAATTTTTGTTCGACGACTCTATGGGCTATTTTATTGAAAAGGAATTATATGTGCAGCACAAAGAATACCTAGATAAAAATATTCCGTTCACCTTTGACTTTGACTTATTTATCTATAGTGTGGGTCTTAGGGGTGTTGATCAGCAAAAGTATATAAAAGACTATTATGAAGAATTGCCGCCACTATTGGAGTAATTGTTATAAAGTATCAAGTCCTAGTATCAATCGATGCTGGATTTGCTAATTAGCTAATAGGCTGCATAAACACTTATGTAGACAAACCAAAGTAAATTGACCCCTTTCGCCATTTTGAAAATCTCTGACAAATACCTGAATGTCAAATGTAAATGTGGTCATCTGATTTTGGTCAAAGGGGTCAATTGGTTGTGGTTTTTCCACCGTTTACTGAACGGTACCAGTACAGGTATTGTGATGAGTGAAGTGCTGAGCTATGATGTGATGGGCAATATCAAGACCATGAACCGTGATGCAGCAACCACAGCCAGTACCTACAATTATACCGGCAACAGGTTAACCAACATCACAGGCGGAACACTAGCCACCGGGAACTATAGTTACGATGTAAACGGAAATGCGACCACAGATGGAAGAACAGGAGTGGTGCTGACCTATAACCTGCTGAACCTGCCTGCTACAGCCAAAAGAACAACACCAGCACCGGTGGTGAATCTGGCTTATACCTATGATGCTTCAGGGAATAAGCTGAGAAAGGTAAGCACAGGCGTCTCAGCAGGAACCAGACATTATATAGACGGGATAGAATACGATGGTAATACCATTGATATCATTCAAACAGAAGAAGGACTGGCCAGGAATAATACAGGTGCATTCAGTTATGAATACAATCTGACCGACCATCTGGGTAATGTGCGGTATAGTTTCAACAAGCACCCGGCTACAGGAGTATTGACGCGCTTACAGGCAGATGATTATTATGCTTTTGGAAAAAGAAAGAGTTTACAATCCGGAACAAATAGATATCTTTATAATGGAAAGGAGATTCAGGATGAGTTAGGAGAGCAGTATGATTACGGTGCAAGGTTTTATGACCCTGTGATTGGCCGGTGGAATGTGATTGATCCGTTGGCGGAGAAGAGTAGACGTTTCTCGCCATACGTTTACGGCAATAATAATCCGATAAGATTTATTGATCCTGATGGGATGTCACCAAATGATATCATTTATAAAAATAGACAAACAGGTAAAGAACTTAGTAGGATAATTTTGCCAGGTGATGATGTTGTTAAATATACAGATGCCAAAAATACGCAAGAACTTATAGCAAATAATTTTGATGGTCCGAAGCTAAGTCAAGGAAGAGCGAGTACACCGGAAGAATCGGCTGCTAGGGCATATGCTTATCAGCAATCACAGCAGGTTGTAGATTATCAGGATATGTCTCAACCAACTACAAGTTTAGCTGTTGCAAAAAATGTAACATATGGTTTTGCCGGAGAATATGCTGGTGCTCAAGTTGCAGTTGGAGTTAAATCTCTATTTAGTGCAGGGAAAGCTGGAAGTGTTTTTTGGTCAGGCGGTACGTTTGCGAAAACAGCAGCAGCTGAGTTTGCTGAAGCTAATGGAATGAAAACACTTGAAATGACAATAGGTGGGCGTATTATGGATGCTATTAGTTCATACTTGCCTAAATCTGTTTCTACTCCTATGTGGAATAGTATGTCAAGAACCTTTGCGGAAGGAGCAGCTGGAGAAGCACATTTCTTTACGATACCAGCAGGTCCCAGATCAGGAAGTATTTGGCTTAACGTTGAGAAACCCATCTTGGAAAAAAATGCTGTTCAAATAATAAGTCATTAACAACATTATGAATCTTACAAAACTATTTTATTCAAAAAGCTCAATGAAAAGGAAAATACTTGATATAAAAGAGGATATTGAAAAGCTTGTCTCAAAGGATTGTAAAGAGAAGTTTTGGATAGATTGGTATGGAGCTTACGATATTGATCCTAAACATTTAGTTTTTTGGATTTGTGTCCAAACAGATAAAATGAAATTAGCTCTTAAGTCAAACTTTGAATTAATTAATGAGATTAGAAATCTTCTTGTCAAGCATAATTATCCTGAACAGGCAAGACAATCAGTTTTTATTGATTTTGAATCACAAGAAACTGTAGATAAAGAATCGAATGGTAGCTGGTATCAGCACTTTAAATAAGATAATACATATGCTGTATATATATGCAGCTAAGCGTATATACAGCCATGTAACATATGATCAACCTTATCTACCGCAGAAACTTTCCGAAGAACGAAATTACGCCCTGTTGTAAAAGACAAACAAACCGCTATCTTTAGATAAAGGAACGTTCTTTATAAAGCTGAAAAGTAGCTGCCAGCGATTCGGGCAAACCTTAAAAAAGTTGCATAATGGCGTTAGATTACGGGGCAAGGTTCTATGATCCTGTGATTGGAAGGTGGAATGTGGTAGATCCAATGGCAGAAATGACTGATGAAATATCTCCATTTACCTATGCCTTAAATAATCCCGCCCTTATGATTGATCCTGATGGCTTGACCGCAGATACAGCTAAGGTCATACAATTAAGAGAGGTTTCGATCAAGCCTGTTAAAGTAATGGATCCTGTACATGGTTTCTGGAATAACTTATATTACTACCTTGCTCCGCGAGAAACTGTTTTAAACGGACGGACTGTGCCAGTAAACAATGACGGATATGCTAATCCGTTTCCACCTTTGACTGGTACGCCTCCTATATCAAGTTTTGCGAAAATTGGTAAGGTAGTAAATATGCTTAAGGTAACTTCGTCAGTTAAGAAAGATGCCAAGATATTAAAATTAGCAAAAGAAACTTTTAAGGGGAATGAAAAGTTAAGAAAGGAGGCCAACGCACTAATTAAGCAGCTACAAAGCGGTAATCTCAATCCGGGGATTGGAACAAAAAATATAGGAAAAGGTATATTTGAGGCGCGGAGTGCAGGTGGGGCTAGAGTCTATTTTAAAAATATTGAAAATGGAGTGGAAATTGTTGGGTATTCTAATAAAGCAAATCAACCACAAGTGATAGAAAGAGTATTTGAAGTTGTTAAAGCTTTATTATATTAAAAATGGATTACAAAAAAATGGAGTACAAAATAATCTTCATGTCTACTTATGAAGAAGTTGATGTTTTAAATGACAATATAGATGTTAAAATAGTTTTATCTTCCAATTTAGTATATGCAGGAACTTTATACACTGTTTCAAACATCATGGATTTAATTGAAAACACATTTCCTCAATATTTCATTGCAGAAGACATGATCCTTGTAAAGGATCTTTCTTACATATCAATAAATAAAGTAATCATAGATATACTAGAGAAGAACTTAATTCAATCATGTATGTCTATGATTGGAACAATAACTGAGGTCTTTATAAAGGCAAATAGTTTTGCAGATATTAAAAATTACGGATCTCCCATAAAAGGTTTTTATCAATAGAGCTCAAAAGTGTTAATGAACTGATCGAAGAACGAATTATATCAGGGTGGTAAATGAAGAACAATAATACATGTTTGGAGAAAGAACAGATCATTATAAAGCTGAAGTCGTTACCAGTGAATTCTGTAAACCTTAAAAAAGGTGCATAAGGCTGTTAGACTACGGGGCTAGGTTCTATGACCCAATGATAGCAAGGTGGAATGTGATTGATCCGCTTGCGGAGCGATACCTAAGTTATTCACCCTATGGGTTATGTAATAAATAATCAAATAATGTTTATAGATCCTAATGGAATGGAAATTATCCCTATTGCTGGCGGATATAATTTTGTGGACTCAGCCCAATGGTAATCAAGATCAAAATACATCAGTAAGTCTTTCCGGTGTGATTGGTTCACCTCCCGTAACTCTTAGAAAACAATAAAAACATATGAAAACAATCAAGTTTTTTCCTTTAATTTCTTTCTCGTTATTGCTTTCATTTTGCATTTCATGTAGAACATCGTATCTTAAAAAATATCCTACTCAAGCAATTACTAGGAAATATTTACAGATGCCAAAACCTGTAGACCAGAATAAAATTAAAAGTGAGTTCCCCATAAATGAATTAAAGAAGGCGCAAGTGTATGCTAAACAACATGGATACGCTATGTCACCACTGAACTATAGGTTTGAAATTGATAAAACAGGAAATATTCTCGACGGTAGGTTTGATGCTTCAAATAATAAGCCGGGAGATCCAGTTAACTTATACTTTAATAATATTTTCCCCACTTATAAATGGCACCCAGCGTACTATTCTCACACTAATGAGAGATTATCTGCTTTGGTGGAAATGTCAATTTATTCACTTAAGCAGAATGATATCTTTGAAGTAAGTTTCAGATTGATTTATCTACCAGATAAAGAAAATATTCAGGATATTTTATCAGAGAAGAATTTGATTTATAAGTTTAAGATCCGTTAATCGATGTTGTTTTTATACTGGCAAGATTCTATTATTCCTAACATTGATGAAATTAGCTTGACCTTCATTATTGTTGCTTTGATTTCTTTTACTCAGTTCTTTGTTTAAACTGCTATAGTTAGTATGAGAATCTTAACGAGATAGTTAGGTGAAGAAATTATTTATTGATCCTCATAATTTATCTATTTAAAAATGTTCTGGTCTTTATCCTTTATGGTTACTAGTCTTTGAAGATTATTATATTCATAATAAGTTGTAAAAGGTATTATTAAAAATGAGTATGTTCCTTTTAATGTCCAATAAAAATAGATGATTTATTTATAGAAAACAATAGGAGATAATGCTATTTCTTTAAGACATATCTACTTTTCCTACCCCCGCCTGAAGCAGGAGGTATTTTCTCAATCATGAAATTTCTAGGACTTTTTCCTAATAAATCGGTCACCCGCCTGGGTTCAACTTTACTTCGTACTTCTTCTGGTAATTGTGCCCATATTTCTTCAGCTGTATGCGGGGTGCTAAGAAAGGTTGAATTAAGTATTTTATCTAAGTTTCCAGCTAAGTCAATGCCATAATTTCTGTTGATTTGTGTAACGCCCTTTTCTTTACGGTTTAAAATCAAATCTCTAGTTTGATCCGGTAAGTCTTTAATATTAGGAAGTTTGAATTTTGGATTACCAAATTCGAAGTATCTTAACCCAAATACATTTGAGATTCTCTCGGCTGATTTTAAAACTACTCCTTTTTTCCCTTCTAGAATTTCTTTAATGTCATCCGTATTTGATTTAATTAGTCTAGCTAGATCAGCTTCGATCAAGCCAAAATGTTTTAAGTACTTCAACAGTTGTTTTCCGAATTCAATTGAAACATCTAAAATTTCTTCTTTCAAAATTAACTTGTTTTATTATCGATATAATTTTTGCTATTTCGATTATTGTGATTATGTTTGTTTAAGTTTATATAGCGACATAAATAGGGCAGAACATATTCTGCTTTTAACGATGTCTCTTGTATGGAAAAACCGACAATTTGCCCACAAGAGTATCGTGAGTTCGCCCAATGCGCTGGATTGTTCTATCTTTGAGATATTACGCCAGTAGGGCGAATCTTGCGTAGGACTTTCGGGGCAAACCGGAAATCTCGTGTAGATTTTTGGGAAGGGTTACTTGTCGGTTTCCTCCATCCAAAAGCAGTAAGATTCCCCTGCTGGTTTTTAACCAATAGGATACTTCCAATTTGCTTTTATGAGAGACTCGTTTACATATAACCAAATATGGAAATGAGATTGTTCAGCGGTCCAGAAGTTAATCCAACCCACACCAAAATCGGTGCAGGAATACTGCGAATTTCCCCTTTTTTAATTTCCCAAAATCTTCTTCAAAATGTTAAAAAGAACATTCACAAGCCTCCTGATTAGTTCACCTCTTTTCGAATAATTTTCTAACCAATTAAACCAAAAAAGATGAAAGTATCATACTTAAGGGGATTGTATTGTCTCAAAACTAATCATATTACTGCATTAATACTAATCAATAACCTGAATGTTTAATACACTTTTTTATCATCATATGCCAGCATAGGGATTCACCAGTAGTGGCATAACTTAATAATAAAAGCAAAATCAACTAACTGACTTATTATATGAAAAAAAATATACTAGCAATAGTACTGGCATCGCTTTGCCTTTTTTTTAAGACCACGGCACAAGACATTAAACTAAAAGGACGGGTAACCGCACGTTCTGATAACCAGGCCCTGCCCGGCGCAACGGTCAGAATTAAAGCTACCGGAACTGTTGCCCTGACTGATGTTAATGGGCAATTCAGCATCAGCACCAAGCAAAGCGAGGGAACAATTATAGTTAGCTATACAGGCTACAAACCCGCTGAAATAAAGTTCAACGGACAGAACCCAAACCAACTTGAGATCAATCTTGAAGAAACCCGAAGTGACCTGGAAGAGCTTGTGGTGATTGGCTACGGCCAAACCACAAGAAAGCTGAACACCGGCAGTGTATCTACCATATCCGCAAAACAAATCGAACAGCAGCCCGTAACCAATGTACTGTCTGCATTGTCAGGCCGGATGCCCGGCGTATTTGTGCAAACCACCAATAGCCTGCCCGGAGGAAACATTAATATCCAGATCAGGGGAAAAGGATCAATAGAAGCAGGTACCGATCCTTTATACATCATAGATGGGGTACCTTACGAAGGAAACGCACCAAATGCCAACGGAGATTTGCAGGTAAACAACAACATTGCAGGCGCCGGCAGCCCATTAAACAATATCAATCCCGCCGATATTGAATCCATTACCATACTTAAGGATGCTGATGCCACTTCAATTTACGGAAGCAGGGGTTCCAATGGCGTGGTGCTGATCACCACAAAAAATGCAAAAACAGGAGATGCCAGGTTTGATGTAAACATTAAACAGGGCATAAGTAAGATTGCCGATAAACCCCGGCTCCTTAACCTGTCCGACTACCTGCTTTTGCGCAAAGAAGCGTATGCAAATGATGGATTAACCCCTTCTTCCGATCCCACTTCATCCACTTATGCCCCCGATTTGACACTATGGAGCCAAACAGAAGCTACAGACTGGATCGATTACATTTATGGCAATACTGCAAGGTTCAGTGATGTACATGGTAAAATCTATGGAGGGAAAGGAAATGCTACCTTCTCAGTTGGCGGCAATTACCACTATGAAAATTCTGTATTGCCCGGGTATACCAGTTACCGGAGAGGCGGCTTAACCTCAAATTTCCGCTACCGTTCTGAAAACAACAGGTTCAGCTTACTGGTATCTAACCAGTTTAGCCAGCAGCGAAATCAATTGCCAAATCCGGCAAACAGCACCAATTTCCTGATGGCACCAAATTACCCTTTGTACCTGTCGGGCGGTACTTATAACTGGTATGCAGGCACTAATATCGATGCAGAGGTCAATGCCCGAAGTGAAACTAAAACCGATAACTCCATCAGTAACCTGAACCTGAGTTATGGAATTTTAAGTAACCTGAGCTTTAAAATTAATGCAGGGCATACCAGGACCATGTACAATCAGACCCTGATATTCCCCACCAGGGCCTTAATGCCCGGTGCCATCAATTATTCCAATTTTGGGGACAATAGTACACAGACCTTCATTGCAGAACCTCAGCTTGAATATGCCTTAAAACTAAAGTCCTCCTCTTTTTTGTTACTCGCTGGAGCCACATATCAGACCCGGATCAATGAACGGAAATTTATACAGGCCAGCAACTATAAACTAGAGAAGCTGATGGAAGATCTGGGATCAGCTGGCAACATAGACCTGCGGCTAAGCAATGTTTCACATTATAAATATGCATCACTTTTTGGGAGGCTCACCTATAACTTAATGGATACTTACCTGCTAAACGCAACTATGAGAAGAGACGGCTCATCAAGATTTGGCCCCGGAAACCGTTATGGAAACTTTGGATCATTGGGGGCAGCATGGATTTTTAGCAATTTATACCTGGTAAAGGAAAAGCTGCCGTTTTTAAGTTATGGAAAGCTCCGCGCAAGCTATGGCAGCACAGGCAATGACCAGATCGGAGATTACCAGTACTTATCAACCTACAGCAGTCCGGGAGCAAACATTTATCAGAACATTGCCACCATCAGACCCAGCAGAATCAATAATTCCGATTTTCATTGGGAAACTACCCGTAAAACTGATGTCGGGATCGAATTGTCGCTGTTTAAAGAAAGGGTAAACCTGACAACGGATTATTACATCAGCAGAAGTAAAGACCAGCTTGTTCTTTATAACATCCCTCAAATCACCGGTTTTGGCAGTTATCAGGCCAACCTTCCGGCGGTAATTGAAAACCGGGGATGGGAATTCAGCCTCAGTGCTCAGCTGATTGAACATCGTAAATTAAAATGGAGTGGATCTTTTAACCTCACGCTTCCTAAAAATCAGCTTAAATCCTTTCAGAATTTCAGTAACTCATCTTATGCACAACTGTACGAACTGGGATATGACATCACAAGAATTTATGGTACTAAACTTTTGGGTATTGATCCGCTTACAGGGAAGCCCCAATACGCCGGACAAAACGGAGAAATATCAACTATTCCCTATTTCAATTTTACATTAGGTAAAACAACACCAGACTATTATGGGGGCTTTGGCAATACCCTAAATTATGGAAATGTTGAGCTCCATATTTTTACCCAGTTTGTAAAGCAGCAGGGCAGGGGCGGCTTGCAGGGAATACCAGGTAAGAGTGCATTTAACAATTTTAAACTGGTTAAGAACCGGTGGACGCCAACCAATCCCAATGTAACTGTTCCGGCTGCTAGTGTGTTGTCTAATGATTTTTATTACAGTTATTCGGCTGCAAATATTTTCGATACCTCTTACCTCAGGCTTAAAAACGTATCCCTGTCCTATACCATTCAGGGCCGCTTACTGAATACACTGAAACTGCAAAACATGAGGTTATATGCCGAGGGTCAAAACCTGCTGACCATCAGAGATAGAGATGCGGCTATACTTGATCCCGAATCAGGCACACTATCCGGCTTTTCCGGAGGACGAAACTTCCCGCCCTTACGCTCATTTATTTTAGGAATCCAACTTACACTATAAAAGATAATCGACATGAAAAACAGTACGCTATATCAGTTATCGGCCATGTTACTTGTTTTAACAACGGCTTCATCCTGCAAGAATCTGGTTGAAATACCCGAATCAAAAAGCCAGATTGAAACAACCACTGTATTTGCCGACAGTACAACGGCAAGCTCAGCATTGCTGGGTATATATTTTACCATGGGTACGGCTTCTAATTCTGTGCAAAGTGGTTTTAAATACATTGCTCTATATGCTGATGATTACAGTTATACTGCCGCGCTGGCAGGAATAACCGCCTTTCATCAAAGCATCGTACAGCCAGACAATACACAAAACGCCGGCTTGTGGAACAGCCTTTATTCGGCTGTTTACCAATGTAACTCATTAATAGCAGATGTAGAGAAATCTTCGGCTTTATCACCTGCTGCAAAAAAGCTGCTGGAATCGGAAGCAAAGTTTTTAAGGGCTTATGCCTATTTCTACCTGCTCAATTTATATGATCATATTCCGCTGATCCTATCAACAGATGTAAACCAGAATAAAGGAGCATCACAGACTGATAAACAAACGGTATACAATCAGATTCTTAAAGATTTACTGGAGGCCATGACAGGACTGGATCAGCAATCTACAGGTACAGGAAAGGCCCGTGCAAACAGTCTGGCCGCCTCGGCTTTGCTGGCAAGGCTATTTCTATACCAGAACAACTGGAGCGAAGCAGAAAGACACGCCAGCATGGTAATCAATTCAGGAGTTTACAGTCCATTGCCGAAACTGGAAGATGTTTTTTTAGCCAACAGTAAAGAAACCATCTTACAGTTCTGGAACCAGAATGGTTTTATAAGTGATGCCGCCCAGCTGGTACCCGCATCGGCAACAGTTTTACCGCAATATGTGATCACTGAATCCCTGTATCAGACTTTTGAAAATACTGATGGCAGGAGCAGCAAATGGATCGCTGCAAATCAGGTTACTTCGGCAGGAACTACAAAAAGCTATAATTATGCCGCCAAGTATAAAAACAGGGTAGCAAATACGGCCAGGCCGGAATACATCATTGCCTTAAGAATGGGCGAGCTATACCTGATCAGAGCCGAAGCTTATGCAAGGCAAAATAAAACCGCTCAGGCTGTTGCCGACCTTAACATACTGAGGAACCGGGCAGGTGCTGGTATTATTGAAGAGGCCATCAGTAATGAAGCTTGTTTGCAGGCCATTGCTAAAGAAAGAAGACTGGAGCTTTTTGGAGAATGGGGGCATCGTTTTCTGGACCTGAAGCGGACAGGGCAGCTTGATGCTGTACTTGGCCCGCTAAAAGCCACCTGGAGGCCGGAAATTGCAAAAGCGCTCCCCATCCCGAACACGGAAATATTGTACAACACTAATTTGATTCAAAATTATGGGTATTAAGCATAGTTTATTATTTGCAACCGCAGTCTTTCTTGTATGCGCGAATACTTATGGCCAGAAAAAAACAAGGGAATTAAGTATTGGAGATACCATCCCGAACCTTGTTGTTGAGCGGGTTATCAATCAGGCCGGCAAGAGGCTAACCCTTAAAGACCTGTACAAGGATGGCTTGCTGATCATTGACTTTTGGGCTACCTGGTGCGGACCCTGCATACAGGAAATGAAGTTTCTGGATTCCCTGAAAGCAAGATACCCGGCGAAATTTAATGCCCTGATGGTTTCGCATGAGGACAGCACTGTAGTTAATGCTTTCTTAAGTAAGAAAAGCAACAATGATATCCAGACCTCAAATTTGATTTTAGCAACAAAAGATACGATACTGAATGCGCTTTTCCCGCATAAAATCATTCCGCACAATGTATGGATAGATAGGAACGGGGTAATCAGGGCCATCACATCGGGGAAAGAGGTAAACACCGAAAACATTGTGAATTTTGAGGATGGCAAACTGATGAAGGATCAAAAAGTCAAAGCAGATAATTTTACGTTTAGTGGCATGAATGAATTTCACATAGCGGATACTTCTTTCACCTACAGATCGATCATCACACCATTTATTAATGTTGGTACCGGAGGCGTATACGGTGGCTCGGCAGGAATAAATCCTTACCGGTTTTTTCAATGGAATGCATCCATTACGCATTTATTTTTTAATGCATACAGTTTATACGGCGCCTCACCGGGGAACTGGCGCGACCAGCTGATAGAAGTTCATACCAGGGATTCCCTGAAATTGTTCTACCCTTTAGGAAAGTTAAAGCACTTATTGAAAGGGTCTGAATATAAAGACTTTGATGAATGGGGGATGGAAAATAAATTTTGTTATGCTTTAACGCTGCCGCATCGTGTTCCCCATGCGGTGTTTAGGGATTATATGTTTGCTGATCTGGAGCGGCAGTTTAACATTAAAGCAAAAATTGAAGAAAGAAAAATATCCTGTATGGTGGTTACCAGCATTAAAGGAAAAAACAGCTTGCCGGAGGTTAAGGATAAACACTTAAAACAGGAAATCAGGTTTAAGGGAAAGAATAAGCTAAGCATCAGAAATGCGGGGATCAGCGATGTGCTGAACTGGATGTTTTATCAGTATGAGCAGAACCTGGTACCTTACCCATTTGTAAACCAGGTGGACAATAAGGCAGGGATTTCTTTTGATGCAGACCTGGATTTCTCTGAAGAAGATACCAGTGAAGGCATCTTTCCTGAAATGATCTATCGCCAGCTCAATAAATATGGGTTTCAATTCAGTAAGAAAATCAGGCCATATCCCATACTGGTACTATACGATAACAAGTAACTGTGCTAAACTATTGGCAGGAGCAGCCCTGCCAATAGTTATTCAGATGATTAAAGTGGATAGTACACAATTATACTGGCACCGCCGCCAACCGGCGTACCTTCAGCACATCTGGTTAAAGAGCCATTTGGACAATCCTCAGGAAAGGGATTGGTTTCATCACCCAAAACAGGACTCCCGTTTGGTGTCTGGTTCCTGTTGTACTTTTGCCAGCTATACTCGGCAAGGTTAGCTTTACCTTTAAAGGCTTTTACAAGGTCAGCAGCATAAGCTCCTGTTACGCCGACCATTAATGCAATGGCCAGTACGGTGGTTTTGATGTTTTTTTTCATCGTTGTAAAGATTAAGGTTTATAAAATGGTTAATTCGTATTTATAGTATTTTGCATTGATCCATTTAAAAATGAAAGGGAACATAGCTATGAGCATAAACACCGCATTAAAAACAAGATGTTCTTTCCACTGCAGTTTTGAAATCAGACCTCCGCAGGTACATGGAAGCTCCAGACCGGATAATAACATTACCGATATGTAAACCTGAAAGCTTAATAGCAGGATAAATGATGCATAAAGTCCAATTTTCCTTAGCTTATCTTTAGCCAGCAAGCCGATAATGATAAATTCTATCAGAGGTACCAGCCATCCCAGTGTACCCGACAGATTCTGTATTAAAGGGGCAGGAGCTAATTTCATTTGGGCAACAAACCGCTGATAATCGGCAACTTTTGATATGCCCGCGTAAGCAAACAGCATAAGCAGTAAAACGGCCGCGATAAAAGTGATGTTCCCGAAAATTAATGCTCTTTTCATGTATTCTTATTTTAATCTGTCATCATTTTTTTATTTTAAGGTTATGGCCTGTCCTGGCTAGCGCCGTCCGGAACAGGTAAATTTTGTTATACCAAAGGTATGGCTGGAAATAGGGGGAGTGTTAGCAACGGGTTTGCAATTTTACTGCAAACACAATTGCATTTTAAATGCAAACAAGGTTGTATTATTAGTCATCATCCACCCTGGTCGTCAACCAGTCCAGTCGTCAACCAGTCCAGTCGTCAACCAGTCCAGTCGTCAACCAGTCCAGTCGTCAACCAGCCCAGGCGTCAACCAGCTCGGTCGTCATCCGCCACGGTCGTCAACCAGCCCATTCGTCATCCGCCCCAGTAGCATCATCAGTAGTCGTCATCTCGACGATAGGAGAGATCTCTTGTTTATACCACTTCAAGAGATCTCTCTCTGCTTTCGAGATGACGACTGGGCTGGTTGACGACTGGACTGGTTGACGACTGGGTTGGTTGACGACTGGACTGGTTGACGACCTGGGCGGATGACGACCGGGGCGGCGGATGACGATTACTGATGACGCGACCGTGGAGGATGATTACTACTGATGATGCGACCGGGGCTGATGACGACAACCCTATAACCGCATTACCTCAAAATAGCCAGCTTCTTTAACTGTTTTTCGTATCCTTGTCTGGTTTGGCCTACATGAATAGCTTTTACACTGTTACTGGCCACTTTGGCGAACAAAGGATTCTCTTCTTCCAGTTGCTTTACACGTTCTACCGCTGGTTTGTTTAGTAATTGGTTCTGATACCTGTAATGCCGCTCATTACTTGCCGAAAGTTGCATGATCTTCTGATAAACCTCATGATACCTGTCCATCAGTGCCAATAAGTTTGGATAGCTGATAGAAAGAAGTTCTCCGGGTTCGAGAACCTCAATGTAGTCACTGCGGAATTGCTGATCCAACAGACTTGAACTATAAAATATGAACTCCTGCCTGTTCCATATTCTTGATCCCCATCTGTATTTCTCATCATCACTGAAGTAAAAACTGTGCGAAAGAGGCATGATCGAAAACCAGATACGGCCTTCCTGCGCAGCTCCCGGACGCTCCAGTTCCTGAAATTTAACCGCCTTATGCAGTCGGCAAACACTGTTAATACTATCCACAAAGTATTTGTTCTCCTTCGCAATCTTTGCAAAGTAAGGTAATATATGCTTGTCAATAAGTTTTGCCTTATAAAGTTCCATATTCCTTACAAAGTTTAGCAGAAGTTTTAAAAGTCAGGTATCGCACTTTGGGTTAAAATAGGTGATGTGCTTTTTGTAATTGCTTATCTTTTAATTATTTAAGTTAAATTGGCTGCTGTTAAAGTATTTAATTATCATAACTTAATGCTCCTGTGATGAGAAAAATCAATCTTTTACGCTGGAAGATCTATGATCCGATAAACAGCCGGCCAGGCCATCAGATTGTGGACTTTGTAATACAAAAAATACAATCCTGCGAGGCCAGGCCGGGTGAGCGGCTTCCTTCGCAACTGGCATTTTCAAGCTTGAACCACATTAATTCCAATACTGTAAAAAGGGCCTATGCAAACCTTTTAGCCACCGGTTGGCTTACCACTCTGCCCGGCTCTGGCACATTCGTGAAAAGGAGTGGTGCCGAAAATGAAGATGCTTTTACTTCGACTGGTTTTGTAAATGAAATGCCAATAGTGATTGAGCGCGGCCCGAAAGTTTCTGAACCTTCCGAAATGCCTGTCCAAAACTTTACCACGGTGGGTTTAAATACCCTGAATCCGTATAACTATCCTGAAAGGGCGATGCTTAAATACCGCCGGATGCATCGTAAAAGGTATGAAAATATTAGTCAGATAGATCAAATAACCGACTTTTATGGTGTTGCTTACAAAGAAGCAGTGAGGTCTTATTATAACGATTGCCGGGATTTTAAATTCAATCAGGAATGTATGGATATTGTGCCTGGCCGAAAGGAAAGTCTTGTCCGTGTTATTCAAACCATTTTAAACCCTGGCGATTGCCTTGTAAATACTTCTTCGCAGGATCTGGTTTTAGGTAACGTTTTATATGCAGCGGAAGTCAGATCGCAGTTTTTAAGTACAATGGACAATGATTTTGTAGAAAAATTGGAAGATTTGGTTAAGGTTTCAGAAATTAAACTACTATATCTGCGTCCGCAATGCGGATATCCGGAATGTAATGTTCTTGATGCTGAAAAGTGTGCCAGGGTGCTGGAGCTAGCTAAAAAATACAAATTTTATATCCTGGAAGAGGATGATTATCATGAATTTTGGTATAGACAGACTCCTTATAAACCCCTTGCCTGTTACGATCATGAAGGTTATGTAATCTATATCGGGGCATTAAGTCAGCTGTCGGTTTATATGCGTAATACCCGGGTTATTGGAGCCACAAAAGATTTTATTGATGCAATGAACGCTGTGCCGCCAAAGCCCTGCGAATTTCACGATGTATTAGAGGAGAATGCAATAATTGAAATGATAAAGTCTGGCGATTTATGGCGTTATGCATCTGAAATTAGAAAAATCAAAGAAAAGGACCGGGACGATTTATTTTGGGTACTAAGAAATTATCTTGAAGATTTTATGGAAATTCAAGCTCCAGATAGCGGTTTGGCATTTTGGATTAGGTTCCCGGATTTTTCAACCCTTAGAGAGTCAATGAATTTCCTGGAAAAGCAGGAAATAAATGTGCCCTACAATCCGGGAATGTCTTTTAATGATCCTAACGCATGCAATATGTATTTAGGTTTCGGTACATACAATCAGGAAGAAGCCGAGGTAGCTGCAAAGTTGTTAAAGGAAAGGTTTGAAAATGTACTGCGCAACGGGTTTTTAGGTTGGCTGATGATGTCGGTTTGTTGCTAAAGCAGCTGTTCAAAAAGGTATATTTATTATTTGAACAGCCGCTTTAATTTATTTAGATTTCTTAGTCTAATTCAATAAGCTGTCGTCATTGTTTAAGCTGTCGTCATTGTTTAAGCTGTCGTCATCTCGACGATAGGAGAGATCTCTTGGTTATGCCACTTCAAGAGATCTCTCCTATCGTCGAGATGACGAAGAGCGAGATGACGAAGAGCGAGATGACGAAGAGCGAGATGACGAGGGGTTGGATGAAGAAGAGGGAGATGGCGAGAGCGAGGATATCACAGCAAATCCTCATATGTAATACCGTTAGGTTTATCAGTTTAAAATCATAAAAAGCGCATATTATGAGTGAGTTATGTCTTTTTTGCTGCGAAATGTATGCGAGCGCATATAACGCAACGTGCTATTTTTATTTCCCCTACATTTAATTAATGAAAGCAAAGAAAATAGATAAGAGCTTAAAAATCGGGTCGATTTTGGATTTGGTCTGGCACTGGTAAAGTCAACTGTTCAGGCTAATAATACAGTCGTTTTTTGCTGCAGCTTGAGACCGTTCTCATTCGGACCTCGTTCGGCTAGAACGAAAAAATAGTAATGGAATATCGGTGCAAGAGCAGTCGCATCTGCAGGTGCCAAAAAGTGACAAAAATTGAGATGATATAGAGAAATAAATTAATAATTAATCATATAAAAAATAGAAATCATGGCAAAATTAACATCAGGAATCTTCGGGCCAATCTCAGGAAAAGTTGGCGGTTTAGTAGGCGCAAGCTGGAAAAACATACCTTATATCCGTAGCAAACCTCAAAAAACAACAAAGCCACCTACAGTAGCACAAATTGCAAACAGAGAAAAATTTCGTTTCTTAAACGAATTGTTGGTTCCCTTTTATCCTTTCTTAACTGTTGGCTTTAAAAATATGGCCCGTGGTAAAACGGAAATAAATGTAGCCTTTACTCAGAATTTTAATGGATCGATCATTGGTACTTATCCTGATCTGTCTGTGGATTATGCAAAGCTCAGCTTAAGTAAAGGGACTTTAACTCCTTTGATCTCTGTAGAGGCAACACTGATCGGGGCTAATCTGATAAAGGCAACCTGGGAACCCAATAATCAGGGGGTTTTTGATGATCAAATTATGCTGGTGGTGTTTAGTCCGGAGTTAAAGATTGCCGATGGCTTTGTAGGGGGCGTTAAAAGAAGAGATAAGGAATGTACTTTCAGGTTTAACCCCAAGCTGATAGGGAAATCGTTAGAGACTTACATCACTATAGTTGCTTTAAATGGGGCAAGGGTTGGTAATACTCAATATTTGGGAAGGATAAATCCATGATGAATGTGCAGAGCGAAAAGTATTTGGTGTATCAGTCCCTCTAAGAGAAGACCATATGTATTGCGGATTTTGCCTCAAATTTGTATCTTAGCAATAATTAAATTAACAACTTCATTATGCTCTCAAACTCAACCATTCCCATTCTGACTGTCTGAAAGATTTGTCAGATCCAAATAACTTTCGTCAAGTTACCAAACTGCTTTAGTCAAACTGGCATTGTAGGTCTTTTCTTATCTATTAAAATCGCTTTAAATGAAAACAAATTTATTTCTTAGAACATTAGCCATCTTTTTATTCACTGCTCTGATTTATCAGCCAACTAATGGACAAACTAATACATTTCCTGCATCGGGAAAGGTAGGTGTCGGAACAGCGACACCCTCGACTCAATTGGAAATTCTAGCTCCCGCCATATCCGGTGGAGAGAGGTTAATGAAGTTTAGTGTTTCTGACGCTGCGAATGATTATTTGGACATTACCAATGCAACTGGGTCAAACTCTGTTTTTGCTCCAACGATAAGAGGTAATGTTATTTCTTCACCTACTATATCTTTAATGTTCATTGGCCAAACGGATGTTGCAAATGATACCGGAATTAATCCTGTAACCGTTTTTGATTCTAGATTTGTCGGATCAAAAATTTCAATTCGGCCTCTGTTTGGGTGGTCAAGCTATGGAGCTAGATATATGACAATGTTGGCTAATGGAAATTTAGGTATTGGGACTTCAACTCCAAATGAAAAATTAGCCGTTAATGGGAAAATAAGGGCTCATGAAATTAAAGTAGAAACTGCTAATTGGCCGGATTATGTATTTGCGAAAGACTATGATCTTCCTTCGCTGAAAGAAACAGAAAAGCATATTCAATAGAAAGGCCACTTGCCAGGAATACCTTCCGCAGAAGAGGTTAAAGCTAATGGGGTGGATCTAGGAGAGATGAATGTTAAACTTCTAAAGAAAATAGAAGAGTTAACCTTGCATTTGATTGAACAACAAAAGAAAAATGACTTACAAGCTCAAACTATGCAAAAGATGGAAACGCGGATATTAAATCTCGAAAAGAAAAAATAGATTCTTCGTGTGGTAATTGTGTTTGTCTGGTTGGATAGGTGTTAATGTTAAATTAAAAACTAAAGTAATATGCATAAAAAACTAAGCCCTTTGATTTCATTAAGCCTACTAGGTTTTTTAATGACTATCAATTTATTTGCCTTTTCAAAAGCAAAAGCCCGATTTATTGATGATTATACTACTCAAGTAACCTTTCCGGCTGGATATCAGATCGGAAGTTATATTGAGTTTCTAGCTGTATCTCCTATTGATGCTGGGAGTTCTGGAAATTACGAAATATCTATTTCATATGTACGTGGGAATATTGCTGCCGCGGCAACGTTCTTAGCAGGCATTTCTCACTATAATCCGAGTCTATGGCGGGAAGTTGGTAGAGTTAACAGTAACGGGTATGCAGGCGCAGGTTCGGATGGACATAATTTTACAATTGATTGTAATACAGATCGTCTTAATCCAAGGTTTAGAATAAGAGCAATAAGAACCATTGGGATAACAACTGATCCATTAATCGTTCACATAAAGATTAGATCAATAAATCAAAATGCATCATGGACTGCATTGAATGTTACCGGATCTGACCTAACGGTTAATAAACTACTTCCCATGACGAATGACTGGAGTCTTTATGTTGGTAATTCTCATGATCCAGCTGGAGCAGAAATTGCAATAAAGGCTTTGGAAAATGGAAATGTGGGGATTGGAACTGCAATACCTAATGCTAAGCTTGCCGTTAATGGAAATATCCGGGCTAGAGAAATTAAGGTTGAAAATGCAAACTGGCCGGATTATGTATTTGCAAAAGACTATCAGTTGCCGTCATTGAAGGAAACAGAACAGCACATTAAAGAGAAAGGTCATTTGCCCGGAATACCTTCAGCAGAGGAAGTGAAAGCTAATGGTGTTAATTTGGGAGAAATGAATGCGAAGCTTTTAGAGAAAATAGAAGAACTGACATTGTATTTAATAGATATGAAAAAGGAAAATGAGATGGAACGCGCTAAACAACAACAAAAGATTGAAAAACAAGAAAAAGATATAACATTTCTTAAATCAAAAATAAACTGATATGAAAAAAATATTATCTCTACTTTTTATAATCATTTGTGCAAACATTTCTTATGCTCAAACTAACCTCTTCCCTGAAAATGGGAACGTGGGAATCGGAACAATAACTCCTAATACAAAACTTGATTTAAAGGGCGATTTAACAATAAATAGCGGAGAAGATTCTCGCATATACACATCTGATTCGCCAGTTGAGCTTAATAAATACTTAATATTCCTTAACTCGACACTTAATAAGAGTGCGGCTGGATTAAAAGCCGGAGGCCTTTTAATCTCAGATACTTATTCTTTCGCAAATCCCAGTAAAAATGACCTGGTTGTTAAGGGGAATATAGGTGTTGGAGTGGCTAATACACAAGGCTACAAACTTGCTGTGAATGGTAACATTAGAGCTAAGGAAATTAAAGTCGAAAATGCCAACTGGCCGGATTATGTTTTCGCTAAAGATTATCAGTTGCCTTCATTGCTAGAAACCGAAAAACATATTCGAGAAAAAGGTCATTTACCAGGTATTCCCTCTGCTGAAGAGGTTAAAGTTAATGGTGTTGATCTAGGAGAAATGAATGCGAAGTTATTGCAGAAAATTGAAGAGCTGACTTTGTATTTGATAGAAACAAATAAAAAATTTGAAGCTAAGCTTTTGTCTCAACAAGAAGAAATAAATCAACTTAAGCAAAAATGATAAATATGAAATACATTATTACAATAATTCTCTTATTGGTAATCGATAAATCATTTGGTCAGACTAATACCTTTCCTGCAACTGGGAATGCCGGAATTGGGACAACAACACCAGCTACACCGCTTTATATAATTGGTGGACTGCCAATGACAGGGGGGTGGAATAAGACAGCGACTTTAAAAGCGACATTCCCTGTTTTGCTATTTAACAGCAATGATGCGAAATGGGCAGGTATAGGATACGATTATATCACTAATTTGAATATTTGGGTAAATGGTTCTTCAGATGATTTGCATGGTACTGCAATTCCTGCTTTAAGCATCAGTAATGCTGGAAATATTAGTATGGGTAATGGGAATTCAAGTTTTAAATTGGATATAAATGGAGAGACAAACTTTACAAAATTCTTGCACCTCAAGTCGGACAATCAGGAATTGCAATTTTATAGAAATGGTTCGGTATATGGCTATTTATGGAGTTCTGCCGGTGGTTTACATTGGGGAAAGGGATCCTTTCTTAATAGCATAACGATTGACAATAGAGGGAATGCTGGCATTGGTACTATGGATACAAAGGGTTATAAGTTGGCTGTGAATGGCAAAATAAGGGCTCAAGAAATAAAGGTAGAAACAGCTAATTGGCCGGATTATGTTTTCGCTGAAGATTATCAGTTGCCATCATTGCAAGAAACTGAAGAGCACATTAATGCGAAAGGTCATTTGCCAGGTATTCCTTCAGCGGAAGAAGTAAAAGCTAATGGGTTTGACTTGGGGGAGATGAATGCGAAACTTTTAGAGAAGATTGAGGAACTGACTTTACATTTAATAGAAAAGGATAAGAATGAAAAGAAGCAGCAGGCTCAAATAAATGAGCTACAGGAATTAATGACAAAGCTTTTAGCAAGTATAAATAATAATATTAAACTTTTAACATCATGAATAAACAGCTCTTTTTTAGCTTAACAATCACATTAATACTCCCAATTTTGACTAATGCACAATGGACCACAAGTGGGACTAATATCTTTAACGCTAATACCGGGAATGTTGGAATTGGTACGAATAGCCCTATCTCTAAATTGACTGTGCAAAGTGATGATCTTCAATTGCACTTAACAGGATCAACAGATGGCAATAAGAGATTAAGATTAGGGTATAATACCGTTGGTAATTATGGTTCAATTCAGGCGTTAAGATTTGGTTCTACTTTCGATAATTTTAACATTAATCCTGATGGCGGTAAAGTAGGGATTGGAACTGTTAATCCACAAAGCAAGCTCCATGTACACTCTGAATTAAGTGGTTTCTCTGCAATTAGTATAGGTTCCCCAAATTCTTCGGGAAACATTAATGTTCCTATGGGGGCAAGTTCTGGGGGATATAACATAGATTTTTATACCTGGAGAGATATTCAGCCTGATCAAATTGGAGCAAGAATTAGGGCTGAAAGAATCAATACTTTTCAGCCAAATAATGCCTTAGTGCAAGCTATGGATTTGTCTTTTTCTACTTCATCTGGAATTGGACAAAGTGAGCTAGCTGAAAGAATGAGGATTAGTAATAATGGTAATGTGGGAATTGGAACGGCAATACCTAACGCAAAACTGGCTGTTAACGGCAATATTCGGGCTCACGAAATTAAAGTGGAAACGGCTAATTGGCCAGATTATGTGTTTGCTACGGATTATAAATTGCCATCATTGCAAGAAACTGAAGAGTACATTAATGCGAAAGGTCATTTGCCGGGTATTCCTTCAGCCGAAGAAGTAAAAGCTAATGGGGTTGATTTGGGGGAGATGAATGCGAAGCTTCTAAAGAAGATTGAAGAACTGACTTTGTATTTAATAAAACAGAATAAGGAGCTTAATGAGCAGGGAAAAATTAATAAAAAAATGGCCTCTGATATAAACTCTTTAAATAACGATATAGCTTTAATGAAAACGAATAATAATATTGATAAATAGAGGATAGGCCTCGGTATTTTCAATGAAAAACAAATTCTCATAATTCTTAAAAACATGCTTGTATGAACAGGACATTATCAAAGGTTTTAGTAATCTCTTTATTTTTTGTATTTGTTTTTGGCTTGGACAGAGGTCATGCACAAAATTTATTGGATTTAACCGGCTGGACTATTGGGCTGGGAACATCGGGTATTTTTACTATGAATGGTCAGGAATCAGAAAATATCAGGGAATGGGGTGAGGGACCTCAAGGAAATAGGGTAATACTATGGAAAGCACAGCCCGAAGGTGCTTCTGATGCAGATGGAGGTTGGGTGACTTCATATTTCCCTATTGACCATAAACATATGTACCGTTTTACCATTTGGATAAAGAAAACGAACTCAATAGATGGTACCACTTATTTTGGCTGTCGGAATGTTTCTAGCTTGGCAGGTGTTCCAAATAGCAACCCTTATTTTTGGAGTGGCGACCTGCCAAAACTGAATAGATGGTATTTATTAGTAGGATATATTCATGGAAGCGGAGATTCTTCAGAAGTTAATTATGGTTCAATCTATGATGGCGTGACAGGGGATAAGGTATTAACAATGACAGATTTTAAATTTTCAACAACTGCAACAGCTACTAACCATCGTGCAACTTTGTTTAATGATCCAAATACAAGTGATCGACAATATTTTTATGCTCCCAGAGTAGATCTCGTGAACGGAAATGAACCTTCAATATCAGAGTTAATAGGTCTACAATTCGCTGCATCAGATCAAACATACTTTGCAGGTAAGGTTGGTATTAAAACTTCCACTCCGGGAGATTATGATTTAGCTGTAAAAGGAAAAATAAGGGCCCAGGAAATTAAAGTTGAATTAGCCAATTGGCCTGACTATGTATTCGCTAAAGACTATGATCTTCCTTCATTACGTGAAACCGAACAGCATATTAAAAAGAATGGTCACTTGCCTGGAATACCTTCAGCAGAAGAGGTTAAAGCCAACGGGATTGACCTAGGTGAGATGAATGCTAAGTTATTGCAGAAAATAGAAGAGCTGACATTGCATCTTTTAGCTATAGAAAATGAAAATCAGGTGATGTCAAATAGAATATTGAGTCTGGAAAAAAGTAAAAAATAATTATATGAAAAAGATATTGTTAAATCTGGCCTTAATTACACTTGGTTATGACTCATTTGCCCAAACTAATACTTTTCCTGCAAGTGGCAGTGTAGGTATTGGGACTACAGCTCCGGCATCTTTATTACACTTAAATGGAATCACAACTACAAATCCGTTAGGAGCTGTTATTCTTACAATACAGGCTGCTCATAGTTCTGCAACATTAGGGAGCGGGGGCATCATTAAATTTACAAATAATTTGGCATCAGCTGATGCTGCAGCTATTAAAACATATACTGAGGGAGCAGGTAATGTTTCGTTAAGATTTCAGACAGGTTACGGTACAGGAACATTGGTTGATCGGATGACAATCAGCAATACAGGAAACGTTGGAATTGGAACTACAACACCTAATGCTAAGCTGGCTGTTAATGGAACCATTCGTGCTAAGGAAGTTAAAGTTGAAACAGCTAATTGGCCAGATTACGTATTCGCTAAGGAATATAAATTGCCTTCATTAAAAGAAACTGAAGAGCATATTTTACAGCAGGGCCACCTTCCTGGTATTCCCTCGGCAGCAGAAGTAAAAGCTAATGGGGTTGACCTTGGGGAAATGAACGCGAAGCTATTGCAAAAAATAGAAGAGATGACATTAATCATGATAGAGTTAAGTAAGAAAGTTGAGGATCAATCTAAGGTCTTGAAAAAGCAGCAAAAGCAATTAAATAAACTGAAGTAAAAAGTAATAAGATGAAAAAATTAAAATTAATCATTATGTTTTTGATTATCCTTATCTCATCAAAAGGATATGCTCAAACTAATTTTGAATGGACAAAACGAAGTGGCGTTTTTACCCAAGGTGTTTCTAATTTAGTCTCATATATTGATCTTGGAGATATTCGCTTTTGGGGTTTTTTGGAGATATCGATTACTGATGCATATAGTGGTTCTAACACAACAGGCCTTTATAGAAAGGTTTATAATATTGGAACCAATTCCACTGTTTTTAATTCTAACAGCTCTGAAGTAGTAAGTGCAATAGGTCCGGTAACTTCCCATTGGAAGCTTGGAGAGTTTCAAAGGGATTCGGTTAATCATTTAGTTGTTCCAATATATCATCTCTCTACTTCTGCTAACAGTGTAACTGTATGTGTTAAAGGAATAACCCTAGTGCCAATTAATACTTCAGCATTTGTGATCACTACGCCAAAAGTGGAAGTTGGTAATACCCAGACCAGGGATTACAATTACATAAATGGAAAAATGGGAATAGGTACATCGAAGCCAGATGCTGATGCGCTATTAACCGTTGCCGGTAATGTAAATACGAGAGAGTTAAAAGTTAAGATAAATGCCGGAGCTGATTTTGTTTTTGCTAAAGATTATCAATTGCCAGAATTAAAGAGTGTAGAATCTTTTGTTAAAGCTAACGGACACCTGCAAAACATTCAATCTGCCGAAGAAATGAAAACCAACGGCCTGCAGGTTGGAGATTTTCAAATTAAACTTCTTCAAAAAATAGAAGAACTTACTCTTTATTTAATTGAACAAGACAAAAAGATTGTAAAACTAC
>NZ_LGEL01000073.1 GCF_001636695.1 Pedobacter panaciterrae
AGATGTGTATAAGAGACAGATATCCGTCAACATCCGTTTATAGCTATTGAAGAAGTAGCTCTTGGAAGTATTCTGCTTTATAACGCAGCAAGTGGTTTAAATAAGAAAATAATTAAAAAACCTACAGAGATATCGGATATAAGAAGAAATCAAATTCAAGGCAACGACCCAAGGTCTGATGTACCTGCGTTTGTATAGAATACTCATGGTCCTATCGTAGCGTAGTGCCTTTATCGTAATATTGGTAATATGGCAATATTGGTAATATGGTAATATTGGTAATATGGTAATATGGTAATACGAAATGCTACACTGCCGTCATCTCGACGCAGGAGAGATCTCTTGAAATTCCTTGACAACCCTAAATGCTCAAACAAGAGATCTCTCCTGCGTCGAGATGACGAGAAAGCAGTATAACCAGTATACGACAAAGCAGTACAACCAGTACACAAGCGAACAAAATAAACAAAAACAAAATAAACAGAAACAGAATAAACAGAAACAAAAACAAAATAAACAGAAAAGGCCGATATAACTATCGGCCTTTTCTGTTTTACCATTAATAAAAATCACTTATTCTATAAAAACCTATTTCTTAACCGGTTTAGATGTCATATAAAACGTCAACTTTCCACCACCAGTAATATCAGAATGCTTAATTGTATTCGAAGCAAGTTGCTTTCCGTTTAACAAAACCTTCTGAACATACACATTCTTATCGCTTTGATTTAAAGCTTCAACTGTAAACGTTTTTCCATTTTCAAGTGTCAGTACCGCATTTTTAATTGCCGGACTTCCTAAGGAATAATCTTCCGATCCCGGAGACACAGGGTAAAATCCTAAAGAAGAAAACATATACCAGGCGCTCATTTGTCCGCAATCATCATTACCACCAAGTCCATCAGGTGTAGGTTTGTACTGCATTTTCAAAATCATACGTACCTTTTCCTGAGTTTTCCAGGGCTGTCCAATCCAATTGTATAAATAAGCTACATGGTGAGCTGGCTCGTTACCATGCACATATCCACCAATAATACCTTCTCTTGTAATATCCTCAGTTTCTGCAAAGAACTCATCAGGAAGATGCATTGTAAACAAAGAATCCAACCTTAATCCAACCTTTTTATTACCGCCCATCTGCTCAATTAAAGCTTTAGGATCCTGAGGAACAAAGAAACTGTAGTTCCATGTATTTCCTTCTATAAATCCTTGCCCATGAGTACTCAACGCATCAAATTCCTTTTTAAATGATCCATCAGCCATTTTTGGTCTCATGAAACCGATAGACTTATCAAACACATTTTTCCAGTTTCCCGAACGTTTGGTAAATTCATCATAAACATCATTTCTGTTTAGCTTTTTAGCCAGCTGAGCAATACACCAATCATCATACGCATATTCTAATGTGTTTGAAACCGACGTTCCGCTGCGTTCTGCCGGTATGTAACCCATATCTATGTAATCACCTATCCCCTCATAATCGCGATGATTAGCGGTAGCTATACAAGCATCCAGCGCCTTATTGGCATCGCCATTATAAACACCTTTAATAATTGCGTCCGTTAAAACAGAAACACTATGGTACCCGCTCATGCACCAGTTATCATTTGCATAGTGAGACCATATCGGAAGCATTTTAAGCGCGCTCTGATCATAATGAGCCATCATAGATTTCACGATATCGTTATTTCTTGAAGGCTGCATGATATTAAAGAATGGATGTAAAGCACGATAAGTATCCCATAAAGAGAACGTTGTATAATTGTTAAAGCCATCAGCTTTATGTACATTCTGATCCAGCCCTTTATATTCCCCGTTTACATCGCTATAGTTTGTCGGATTGATAAAAGCATGGTACATCGCTGTATAAAAATTAGTTTTATCATCTTCTGAAGCATCAATTTTAATTTTATTAAGCTCTTTATTCCATTCAGCCTGTGCCTGTTGTTTTACTTTATCAAAATCCCATCCCTGCGCTTCTGCCTGCATATTTTCTAAAGCATTTGCCTGACTAACCGGCGATAATGCGAACTTCACTTTAATTTTCTCCTGCTCATCAGTTTTAAAGTCGAAATACATTCTTATGCGTTTACCCGCTATATCAGGGAAATTTTTAGTTTGATCGAACTTTCTCCAGAAACCTTTATATGCCTGAGTCTTGTCGAAATTCTTTTGTCCGTAAGACACGAATGGTTTAGAAAACGACATAGCAAAATACACCGTACGTGTACGGGCCCAACCATTAGTTTGTCTGTAACCGGTAACCAAAGTATCATTTACCACGCGAACAAAAGTCCATACTGTTTTGTCGTCATAGTTGTAAATGCCCGACATCAAATCCAATATAATATGCGATTGATCTGACTTAGGAAATGTATACTGATGCATACCTACCCTATTAGTTGCAGTAAGCTCAGCTAAAATATTGTCATCGTCTAGTTTAACCTTATAATATCCGGCTTCTGCAACCTCATTATCATGAGAAAATGCCGATCTGAAACCCGATTTAGGGTCATCCGCTGTACCTGGATTTAATTGAAGTTTTCCTTGAGTTGGCATAATCAGGAAGTCACCCAGATCAGAGTGTCCCGTTCCGCTAAAATGCGTGTGACTGAATCCTACAATAGTCTTATCCTCATACTTGTACCCTGCACAATACTTATAAACGTCGCCATTATACTTGCCATTCAATTCGTACGACAAAGTATCTGTATCGGGACTTAACTGAACAGATCCAAAAGGCACAGTAGCGCCCGGATAAGTATGTCCCATTTTTTGTGTACCAATAATTGGTTTCACATATTTCACCAGACTTTGCTGTGCATTAACTAACACAGGAGCCGATAAAAAGCAGTACAGGAGGATTTTTTTCATATTTAACTTTAGTTCTTTTTTTTATGATTGTCTAAGGTATAAAAAAATCATACAAAAAACAGCTTTTTTAGCGATGCTATAACGTTTGACTAAAACAATCGTCAAACCTCATCACACCTTAACCACCCCTATCCCTCCCTACTATACTTCTATCCCTAACCTCCCAATTCGGCTAAAATTCAGTGTCGGGAAGAGGGCCTGGGAACCATTTGCGCCCTTCAGCGCAATTTGTTCCAGACCGAAAACCGATCACTTAATTTTACTTTGACAACCTATTGACCTCTCAATTAAAAAACTTCCATTAAAATCACTTACTTTTGCACCTTATTTCTAATCACCGGGCTTTGAACCCGGGGCAGTATTAAATAACATGAGTAAAAGAGGAAGAATATTAGTCGCCATGAGTGGTGGCGTCGACAGTTCAGTAGCAGCAGTAATGTTACACGAACAAGGTTATGAAGTTATTGGGCTTACCATGAAAACATGGGACTATGCCACATCAGGTAGCAGCAGTAAGGAAACAGGTTGCTGCAGCTTAGATAGCATAAACGATGCCCGCACACTTGCCGTAAACTATGGCTTCCCACATTACATCCTTGATATACGCGACGAATTTGGTGATTTTGTAATCGACAACTTTGTTGATGAATACCTTGCCGGTCGTACGCCCAACCCATGTGTATTGTGCAACACCCACATCAAATGGGAAGCACTACTAAAACGTGCAAACAAACTGGATTGCGAATTTATTGCAACCGGACATTACGCAAATATCAGACAACAAGACAGCGGTCGTTACGTAATATCTAAAGGAAAAGACGAAAACAAAGACCAATCATACGTGCTTTGGGGCGTTTCTCAGGAAAACCTTGCTCGTACCCAATTCCCTTTAGGTTCATTTGCAAAATCTGATATCAGACAAATGGCTTTAGATATGGGACAGGAAGAACTGGCAAAGAAAAGCGAAAGCTATGAGATCTGTTTCGTACCAGATAATGATTACCGTGCTTTCTTAAAACATAAAGTTGAAGATTTAGAAGACAGAGTTGCCGGTGGTAACTTCATCACTAAAGACGGAATGGTAGTTGGTCAGCATAAAGGCTACCCTTTTTACACCATCGGCCAACGTAAAGGACTTGGAATTGCCTTCGGCGAACCAATGTTTGTAACCCAAATCATGCCCGAAAGCAATACTGTAGTATTAGGCAGAGCCGAAGATCTGGAAAGAAATGAAGCACTGGTACGCAACGTTAACCTGGTAAAATACGGAAGTATTCTAGAACCAATGGATAACGTGGTTACTAAAATCAGGTATAAAGATGCAGGTATGCTAAGCACTATCGTTCAGGAAAACGATAAAATGCGTGTAGTATTTGACCACAATGTATCAGCAATTGCACCAGGCCAATCAGCAGTTTTCTATGAAGGAAACGATCTGTTGGGCGGCGGTTTCCTTTGCTAAAAGACATAAAGGTTGTCATCTAAATGCAACACGTCATCTCGAGCAACACGTCATCTCGAGGCAACGAGAGATCTCTTGACTACAAAGCAGCTACAAATTGCCTAATCAAGAGATCTCTCCTATCGTCGAGATGACGATGCAAGCTGTCACGATTCACTCCTATAAATTTAATTTGTCAATTTAACCGCGTTAGCGGCAAAATACTGCTCGAGATAAGATTTAACCTCAGCTTTTTTTACACAGTAATTGGAATAGTATCCGTAAACATACTTTTTATCAGTAACAACTGTTCCAGGGAATTTCAGCCTCTACGGTTCTCCACGAGGCCTCTCCAGATCTAATTATGTTAATTCTAGAACCGCTAGCAATATAATCATCAACTACACCTGCTCTTATAGAAACTTCGTCGTTGAACTTATCTGTAGCATCATATCCAAATCCTAAAAAATTATAGGTTTCAGATGGTGGATATAAAGGTGGGGTTTCTTCGGTTGCTCCCTTAACTACCAGTTCAATATCTGGTGATAATTTTTCTTCTGGTGATGGTTTATCAATTACGATTTCATCGGAATTTTTCTTTCACGAGGCAAGCACGGCAAAGACTGCCATGACTAGAATTACTTTTTTCATGTGGTTCAAATTTGTGTGTAATTTGTCACCAACAACTTTAATGCTTTTTTAGCATTAAAAATTTATCCGTTCTACCCAGTTCAATTCCTTATCCAACTCTTGATTACATAATTCAATATGAATCACGCGTCGTTTATTATTATTGGTAGTGCGACTGGAGCTATGCAGCAATAAAGGTTTCATGACCATAACACCCCCCTTAGAAACATTGCAAACATGCTCGTTCTCATTAGCCCAATCAATATCTTCAGGTCTATAAATATCTTTCAAATGAGATCCGGTAATAACCTTTAATGCGCCATTATTTTCATCAGTATCATCAAGATGAATACGAACAGTATATATCTGTTTTAAAATATTCAAAGGTGGCTGAACTGAAAATTGATCTTGCTTTACAGTCCATTTCTTATAATCATTAACTTCAGCCCGCCTATCCACAGATATTGTTAGGTCCTGATGATACGAAACGAACCAATTAGATTGTTCCGGTTTATCAAAATAAATAGATTTCACAACAAAGTAGTCTGAACCAAAAAGATTCTGAATGAGCTCCTTAAATTCATCATTAAGAATTAGCTTATCTACTTCTGGTACTTCTTTTAAAAACTGTCTGATTGCAAATAAGTCGGCTGATTTTCTAAACGTATTTCCTGAAGTATCAGATCTATTAATAAGCTCTAAAATACTTTCAACCTGATCATTTGAAAACACATTATTAATGGTTGTAAAGCCAGCACTCTCAATTTGTGCCCTATACGTATTAAAATCTGTCATACAAACTAAATATACAGATTGCTAAGCTTCCAATTTATTAGAGATCAAATAAGGTGAAGCCGTTTTCACCTTTTTACCTTTATATCTTTCAAAATAATAATCTATTCTACCCAGATTAATACCGGCAAAACCAACCTGGTTTATGGTAGTTATAGCTCCGCTTAAATTCTGCACATCCTCTGGCTGATCCATAAAAGTATGCGTATGTCCGCCTATTATAAGATCTATGCTTTTATTATTTTTAGCTAAAATCTGATCAGATACTCTGTCAGTATTATATTTGTAACCCAAGTGAGACAAGCAGATTACCAGATCACACTTAAAGTCATTTTTTAATATATCCGAGATTTCATTTGCCTTTACAATTGGGTCTATATAAACCGTATCACCATAGTTTTTTCCTTCAACCAAACCATGCAATTCTATTCCAACTCCAAAAACACCGATCTTTAGTCCATCCTTCTTAAATATCTTATACGGAAGGGTCGATTTATTTAGTATCGTATTAGAAAAGTCGTAATTGCTGCATAGAATAGGAAAATTAGCATGAGGTAATTGCTTATAGAAGCCCTCCATACCGTTATCAAAATCATGGTTACCCATTGTTGCCGCATCATAGCCCATCGCAGTCATGAGCTTAATTTCAAGCTCTCCACCGAATTTATTGAAATAAGGAGTACCCTGAAAAATATCACCCGCGTCGAATAACAACACGTTTTTTTCCTCGTTTCTTACCTTTTTAATCAATGCGGCCCGTCTTGCAGTACCACCTAGCCCTTCATACTTCGATCCATCAATAGGAAAAGGCTCTATCCTGCTATGCACATCGTTGGTATGTAGAATTGTAAGCTTAGTTACCCCTCCGGCTGCTTCTGCTTCAAGTGCGTTTAAGTTTAACGCTAAAGCGGCTGCAGCAATACCACCGGTTTTAAGAAAGTTTCTGCGGTTAGTTTTTAGTAATTCTTCCATCTAATTTTGGATTAATTGTTTTGCCAGCGGCCTCAGTTTCTTTAACATAATTCATCAATGCATCGCGTACTTTAAGGCCCAGAACCTTTGTATCTGTTGCATTCTTAAAAGCAGGAACATTGTCGCCACCACCGCCAATATAGTCACATGTAAGCACGCGATAGGTTTTGTTTACATCAAAAGGTTTACCGTTTACAAGTACATCTACAGGTTTCTTATCTACTATTTTCATTTGTAAACGGGCCACAGGCTGTCCGTTGGTAGAAGCAATAAAGTCCAGGATTTGTTTAACATCAGTACCTTTCAACGTAAAAATCATGAGTTGATTTTCAAAAGGCATCAGCTCAAATACGTTAGAAACGGTAACATTACCCTTCGGAAAATCTACCCTTAAACCTCCTTTTGTAGATGGAAGCGCAAAATCAATATTCTGATCAGATTTAAGTGCCTGTTCTAAAACAGCATCAGAAAAGAAGTTGCTAAGCAGACTTTCAGGTAAGGTGTCGCTGCTTTTTTTAGACATTTGTGATGCAGAATGACCAATTACTTTATTCATTTCAGCATCAAGCTGAACTTTATATGGCAGATACGTTTTGATGATTGAACTATCAACCGCAAGATCTTTATTTACATTGTACTCTGCACGATTGGTTTTGACCAGTTTGTATCCTGATGAACAGGAAGCTACTAAAAGAACTATTGATAGCGCTAAATAATTCCGGAATGATTTGATATGCTCCATATTTATTTTGGGTACAAAAATACGGTAAACATTAGAACATGATGTAAAAATATAGTGATAATAGTGTTAAATAATACAGCCTGTATCAAAACTTGATACAGGCTGTATTATTTAACATTCCGTCATCTCGAACGAAGAGAGAGATCTCTTGAACTATGCCTAAACAAGAGATCTCTCTCTTCGTTCGAGATGACGGGATGTTAAATAATGACGGGTTCATAATGACGTATGATGATAACGGATTATGATGACGGTTCATAATGACGGGTTCATGATGACGGTTCATAATAACGGGTTATGATGACCTGACAGCCCCTGCAAAACTCTACAAATTTTTTGTAATCGCTTCATCTAAAGGTTTAACTTTAGAACGGAAACGATGTACCAGCTGGCCTTTTTCATTAATCAGAAATTTTTCAAAGTTCCATTGAATATCACCTGTAAAATCAGGATTTTCCTGGCTGGTTAAATATTTAAACAACGGACTGATATCATCTCCCTTAACGCTGCTTTTTTCCGATAACAAGAAAGTAACGTTATATTTTCCAGTACAAAATTCTTTAATCTCGCTATTTGTGGCCAATTCCTGACCACCAAAATTTCCGGCAGGGAAACCTATCAATACTACATCTTTACCATATTGTTTTTGCAGTTTTTCAAGGTCTTCATATTGTGGGGTAAAACCGCATTTAGAGGCCGTATTCACGATAAGGATCTTTTTACCCTTAAATTTAGAAAGCTTAATTTCCTTACCATCAATGGTTTTAAAAGAAAAATCATACACACTTTTAGCTGGAGGTGTAAATAGAAGGCTTAACAGGATGAGTATTGTATTCATGGTTTTAAGTTTTTTTATACTTACGAAGTTAAGCACAAAAAAATTAGATAATTATATTATTTAAGTAAAATGTTTAGCTAATGATCTACCATTTTTAGCGTGTTTTGAGCGTCTTTTCTTCGCCTTTTAAGCGTCTACATACCCTCATATAATTGCTATAATTCTGTTATAGCTTCACTTTATACAAGCTTAAAATAGTTGATCAATATTAGGTTTTTATTATTATTTTTTATTAGTTTTATTATATAAACCAATATTAAACACTGTAAACCAACAGATTATGGCAAGAGCAAAATTTGGAACCTTTGGTCCACTAGTAGGAAAACTGGGAAACACTATTTGGTATTTAAGGTTAGGTCAACCGGTAACCAGAATGGTGTCGCATCCTTCAACAAAACCCAGAAGTGAAAAGCAAATAGCTTCAAGTAAAGCATTCAGCATTGTATCGAGCTTTGTTACCCCAATCAATTCGTTTTTAAACATGAGTATGGCGCAGGCAATAATTAAGACTCAAAAAGTTGGCAGAAACGAGGGTATGTCTCTGAATCTAAAATCAGCTGTAGATGGTATCTATCCAAACCAGGAATTAAACTACAGCAAAGCTATTGTAGGTAAAGGAAAGTTGGAAACAGCAACTAACCCAACAGCAGATGTAGTTGACAACAATCCTTCTTTAAAAATTAAACAGCTAAAATTTAGCTGGGAAGTTAATCCGGCATGGGGCAATACCCGACGTAACGATCAGGTAATGATGCTTGCAGTTATGCCTGAGATAAATAAGGTAAACTATGTTACCAGTGGAGCCAGAAGGCAGGCCGGAGAAGATATTCTGGAAATTTACTCCTTCGATACAATTCATGGGGTAAAAACTTACGCAACTTATGCAGAAACTTATATTGTATTTATTTCTGACGATAGGAAAAGTGTTTCCAACAGTATATATACGGGGCGAATTAATTTAATGCCATAACTTTAGCGTGAATTAACTAATAATTTAATACAGATTAATGGCATTATCTACGCTGTATATTATCAGGTAAAACAAGTCATTTTTAAATAAATTTGTTAGAAAAATTAGATCGGATTTTGAAATTAGGCTTATTTATAGCTTTATTTGCAGAAAAACGTTCTGAATGGCGAAGAATTTACTAATAGTTGAGTCACCTGCGAAAGCGAAAACCATTGAAGGGTATTTAGGCAAAGATTTCCTTGTTAAATCTAGTTACGGTCATATTCGTGACTTAATTAAGGGGGATATGGGGATTGATATCTCTAATAATTTTGCTCAAACCTATGAAGTTCCTTCAGATAAAAAGCAAGTTGTTGCCGAATTGAAGAAACTAGCTAAGGAAGCCGAAATGGTATGGCTAGCATCCGATGAGGATCGCGAAGGAGAAGCAATTTCCTGGCATCTTTTCGAAACTTTAGGACTTAAAGAAGCCAAAACAAAGCGTATTGTTTTTCATGAGATTACTAAGCCTGCTATATTAAAGGCTATAGAAACTCCACGTACAATTGATTATAACCTTGTTCATGCGCAACAAGCGCGTCGTGTGCTAGATAGATTGGTGGGTTTTGAGCTTTCTCCTGTATTATGGAAAAAAATCAAGCCTTCACTTTCTGCAGGTCGTGTACAATCGGTAGCAGTTCGTTTAATTGTAGACAGAGAACGAGAAGTAAATAAATTCAATGCTTCAGCAGCATTTAAAATAACAGCACAGTTTTCAACCGGAAAAGGTAAGGAAATTGTAAAGGCAGAACTCCCTCAGCGTTTTGAAAAGGAAGCAGATGCTGAACAGTTTTTAACAGACTGTATCAGTGCCGGTTTCTCTGTTGATAGTTTGGAAACAAAACCTGCAAAACGTAATCCTGCAGCTCCGTTTACTACTTCTACCTTACAGCAGGAGGCTTCCCGCAAACTGGGTTACTCAGTTTCGAGGACAATGCAGATTGCTCAGAGGCTTTATGAAAGTGGACGCATTACTTATATGCGTACCGATTCAGTGAACTTATCTGAAACTGCATTACAGGCTGCTGCAAGTGAAATCAGATCTGCTTATGGTGATAAATATCATCACTTAAGAGTGTATAAAACTAAATCTGCAGGTGCACAAGAAGCTCACGAGGCCATCCGCCCTACTTATTTTAATCACCATACTGTACCAGGCGATAGTTCTGAGCAACGTTTATATGAGTTGATCTGGAAACGTGCCATCGCTTCGCAAATGAGTGAGGCTTTGTTTGAAAAAACAACTGCTCAGATCGGCATCAGCACTCGTAAAGAGAATTTGATTGCTGAGGGTGAGGTTTTGAAATTTGATGGTTTCTTAAAGGTTTACCTTGAATCAAGCGATGATGAGGACCTTGAAGACTCAGAAGGTAACAGCATGTTGCCTCCATTGGTAAGAGGTCAGGAACTGACTTTAAAAGAGATGAATGCAACTGAACGTTTCTCCAGACCACCGGCAAGATATACTGAGGCCAGCCTGGTTAAAAAACTGGAAGAGCTTGGTATCGGCAGACCATCTACTTATGCACCAACTATTTCGACCATCCAAAACCGTGGTTATGTGGTTAAGGAAGATCGTGATGGTCGTCAGCGTTCATTTAGTTCTATTGTTTTAAACAATGGTTCTGTTAAAAAGCAAATTAAAACGGAAATAACAGGTGCCGAAAAAAGCAAGTTATTCCCTACAGATATAGGTGAAGTTGTTAATGACTTCCTGGTTGAACACTTTAAAGGAATCGTAGATTTTAACTTTACTGCAAACGTAGAAAAGGAATTTGATGAGATTGCACAAGGTTTACAGGAATGGACAAAAATGCTTCACTCCTTCTATACACCTTTCCATATTGAGGTTGAAACTACTTTAGAAACTGCCGACAGGGCTAATGGAGAGCGTTTATTGGGTGTTGACCCGGTAAGTGGTAAAAATGTATATGCTAAGGTTGGTAAATTTGGTCCATTGGTTCAAATTGGCCAGAATGATGACGAAGAAAAACCTCGTTATGCGAGTTTATCTAAATCTCAATCTGTTGCAACGGTTACTTTAGAGAGTGCTCTGGAGCAATTTAAATTGCCTTTCCAGCTTGAAGATTATGAAGGTAAAGAGGTTTCTGTTGGTGTAGGTCGTTTTGGTCCTTATGTTAAATGGGGCGATGCTTACATCTCTGTTCCTAAAAATGAGGATCCTTTATCAATAGACAGAGATCGCGCGATAGAGATTATTGGCGAAAAAATTACTGCCGATGCTCCTGTGGCTCATTTCCAGAATTTACCGGTTACTAAAGGAAAAGGCAGATTCGGTCCGTTTATTAAATGGAACGATTTGTTTATCAATGTTCCTAAGGCTTACAATTTTGATAACCTTAAACAATCGGACATTGAAGAACTGATTGGCAAAAAAATCGAAAAAGAAGCTAACAGATTTATACAGCAGTGGACTGAAGAAAAAATTGCTATAGAAAATGGCAGATGGGGTCCGTTTATCCGTTTTGGAAAAGAGATGCTTAAACTGCGTAAAAATCCGGCAACTAACGATAAATATACTCAGGAGGAATTAGAAGTAATCTCTTTAGATGAAGTTAAAAAACTGATAGTTGAGCAGGTGCCTAATGCTTTTGAACCTAAAACCAAGAAGGCAGCAGCAAAGAAAACTGGTACGGCTGCAAAGAAAACAGCAACTAAAGCTCCTGCAAAAAAGAAAGCGGTAGCGAAGAAATAGGTGTACGCCTGTCATCAATAATACACCTGTTGTCAATAATACACCTGTTGTCAATAATACACCCGTCATCTCGAACATCGTGAGAGATCTCTTGTTCAGATATAGTTCAAGAGATCTCTCACGATGTTCGAGATGACGATTTGCATAATTTAACATGAAAAAAGACCTTCCTGAAAATATAGTTGAAGACGTTGCCATGGCTGTAGTGCTTATCAACGAAAGCCCGGAAGTAAAAAACTGGACTGTTTACCTTGTCAACCTTAAAGACACCCCTCTTGACAATGTATTAATCAGCTCTAAAGGTTACGGAGAAAAAGATGGCAAGCTCGTAAAAACATCTATACTCAGACATTTTCTGGGCGATATTAAAGCTAAATCTTTTGCAGGCGTAGAAGCTATTGATACCGAAGTATTTGGTTTAACAAACGAATACTGGTTAAGCTATTACATCAACGGTGTTATCTACGACAAAAAGTTCATTTTCCTTCCGGAAAGTATTGTAGACGAAAATTTAATCCGTGTTCCACTGGTAAATATGCCGGGCGTGATGATTAAATAGGTATAATGATTAAATAACAACATTACTCCTGCATTTTCCTTCTGTTGATAACAATTATTTTCGTTTCCGATGATTTTTGTTGATTTTCGTACACATCTTATTATGAAATATCTGTACTATGGAATCATCCCGCTCTTCCTTTTTTCAAAGGAATAAAAAGCCCATTATTATTAGTTCTGTTGTTGTGGTGCTGCTTGGCATTGCATCTATCTTCTTTTTCAAAAAAGAAAAACCGAAGGACTATAACCAAAAGTATTCTAAATATATAGAAGCTTACACCTCTGGAACTATCTCTAAAAAGAGTTTTATCAGGGTACATTTGGCCAGCGAAGTAAAAACAATGAGTGATGTGGGCGTTGCCGACACCAGAAACCTGTTTAGCTTCTCTCCTTCTGTAAAAGGAAAAGCATACTGGATCGACGCACAAACAGTTGAATTCAGACCTGATGAGCCTTTAAAATCAGGCGAAACCTACGAAGCTAATTTCGATTTAAGCAAGGTTACCGAAACAGAAAAGGACCTTGAAGAATTTGAGTTCGGATTTAGAGTGATTAAACCCGGCATGAGCTTAACTCAGGATGGATTGGTGTCTCAAAATAACACTGCCCTCGATTATATGAAGCTTAAGGGCGAGATTACGACCTCCGATCAGGAAGATCCAAAGGCAATCGAAAAAGCACTGACACTTGATTTTCCACAAACCTTAAAAGTAAAATGGCAGCATAATCCAGAGAAAAATACTTCTGCCTTTACCATAGATAGCATTAAAAAGGTTGGTCAGGACCCAAAACTAACCTTAAAATGGTCTGGAGATGCAATTAATGCAGATAGCAAAGGCGAACAAACCGTTGCTGTTCCTGCCAAAGGTGTTTTTAAAGTACTGAATATGAAAGCAGTACAAGACCTTGAAGATTATGCCCTGGTACAACTTTCTGAACCTGTAGGTGTAGCTCAGGATTTGGCTGGTTTAATTTCTTTAAGCGGCTTATCTGATTTGAGATTTACCATCGACGGTAGTCAGGTAAAGGTTTACTCAGCCCTGGCTTTAGAAGGCAATTATTCTTTTACAATAAATTCAGGTATTGAAAATATCAACGGAAAAAAACTTGGAGCCGGAAAAACTGCCAACATCGTTTTTGAGAACAAACTTCCATCTGTGGTTATTGCCGGCAGTGGTACTATACTTCCAAATTCCGGTAAACTGGTATTGCCTTTCGAAGCAACCAATTTAAAGGCGGTTGATGTTACAGTTATAAAGATCTATGAAAATAATATCCCTCAGTTTTTCCAAACCAACAGCTATAAAGATGGAGGTGAGATTCGTCGCGTTGGTAAACCTGTGGTACAAAAAACAATTCGTTTAGATGAGGATAAAGCGCTTAATCTGCATAAAAAGAACCGTTTTACCCTGGATCTTGATAAGCTGATTAAAACTGAACCCGGTGCGATGTATCGGATAACCATTGGTTTCAGAAATGAATACAATGTATTTAAATGTGCTGAAGTAAGCAAAGATGAAGATACTTCAGATGACGACGGTTATCGTGGTTATGGCGAAAAGATTGATGAGGATGATGAATTCTGGGAACGCTACAACAGCTACTATCCGAATAATTACAGATGGGAAGATCGTGATAACCCTTGTACCCCATCTTATTATACCAATGATAAATGGGCCAGCAGAAATGTAATGGCTTCGAATATTGGTATTATTGCCAAACGTGGTAACGACAACAGTATGCTTGTTGTAACTACAGATCTTCTTACTGCTAAGCCAATGAGTGGTGTTACCTTAGAACTGTTAGATTACCAGCGTCAGGTCATCCACACGGTTAAAACCGATGGCGATGGTATGGCCACCTTTGATCTGAAAAGAAAACCTTTCTTACTGATCGCTAAAAATGGCGATGAACGCGGTTACCTTAAAATGGATGATGGAAGTTCACTTCCATTAAGTCGCTTTGACGTTGGTGGCGATGTGGTGCAGAACGGATTGAAAGGTTATATTTATGGAGAACGTGGTGTTTGGAGGCCAGGCGATTCTATATTCGTATCCTTTATTCTTGAAGATAAACTAAAGAAACTACCAGGCGGATATCCGGTTACTTTTGAGCTATACAACCCTCAGGGACAACTAATTAAAAGGATCATCAATGGTAAACCATTAAATGGATTCTATGCTTTTAAAACGGCTACAGAAAATACTGCTCCTACCGGAAACTGGTTGGCTAAAGTAAAAGCAGGCGGTGCAATTTTCAGCAAAACCATTAAGGTTGAAACCATTATGCCTAACAGGTTAAAGATAAATTTCAACATCGGTAACGCTGCTTATTTAGGTGTTGGCGGTGCATCATCAGCTACGCTTTCGGCAAACTGGTTATTTGGTTCTGTAGGTAAAAATCTTAAAGCCAAGGTTGATGTGAATCTGAATACCATGAAAACTACGTTTAAAGGTTTTGATGAGTATACTTTTGATAACCCTACCGTAGTGTTCCAGTCGCAGGTAAAAACCATATTTGAAGGTACTTTAAATGAAAACGGTACTGCTGTTGTAAACACCAGCTTAAATGAGAACAATACTGCTCCGGGTATGCTTAAGGCAAACTTTACCACTAAGGTGTTTGAAGCAGGCGGTAATTTCAGTATCGATAACTTTAGTATCCCCTACCATGTGTACAACAACTATTACGGTATTAAAACACCTGATGGC
Source organism: Pedobacter panaciterrae (assembly GCF_001636695.1). Lineage (GTDB taxonomy): Bacteria > Bacteroidota > Bacteroidia > Sphingobacteriales > Sphingobacteriaceae > Pedobacter > Pedobacter panaciterrae_A. The sequence continues at coordinate 15,284 of NZ_LGEL01000073.1, forward strand.
GAGAAATTAAGCGGAATGCTGGTAACCGGACAGGATCATAAAGTGAATATTGTTAATTTAGACAGGAACGGTAAACTGGTACAAGGCGGCAAAACTGTTGAGGTTGAGCTGTATAAAGTACAATGGCGTTGGTGGTGGGATCAGGACGATCAGAACTCCTACGCTAACTTCACTCAAAACTCTTATAATAAACTCGTTAAAAAAGAAAGCGTGACTTTATCAGATGGTAAAGGAAGCTGGAATTTGAGAATAGATGAGCCGGAATGGGGTCGCTATCTGATTCTGGTACGTGATGTAAATGGCGGCCATGTAACCGGTAAATCTGTATATGTTGACTGGCCTGGCTGGGCACAGCGTGAACAGGCTAACAACCCTACCGAGGCTTCTATGCTGTCGTTTACAGCCAATAAAACCAAGTTTAATGTTGGCGAAGATGTGGTATTAACCATCCCGTCTGGTCAAGGTGGAAGAGCTTTAATATCGATAGAAAACGGCAGCAGGGTATTAAAAACCTTCTGGACAGAAACTAAAGCAGGGCAAACGCAATTTACCTTTAGGGCCGAAAAGAACATGGCACCTAATGTGTTTGCTGTGGTTACTTTGCTTCAGCCACATGCCCAAACGGTAAATGATCTGCCAATAAGGATGTATGGAGCTATTCCATTGCTTATTGAAGATCCTGAAACGATATTGAAACCGGTTATTAAAATGGCCGACAAGATTAAACCTGAAACAGAAAACAGCATTACCGTTGCAGAGCAAAATGGTAAGGCAATGACCTATACAATAGCCATTGTAGATGAAGGTTTGCTTGACCTGACCAGATTTAAAACTCCTGATCCTCATAGTGCTTTTTATGCCCGGGAAGGTTTGGGTGTTAAAACATGGGATCTGTTTGATTATGTACTTGGTGCATGGGGCGGCAATTTGGAGCGTATTTTAAGTATTGGTGGTGATGGTAGTGTAAACAGGAATCTGAATCCGGCAAAAGCCAACAGGTTTGTACCTGTGGTAAAATACCTTGGCCCTTTTGCATTGGGTAAAGGCGAAAGCAAAACCCACAAGTTTACACTTCCGCAATATATTGGTGCGGTAAGGGCAATGGTTGTTGCCGGGCAAGATGGAGCTTATGGCTTTGCAGAGAAATCTGTACAGGTTAAAAAACCATTAATGTTACTGGCTACTTTACCACGTGTTATTGGTCCGGGCGAAAGCTTTACTTTACCTGCAACTGTATTTGCTACGGAGAATAATCTTAAAAATGTAACTGTACAACTACAGGCACAGAACTTACAGGTGGTTGGTAATAAAACGCAGCTGCTTGGATTTAAACAACCTGGCGAACAGATGGCATATTTCGAAATCAAGGCTCCTGAAGTTACAGGCATTGCCAAGGTTAAGATCATTGCACAAAGCGGTGCTGAGAAAGCTGTTTATGATGTAGAAATGGATATTCGTAACCCTAACCCGTTTGTTACCAATGTGGTATCGGCAGTAGTTGAACCAGGTGCCAACTGGTCGTTAAACTATGCTCCTATTGGTATGGCTGGTACAAATTCAGGGTCTATAGAGCTTTCGTCTATACCTCCTATCAATCTTAAAAAACGCTTGAGTTACCTAATGCAGTATCCGCATGGCTGTGTAGAGCAAACTACTTCTGGTGTTTTCCCTCAGTTATTCCTTAACCAATTAACTGCTTTAAATGAACAGCAAAAGGCTAATACCGAGAAAAACATAAAAGCTGGCATTAACAGGTTAAAGGGCTTCCAAACTACAGATGGCGGTTTAAGTTACTGGCCGGGCGAAGGTACATCTGATGAGTGGGGTACTAATTATGCAGGTCATTTCCTTGTGGAATCGCAAAATGCAGGATATACCCTCCCAGTGGGAATGATTGATGAACTTGTTCGTTATTTAAAAACTAAGGCGAACAACTGGGCACCAAATAGCAGTAATTTCTATGGCGGTGATCTTTCTCAATCGTACAGGTTATACGTGCTAGCATTAGCTAAGAGACCGGAAATAGCAGCAATGAACAGATTAAGGGCATTTGAATATCTTTCTGTATCTGCAAAATGGCGTTTGGCTGCCGCATATAAACTTGCCGGACAGGCAGATGCAGCCAATAAACTGATAAAAGATTTACCTACTGAAATAAAACCTTACAATCAGCTAGGTGGCACTTATGGTTCTGATTTAAGAGATGAGGCCATGATATTGGAAACACTAACCCTATTGGGCCGTAAAGGAACAGCAGCGCAGTTATTGCAGTCTGTAGCTGCCAGATTAGGTAAAGATGATTGGTACAGCACGCAAACTACTGCTTACAGTTTATTGGCTATTGCTAAGTTCTGCGGTGTAAATTCATCTTCAAACAACCTTAAATATAACTATACTATTGATGGTAAAAAAGGTAACGTAAATTCAAACCAGTACCTTGTTAGTACACCACTGGCGTTTAAAGGCAACGTTGCTGTTACCAATACAAGCGACAGGGTGTTGTTTGCACGTTTAATTTTACAGGGACAACCTTCGGCAGGACAAAATAATTTCCAACCGAACAACCCTGATCTATTAGACATGAGTATCAGCTATAAATTGCTTAATGGCAAAGTGCTGGATCCTACTACTTTGAAACAAGGCACAGACTTCTATGCTGAAGTTGTTGTTAAAAACCCGGGTAAAAACGGATATTATGAGCAAATGGCACTTACACAGATCTTCCCATCTGGATGGGAAATCATTAATACCCGTGTAAATGACAATGAAAGTATCATTGCTTCATCACCATATACTTACAGGGATATTAGAGACGATCGTGTGTTCACTTATTTTAATCTTCGTGAGAACGAAACGGTTATTTATAAAGTGCTTTTAAATGCGTCTTATATTGGCAGGTATTATTTGTCGGCCGTACAATGCGAGGCAATGTACAACAACAGCATAAGTGCAACAGAAGCAGGAAAATGGGTGCAGGTTATTAAATAAGCAAGTGAGTAGGTATAAAGTAAGTGAGTAGTTGTAAATTAACCCAAACCGGGCTTCCTGAAACCGGACTTCCGTCATCTCGACAAAGGAGAGATCTCTTGAATAGCAACAACAAGAGATCCTTCGCTGTGCTCTGGATGACGGATGTTGTTTTCCTCATTTTACTACTTATATTCTTATTTTCTTTGCCTTCAAAGCTTTTTGTAAGCCCTACCTCCTACGTTGTAGAAGCTTCAAACGGTGATCTGCTAAGCGCCTCTATTGCCAAAGATGGACAATGGCGTTTCCCTGTAGCCGATACCATACCAGAAAAATTTGCGCAATGTCTGGTCGCTTTTGAGGATAAACGTTTCTATCAACACCCAGGCGTAGATCCGATTGCCATGGCCAGAGCTATGCGCCAGAACTTTAAAGCCAAAAGCGTAGTAAGTGGCGGAAGCACAATAAGTATGCAGGTCATCAGGCTATCCAGACGCGAAAGCAGAACGATCTGGCAAAAACTGATAGAGGTTGTATTGGCAATCAGATTAGAAGCCAGCTATTCAAAAAAAGAAATTTTAAAGCTTTACGCAGGCAATGCTCCCTTTGGAAGTAACGTGGTGGGTTTGGATGCAGCAGCCTGGAGATACTTCGGCCGCAGTGCCGAAAGCTTATCATGGGGTGAGATGGCCACATTGGCTGTACTGCCAAACAGCCCATCGCTGGTGCACCCCGGTAAAAACTCCCCTCGTCTGATCAAAAAGAGGAACGATTTGCTGGATAAGCTGGCCGTGCTAAAGGTGATAGACCAATCTACGGCGAACCTATCTAAGCTAGAGCCTATTCCGGGTAAACCGCAACAGCTTCCTCAAAATGCGCCTCATCTACTAAACAGATTTAAATCAGAAAGAGCATCATTAAAAACAGGCTCAACAAGGATCACTTCTACACTCGATTATGATCTGCAATTGAGGGTAAGCAGTTTACTGAAGCGTTATAATAACCGTTATCGGGCAAATGACATTAACAACATTGCTGCCTTGGTTTTAGATGTAAAAAAAGGTACTGTGCTTAGTTACGCAGGTAATATTTATCAGCCGGAAAATACCGATCTGGAGAGTCATGTTGATATGATAAAGGCACCCAGAAGTCCGGGGAGTACTTTAAAACCCATTCTATATGCCAGTATGCTGAACGATGGTTTTATACTTCCTAAAACGTTAATAGCAGATATACCCACTCAAATAGGAGGCTATTCGCCCCAAAATTATGATATGGGCTATGATGGTGCCATACAGGCAGATAGAGCCCTTAGCCGCTCTTTAAACATCCCTGCGGTTAAAATGCTGCAGAACTACAAATATCAAAGATTTTATGATAAGCTTAAGCAATTGGGCTTTACCACACTAAACAAACCAGCAGATCATTATGGGCTTTCACTTATTCTTGGTGGCAGCGAGGTTACCATGTGGGATCTGGCGAGGACTTATATGGGAATGGCCAGAACGCTTAATCATTTTAATGATTACAAAGGCAGATACAATCCTCATGATTACGATGCGCCCTTATATGTGAACGAACATCGTGACAAACGTTTTGATGAGTTTGAGACGGAAGTAAATTCAGTCATAGATCATGGTTCCATCTGGAATGCTTTTAACGCTATGGAAGAGCTGATGAGACCGGGCGAAGAAGGTTTATGGGAACAGTTCTCCTCATCGCAGCGACTTGCATGGAAAACAGGTACGAGTTTCGGTTTCAGGGATGCCTGGGCAGTTGGGCTTAACCCCAACTATGTAGTTTGCGTTTGGGTTGGCAATGCCGATGGCGAAGGCAGACCAGGCTTAACCGGTATAGATGCTGCCGCTCCTGTTATGTTTGATATTTTTAAGCAGCTGCCTGTTGTTAAATGGTTTAAAACACCCGAAAGTAAACTAAAGAAAATTGTGGTTTGCAAAGAAAGCGGGTATAAAGCCGGTGAATATTGCACTGATAAAGTGATACAGTTGGTTTCTCCGGCAGGCGAAAAAACAGGCCTTTGCCCCTACCATAAAATGATTCATCTGGATCGTACAGGAACTTACAGGGTAACTGATGAATGTGAGGCACCATCTGCCATGGTGCATAAATCATGGTTTATTTTGCCGCCATCCATGGAGTATTATTATAAGATCAAACATAGCGACTATAAAGAATTACCTCCGTTTAAACCTGGTTGTGGTGATGCCGGAAATAATTTTGTGATGGAAATGATCTATCCCAGAAACTATGCTACAGTGTATATTCCGGTGGAGTTTGATGGCACCAGAGGAAAAATTGTATTAAATGCTACGCACAGAAATGCAAACGCTAAGATTTATTGGCATATTGACAATGAGTATATTGCTACAACCAAGAATTACCATCAGCTGGCAGTTAGTCCGGCGCCTGGTAAACACACTTTAACCCTTGTCGACGAAAATGGTGAAAGACTGGTACAGAGTTTTACCGTATTGAAAAAAGAGAAAGAAAAGAATTAAAATAGTTATTCCTCTCTTTTTATAAGCTGACGTTCTATGCCACCTATGGTAATTAAATACTGTGCGATCATATAGGTTGCCATAATCAACAATCCCCCAAGGTTAAAGGAGCTAACGAAGTTATTATAAGCAAGTATTGAATCAGATATCAGAAAAAACATTGCACCGAACAGGATTAAGTTAAAGCTGATCTTATTTACTCTCATGTTTCTGAATGCTGCCATCATCATCATTAAACTAATTACAAATGTATAGATCATTACAGGGAGTTTCATTGCGCCAAGATCATGTCTGATGTAGATGTAATAACCTATGCTAAATACAGCGCACAGCACAATGGCTATCCTTGCTCCTTTTTTATCAAGTTCTGGTGCAGAAGAGAAATCAAGGTAAAATGCACGGATATAAAAGATATGGCAAAGTAAAAAAGCAATTAGTCCGTATATAAAGAATGTTTCATTTTTCCATACCAGCATCAGCAATATATCGCCAGCCAAACCAAAGATCAAGCCTGTAAATAAACGTTTATGAAAGCGGCCTTTTAGCTTGGTGCTCATCGCCAGCATAATAAGCAAGGAAATTACAATGAGCGGCTTTGTAACGTATTTTAAAGCCACAAGATCATAATATTCAGCCATAAGCTGTAGTATAAAAATCAGGGCAAATATGAGGTTAAACTTCAGGTATTTCTTGAGCATGGTTATTCGGTTTGTTTAGATTATAAAACCAGACTAATGAAACGATCTGTAAGCCCGCAAATATTACCTGGTATCCTATAGGAAATTTAAGCAGCAAAACTATTAAAATCCCTGATATGAGTCGGTAATATTCAAAATAAATGAGCCATTTCTTTTCTTCCAGTAATGCTCCGCAGGTTAAGAGTGTAAGTATAGAAAAGACTGAACCACATATTAATGGTGCTGCAGGTAAGGTTTCATTTAAAAACAATATAGCGGATCCTGTAGCCAGGCCTACCAAAAATTGCAGCACAACATATGCTGAAAATTTTTGATGAAACTCGGGATTATACTTTTTGTAACTGGCAGGATCTATGTCTTTTGCCGGTTTAAAACCTCCCAAATGTGCAGGAAACCATCCCGGTGGTTTGATAAACACATTTATTTTGTCGCTCCATTTAGGACTTTGTTTTGCTGTGCTCCAAAGTTCAGACCAATAATGAACGTTTGCCCAAATGGGATTCCAGCTAGCCAATGGGGTGGTAATACCATAATACACCTCATCTTCTTCCTTTTGAAAGGTACCAAAGATTCTATCCCAGATAATTAAAGTGCCCGCATGGTTCTTATCTATGTATTTTGGATTGGAACCATGATGTACACGGTGGTGTGAGGGTGTATTTATTATCCATTCTAATGGCCCCATATTTTTTATGGCTCTGGTATGAATCCAAAACTGATATAACGTATTAAAAGCACTTAGCGTGAGGAACATAATCGGATCAAATCCCATAAATGCAAGGGGTAAATAAAACACCCAGGAAAACCAGCCCTGAAACCAGGATTGCCTTAAGGCAACGGTAAGATTGTATTCTTCAGATTGATGGTGGACTATGTGAGCTGCCCAGAGTACATTTACCTGATGGCTCATTCTGTGAAACCAATAGTAGAAAAAGTCGACCCCGATGAAAAGTATGATCCAGGTCCAGATGGTTTTTGGAAGGTCAAATAAACGCCAGTGCTCAAAGATATACATGTAACCAAAGAACACGGCTGTTTTCATGAAAACTCCCGTTACCTGCTGACCGATTCCCTGACTTAAATTGGAAATTGAATCGTTTAATCGGTAATAGTTTAGTTTTTTATAGAACGAATAAGCAAGCTCTATCCCTATCAGAATAAAAAATACAGGAACTGATAAAGCAATATAGTCCACGTTCATTCTACTAATCTAATGAATTAGTAAACAAAGTTTTGCATGTGGGAGTTTTAAAATCCTATGTCGTCATCCCGGGGAACCGAGGGATCTCTTGGTTATGCCAATTTGCTTTGCAGCTACTTCATGATCAATAGATCTCTCCTATCGTCGAGATGACGACAGTTTTAAATAAAAAAGCAGCAATAGATGACGCATGTCACCACTGCTGCTCTAGTATATTAAAATAGAATCAGTAACTAATTTTAATAAAAAAGCTAATTAATAGCTTTTCTCTGTACGGTTGTTGCGTTTAAAGCCACCACCTCCAGCACCACCAGTATTTGGTTTTTCTTGTGCTTCAGCAACTTTGATTCGGTTACCATTGTAATCGCCGCCATTCATGCGTTTGATTGCTTCTTTTGCCTCTTCTTCTACCGGCATTTCCACAAAACCAAACCCACGACTCTGACCAGTTTCGCGATCCTTGATAATCCTTAGTGATTTTACTTGACCGAAATCACCAAATACGGCTGTTAATTCATCTTCCCCTACTTCTAAAGGAAGGCCTGTAATAAATATCTTCATTAATTTCTAAAAATTTGCACAAAGTTAAGCATTTTTCGCTTAAATTCCAATGCTAGTGTCAGTTATAAGTATAATTATGTAATATTTTTCATAACACACAAAAGAAAATTTTGTTTTATTAATTGTAAAAAAACTATCTCTTTTTGTTAAATAATTACAATTAACTAATTAAACCTAGCTTAATTTGGTTTTAAACAGTGATATCGTTCTTTGCCAGGCTAATTTTGCTGCGGCTTCATTGTATCTTGTTGGCGAGGTATCGTTGTTAAAGGCGTGATTTACGTTTTCATATATATACACTTTGTAATCTATATGATTTTGTTTTAACGCAGCTTCATAAGCAGGAATACCCGCGTTTATACGCTCATCTAGCCCTCCATAATGAAGCATGATGCTTGCTTTTATCTTAGGAACCTCATCAGCAGCAGGCTGAGCCCCATAATAGGCAACGGCGGCAAGCAATTTAGGATCATTAACAGCAAGTTTGTTTGCCATACCTCCACCCCAACAAAAACCCACACATCCTGTTTTCCCGTTACCATCTTTTCTGTTCCTTAAATACTCAAGCCCTTTCAGATAGTTCTGCAGGTTTTTTACCGGGTCCAGCTTACCTATTAATTCTCTGCCTTTATCTTCATCCGAGGGTGTTCCTCCAAATGGCGATAAGGCATCTACCCCTAAAGCAATAAATCCTTCTGCTGCCACCCTCTTGGTTACATCTATAATATGAGGATTCAGGCCCCTGTTCTCATGAATAACAAGAACACTGCCCAGGTTCTTTTTGCCCTTTGGTTTGGCCAGCACTGCCTTTACCTCTCCATCTGCACCAGGATAAGTAATGTTTTCGGCAACAATGCTATCATCATTAAAACTGGATGCTGATGCATAATTATTCTCGAGAAGCGGTAATACCGTCAATGCTAAAGCTGTACTGCCTGTAATAATAGCCAGCTTTCTCATGAATTCTTTCCTATTCAGTTTGCTGTGGGTGTATTCATCGTAAAGATTGATGATTTTCTGATCCATAGGTAAATAATTAAAAATATGAACAATAAGTACTAATATAACGTTTCTATAGCATCATTTATGGTTTTTATCAATTACGTTACATGATAAAACGTTATACAATAACTGTGATTTGTCATGAAATTGTTTTTATTTTTTTCGTTGAAAACAAATTAACAATATCGCTCGTTATATGATCAGTTTGTTTGGTTTAGGTTGGTCTGTGGTGGACCAACCATCTATTAATAACAGGGATAATCGCCAGATTCATCCCTGTTTCTTTTTAAAACCCTTGTATTTTGCCGGTGTTTGGTATTATTTTGAGTAGATTTATTGAGAGTAGATTTAGTATTGTGAGTAGATTTAGCATTAAATAAAAAATTCGTCATCTCGACGAAGGAGAGATCTCTTGGTTATGCGACTTCAAGAGATCTCTCCTTCGTCGAGATGACGTACATTCTTCGAGATGACGTACATCGGTCACATGACGTACATTCGTCGAGATGACATAAGGATAGCTCAATCCAAACGACCTAAAACACTATGTTACAGCTAGGAATCGGAGAACTATAGGCATTGTATTGCAGAGTTTGCCCTTTACCTGTAAAGCTGCTGCCTGTAAAAAAAGAGTTTCATTTGACTAAAATACGATTGAGGTCAAACTTTAGCATTATAAAAATCATTATCTTTGACGCGCAAAAAGCAATTTTATTCTTTATAATTCGTTACTAAC
>NZ_LGEL01000066.1 GCF_001636695.1 Pedobacter panaciterrae
AGATGTGTATAAGAGACAGTATATATACAGTTAAGGTCAAGTCCTCACATAGTTCACACATTCTGCACACATCCTTCACAAAAAGGTACCTGTTTGTGGGTTTTGTGTGAAGGATGTGTGTAGAATGTGTGAAGAAATACTAGGCTTGTGAAGATTCTGTTGTTTATTGTCCTTAAATGAAAGGCAGCGTCAGCGTGGTTTTTAAAAAATTACTATATCCTTGATGGAAATATTAGTTAACCTCTTGATTTATAAAATGTATTGTCTTACCTTTGCAGTCCCTTATTGAGGGGTAAAGTTTTTAAACAATAAATAAGAAAAACAAAAAAGAACAATGCCAACCATTCAACAATTAGTTAGAAAAGGTAGAGTAGCACTGGAGTTCAAGAGTAAGTCTCCGGCGTTGGACAGCTGTCCACAGCGAAGAGGTGTATGTACACGTGTATATACCACTACCCCTAAAAAACCAAACTCAGCAATGCGTAAAGTTGCCCGTGTACGTTTAACCAATGGTAAAGAGGTTAATGCTTACATCCCTGGAGAAGGTCACAATTTACAGGAGCACTCTATCGTATTGATACGTGGTGGACGTGTTAAAGATTTACCAGGTGTACGTTATCACATCATCCGTGGAGCATTAGATACTTCAGGAGTTGCTGGTCGTAACCAACGTCGTTCAAAATATGGTACTAAACGTCCTAAACCAGGACAAGTAGCAGCGGCACCAACAAAAGGTAAAAAGAAATAATTAGGAGGAAAGAAAAATGAGAAAGTCAAAACCAAAAAAGAGAATTATTCTTCCTGATCCAAAATTTAACGATGTTCAGGTGACGAGATTTGTAAATAATATGATGTATGATGGAAAGAAATCCATTGCATATGATATTTTTTATGATGCGGTTGAATTAGCTGAGAAAAAAGCTGGTGAGAGCGGTTTAGAAGTATGGAAACGTGCTTTAGCGAATGTAATGCCTGCAGTAGAGGTTAAGTCACGCCGTGTTGGTGGTGCTAACTTTCAGGTACCTACAGAAGTAAGACCAGACCGTAAGATTGCTTTAGGCATGAAATGGTTAATTTCTTACGCTCGTAAACGTGGTGAAAAAACAATGAAAGAGAAATTAGCAGGTGAAATTGTTTCAGCAGCTAAAGGTGAAGGTGCAGCAGTTAAGAAAAAAGAGGATACGCATAAAATGGCTGAGGCTAACAAAGCGTTCTCTCACTTCCGTTTCTAATTATTATAGAATCATAAAATGTCAAGAGATTTAAAATACACAAGAAATATTGGAATCGCGGCTCACATTGATGCAGGTAAAACTACAACAACAGAGCGTATCCTTTATTATGCTGGGGTAAACCACAAGATTGGTGAGGTACACGAAGGTGCATCGACCATGGACTGGATGGTACAGGAAGCTGAACGTGGGATAACAATCACGTCTGCTGCAACTACTGTTTTCTGGCCTTACCGCGGTAACAAATATCAGGTAAACGTTATCGATACTCCTGGACACGTGGATTTTACCGTAGAGGTAAACCGTTCATTACGTGTTTTGGATGGATTGGTGTTTTTGTTTTCAGCTGTTGATGGTGTTGAGCCTCAATCTGAAACTAACTGGCGTTTAGCTAACAACTATGCAGTTCCACGTATTGGTTTCGTTAACAAAATGGACCGTTCAGGAGCTGACTTCTTAAAAGTTGTTAAACAGGTTAAAGATATGTTGGGCAGTCATGCTGTTCCTTTACAATTACCAATCGGTGCTGAAGATAACTTTACTGGTGTTGTTGATTTGATCAATAACCGTGGTATTGTTTGGAATGAGCACGATAAAGGTATGACCTTTACTGAGGTACCAATTCCTGCCGATATGGTTGATGAGGTTGCTGAATGGAGAGAGAATTTATTAGAAGCTGTTGCTGATTATGATGAGTCTTTGATGGAGAAATTCTTCGAAGATCCTAATTCAATCACTGAGCGTGAGATTCTTGATGCGTTGCGTAAAGCTACTTTAGATGCAAAAATCGTTCCTATGGTTTGTGGTTCATCTTTTAAAAATAAAGGTGTTCAGACCATGCTTGATTTGGTGATGGAATTATTGCCTTCGCCAATGGATGTAGATGGTATCACAGGTACTAACCCAGAAACTGGTCAGGAAGTAACTCGTCAGCCAGATATTAACGAACCTTTTGCGGCTTTAGCATTTAAAATTGCAACGGATCCTTTCGTAGGTCGTCTGTGCTTTATCCGTGTTTATTCGGGTAATTTAGAGGCGGGATCTTACGTCTATAATGCACGTTCAGAAAATAAAGAACGTATTTCTCGTATCTTCCAAATGCATGCTAACAAGCAAAACCCAATTCCTAATGTAGGTGCTGGTGATATTGCTGCGGTAGTAGGATTTAAAGATATTAAAACGGGTGATACACTTTGTGATGAAAAAAATCCAATCATTCTTGAATCAATGGATTTCCCAGAGCCGGTTATCGGTTTAGCAATTGAGCCTAAAACTCAAGCTGATATTGATAAATTGGGTATGGGCTTATCTAAATTGGCTGAAGAGGATCCTACCTTTAGAGTTCAAACTGATCAGGAAACTGGCCAGACTGTAATTTCTGGTATGGGTGAGCTTCACTTAGATATCCTAATCGATCGTTTAAGACGTGAGTTTAAAGTAGAGGTTAATCAAGGTGCACCACAAGTTGCTTATAAAGAAGCGATTAATGGAACTGTTCAACATCGTGAAACATATAAAAAACAATCTGGTGGTCGTGGTAAATTTGCGGACATCCAAGTTGTTATTTCTCCTATTGATGCTGATTGGGAAAAAGGTGGATTGCAGTTTGTGAACGAAATTACAGGTGGTTCAATTCCTCGTGAATTTATTCCTTCTGTAGAAAAAGGATTTGCAGCTTCTATGGCAAATGGAGTATTGGCTGGTTACCCACTACCAGACATGAAAGTTCGCTTAATTGATGGTTCATTCCACGCAGTCGATTCAGATGCATTATCTTTTGAACTTGCAGCTAAAATGGCATATCGTGAGGCATTACCTAAATGTAATCCGGTATTGATGGAGCCAATCATGAAAATCGAGATCCTTACTCCTGAAGAAAACATGGGAGATGTAATCGGTGACATGAACCGTCGTCGTGGTCAGCTTTTAGGAATGGACACTCGTAATGGTGCTCAGGTAATTAAAGCAACTGTACCTCTTTCTGAAATGTTTGGTTATGTAACTCAGTTACGTACCATTACTTCTGGTCGTGCAACCTCTACAATGGAGTTTGATCACTACGAGCCAGCTCCGAAAAACGTACAGGATGAAGTAATTGCTAAGTCAAAAGGCAGAATTAAATCTGTAGAGTAAAAAAACAAATTGGCAGCCGGTTATTAATAGCTCTAACCGGCGCCTTAATTAAATAAATACCATGAGCCAAAGAATCAGAATCAAATTGAAATCTTACGATTACAACTTGGTAGATAAATCTGCTGAGAAAATCGTAAAAACTGTTAAGCCTACGGGTGCAGTGGTTAGCGGACCGATTCCGTTGCCTACAGAAAAGAAAATATTCACAGTTTTGCGTTCACCACACGTGAACAAAAAAGCACGTGAGCAGTTTCAGTTATGCGCATACAAACGTTTGTTAGATATTTATAGCTCTAACTCTAAAACAGTTGATGCTTTAATGAAACTTGAATTACCTAGCGGTGTTGAAGTAGAAATTAAAGTATAACTATATTAACGGTTAACAAAAAGGCCTTTGAAAATTAATTTTCAAAGGCCTTTTTGTTTGTAATGTAAATAAGTTAATTATTTGCCACGGTTCTTTAGTTCGTCTAATTTATTGCGTTCATCCTGTAATTCTCTGGCTAGCTTTTTCTCTTTGTCATTTGCCTTGGCTTTATAATTTTGATATTCCTGCGATATCTCTTCATATAAGGTGCTTCTGTACCTGGCCTCATGAATGTGTTTTGCTGACCTTAAGATTATGATAGCTAGTGCAGCTCCTAATGCAATTATTAGGCCCCATACAAGAAGGTTATAGTTCGATTTAGTAAAACCTATTCCAAGAAAGCTGATTTCGTTTAATCTGGCATTGGAACTGGCAAGTGATGATTCAGTGCCGGAAATTTGCTTTTTGAGCTCTGAGATTTCTTTTCCTTGATCTTCAATTTTCTTCTTTGTTGCCGCTAATTGCTTACGATCTATAGTTAAGCTATCTCTAACGTTTTGCCAAAATGTAGATAATCTGGCGGGATTAATTAATTTATATCCATTTAAAGTTTTCGATTTTGACAAAAGAAGTTGGTATTGGCCTTTTAAAGTTGGATCGACTTTACTTGTGTCTGTTTTTAACTGAGCCTGAGCGGTAAGGTTAATTAATAAAACAGCGATGATTGGTAGTAAGATTTTTTTCATTTAGGATGTTTTGTTTTAACTATAGTAGTTGTTTATTCGGTTTCGGGATTTCAAAACGATTCACCTCTAATTTAACATTCATATTTTAATTTTATTGTGTTTTGTTAGGAGATAGTATATTTGCAGCAATGTCGGTATTACTATTTACAATTATCGTCTTGCTCGGAGCTTTCGTAGCCGGATTAGTTGGGTCTCTAACCGGCTTGGGAGGAGGAGTGATTATCATCCCATTGTTGACACTGGTTTTAGGTGTAGATATTCATTATGCAATAGGTGCTTCGATTATTTCAGTGATAGCTACTTCTTCAGGATCGGCAGCGGCTTATGTAAAAGAAGGGATCACAAATATTCGCATTGGAATGTTCTTAGAAATTGCTACTACAATAAGCGCGATTATAGGTGCTATTATTACTGTATTCATTAATCCGAGTTATATTGCCATAATCTTTGGTGTTATTTTACTGTTTTCTGCTGCAATGATGGTAAGGAAGAAAGTTGATCATTCTGATAATGATACATCTGGAAAATTAGCTGTCTTTTTAAAACTCAATGGGACTTACCCAACAGAAAAGGGAATGCAGAATTATGCAGTGCACAATGTAGTTGGTGGCTTTTTGATGATGTTTGTTGCAGGAATAATATCGGGATTGCTTGGAATTGGTTCTGGAGCACTGAAGGTTATTGCGATGGATAATATAATGCGAATTCCTTTTAAGGTATCAACTACTACAAGTAATTTTATGATGGGAGTTACTGCGGCAGCGAGTGCTATTGTATATTTGCACAGAGGGCAGATTGATCCGGGAATAGCAATGCCAGTAGCATTGGGTGTTTTAACAGGTGCGACCTTAGGCTCGAAGATATTGGTAAGGACAAAAACAGATAAACTTAAACTTATCTTTGCAATTGTTGTTGCTTTTTTGGCGTCTCAAATGATTTATAATGGATTAACGGGCAGATTATGAGGAAGGAGAGTAAGAATTTCTTTGCAGACCGGGATATTCAAATTATCCTTGGGACGTTACTTAGAGTTGGTGTTATTGCCTCTATGGCCGTAGTTTTTATTGGAGGTGTGGTATATCTTGCTTTTAATCATTCGGAAATAGTAAATTATAAACAATTCGATTCAGTTAAATCGGGATTCTCTACGATTTCAGATATTTTTTTAGGACTGGGCGAGTTAAAGGGGAGCGCCATCATTCAGTTTGGTGTTCTTCTATTGATATTTACACCAATTATGCGCGTAGTTTTTTCAATTTTCAGCTTCTTAATAGAGCGTGATTACTTATACGTTTTGATTGGGGCGTTCGTTTTATGTGTAATTCTATTTAGTTTGAGTAATAAGTTAGTTGGGTAAATGTTGTTTTAATCACATGATACCCTGTGTAAATATTTTTTTGCATTTATTTGAAAAAATAATGAGCTAACTATTTGAAAATTAAGATTTCTTTCTTATTTTTGCCCTCCCTTAATAGGGATGTGTATCCACCTTGAACGAAGCCCTACTGCTTCGATGGGTGTTAAATTAAAATAGAAAATGTCAGGTATTATTGGAAAAAAAGTAGGAATGACCAGCATTTTCGACGCCGAAGGAAAGAATATTCCGTGTACGGTGATCGAAGCTGGGCCTTGTGTAGTTACACAGGTAAAGACCGAAGAAAAAGACGGTTACGTTTCAGTTCAGTTGAGTTTCGACGAAGCTAAAGAAAAAAACACCACTCAGCCTCTTAAAGGCCACTTTGCGAAAGCAAACACTACTCCAAAACGTAAATTGGTTGAATTCGAGCCATTTGAAGAGTCGTTAAATTTAGGTGATACCGTTACGGTTACCATCTTTAACGAAGGAGATTTCGTGGATGTAGTTGGTACATCAAAGGGTAAAGGTTTCCAGGGTGTTGTTAAACGCCATGGTTTCGGTGGTGTTGGTGGGCAAACTCACGGACAGCATAACAGAATGCGTGCGCCAGGTTCATTAGGTGCTGCTTCTTATCCTTCACGTGTATTTAAAGGCATGCGTATGGCGGGAAGAATGGGTGGAGACAGAGTAAAAGTTCAGAACTTGCAAGTTTTGAAAGTTTATGCTGATCAAAATCTGGTTGTAGTTAGTGGTTCCGTACCAGGAGCTAAGGGTTCTTACGTAATCTTAGATAAGTAAGCAGATGGAAGTTAAAGTATTAAACATTTCAGGAAAAGAGACAGGTGCCAAGGTGCAGCTTCCTGAGTCGGTATTTGGCATTACGCCTGTTGACCACGCAATTTATTTAGATGTTAAGCAGTATTTGGCTAATCAACGCCAAGGTACTCACAAGTCTAAACAACGTAATGAGATTGCAGGTTCAACCCGTAAATTATATAAACAAAAAGGTACTGGCGGTGCTCGTGCCGGAAGTATTAAATCTCCATTGTTTAATGGTGGTGGTCGTGTATTTGGTCCTCAACCACGCGATTATAGTTTTAAATTGAATAAGAAACTGAAAGTGTTGGCTCGTAAGTCTGCATTATCATATAAAGCACAAGATCAAAATGTTGTGGTTTTAGAAGGTTTCACTTTTGATTCTATCAAAACTAAAAACTACTTGAATTTAGTTAGCGCATTGAATTTGGCTGGCGAAAAGACATTGTTGGTTTTACCTTCACAAAATAACAATATCTATTTATCAAGCAGAAACATTCAGAAAGCTAAAGTAATTACTGCAGATCAATTGAATACTTATGATGTATTAAATTGTGGTAAACTTTTGTTGACTACTGATTCTCTTAAAACATTGGAGGAGGCATTTGCCAAGTAATATGGAACTTTTAAGAAAACCAATATTAACAGAAAAAGCTTCGGCATTAACAGAAAAGTCTAACCGCTTTACTTTTCAAGTAGATCATAAAGCCAATAAATTGCAGATTAAGCAAGTTATTGAAAAGATGTATGGTGTTAACATTTTAGCTATCAATACTATGGTAGTAAATGGTAAACTTAAATCTAGAAATACTAAAGGTGGATTAGTTACTGGTCGTACCCCGAAATACAAAAAAGCTATTGTTACTTTGAAAGCAGGTGAAACAATAGATTATTACGCGAATATTTAATAAGAATTGAATTATTTATAACTATGGGCTTAAGAAAATTTAAACCAGTTACTCCGGGAACCCGCTTTAGAGTTGGTGCCAGTTTTACGGAGATTACAGCAACCAAGCCCGAAAAATCATTGGTTGTATCTTCTAAGAAATCGGGAGGACGTAACAATACAGGAAAGATGACTATGCGCTACATGGGTGGTGGTCATAAAAAATCTTATCGTTTAATTGACTTTAAACGTGAGAAATTTGATATTCCTGCAACAGTAGCTACTGTTGAATACGATCCTAACCGTACCGCACGTATTGCATTATTACATTATGCAGATGGCGAGAAGCGTTACATTATTGCACCTGAAGGGTTGCAAGTAGGACAAACAGTAGTTTCGGGAGAAACAGCTACTCCAGAGGTAGGAAATACTCTAAAATTGGCCAACATTCCTTTGGGATCGATTGTGCATAATGTTGAGATTCACCCAGGCCGTGGAGCACAGTTAGCACGTAGTGCAGGTGCTTATGCACAATTAGCAGCACGTGATGGTAAATATGCTACATTGAAAATGCCTTCAGGCGAGACAAGATTAATCTTGACTGCATGTTTGGCTACAATAGGAGCTGTTTCCAATTCAGATCATGCAAATGAGGTATTAGGTAAAGCAGGTCGCAGCCGCTGGTTGGGACGTCGTCCAAGAACACGTCCAGTAGCGATGAACCCGGTAGATCACCCTATGGGTGGTGGTGAGGGTCGCTCATCAGGAGGTCAGCCTCGCTCAAGGAACGGTATGTATGCTAAAGGCTTCAAAACCCGTACACTTAAAAAATACTCAAATCGTTTCATCATAGAGAAAAGGAAGAAATAATGGCTCGTTCGATAAAAAAAGGACCTTATATTGACCATAACGTAGAGAAGAAAGTAGTATCTATGAATGATTCAGGCAAGAAGTCTGTAATTAAAACTTGGTCACGCAGATCAATGATTTCACCAGATTTTGTGGGTCATACATTTGCAGTACACAACGGTAATAAATTTATACCGGTATACGTAACAGAAAACATGGTTGGTCATAAGCTGGGAGAGTTTGCTCCAACCAGAACATTTAGGGGTCACTCTGAAAAGAAAAAATAATTAAGAGATGGAAGCAGTAGCGAAATTAAACAATTGTCCAACCTCACCACGTAAAATGCGTTTGGTTGTAGATCTTATCAGAGGTGAGCGTGTTGAGAAAGCTTTACATATTTTAAAGTTTACCAATAAAGAAGCAGCAATAAGAGTTGAGAAACTATTATTATCAGCTATCAAAAACTGGGAAACTAAGAATGAAGGTTCTCGCCCTGAAGAAAACCAATTATACGTGAAAACGATAATGGTAGGCGGTGGTCGTCAATTAAAAAGACTAAGACCAGCACCTCAAGGACGCGGTTACAGAATACGTAAACGTTCAAACCACGTAACTTTGATAGTAGATAGTAAAAACGTTGAAACTCAAACTAATTAACAGAAATGGGACAAAAAGCACATCCAATAGGTAACAGGTTAGGAATCATCAAAGGTTGGGATTCTAACTGGTTCGGTGGCAACAACTATGCTGATAAATTAGTTGAGGACGAAAAAATAAGAAAATACCTTTCTGCACGTATCGCAAAAGGCGGTGTAGCTAAAGTAGTAATAGAGCGTACGTTAAAACGTATTACTGTTACTATTCATACAGCTCGTCCGGGGATTGTGATAGGTAAAGCAGGACAGGAAGTTGACAAGATCAAAGAAGAGTTGAAGAAATTGACTAAAAAGGAAATTCAGATCAACATTTTTGAAATTAAACGTCCTGAACTTGATGCACAATTAGTTGCAGAAGGTGTTGCAAAACAATTAGAGGCAAGGATTTCATTCCGTAGAGCAATGAAATCTACTATCGCATCAACAATGCGTATGGGCGCTGAAGGTATCAAAATTATGACTTCTGGTCGTTTAGGTGGTGCTGAGATGGCTCGTAGCGAACAGTATAAAGAAGGAAGAATTCCTTTGCATACTTTCCGTGCTGACATTGATTATGCATTAGCAGAAGCTTTGACTACTTATGGTAAAATAGGTGTTAAAGTATGGATCTGTAAAGGTGAAGTTTACGGTAAACGTGATCTTTCTCCAAACATCGGTGCTACGAGCAATGCTCCAGGTAAAGGTGGAAGACCAGAAGGTGCTTTTGCAGGTGGTGGTAGAGACAGAGATAACCGTGGCGGTGGCGACAGAAGAAACGACAAAGGTCGTGGCGGAAGAGGTCCTGGTCAAGGCGGTCCTGGTGCAGGAAGAGATAATAGAGGCGGAAATACTCAGAATAGAGGTCCTCGTAAATAATTAGTTAACAGATCGTTTAACGATAATATTAAAATAAAATGTTACAGCCAAAAAGAACGAAGTTCAGAAAGATGCAAAAGGGCAGAATGAAAGGTTTAGCAACTCGTGGTGCTGAATTATCATTCGGATCTTTCGGGATTAAATCTTTAGAGTCGACTTGGATTACAAGTCGTCAGATAGAGGCAGCCCGTATTGCCGTAACTCGTTTCATGAAACGTGAAGGTCAGGTTTGGATTAGAATATTCCCGGATAAACCGGTAACTAAGAAACCAGCCGAAGTACGTATGGGTAAAGGTAAGGGTGCTCCGGAATACTGGGTAGCCGTAGTTAGACCAGGACGTATTATTTTTGAAGCCGAAGGAGTTCCTTTAGAAGTTGCTAAAGAAGCTATGAGATTGGCAGCTCAAAAATTACCGATCCAAACAAAATTTGTAGTACGTAGAGATTACGTAGAGGCATAATAAAAGTTATGGGTTGAATGTTGTAAGTAACTTGTTATTACAACCGCTAGGCCCACAACATAAAAATTAATAAAATGAAGAACTCAGAAATCACAGGGCTTTCACAAGAAGAACTAGTAGTCAGGATTGCAGAAGAAAAGGAAAACTTAGTAAAGTTAAAATTTGCACATACAATTTCGGCTATAGAGAATCCTACCCGCATTAAAAAGGTAAGAAGAGATATCGCCCGATTAAATACTGAAGTGACTAAGCGTAAAGCTCAGTCAGCTACTGAAACTAAATAACTTTAGAGTCGAAATGGAAAGACAATTAAGAAAAACAAGAACCGGGTTAGTGGTAAGCAACAAGATGGATAAATCTATTGTTGTAGCGGTAGAGCGTAAAGTGAAACACCCGATCTATGGTAAGTTTGTTAAGAAAACTACCAAATTTATGGCTCATGACGAGAAAAACGATTGCGGTATTGGTGATACAGTACTGATCATGGAGACTCGTCCGCTGAGTAAAAACAAGAACTGGAGATTAGTGGAAATTTTAGAAAGGGCTAAATAACATGGTACAACAGGAATCAAGATTAAACGTAGCCGACAATAGCGGCGCAAAAGAAGTATTGGTTATCCGTGTCCTTGGTGGTACTGGAAAAAGATATGCTTCTATTGGTGACAAAATCGTTGTTACCGTTAAAAGTGCATTGCCTTCTGGAAACATCAAGAAAGGAACAGTTTCTAAAGCAGTTGTTGTAAGAACAAAGAAAGAGATCAGACGTAAAGATGGTTCTTACATCCGTTTCGACGACAATGCAGCAGTATTATTAAATGCACAAGATGAGCCGCGTGGTACACGTATTTTTGGCCCGGTAGCAAGAGAACTGCGTGAAAAACAATTCATGAAAATTGTATCATTAGCACCGGAGGTATTATAAAATGAAAAATAAAGTAACTACACCAAAAGTAAAAATCCGTAAAGGAGATTTAGTAAAGGTTATAGCTGGCGATTCAAAAGGCCAACAAGGGAAAGTTCTTTCAGTATTAATTACTAAAAGTAGAATCCTTGTAGAAGGTGTTAACCTTGTATCAAAACATACAAAACCAAATGCTGCTACACCAAACGGTGGTATCATTAAAAAAGAAGCTGCTCTTCATATTTCTAACGTTGCGTTAATAGATCCTAAAACAGGTGATATAACACGCGTTGGCAGAAAGCTTAATGCTGATGGGAAATTAGTTAGGGTTAGTAAAAAATCAGGAGAGGAGATCAAATAATGGCTTACGTACCAAGATTAAAAAGTAAATATAAAGAGGAAATTGTAACTGCACTTAAAGATAAGTTCAATTATAAAAGCGTTATGCAAGTTCCTAAGTTGGAGAAAATCGCGATTAACCAAGGTGTTGGTCGTTTCTCTGTAACTGATAAGAAGATAATGGATAGCTCTATTTTAGAGATGAGCACTATCTCTGGTCAGCAGGCAGTTGGAGCTAAATCTAAAAAAGATATCTCAAACTTTAAGTTGCGTAAAGGTATGCCGGTTGGTGTACGTGTTACTTTGCGTGATAATAACATGTATGAGTTTTTAGATCGTTTAATTTCCGTAGCTTTGCCACGTATCCGTGATTTCAAAGGTATCAATGACAAAGGTTTTGATGGAAAAGGTAATTACACTTTAGGTATTACTGAACAAATCATATTCCCAGAGATCAACATCGATAAAATCAGTAAGATTTTAGGTATGGATATCACTTTTGTAACTACTGCTACTACTGATGTTGAAGCATTGGAACTTTTAAAACAATTTGGATTACCGTTTAAAAATCAAAATACAAATCTATAATGGCAAAAGAAGGAGTAAAAGCTCGCGAAATTAAGCGCCAGAAATTAGTAGCTAAATATGCAGACAAACGTGCTGAACTTAAAGCTGCTGGTGATTATGAAGGATTAGATAAGTTACCAAAAAACTCATCTGCTGTACGTTTACACAATCGTTGTAAATTGACTGGACGTCCTCGTGGTTATATGCGTACTTTCGGTATATCAAGGGTACTTTTCCGCGATATGGCTTTAGCAGGTAAAATACCTGGAGTTAGAAAAGCAAGCTGGTAATACAGCTTCTTTGTGCTTAAGGTTTTTTCCTTAAGTAGAAAATAAAAATTAACCGATGGCAGGTCGTCCCGAATAGGTCAGGAAGGAAACCACTATCACAACTATATAAAAAATGAATACAGATCCAATAGCAGATTATCTTACAAGGGTAAGAAATGCCATTAAGGCAAATCACAGAATTGTAGAGATTCCTGCATCGAACCTTAAAAAGGAAATTACTAAAGTACTTTTTGATAAAGGTTACATTGCCAACTACAAATTTGAGGATACTACCGCTCAGGGTACAATCAAAATTGCGTTAAAGTATAATGCAATTACGAAAATACCTGCAATCCGTACATTAGTACGTATCAGTAAACCAGGTTTAAGGCAATATGCTGGCGTAGAGAATATGCCAAGAGTATTAAATGGTTTAGGTATCGCGATCTTATCTACATCTAAGGGTGTTATGACTGATAAAGAAGCTGCTAAACTAAACATTGGTGGCGAAGTTTTGTGTCACGTTTATTAATTAAAGGAGGATAGCAAAATGTCAAGAATAGGAAAAGCCCCAATTAATGTCCCTTCAGGTGTTACAATTACTGTATCTAAGGATAACGTAGTAACTGTAAAAGGTCCTAAAGGTGAATTAACTCAAGCAGTAGATTCAGATATCACTGTAAGTCAGGAAGATGGTGTATTAACTGTACAACGTCCCTCAGAACAAAAAAGACACAAAGCGTTGCACGGTTTGTATCGTTCTTTGTTAAACAATATGGTTGTTGGTGTAACAGAAGGTTATAAAATTCAACAGGAATTAGTAGGTGTGGGTTACCGCGCTACAAACCAAGGAAATACTTTGGATCTTGTTTTAGGTTATTCTCACCACTATGTTTTCCAATTACCGGAAGAAATTAAGGTAACGACGACTTCAGAAAAAGGTCAGACTCCAAAAATCATTTTGGAAAGTATTGACAAACAACTGATAGGACAGGTAGCAGCGAAAATCCGTTCGTTACGTGCACCAGAGCCATACAAAGGTAAAGGTATCAAGTTTGTAGGAGAAGTGTTAAGAAGAAAAGCAGGTAAATCAGCTTCTAAAAAATAATCATCATGGCAGGGAAAAAATTATCTCGTAGAGATCGTATAAAAAAAGGAATCAGAAAAAGATTAACAGGTTCTGAAAGCCGTCCACGTTTATCGGTTTATAGAAGCAATAAAGGAATTTATGCTCAAATCATTAACGACGTAACCGGTAGTACAATTGTATCAGCTTCATCTTTATCTAAAGATTTTTCAGGTACTGGAAACAAATCGGAGCAATCTGTGGCAGTAGGTAAATTAGTTGCAGAGAAAGCAATCGCAGCTGGTGTTAAAGAAGTTGTTTTCGATAGAAACGGCTATTTATACCATGGACGTGTAAAATCGTTGGCAGAAGGTGCTCGCGAAGCTGGTTTAGTATTTTAATCTGAAAATAGGATAAGAATGTCAACTATCAATATAAAAAGAGTTAAGACTAGCGAAATCGAATTGAAAGATCGTTTAGTTAGCATACAGCGTGTAGCCAAAGTAACCAAAGGTGGTCGTACTTTCAGCTTCTCAGCAATCGTAGTTGTTGGAGATGAAAACGGAATCGTAGGTTACGGATTGGGTAAAGCTAAAGAGGTAACAGAAGCAATTGCAAAAGGCATCGATGATGCTAAAAAGAACTTGGTAAAAGTTCCTTTGTTAAATGGTACTGTTCCTCACGAGCAAATTGGTAAATTCTCAGGTGGTTTTGTTTTAATTAAGCCAGCTGCAGTAGGTACCGGAGTAATTGCTGGTGGTGCGATGCGTGCTGTATTAGAAAGTGCCGGTGTACATAACGTATTGGCAAAATCAAAAGGTTCATCTAATCCACATAACGTGGTAAAAGCAACTGTTGATGCTTTAACTAAGATGCGTGATGCTTATACAGTAGCTCAGCAACGTGGTGTAGATTTAAATAAAGTTTTTAACGGATAATATTATGGCGAAGATCAAAATAACCCAGGTAAAAAGCATTATCGATAGAAGCGAACGCCAAAAAAGAACGATGCAGGCTTTAGGTTTAACTAAAATGAACCAAAGTGTAGAAGTAGAAGCAACTGCTGCCATTATTGGAATGGTTAGAAAAGTTAATCACTTAATAGCTATCGAGAGTATATAATTATTTAAGGTTGCAAATGTGAGTTATATGACTACATTTGCAACCTTTGTATATTGTTTAACCGTTGTCCCTGATTAGTGAAAGCGAAGGGCAACACAATAAGTTTTAAAAATGAACTTAAGTAATTTAAAACCTGCAGCAGGTTCTACTAAAAATAGTAAAAGGATAGGTCGTGGTACTGGTTCTGGTCGTGGTGGTACTTCGACACGTGGACATAAAGGTGCTGGATCACGTTCAGGACATTCAACTAAGATTGGATTTGAAGGTGGTCAGATGCCGTTGCAACGTCGTGTACCTAAGGTTGGTTTCAAACCAATTAACCGTGTTGAGTATGTAGGTGTAAACTTAGATGTTTTACAAGGTTTGGCTGAGAGATTTAACTTAACAAGCATTGATTTCGCTATCTTGCAAGAACACGGATTGGCGTCAAAAAATGATCTTGTAAAGGTATTAGGTCGTGGTGAGGTTAAATCTAAATTAGAAGTTAAAGCACATGCTTTTTCTGCTACTGCACAAAAAGCTATTGAGGCTGTTGGAGGCTCAATCGAAAAATTGTAATTAATGAAGAAGCTGTTTACTACTTTAAGTAATATTTGGAAAATTCAAGAATTAAAAGAGCGTATAGTATTTACGCTCATGATTCTTTTGGTATATAGATTTGTATCTCACGTGGTTTTGCCAGGTGTTGATGCGACTCTTTTAGGCGATAATGAGAAGTCGGGCCTTTTGGGTCTTTTGGATATGTTCGCTGGGGGATCATTCTCCAGAGTATCTATTCTTGCTTTAGGAGTTATGCCTTATATTTCTGCATCAATTGTAGTTCAGCTATTAGGTATTGCTGTACCTTCGTTTCAGAAAATGCAAAAGGAAGGTGAAAGTGGAAGAAATAAACTGAATCAAATTACACGCTATCTAACTGTTGCTATTACAGCTGTACAAGCAGTTGGTTATGTAAAAACTCAGGTTCCGCCAGAGGCAATTATCATTAATCATACATTATTCTTTGTTCTGGCCACTTTTGTTTTAGCCGCAGGTACATTGTTTGTAATGTGGTTAGGAGAAAAGATTACGGATAAAGGTATCGGTAACGGTATCTCCCTGATCATTATGGTTGGTATTATCGCTCGTTTACCTATTGCTTTACAACAAGAGATTAGCTCTAGATTTGTAGGAGATGGTGGACTTATTGCTTTGGTTATTGAGATCGTTGCACTTTTTGCAGTAGTTATGTTTACTATTATGATTGTACAGGGAGTGCGTAAAGTGCCCGTTCAATATGCTAAAAGAATTGTTGGTAACAGACAGTTCGGTGGTGTAAGACAGTACATTCCATTAAAGGTGAATGCTGCAGGTGTAATGCCGATTATTTTTGCTCAGGCATTAATGTTTATTCCGGCAACTTTAACGCAATTTTTTCCTTCACTACAAAATACATGGCTTATTCAGTTTAGTGATTATACTTCGTTGGCATATAGTTTAACATTTGCTTTTTTAATTATTGCATTTACGTTTTTCTATACCGCTATTACGGTTAATCCTACTCAGATGTCGGATGATATGAAAAAGAATGGTGGATTCATTCCAGGTATTAAACCTGGATTATCTACTTCTTCTTTTATAGATGATGTGATCTCAAAGATTACCTTCCCAGGTGCAGTCTTTTTGGCTATCATTGCTATTCTTCCTTCAATTGCCGTTAAATTTGGAATTAAGTCCGAGTTTGCCCATTTCTATGGTGGTACTTCCTTGTTAATTCTTGTTGGTGTGGTTTTAGATACATTACAGCAGATCGAAAGTTATTTGTTAATGCGTCACTACGATGGTTTAATGAAGACTGGTAGGGTTACCGGAAGAACAGGAATTCCTGCTGCAAGCGGAAGCAATGCAGTGATATAGTAAAAAAGAATGTCTAAGATCTATTATAAATCCCTTGAGGAAATAGAATTAATAAGAGAAAGCTCTTTGTTGGTGTCAAAGACACTAGCTGAAGTGGCTAAAGTTATTCAGCCAGGTGTTACTACCAAAAGGTTAGATCAGCTGGCTGAAACTTTTATTAAAGATCATGGAGCCATTCCAGCTTTTTTAAATTATAATGGCTTTCCTTATTCACTATGTATTTCTCCAAATGAGCAGGTAGTTCATGGATTTCCTAGTGATTACGTGATTCAGGAGGGAGATCTTATCTCTGTAGATTGTGGAGTTATCAAGAACAATTACTTTGGTGATTCGGCTTATACATTTTCAATTGGAGAGGTTAATGCAGAAAAGAAGAAGTTGGTTGAAGTAACTCAGGAGTGTTTACGATTAGCTGTAGAAAAGGCTGTTGTAGGTTCTAGAATTGGAGATATTGGTTTCGCTGTTCAAGATCTGGCAGAGAAGAATGGATTTGGTGTAGTAAGGGAGCTGGTAGGGCACGGAGTAGGGGTTAAATTGCATGAAAAGCCAGAGGTTCCTAACTACGGTAAACGTGGTAGTGGTATTAAACTGGAAGAGGGGATGGTTATAGCAATCGAACCAATGATAAATGCCGGCACAGCCGGAGTGAAGTTTTGGTCTGATGGCTGGACAGTAACCAGTAATGACAATAGACCTTCTGCACATTTTGAACATACAGTGGCTGTAAAAAAGGGAAAAGCAGATGTTTTATCTACCTTTTCTTTAATTGAAGAAGTTTTAATAGAAAAAAAGTAAATAATTAAAATTTTTTATTTAATTTTGCAACCCTGTTTAATAGCAGCTAATTAAGTAAAAATCAATATTATATGGCTAAACAAGCCTCAATTGAACAAGACGGTGTAATAAAAGAAGCATTATCGAATGCCATGTTCAGAGTTGAACTAGAGAATGGACATGAGATAATAGCTCATATTTCGGGGAAAATGAGGATGCACTACATCAAAATTTTACCCGGGGATAAAGTAAAATTAGAGATGTCGCCTTACGATTTATCAAAGGGCAGGATTACTTATAGATATAAATAAAATGAAAGTTAGGTCATCAATTAAAAAACGTAGTGCTGATTGCAAGGTTATTCGTCGTAAAGGTAAACTTTACGTAATAAACAAGAAAAACCCTAAATTTAAGCAACGTCAAGGTTAAGAAATTATTGAAGTATGATTGGATTGAATGTACAGGTTACTCAATCTGTCGTTTAATCAAATAATCAAACATTTAGTACAAATATGGCAAGGATATCAGGTATTGATTTACCAAGAAACAAAAGAGGCGAAATTGGATTAACTTATATCTTCGGAATAGGTAGATCAACTGCACAACGTATATTAACTGAAGCAGGTATCGATTTAAGCAAAAAAGTACAGGACTGGTCTGATGATGAATTATCAGCAATCCGTACCATTATAAACGACGGCGTAAAAGTTGAAGGAGCTTTACGTTCAGAGGTTCAGTTAAACATTAAACGTTTGATGGACATTGGTTGTTACCGCGGTTTACGTCACAGAAAAGGTTTACCTGTGCGTGGTCAGCGTACTAAGAACAACTCTCGTACACGTAAAGGCAAGAGAAAAACAGTTGCGAACAAGAAAAAAGCTACTAAATAAAAATTAGTACTGAATAATAATTATGGCTAAGAGTAAAAAAGTTACCAAAAAGCGTATTGTTGTTATTGAGCCTGTTGGTCAGGCGCACATCAATGCTACTTTTAACAATATCATTGTTACCCTAACAAATAACAACGGTCAAACTATTTCATGGTCTTCTGCAGGTAAAATGGGATTCAAGGGTTCTAAAAAGAACACTCCTTATGCAGCAGGTCAGGCTGCATCAGATTGCGGTAAAGTAGCATTTGATTTAGGTCTGCGTAAAGTAGAAGTTTTTGTTAAAGGTCCAGGTTCAGGTCGTGAGTCTGCAATTAGAACATTGCAGGTTTCAGGTATTGAAGTAACCTCAATCAAAGATATTACACCACTTCCACACAATGGATGTCGTCCTCCTAAGAAGAGAAGAGTTTAATTTATTAATTTTTAAAGCTAAGAGTCTGCAGCTTCAGGTTGCAAGATACTTTAAAACAAAAAGCAATGGCAAGATATACAGGACCAAAGTCCAAAATCGCGCGTAAATTCAGAGAACCAATTTTTGGTCCTGATAAAGTATTAGATAGAAAAAATTATCCTCCTGGGCAACATGGTGCTTCAAAAAGAAGAGGAAAACAATCTGAGTACGCAGTTCAATTAATGGAAAAGCAAAAAGTTAAATACACTTATGGTGTATTGGAGCGTCAGTTCCGTAACTTGTTTACTAAAGCATCTTCTCGTGATGGGATTACAGGTGATAACTTATTGCAATTATTAGAAGCGCGTTTAGATAATACAGTTTATAGATTAGGTATTGCTACTACACGTTCAGCTGCCCGTCAGTTAGTTAGCCATAAACACGTAACAGTTAACGGTGAAGTAGTAAATATCCCTTCATATCAATTAAAAGCAGGAGATGTTGTTGCAGTTCGCGAGAAATCAAAAACATTAGAAGCAATCACAAATTCTGTAGCAGGAAGAGTAATCAATAAATTTAATTGGTTAGACTGGAATGCGAATGAGTTAACTGGGAAATTTTTAGCTTATCCTAATCGTGATGAGATACCAGAAAACATCAAAGAAAACCTTATAGTAGAGTTATACTCTAAGTAATATATTTAATTAATTGCCTACGGGCAATTAATTTTTTACGTTGCATAATTTTAATAACGATCTAAAAACATTATAAATGGCAATTTTAGCATTTCAGAAACCCGATAAGGTAATCATGCAGAAATCAACTGATTTCGATGGTATATTTGAATTTCGTCCTTTAGAGCCCGGTTTCGGTGTAACAATTGGTAATGCCTTAAGAAGAATATTGCTTTCTTCTTTGGAAGGTTATGCCATTACAAGTATTCGTTTTTCTGGCGTATCTCATGAGTTTTCTACAATGAAAGGTGTTGTAGAGGATTTGACTGAAATTATTCTTAACTTAAAACAAGTTCGTTTTAAAAAAGTAGGTGATTCAGGCGATTCTGAGAAGGTTTTTATTGTAGTAAATGGCCAGGAGCAATTTGCTGCAGGAGACATTACTAAATTCTCTAATAACTTTGAGGTTCTTAATCCAGATTTCGTTATCTGTAACATGGAGAAATCTGTTACTTTAGAGGTGGAATTGACCATTAATAAAGGACGTGGTTATGTACCAGCAGAAGAGAATAAAATTAATGATGCTGTAGTTGGAGTTATTGCAATCGATTCGATTTTCACTCCGATGAAAAATGTGAAATATACGATTGAAAATTATCGTGTTGAACAAAAAACAGATTACGAAAAATTAATACTGGATATCTCTACTGATGGATCCATTCATCCTGAAGAGGCATTAAAAGAAGCTGCTAAGATTTTAATCCAGCACTTTATGTTGTTCTCTGATGAGAATTTAGTATTAGAATCTCAAGCTAAAGAAGAGACTAAAGAAGTTGATGAGGAAATCTTGCATATGCGTAAGATCTTAAAAACTGAATTAGTGGACTTAGACTTATCAGTTCGTGCGTTGAATTGCTTAAAAGCAGCCGATATTCGTACTTTAGCTGATTTGGTTTCTTATGATGTGGCTGATATGTTAAAATTCAGAAACTTCGGTAAAAAATCTTTAACAGAGATACAAGAGCTTGTTAAATCTAAAAGTTTATCTTTTGGAATGAACTTGTCTAAATTCAAATTGGACGAGGAATAATAAGCTAAAAGCATAAATTATATATTGTTAATAGTGTATAATTCCCTCAGATTAATTTCATAGAGACGGTATACACTGAATAAATTTAAAAATGAGACACGGTAAAAAAGTAAATCACTTAGGAAGAACAGATTCACATCGTAAGGCGATGTTGGCTAACATGGCTTCATCGTTAATTAAACATAAAAGAATCTCGACAACTTTGGCAAAAGCAAAAGCTTTGCGTATGTATGTTGAGCCTCTTATCACTAAATCAAAAACTGATACTACACATTCTCGTCGTATTGTTTTCGGTTACTTACAAGATAAAGAAACTGTTACTGAATTGTTCCGTGATATTGCAGCGAAAGTTGCTAACCGTCCGGGTGGTTATACCAGGATCATTAAATTAAATAATCGTCTTGGTGATAATGCTGAAATGGCATTAATTGAATTAGTTGATTATAACGAAGTTTACGGTAAAGAAGCAGATTCTGCTGAAAAGAAAACTACTCGTCGTGGTAGAAGCAAAGCTAAAAAAACTGATGCACCTGTAGCAGCAAAAACTGAAGAAGTTAAAGCTGACGAGGTGGTAGAAGAAGCGCCTGCTGCTGAAGAAGCAAAAGAAGATAAAGGAGAATAATATTCCCTAGTCAAAATATAGGAGTCGGTTCAATTTGAACCGACTTTTTTTTTGCTTTTCAAAACCTATCTTTGCACAGTAATCTTACTCCATGTCGAATCAACTTAGCATCCAGCTATTCCTGGATCAATTATCAGAAAGTATTTCTTTAAATGTATTTCTAAAAGCGTCGTTAGGAAATTACCATGGAAACGAAAAAGAGCTTAAGAATATATATGTTAGAAGAGTAAAAATTAAGAGAGTGGATATGCTTTCCTTTAATTATCGTTATAAAACCCGGGATATATTTAAGAATTTAAGTACAGTGGAGGGCGCTGAATTGATTAAAAATTTGATCAGTAATGATTTTAGAATCTGTACGCTGTTCACTACTGATAAGGAAGTCATTGTTGAGCATGGGAAAAAGGGAGCTATTTCTTTAAGAGAAAGAGAGAATGTTTCTAATACCAAGCCAAGCATGGCTCACGATAAAGAGAAGAAAAGAATTATAAAACCTGCTGGAAAAACTTATTTACAAGAATTGAGGGTTACGGATCAGGAAGGAAAAGTCTTTAAAAATTCTCAGGATAAGTACAAACAGATTAATCAGTATATTGAAATTCTGAGTTCTTTGATTAAAGAACTGCCTAATGCTAAAGTCCGAAATGTTGTGGATATGGGATCGGGTAAGGGTTACCTTACTTTTGCTCTTTATGATTATTTACATAATGTGCTTAAGCAAAATGTAAACATGGTGGGGGTTGAATTCAGGGAAGACATGGTCCAACTGTGCAATGGTATTGCCAAAAAATCGGATTTTAACCAACTGCAGTTTGTTGAAGGCAGTATCGATAGTTATAATAGTGATTCAATTGATTTATTAATTGCTCTACACGCTTGTGATACAGCTACTGATGATGCAATTTACAAAGGAATAAAGGCTGGTGCACAATTAATTGTTGTAGCACCTTGCTGCCATAAGCAAATTAGAAGAGAAATGGAAAAGGGTAAAACTAAAAATGATGTTTCTTTTTTAACCAAATATGGAATCTTCTTAGAGCGCCAGGCAGAAATGATAACAGATGGGATTAGAGCACTTATACTTGAATATTTTGGTTATAAAACTAAAGTATTTGAATTCATTTCAGATGTTCATACACCCAAGAATGTTTTGGTAGTTGGTATAAAGGGAGATATTAGTAGAGGGAAGAAAGCTGAAATACTTGCTCAGATACAGGACATTAAAAGTTATTTTGGAATAGGATATCATCATTTGGAAATGCTTTTGAAGGACGAAATGTAACAGCGGTTCTGTCATACTGTCACATTTTTATCATCTAATTCGGACAATTTTATATCGAAAATCTCATGGAAAAACTATTTTTTCTGCCAAAACCCTATTGGCACATTGCTTGTTGAACAGATGTAAATAATAAGATTTCATAAACATAAACATAGATAAAATAGCATGTCAAAAATTATTGGTATAGACTTAGGAACAACAAACTCTTGCGTAGCCGTAATGGAAGGTAACGAACCTGTAGTTATAGCCAACAGCGAGGGTAAACGTACTACACCTTCCATTGTTGCTTTTGCAGAAAATGGAGAGCGTAAAGTAGGTGAGCCGGCAAAGCGTCAGGCAATCACTAACCCAACAAAAACAATCTCTTCAATTAAGCGCTTTATGGGAAGCAGCTTTGCTGAAGTTTCTAAAGAATCATCACGCGTACCTTATAAGGTAGTTAAAGGTGATAACAATACACCAAGGGTTGAGATAGACGACCGTAAATATACACCACAAGAAATTTCTGCAATGATTTTGCAGAAAATGAAAAAAACTGCAGAAGATTTCTTAGGTCATGAGGTAACTGAAGCAGTTATCACTGTTCCTGCTTATTTTAATGACGCTCAACGTCAGGCAACAAAAGAAGCTGGAGAAATTGCAGGTTTAACTGTTAAACGTATTATTAATGAACCAACTGCTGCTGCTTTAGCTTATGGATTAGATAAAGCACATAAGGATATGAAAATTGTTGTGTTTGATTGCGGTGGTGGTACTCATGACGTTTCAGTATTAGAATTAGGTGATGGTGTATTTGAAGTAAAATCAACTGATGGTGATACTCACCTGGGTGGTGATGACTTTGATCATATCATTATCGAATGGTTAGCTGTTGAGTTTAAAAATGAAAACGGCATGGATCTTCACCAGGATCCAATGGCTTTACAACGTCTTAAAGAAGCTGCTGAAAAAGCTAAGATTGAGCTTTCAAGCACAACTTCAACCGAGATTAACCTGCCTTACATCACTGCTGATGCAACAGGACCTAAACACTTGGTAAGAACATTAACCCGTGCTAAATTTGAGCAATTAGCTGGTGATTTAATTAAACGTACAATAGACCCTTGTAAATCAGCTTTGAAAAATGCGGGCTTAAAAACAAGTGATATTGATGAGATTATACTTGTTGGTGGTTCTACGCGTATTCCTGCGATCCAGGAAGCTGTAAAAGCTTTCTTTGGTAAAGAACCATCTAAAGGCGTAAACCCTGATGAGGTAGTAGCTATTGGTGCTGCAATCCAAGGTGGTGTATTAACTGGAGAAGTTAAAGATGTATTGTTACTAGATGTAACTCCTCTTTCTCTAGGTATTGAGACTATGGGTGGTGTAATGACCAAATTAATAGAAGCTAATACAACAATCCCTTCTAAGAAAGCAGAGACTTTCTCAACGGCAGCTGATAATCAGCCATCGGTAGAAATCCATATCTTACAAGGAGAGCGCCCTATGGCAGCTCAAAATCGTACAATTGGTCGTTTTATATTAGATGGCATTCCACCAGCACCTCGTGGAGTTCCTCAGGTTGAAGTAGCATTTGATATCGATGCGAATGGTATCTTACATGTAAGCGCTAAAGATAAAGCAACCGGTAAAGAGCAAAAAATTCGTATTGAAGCTTCTTCAGGTTTAACTGATGAAGAGATCAAAAGAATGAAAGAAGAAGCTGAGAAAAATGCAGAAGCCGATAAAGCTGCTAAAGAAGAGGCAGAAAAAATCAATGGTGCTGATGCTTTAATTTTCTCAACTGAGAAACAATTAAAAGAATTCGGAGATAAGTTATCTGCTGATAAAAAAGCTCCTATTGAAGAAGGTTTGAAAAAACTTAAAGATGCTCATGCTGCAAGAAACTTTGCTGATATTGATACAGCACAAGCAGAATTGCAAAATGCATGGAATGCAGCTTCAGAAGAGATGTATAAATCAGGACAAGACGGTGCGCAGCCAGAAGGCGGTGCTGCCCAAGCTCAAGATGGATCTCAGTCAGCTGATGGTGGCGATAACGTTACAGACGTTGATTTTGAAGAAGTAAAGGACGATAAAAAATAGTCTTTTATGTCTAGTCCTGAAAAAAGTTGACTAGTGTTTAACAAAATTACTATTTAGAAACGACCATCAAAATCTGATTTTGATGGTTGTTTTGTTTTCCAACGTTTTACTTTTACTATGGCTTGTGAATGAGCCTGTTTTGGCGTCAATAAACCAATAGAGAAATGTGGTCTAAGATTATTGTATAGT
>NZ_LGEL01000023.1 GCF_001636695.1 Pedobacter panaciterrae
ATTCATATTCACTAACGACTAATCGTTTAAAGTTCTCACTGTAACTCCTGGGTGGACGTTGCTTTCTTTTAAAATTATCATTGACCATCTTTTTAAGATTTTGGTCAACCTTTTTTAGGACTAGACAGAAAACAAAAAAGCCTGCAATCATTTGATTTGCAGGCTTTTAGTTAATTTTGACATCAGTCTATGCGGGGTATCTGGGAGTCCATTAGAACATTTAGAAGTGATTTTGGCTATTATTAGGGAGGTATATAAGAAAAGATGAGACGGATACAACCATTCTATCCAGTTTCAAATAATGACTTTTATCATTTTTTCCGATGATATTTTGTGACGAAATCCATTGATTCTGTATCCTGAATTCGCCACAATATATTTCTATTAATGAACACAAGTCCTCTTTCAACAGCCTATTACCTGACGATGAACTTTATGATAGCCAGCTTTCTCCAAGAATGAAAAAGCTCTCTCCTGTACATTGGAGTCCACTGGAAGTGATTAAGAATGCTGCGGCTTTTCTAAGTGATAAACCTGGCAGCAAGATCATTGATATTGGTAGTGGCATCGGGAAATCTTGCATTGCCGCTGCACAGCGATATCCAGATTGTGATTTCTACGGAATTGAGCAACGAAGATACCTTCATGAAATTGCATTGTTATCCAGGAAAATAGCCCCTGCGAACTCAACATCCACTTTATGCATGGTAATTTTACGGAACTTGACTTTAGCAGTAATGATGGCCTTTGTTTTTTCAACTCCTTTGCGGAAAACCTGTTTTTACTACCAACGTCTTATAAATCCAGTTTATCTAAAGTATTTTAAACAAACCTGGATAGTCCAATAATAAACCATATTGGTCGACGGATAATTCAGCCGAGAACCCACTAGTTAGGTTATCATATTTAAATTTTCCCGGACCAAGCACCGTGTACATTTGATCCACTACACTTAAACTTAAATCAGGTATATGAATGTAAACAACCTTAAACGTTTTTTCTTTTAAATTGCCTAACTTCTGCAAAGCGATTGTATTGGTGAAAGGTGAAGCTGAAATATCAACTTCCGCACTACCGGCAAGTTCCTTAATTTCTAAACCCTGATAGTCATACCATAAATCATCTGCCGACCGGCGAAGCCCAAGCCTTACCCAAGGCCGGTCAAGATCTTCGATGCTAAGCTGATTTACCTTCCAAAGAAGATCTGTATGTACGCGGTACCGAATATTAAAGGCAGCGCTGGTAATGATGCCACCACCGATAAAACCCATCTCATTTGTTTCCAATGTAAAAATCTCCAGGGAATGCCTTCCTTTCCAGATCCTTTCCTCTGTGCCTTCAGGTAACGTTAAGTTTTCCATAAACTACTATCACAGAGGAGAACACCCAACTAGTAATTTTGTTTAACTTAAAAACAAAACATATAAACAGTTTAAAAAAGTAAATTTAAGCAAATAGTCAAACTGGATTATTAATTCTGTAACTAAACCATAACAAATCGTTATTTAAAATTAAATTACCTATCTTGATAAACATCAGTCCTTCCTCTCCCTTTAATCAGCCCGATATGGAAAATGAATATGAAAATTCAGATGTAAATCTGAATAAGCAAACCACAGCAGAACTGCTAAAAAAATCAGCCCAGTTAAAAATCAAAAATGCCCAGGTCATGGATAAACTGGAGGAATTAAAAAAGAAAACTGACAATTTGCTTAACCCCAAAAACAATGATCCAACTGAGCGCTAACTAAACGATAAGGCTAAACTCTGGAGATCAACTTCATCCTTCATCAACAGTATCATCGTGCGCTATTTCCCTGCCTATTGTTCCAACTGTGTGCTCATCCAATATGATCTCTAACCGTTCGCCTTTCAGATCTGCATTATATCGTGGTAAATCCCCTGCATCAATTTCTTCCACTTCCAGTAGCTCCCAATTCTCATCTACCTTCCGGACAGCGCCCATAATTCCTCCGAAATAAATTACCTTAAAATAATCTTTGTGCTGCAAGATGGTCAGTGTAACTTCCTTATCCCCGTAACCAATCTTAATGTTAAATGCTTCTTCCATATTTCTTATCTTTAAAACCTGCAGGAGGCGCCGATAAAGTAATGTTTGGAGGCAGTTTGCTGAATTCCATAATTCAATCCTGCATCCAGTTTAAAGTCCCTGGCAACATCTATTTGAATCGCCGCGTTTAAAAAATTTGACCATTGGTGTGCTTTAAAATCATAACTATAATAGGTTTCCCCAATACCATCCACCCCCTTAATCAGCGCATGGCTAATGGTTAGTGACTGCAAAAATTCCGTATGCATCGCCTGCTGATCAGCATCCTTAAGCCGGTCAGCTTCCAGCTGTAAGCCCAACTTCCATTCACCAGGCAGTTTAAACTGCATCGGAACGATCAGTCCACCTTCAAAACGGCTTTGCGTATCAAATTTGGAACTGGGAAACTTCACATAAGGCAGCACGGCAAGCGCAAAATTACCGCCGTTATTACCTAACAGATTTTGCTTAATCCTGAAAGTTACATCCCCTATACCATAGCTCTTTTTAACTTCACCAGAACCCAGATCCGTTTCCTTTTCCCTGCCAAAACTCTGAAAACCAATCTGAATTGCCATAGAACCGGTTATACCTATCTTAAGATTCGCCTGATTGATCAGCAAAGTATTGGTCTGCTTGCTATCCGACCGCTCCCTGGATGTCCTGATTAAATCAGTTTCATATTGAAAATGTCCGGCATCCACCGTAAATGGAGATTCGGTAACATCAGGCCTGTCGGTTTCCATATCCCGCATCTGCGCTTTGGGTACAGGGTGGAACAGCCAATAAGTGTCTGATAATTTATCTTGCCCGAAAGCGATCATTGGCAAATACATGCCGCAGGTTAATACAGTTAAAACCTTATATTTTTTATACATCCCTAAAAAGCTAAGCCATCATTAGTAAGCTAGGCAGTAACCAACTCTACAATGAAAATGTTTGAAAACAGGTGAAAAAAATATTTTTTAAAAAAAATACAAGACATCCAAACAATACGCTCAGATCCCTGTTCTTTCCCATCGAAATTAACCTTTAAATATCGCTTGTTATGAATGGATTATCTCCCTGGGCAGTATCCGCAAGTTCTGAATTAGCGGAAAGCCAAATGGCGCTTTACAGCAAAGCTGCCGGAAGTTTTGAATTTAAAGTTTACCAGACTACAGATTCCATCTGGATAGTCGCTAATCTCCCAAAGGGCGGAAGAGCATGCTTTAGAGCGGCATTTAGTCCGGGGGCAAATCTGGCAGTAAAAAAAAGCACACAACACAGTCATGGAATCCATCTGGAGCTGGACAGTGAAACCGGCAAGCAGCAGGTAGAACTTACCATCGACCATCAGGAAATAAATCCCGTACTGCGTTACACGACCAGGTTAAAACCTAAAAAAGATCTGCTGATCCCCTTCTGGCCAAGGGATATTATCATGAGCAGCAAAAACGGCCACGCGGAAAACACTGCAGGAAAGATTCACCTCAGCCAGGAGGGTACCAGAACAGGCATGATCTACTTTAGTCAAACCAGGCCAAAATCAGCTTCCATCCTCTACCTGCAAAATCTTACTGCATTGGCAGATTACTGTGAGCAAACCCAGACTTCTGGCGCCAATACCGTGGGTGGCGACTGGCCGGAAATGGGTTTCGCTTTGCCACCAAACACAGAACAGCCATTAGAAGCTGGTAAAGAAATCATCATCAATGATGCCTTTATCGCATTTGATGCACATTCTCCGGAAGATCAGTTTGCTACAAACCATCAGTTTTTGAACCTACTTGCAAGAATTTACCTGCTGCTTCCAAGGCCAGAAACCCAATACCAGCAATGGCCGGAAATACTGGATAAAGGGCTTAAAGACCTCATCGAAAACCCCGGATGCTGGAGCCAGGTGGCAGGGCACAAATACTTTAATGCCTATGTGAGCGATTACAATACCCCACCGGAAATCATGGTGCAATTGGCTGTATTGCTACCACTGCTAGATTATGTAGAATGGAGCAGGACAGAACTTGAAGTCATGAAAACCATCAAAGAAGGTCTGCCTGAGTTTTACGACTCAAAATTGGGCGTAATCACCCGATGGTTACCCGCTGCTGAAGATCAGCTTAAGGGCGAAGAAGAACAGAAAATGCCCGGGGTAATGGACTCCTGGTACCTGCATCATCCCCTACTTAACTTATCCAGATTAGCTTTAAAAGGAGACAAAACAGCTGAAAAGCTCTTCCTGAATTCCCTTGATTTTACGATTAAAGTTGCCCATAATTTCAACTACCATTGGCCGGTATTCTATAAAATGGATACCCTGGAAGTACTTAAAGCAGAAACTGCAGAGGGCAAAGGCGGAGAAAAAGATGTAGCGGGACTTTACGCGCATGTCATGCTCCAGGCATGGGAACTCACTAAAGAAAAACGCTATTTAAATGAAGCTGAAAAAGCAGCAAATACACTCCAGGAATATGGATTTGATGTTTTCTACCAGGCCAACAACACAGCTTTTGCTTCTGGAGCACTGCTACGACTTTACAAGATCACCAAAAACGAAGTTTACTTGGAATTGAGCTATCAATGCCTGGCGGCAATTTTCCGCAATACACAGATCTGGGACTGCAACTATGGATATGGAAAAAACTTTCCGAAGTTCTTTTCCCTCTTCCCCTTAAATGATGCCCCTTACACCGCAGTCTATGAAGAACAGGAAGTATTCTGCGCTTTGCATGATTACCTCAAACACGCTGAAGGCATAGACATCCTGCCTTCAGTAAAACTACTGATCGCAGAATACATCCGTTACCTGGTAGACCGGGCCGTGTATTACTACCCGGCCATGTTACCAAAAGAAATGCTGGAAGAAAAGCCAAAGATCGGAGAAGTAGATCCCAAGCTCTGGATTGCCCTGGAGGATCTGCAGGACGGCTGGAAAAAATCAGGTACCGTAGGGCAGGAAGTATACGGAGCCGGAAATGCCTTCGGTATCCTGCCCAGACATTACCTCCGGATTCCAGGTGAACCATTTCTGATATACGTAGACTACCCCACCTCAGGGTATAAAGCAGTTAAAGGAAAGAATATACACTTTTCCACACTGGGCGATGAGCGCTTATCCTGTAGACTAATGATTGTTAAAACAGACAGCAAACGGCTACCCACCTTCAAGCTGAGCATCAAAGGAGAAAAAGAACCTGCTCAAGGCAGGCTGACCAAAGACGGAAATCTAGAATATTGTCTAAACGGAAATCAGCAAGTAAGCATTACCTGGTCTCACAACAATATTGTTTAAATTTTATAAAAATAAATTAAACAATATATAAAACTAGTGGTTGTATGCAAGCTCAACATCGATTATTATGATCAGCATAAAGTTAGCTACGAAGTTGGGCTGCCCAAAACATGAACCAATATAAATTTAAATATGAAAGCAAAATCAATCAACCGCTCTTACTTCTACCGTAATGGGCTAACCCTTGTTTTCCTCCTGTTATTTGTTGTTACCCTTTTTGCGCAGGCACTGACCGGCTGGAAACAGCACAATCAGGACTTACTAGAAGCACATGCAAAGGAAATTGGCTTGGGCACTTACTTAAAAAGCGGCCATTTCATCTCCGCTACTTTTGAAAATTTCGAAAGTGAGTTTCTGCAAATGGCTTTATATGTCATGCTTACCATATCCTTAAGGCAAGTCGGCTCAGCAGAATCCAAAAAGCTGGATGAACCTGAAGAAGTAGATCGCAAGCCACAACCCTATTCGGACGCTCCCTGGGCAGTTAGAAAAGGAGGCTGGATACTTAAGCTATATAGCAACTCCCTATCGATCTGCTTTGCGGTCCTGTTTTTTACCAGTTGGGGTTTACACTTATACGGAAGCTGGCAAAACCACAATGTCGAGCAAGTGGCCAAACACTTACCCACGTCAACGGTAACGGAATACCTGGGAGAGCCGGAATTCTGGTTTGAAACTTTTCAGAACTGGCAAAGCGAATTCCTTTCGGTAGCCTCCATTGTATTTTTAACCATATACCTGCGTCAGAAAGGCTCCCCGGAATCCAAACCCGTTGATGCCCCACATTTGGAAACAGGAAAATAATCAAACAACAATTCAACAAAATACAGAGAAATGGAAAGCCATATCTATAGGTTCCTGCTACACGCATGTGGAGAACTCATGATCAAAAATAAACTCAGCATCGCATTTGCGGAAAGCGCAACTGCGGGCAGAATTACAGCCGAATTCGCCATGATACCCGATGCTGGTAAGTTCCTGAAAGGAGGAATTATTTGCTACGACGCAGCCATTAAACATAGCCTGCTCAAAGTGCCGGAACAACAGCTGGAAACCTTCAGCCCGGAATCTGAAATTGTCACCTTATCCATCACCGCCGGCCTGCAAAGGCTCATACCCGCGACCATTCACGTTGGATGCACGGGACTGACAGCTCCAGGGGGCAGTGAGACTAAAGAAAAACCAGTAGGCACCATGTTCCTGTATGGAATCAGCGGACACGAACTGATTTTTAGTGAAAGAACCGTTTACCAGGGAAGTCCCCAGGATATTGTCGAACAGACCGTCATGCGTGTCGCGCAGCTCTTGCATGCTTACCTGCTCGACAAGGAATAAAAGCACTATAATAAACAACTATCTATCCATTCACCTATTAAAAAACAACATTATGTTCCATCACGTTAAAGACTTACAATTCAACGCCAGGGTATCACGCCCTGACCCTATGTTTGCCAATCTGCTTTTAGAGCAATTCGGCGGCGAAAACGGCGAACTTGCTGCAGCGATGCAGTATTTCACCCAGGCATTTGGCGCAAAGCAGCCCCATCCTGACAAATACGACATGCTGATGGATATCGCCACCGAGGAATTCTCCCATCTGGAGATCATAGGGGCCACCATCCAGATGCTGCTCAAAGGAGTAAACGGAGAACTTAAAAACGCAGCAGATCAATCGGAAATCATGCAGGTCATGGACGGTAAAGCGGCTAAAGAAAGTATCATTCACGCTGCCCTGACTGCCAATCCACAGTTTCCGATCATTACGGGCGGCCGCCCTACCCCAAGGAATA
Source organism: Pedobacter panaciterrae (assembly GCF_001636695.1). Lineage (GTDB taxonomy): Bacteria > Bacteroidota > Bacteroidia > Sphingobacteriales > Sphingobacteriaceae > Pedobacter > Pedobacter panaciterrae_A. The sequence goes on from NZ_LGEL01000023.1 coordinate 7,112, forward strand.
GCCAGGGTATACCCTGGTGCGCTTCCTACATCCATTCCAACGGCGATCTGACCGTCGATCTGCGCAGCAACCTCGCCTCAGAATCCAGGGCAAAGCTGGTTTACGAACACCTGATGAAATTTACCGACGATCCGTACATCAAAGAAACGCTTTCGTTTCTGATGACAAGAGAAGTGGCACATTACAAAATGTTCGAGGCCGCCTTGGAAAGTATCCAACCTAACTTTCCTCCCGCAGTATTGCAGCATGACCCAAGATTTACCCAGCAGTACTTCAACCTTTCCCCAGATAAAAGTGCAAGAGGCCCCTGGAACCAGGGAGAAATGCCAGGCATGGGCAAAGACTGGGAATACATTGAAAATCCACTACAACATGTCAAAGACACCAAAGGCCTTTCGGAATTACCTGATCCAATGGAAAAAGAATTGGAAGAAAACAAGCAGCTAAACCAGCAGCTCAGTAAAGAAAAAAGCCAGGAAGTAAAAAAAGCGGAGCCGGAAGGGATCGCCCAGTGGAGTGATTATGCTAAAACCAAAGAACAATAGGTAAAAGGCCGTTTGCAATGATAGTCTTTACCGGATAGTTAACCACTATCCGGTTTTTTAATAATTAAAGTTGATTCGTCCATCCTTGCCGTTCGCACACCAGCCTCCGTTTTACGTACAATTTCCATCAATACCTCATCCAGCTCTACAGCAGAAAATTTAAATAAAGGAAGTACTAATGCCACTACATTAACAAAAATAACCGGCAACCAATCCACTTTAAACAGATTGATAGCCGGTTAGCAGTAGACATTCCTAATTAAAAACCAGTCTTATTCCTAGCTAGCTACAGCAGAAAAATGTTTAGCATACATCTTAAGTTGATGTTTCAATAACTGTCTGGCCATATGAATCTGGGTCTTAACAGTACCGATAGGGATTCCCATCTCCTGGGCAATCTCGTGGTATTTATATCCCTCAAAATATCTTAAAAATGGAATCGAGTATTCAGGCTGCAGCTTTTCCATAGCCTTATTGATGTCTTCCATAACAAATTTACCTTCTCCCAGATTGTGAGCTGCACTTTTTTTCAGCTGCTGGGCACTCAGGTCATCAGTTACTGTAATGACACTCCTTCTACGGCCCGTTCTGCGATATTCATTAATAAAAGTGTTTTTCATAATGGTATATAACCATCCGCGAAGATTAGTTCCTTCACGATACAGGTTATGATAACGGATTGCTTTAATGATCGTGTCTTGTACCAGATCATTGGCATCTTCGGTATCCGCAGTGAACTTCATCGCAAAGGCTTCCAGGCAAGAGCGGTGATTGCAGATTTCATTGTTTAGATTAATCGTACTCATAGGGGCAAATGATGTAGGGTTAAAAATTAAAATCTCTTCAGCACGAAAATTGGCAAAACATATACCAAAACGAACAGTTTTTAGCTTTAAACAATAAGAAAATTTAATCCCAAACAATTCTGTTCCGGCGCTTGTTGTTACTCACTTCAAAATTAAAAAATGCCGTAAAACCATTAATAACAGCGTTTTTTTCTCTTCGATATGGGATCTATAGTTAAAATCATAAAAATAGTAAAATGCAGAAGTGTTCAGGTAATTGGACGTGAGCGTTAACATGGCAATGTCATATAACTTTAACCTCGCTAAAGTTAAAATAACCCAATAAAACTATGCGCATTCTGCCAATTATTCCAGGTTACATTGCTTAAAAGTTTCCAGAGCGAGTAGTTTACAATTAAACACATATTCTTCCAGCGTACAGCAAAGCGTACGGATCAACACAGGAATATGGTCAACAGTCTCCATAAAATCAAAATGCAGTAATGCTTCATTACAATAGTCCTGATTACCTCTAAGCTTGCTAAAAATATCCTGGGCAGCTTGCTTGTTATTACCTAGAGAAAACTGGCCATAATCCTTAAACTCAGACCTGTTTTTCAAGCTAAGTAAAATATAAAACTGAGTTTTCATAAATTGCCAATTTAAACGCAATATCGACAAATAAAGGAGCCCTATAAAGGGCTCCAGATAGGTGATGTTATTTAATTTCAATCTGGCGGCTAAGGTTTTTTGCCTCTTCCTTTTTTGGAATATCAATCGATAAAATGCCATCGTTATAACTCGCCTGAATTCCATTCTCATCCGCACTTTCCGGCAGGGTGAAAGAACGTACAAAAGAGGAATAACTATATTCACGTTTAGTCATATTCTTTTGTTCTTGTTGATCATCACTGCGCTGTTCAACAGAAATGCTCAGCACATTACGTTCAAGATTCAATTTAAAATCTTCTTTTTTCAGACCAGGTGCAGCAAGCTCAAGATGGAATTCATTTGCACTTTCAGAAATGTTCGCTGCAGGTACATGAGCCACCATTCGGTCAGAAAAAAAGGTGTCGTTGAAAATAGAATTGAAAACATAATTAAAGCCTGGCATTAATGAATTGTTGTTTTTTGGATTAAATTTAACCAGTGTCATAGTTTTTCCTCCTTAATTTGATTTAATGATTAAAACTTATAATTAATTAAACGCTTTGAACTCATGTTCCTATCCATAAATACAATGAAAATGCCAACTGCATTTGCGGCTATTTAGTCTGCAAAAATTGCAAGGTTTCTGAAAAATTTTCAGCTGAATTCTGTCATAATTTCATAAAAACCGATCTAAAATTATAAAACCATATCCAGCTCATCTTGTTATGCTATAAACCTTTAAGATTATGCTAACAATCATTCCTGATCTACCGGATCATATATTCGGCGTGCGCGCCAGAGGCGAGGTTACCAAAGACGACTTGCAGCAGATATTACTACCCGGCCTGGAAAAGCTAAGCGAGCAGTACAAAGAAATCTATTACCTTTTGGTACTGGAAACTGAAGTACAAAACTTTACAGCCGGGGCCTGGATACAGGACCTGATTGCCGGGATAAAACACCTCACCGCGTGGAAAAAAATGGCAATTGTCACCGATCAGCAAGCCGTTGAAAAATTCACCGATATTTTCAGTTACATCAGTCCTGGAGAAGCAAAAGGCTACAAACTATCTGAATTACCCATAGCAATCGGCTGGTTAGCTCACAAAGAATAACATCATAAAATCTACTCCTATGAATTACGAAAAACTCATCAGATCAGCAGTTCAAAACAGGAAGGACAACAGCCTGACTGCTTTTGCACTACTAGCAGGACTTGCAGCAGGCGCTGCAATAGCCGTATTATTTGCTCCAAGATCAGGGCGTGAATCCAGAAAACTACTGGCAGATAAACTCAATCTCGAACAACAGGATCATCCGTATGAACTAAAAAACGAATCAGTTGATGATTTGCGTGAGATTACCCGCGAACATGCCGATCAATTACAAGGACCTACTGGAAAACGAAAAGATCCCACCCAGATCAAAGTACCTTCAGCCGGCACAACAGCCTGGAAAAAAGCCATAGTTGAATAATGAGCTCGGCTGGCTAAAGATCGGCCAGCCGTAAATACCTCAATTAAGGCCATCACCTCGGCTACCGCTCATCGTTATCCTTAAGTGGTGGCAAATATTCTGTCCCTGGGTTAGTGCCATCAGAATTAATACTTAAATCTTCATCCAGGTGACCGGGGTTTCCTTCCCGCCTCAAAGCCTCATCCTGAGGATACAAATTAGACCCTTTGGTTGATTCATCCAGATCAATGTGGCCACTTGCAGGACCAACAGGCAGATTGCTTTCGGTTGAAGACTCCTTGCTTTCAGCCTCATCCAGGTATTTTCTGATCTCAGCCTCAATTTTCCTGCAGGAAAGTAACCAGGGCTTATCAGTAACCTCAACTTGGACGATGTCACCTGTAATCGAATAGTTTCCGGCCAGCTTAAAGCCCTTTGCTGAAAAAGAAAACGCTCCGGCCGAAGTATTGCCTTGAAAAAGTCCGGCAGTTTGCCCCTCTATGGCAGCCTTTAGCTGATCTACCATTTCATTTTTTGGTTTTGGATATTCAATAGAGAAATTACACATAACAGGTAAACAACTAACTTATGGCAGAAGTTTTAAAATGTTAAATCATAAATTATATCAATTGCCAGAACATATCATATCAATAATCATGTTCGCTGATTTTAAACAGAAGTGAGGCATTCGATGTTATACCAGTAAATCCACCCAATAAACAAATGGAAGAACTATTTGGAACTGGCGAACAACTCTCGCCCAATCATATGGCAGTCAGAGCACTGATGATGTTCTTTGTTGCCCTAATCCTTATTCGCATTGGGGGCTTACGCATAGTTGGAAAAAAATCAGGCTTCGATCTTGTTATCGTGATCATGATGGGCGCAGTACTGGCAAGAGGCATAGTGGGTGCCTCCCCAATATTTTCTACCATAGCAGCCGCAACCGTCATGATCGCCATCAACATGCTACTGGCCTGGCTCTCTATTAAAAGTCAACTATTGAATAAAATATTTAAAGGATCAGCATTGATTCTTTACCAGAATGGGAAGATCAATTGGAAAAATATGGAAAAAGCATCCTTAAGTGAATCAGATCTATTGACAAGCCTGCGACTGGAAACCCATGAACAAAGCCTGGAAAAAATAACTCAGGCGACCCTGGAGACAAATGGGAGGATCAGTTTTTTATTAAAACCATAAATAAAGCGATATCAGTCATCAAAATAAACTTATTTTGCTTTCCGGAGTTTCTCCTCAACAATCTTTTTACGCCGTTTCCACTTCTCCAACAATTCGTTTTCATAAATAGGTAAACCGCTATCGCTGAGTAAACCAAGCGATTGTGCGAGCGATCTGGTCATATCTGCCACCTTTTGGTGCGATTTAATCCATTTATGCTGCTTATTCTCAGTATCCTTTTCATGAGCCGAAATGGCTTTATCAATTACTGACGCTTCCTTAGCATAGGCTTTCAGTTTCCTATACACGATCATCAAACGATTAGCTGCCTCAATATGTAAGGGATTGCTTTTTAACAGCCTGGCATATTCCTTGGCAGCCTCAGCATAAGACTGATGATTCTCCAACACCATTGCATTATGATATAAAACCGAAACGGACTCCTTACGCTTTTTCATGATATCTACTATATTTCAGCTTGCTGAGAAATAGCTGAACAGCTCAGGATTGCCCCTTTAGCGGTTTACCAAACAGACTCCTTAGTTCATCCTTAGCCTTCTCCAGTACTTTTTTCTGATCCTCAGGCAAATTCTTTCCCGCACGATTGATATAAAAAGTCAGCATCGACATGGCAGAACGGTAAGGACCTGATTTCTTGCGGTCACTATCTTCGGCTGACTTCTTCAGCGAACGAGCAATCTTCTTTGGATCAGCGGACTCAAATATATTGGCCTCCAGATCAAGCGCATCACTATGCTGAGTGACCTCAGCCGACCATTTCTCATCAGATTTAGCATCCTTTGCGGGTTTAACAGTCTGTTTTTTCATAGCCATAAATTTGAATTCAAGAAAATTGTTCAATGCAAATGCCTGGGGCTTAAATTGTAATCCGCCCTCCGGTAACAGGTATGGTAGCCCCAGCTATATAACTTGCATCCTGGGAAGCTAAGAACACATATGCGGGAGCTACTTCAGCAGGTTGACCAGCCCTTTTCATAGGCGTATCCTTACCGAATTCTTCGTGCTCTGGCATAGTGGAAGGTATTAACGGCGTCCATATAGGACCCGGTGCTACCGCATTTACCCGGATGCCTTTACCATCCATCAATAGTATCTGGCTCAGATTAGCCGTAAAATTCTGAATAGCCCCCTTTGTAGCCGCATAGGGAAGCAGCTGCTCACTTGGCGAATAAGCATTTACTGAAGTCGTATTGATAATGCTACTACCAGGTTTAAGGTGAGGTTCGGCTGCTTTACATAAAAAAAACATCGCAGTGATATTGGTGCGGAAAGTTCGTTCCCATTCTTCAGTTGAAATATCAGCCATTGTTTTTCTCGCCATCTGGAACGCCGCATTATTGACCAGGATATCCAGTCCACCGAACTCTTTTATAGCCGTATCAATAATGTGTTTGCAATGGGCTTCATCCTGTATATCGCCTTTTACTAAAATTGCCTTTTTACCAGCTGCTTTCACCAGCCCGGCAGTCACATTAGCATCCTCATCCTCTGAATCATCAAGATAACTGATCAACACATCAGCCCCTTCCCTGGCAAAAGCAATCGCCACCGCGCGGCCTATCCCGGAGTCGCCGCCTGTGATGACAGCCTTCTTTCCCTCCAGCTTACCGCTACCTTTATAGGATTCTTCGCCATGATCGGCCTGCGGACGTAGTCGAGACTCAGTTCCAGGAGCCGGCTGATCCTGTTTTGGGAAAGGGGGTGTGGGGTATTTTTCTGCTGGGTTCTCTGAGGTGTTCTGTTGATTTTCCATAGTAGTCATTTAAATTAAAATCCTGTTCCTGTCCTGAGCGTCAATTTCTATCAGTGTATTGCCTCTTCAGGAAAGATCCGCTGGGTTCACTATAAAACAGCCAGGTGGAGTTCCGGTTTACTGATTTTTTAATTTCTGACTAATCCCTTGGCCTTTTGGACCAGAAAATAGCAGGATAGCCACTACAATAATAAAAATGCCGAGAGTCAATAGCATGGTCATTGTAAACTTGATTACTCATATAACTGCTGCTCATCGGTGAAATACGCCTTACGACCACCGATAGCTTTGATTTTAATCTCTGCTCCACCAGGGCTCCTGGTGAGGTCAGCGCGATGTATCTTCAGAAAATCATGGATCTCTCCAAAAATAGCACCGCCCAGTTTCTTTTCAATTTGAAGCACTTCCTTATTCAAAACCGTTCCGATTGCCTTATGCAAAGCCTTAACTTTAGCATCAGGAATAGCCCTGGCTATTGAAAACGGAGATATTCCTGCCTGCCAGAGAATTTCATCTGCATAAGTATTGCCAATACCCCTGAGGGATTTCTGATCCATCAGTACCGTTTTTATGGGAGTTCGTCGTTTGGAAAGCAAGCTGAAAAAATAATCCAGGTTCATTTCCTCTGCCAGCGCATCGGGAACATCACTTGCCTTCGGGTTCAGCGTCGGTGTTGCCGCTTTCTGAAAATCAGTAAGGACAAAGCCATCACCACTGCTGAAACGCAAAGAAATAATTTGGTGTTTGACCTGCTGATCGGGCTCCAATAACTGTAGTTCCCCATGTAACATCAGGTGTAAGCCCAATACAGCACCATTTTCAAAATTCAGCTGCAGGGTTTTTCCTTCCCGGAGCACCTGCTTTAACTCCTGCCCCTGGATGGCCGCTTTAAGCTCAGGGATCGTAACATTCAACTTTTTAGCGACTTTAACTTCCAACTCCTGGAGGCGTTGATTTTTAAAATGTTTTTCGAGGTTTCTGGCAAATACTTCTAAATCGGGTAATTCAGGCATAACTCATCATTTAAATCAATTCCTCCTCCAATACTTTTATTAACGCCTTGGCTGTTGGTCCGGCGGATAAAGGGTTTTGTCCGGTGATCAGCAAACCGTCTGTTTCTACATGGCTGGTAAACGGAATCAGTGCCGAATGCAGCCGGGCCCCCAGATCACTCAACCTGGTTTCCAGTTTATAGGGAATGTTATCTCCGCGGCCCACCAACGCTTCCTCAGTATTGGTAAAGGCTGATATATTTTTACCCAGTAAAAATCCCGGCTCCAGCTCCGCCGCCTTAATCAAGGCTGCCGGCCCATGACAGACCGCTCCTACGGGCTTATCAGCATGGTAAAAATCAAGGATTAAGCGGCCACTGCTTGCATCAGCTGCCAGATCCCAGATCGGCCCATGTCCTCCCGGGTAAAATATCGCATCGTAATCAGCAGCCTTCATCAAACTCATTACATTGGTACGTTCAAAAGCCGTCTTGGCAATTTCATCATCCTGAAACCTCCGGTTAGCACCGGTAATATTTTCAGTAAGCTCACTCATGGGATCAACCGGCGGTCTTCCCCCGAGCGGACTGGCCAGGGTTACCCGGTATCCGGCATCAATAAATTCATAATAAGGATCTGTGAACTCCCCCAGCCATACCCCTGTTTTACTATCGGTGCCTTCCATCTGCCAGTGGGAAGTCAGCACCATTAAAATACGTTTTTGATTTTCCATAACATCAGTGTTTTAACTCATCCCCATGTAACTTATCGAAGCGCTCCTGAAGTGCAGAACGCCAGGCCTTAATAGCCGCATCCGGCGTATCTCCCTCTCCATAAATTCCTGTTTCCCGATCTGGACCAGATAACGCAGCAAAAACATCGCCCTGCCTGTACACAGCAGGCTCAAGCTTTTTCGTTTGTGCATCATATCTGGAATAATCAATTTCTACCGGATCACCTGCCTGTTTTGAATCACTCATAAATTCTAAGATTAAAATAACCTGTTACCGTACCAAACGCAGATGATAGGTCTCAATTTCTTTCAAAGCTTCCAGAATACCGGTACGCTGACGTTGCAGCAGCACGATATGGTCTAAATGGGATCCATAATCCTCCAGCACTTTATCATATTTTTCAATCGCAGCCTTTTCTCCGGTTTCAATCGCGCCCAAAATGGCTGCGTCTTCCTTGCTGGTTATGGCTTGCTTAATGTCGATCCAGGTGCGGTGCAATACACCTAAAAGGCCACCCTGTTCATTCTCGGAATCCCCGCCATGGATAGCGATGTGCTGCTTAAGCTCGTCGGCAAAATCCGCACGCTGTGCTGAATACTTCAGAAAAACTGCTTTCAGCTCGCCGCTGTCAGTAGCTTCACTTGCCGAAGCATAACCTTCTTTTCCGTCGTTAACAATATTGACCAATCCTTTCAGGTCGCTGATGATCTCCCTGTTTGTTTCCATAAGTATATTTGTATTTGTTAAAAGAACAACCTCAACAGCATTCTGTTTAAAGATTCTTTCCTTCTAATTTAAACCCATCTCTACCCTGGTAATTTCCCTGCCTATTTCCTGTACTGTAGCGCTGTTCAGCAAAATATCCTGATGTCCCGAAGTTTCATCGTATTCATATACGGGAAATCCACCTGGCTCCAACGCTTCAGCGGTGATCGCCTCCCAGTTTTCACCACCATTTCCCATAAAGATCTCCCCGACCAGTCCACCATGATATACAATCTTATAAGTACCCGCCTCCTGGGGATGGATGTTCAGGTCAATTTTTCCTTCCTCAGTGCTGATAATAATATTAAAAGGATCCATAACAATTTATTTTAGTTTAAACTTTAAGTTCTTTTATCACATGATCATTATCTGATCTTCAGCTAAAACATCATGCGAATAAAATAGTTTTCAAACTTATCTGATCAGTTAGGTGTTGATCAATACCATATATATGATTTGACATGCCGGAAGGACCATCTATAGTAATTTTAAGAGAACTCGTTGAAGAACTTGATTTGGAAGGACAACAGGTTATAGCGCTTAGCGGAAACACCAAAATTGAGAAAGATAGAATGCTTCATCAAAAAGTAACAGACTTTAAAAGCTGGGGCAAGCATTTCCTGATTTGCTTTGAAGACTTCAGCCTCCGGGTACATTTCATGATGTTTGGAAGCTATCGGATCAACGAACGTAAAGACGCTCCTGCGAGATTAAGTTTATCTTTTGAAAATGCAGAACTCAATTTCTATAGCTGCTCCTTAAAATATATTGAAGGTGATATCAATGCAAGCTATGACTGGTCTGCCGACGTCATGGCTGAGCAGTGGAATCCTGCAGAAGCCTTAAAAAAGATCAAAATCAAACCACAGGCATTGATCTGTGACATCCTGCTGGATCAGGAAATTTTCTCCGGCGTGGGCAATATTATTAAGAATGAAGTACTTTACCGGGTAGGTATACACCCATCCAGTATAGCCGCCTCAATCCCATTAGTTAAACTTAAGCTCCTGATCAACCAGGCCAGACAATACAGCTTTGATTTTTTGAACTGGAAAAAAGCTTATGTCCTGAAAAAACACTGGCTGGTGAATACCAGGAAATTTTGCCCGTTTGAACATCCTCTGGTGAAATCATACCTGGGGAAGACCAAAAGAAGAACATTTTTTTGCCCGGTTTGTCAAGTATTATATGATTGACAATACATCAGTTATACTGGTTTGTTATTTAAGTAATTTTCTACCTGCTCTCCCAACTCAGTCACTAAGGCCCTGACCACCATACCCTCCCCACACCAAATTTTTCCAGTTTTGCCAATCTCCTGCCAGATCAGGCCAAGAGAGGTATGCTGATCAAAAATCTGATATTTAAGTTCTTCTCTGTCAGGAACTACCAACAATGATTTGATCTCTCCTTCTATAGTTACCTGGATCTCAAAAGGCTCCCATTCCTCTGCTATTTTTCCCATGAGTTCAATTCTTTTTATCGTCAAAATCTTCAGAAGAGCTTCCGGTATGACTTTCTTCATCCTCCGGGTTTTCAGCCGGTTTATCTGAAGAGCCGGTATAAGCGTCATCACTCAGGGAGTCATAACCTTGAGTTCCGGTATTATCCAGTCCATCCCTCGGGCTTACCGGGGTTGATGGTGTAATGTGTTTCTTAGTCATATCAATCGTTTTAAGTTTAACTATCCATAGGATGATGATTGGAACCGGGATTGGTGCCATCTAGTTCACCTAGTCCGGGCGCGCCTCGCTGAGTACCCTGTTCATCCTGTTTGTAGGGTTCCTGCGTCTTTTCCTGCTGATCAACAGCATCGTCCTCACCATCATCTTCCTGGCGGGTTTCAAACACAAAACCCGGACCTACTGACCCGTTTTCAAACTCAGCATCCTTATTAATAATTGCGGACTGATCCGGATCTTCAGGTAATTCTTCCTTTTTATTTTTCATCGCATTTGTTTTTTTCATTAAAACCTAAGGCTGGCCACCACCCCTGCAGCACCATAAATCTGGCCGGTTGCATAACTACGTAGTTGTTATAGGTGAATAATTTCAACATACTGGAATACAGATTGTTTGTTAAATTTTTAGTTTATTTTTTCTCTTGGGTGTTTTAATGATTTCAGTCACCCTATCTATTTCCTTTATTATTGATTATCCGCTATTGAGGAAGCATTTTCCTGAATAGAATTATGACCAGTTTCTACTTCAACTTCCTTAGTTGTCACTGCATAATGTGAAGGAAGAATTTCCGAACCGTAAGCGACAGCATAAGCTTTGGTAAATTCCGCGCCCACGTATAAAATAATCGAAGAGTAATAAGTCCAGAGCAATAAAATAACCAACGATCCTGCAGCACCGTAAGTACTGCCTACATCACTTTGCCCGATATAAATAGAAATCCCAAATTTGCCCAGCATAAATAAAATGGCAGTTACCACAGCCCCAGACAAAACATCCTTCCACTTGATAATTGCATCCGGCAATACTTTAAAGATCACCCCAAAAATAAGCGATATTACCACCAGGGTTAACAGCTGGTTTAGTATGTAGAACAGCACAACGGAGACATCAGAAAACCTGGCCTGGAGCCGGCTGCTGAAACCATCCAATACCGTGGTGATCGCTAATGAAACCAATAAAATGAAACCCAAACTAACGATAACAGAAAAAGACAGAAACCTATTTTGCAGCATTTTTAACCAGCCGCGCTTTGGTTTTGGTTTAAGTCCCCATATCGTATTTATGGATTCCTGAATATCTGCAAACACAGTTGTTGCGCCAACGAGCAAGGTCACAATTCCTATAATAAAAGCGACCCTATCCTTATCCCCAATAGCAGCTTTTGAAACAATCTCCTGAAGCTGCAAAGCCGTTTCTTTACCCATAAAACCAGCCAGCTGATTATAAATCTCTCCCTGGGCAGCTTCCTGTCCTAGAAACAAACCACATAAAGAGATGATCACCACCAGCAGTGGAGCCATGGAAAAAACAGTATAATAAGCCAACGATCCGCTCAACTTGGTAACCTTATGATCGCTAAATCCTGTAAACGTTGCCTTTAAAACATTCCAGATACCTTTAAATGAAATTTTCTCGTGCTTCATAATTTGATATTAGTTTGATTCCATCCCTGGCAGCTTAATACCGGAAGATTTCAGATTTTCCAATAAATTTTCCTGGAAGATCAGCCTGGCATCATGAAAACCATGGGAATTCAGCCAGACATTGATCATCACCTTGTAACCATCCGCTTCCAATAAGGATATACCCACCCTTTTCTCCGGTGTCTTTAAAACTGACTTAGATTCAGTGATGGTCTCATCGATTACCTGCCTAACCTTTGATAGATCAATCCCGTAATTAAATTTTAATTCCAGATCCAACCTCCTGCTACCGATGACACTGATATTAATGATCACCTCATTAGAAAGCTTGCTATTAGGAATAATCACAGTTCTATTGTCAAAAGTAGTTACTACCGTAAAGAAGAGTTGTATAGAAGAAACTGTCCCCTCTTGCCCCTGTGCAATAATATTATCCGAAACGCGGAATGGTTTCAATAATAGGATCAGCACGCCACTGGCAAAATTCTGCATCGTACCAGATAACGCCAGGCCGGCTGCAACACCAATTGCACCGACTAAAGCAGCAAAAATGGTTAGCTGTATACCCATAATCTGCATTACCAAAAAAATCAGCAGTATCCGAAGCAATACCACGGTCACGCTCAGAAAAAAGGGTTTCAATGAACTGTTGATTTTTTTACGCAGCATCCTGTTTTGCATCCAGCGCGCAAATATCCTGATCAGCCACAGGCCAATAATCAAAATAGCAACGCTCAACAAAATCACCGGACCTTTTAACAGCAACCAATCATAAAACCTATCGTAAAAGTGCTCAACTTTCTTATTCATCGCTATCATTAATTTGTATACCGGATCATCTATTACTTACCTCCTAAATTCTATTTCAGTGAAGCATTTATTTCTTTAGCCATTTGATGGTGCTTTTCTAAAACTGGAAGCGTGCGGGCAACAAAATCCCTGATCTCAGACCTGAAACTACTGGCAGAGCGGAACAGCTCCAGCGTTTTCACATGATCATTCACCATCATATCCATATAATGTGCATCAAAGGCTTTTCCTTTGAGTTTCTTCATCGCATCTATATGAGCTTTGACATCTGCAGGATAAGCCGAAGGCAACAGGTGTTCCAACTTTACTGAAATGGCTTTCAGGTCCGCATTGGCCTTGGTATGATCTGCCACCATCAGGGCAGCAAATTCTTTAACCTTCGAATTTGTAGATTTTTCAAGGGCCAGTTTACCCAAATCCACTTCCATCATCCCACCAACTGCAGCGGTATCCATAAAAGCAGCACCATCACCATCCACCTTGCTCATCTGAGTAACATCATGCGGGGCATCTGAACGGTCTGCCTTACGCAAAGAATCGCTACCAACCGGAGCACTGTCCAGTTGTGCATTGCCACTCCGGTCGGTATTCTGACAGGCTGTAAGTCCGGCGAAAATCAACAGAGCAACAGAAAATCTTAACATGAGTTTAGTTTTCATAGTATAGAAGATTAGCTATATAAAAGATAAAGGCATTAACCACGGTAAGGTTAAAAAGTTTTGAATTCCATTTAAAAAAACAGAAAAAGAAGCTCAAAAGAACCGCATGCAGACAGTGTTAAATGCATTGATCAGTTTATACTTTCGCTACTGCGACCGGCATAAATCTTCCTTTTAAAAAAGTCTAAACAAAAATCAAAGCCGCTGGTTATTTTACCGCAGTTGATTATAATAAGAACTGGCAGCTAAAATATTTATCTAACGAAAATTTAAAATTATGGCAACTACAACAAAAACCGGCGCAAAAACCGCCACAAAATCAAAAACCGGAAAAATGGAAAACTCAGAATTCCATGAATTCTTTGTTGATGAACTTAAAGACATTTACTGGGCAGAAAAACACCTGGCGAAGGCACTGCCTAAAATGAAAAAAGCAGCCACCAGTGAGGAGCTGGCATCAGCTTTTGAAAAACATGCTGAAGAGACCAATAACCACGTTGCAACCCTGGAGCAGGTATTCCAGCTGCTTGAGGAAAAGCCGCAGGCTAAAAAATGTGATGCCATGGAAGGTTTGTTAAAAGAAGCAGACAGCATTATTGAAGATACTGATTCAGATACCATGATCCGTGATGCCGGACTGATCCTGGCCGCTCAAAAAGTGGAACATTATGAAATTGCGACTTACGGAACATTGGTAGTCTTTGCTCAGAACATGGGACATACTGATGTTGCTGAACTACTGCAATTTACCCTGGACAACGAAAAAGCAACGGACGTTGCCCTTACTGAAATTGCGGTTAGCTCAATCAACGAGCAGGCGGCAGCGGAATAAGCGAGGATAAGCTTCCCTACCCCTTAGCCCAGTGCTAAGGGGGTGTTTAAGAGCAGAAAGCCAGGCAGTGATCACCAAATTAGCGCATACCTATGGATTCCATTCAAATATTGGGACTTACAGCAGGCATCTGTACCTCATCCTCGGTGATACCACAACTGGTTAAAACCATACAGGAGAAAAAAGCATATGATGTGTCCTGGATCATGTTCATCGTATTGATCATTGGAAACTCTCTGTGGATATATTACGGTTTTTCCAAATCGGATATTCCCATTGTTTCTACCAATACATTCTTTATTATTGAACACAACTATGCTGTTTTGTAAATGGAAATACCGAAAAAAAACAACTAAAACCTAAGCGGTCACAAAATGTTATACGTTTCTAAAAGCTACAACTATGGAAAATCAAGATCAGTTACCAGAAGAAGAAATTATAAATCCTGAACAGTTCCAGGCCGGTCGTAATCCTGAAGACCAGGAAGATGAAGAAAACCAAAACGGCACAGCCGAAACGGAACACGCGGGTTACACCCCCGGAGAAACAGAATTTGCAGACGGAGAAGGTACCCGCCTTGACCAAGAAAGTGAAGAACTGGAAATTGACCTGGAAGCTGAGGATTTGGATGACTCGGACATCGATACCGGGAATGATCCGGATTCTGGTTCCTCAAGTGAGGAAGACGAGGATTTTGAGCACCCCGAAGACGACCCTTCCTAATAAAATTTTATGCTTAACCCAGGCAATGTGCCCTGGGTAAGGAGTTTTAAACAGTTCAGACAAAAAATACACATATGAATAAATTCTTCAGAGGTATCATCGCCGCCTGGGGCGCGAAAAAACTGGGAGGAGGTTGTCTTTCCACCATCATCATATTTATCCTGATCTATACTTTACTGGGTAAATGCAACAACAACACGCGCGCGGCATCAAACTCCGGTCAACAAAAGTCAACTGTTGCCGTTTGCAAGTAACCTATTTACGTTCCTTTTCGCAACGAATGATCAGACGCAAAGTCCGATCATTCCTTGCGAAACTCCAGAACCAGCTAAAGGCCGACTTAACTTTATTGCGGAATCCGACATCATGTTCCTGCACGGGATTAAAGGGCAAGAAGTGTTTTTCAGTGAACGCATCTTTTTTCAGGGAAGTCCGGTAGAAATTGTGGATCAGACCATCGAATTTCTCGCACAATGCCTGCATCAATATCTGGATAGCCATTTAAAATAATTATCCGAATACCTCTTTAGCTTTGCTGATCGCCTTAGCAAGGTCAATGCCCTTACCCAGCACACCTTTAAAGAGGTCACCTGTTTCTTTCAAGCGGTCCAGAGCGTTGAAAATCGTAAAGTCTTTCATAGTCATTCCTGGCTTTACTTCATCCCATTCCAGTGGCATAGATACCGTAGCTCCGGGCTTGGGCCGTAATGAATAAGGTCCGGCAATGGTAGCTCCAGGTCTGTTTTGCAAAAAGTCCAGGTACATTTTCCCTTTTCGATTGGCTACCATCCGCTCCAAACTCGTAAACTCGGGCACCTGCTGATGAACCAGGTTCACAATGATCTTCGCAAACATCTGTGACTGATCGTAATCATACTTCGCCCCCAAAGGAATATAAATATGCATTCCGGTTGATCCTGAAGTTTTGGCAAAACAGGGCACTTCCATTTGGTCCAGAATCTGCTTGACCATCTGAGCCACCTGAATCACCTGGTCAAAGGTATTTTTATCGGGATCCAGATCAATCACGCAATAATCCGGATTATCCGGGGACTGGCTACGGGAGAACCAGGGATTCATCTCTATGCAGCCCAGTGAAGCCATCCATAACAAAGCCGCCTCATTATTACCCAAAAGATATTCCTTATGTTCCCCTTCACTTGTGGTATAAGGAAAGGTGTCCGCCCAGTCCGGCGCTTTACCCGTTACATCCTTTTGATAAAAACTCTTCCCATGGATACCTCCCGGAAAACGGTTCAGCGACATTGGTCTGTCCTTTAAATAGGGTAGAATATAATCGGCCACCTGATAATAATAATTGAACATATCACGTTTAGTCACCTTATCTTCCGGCCAGTACAATTTACTCAAATGCGTAAACTTCAGCTCATGTCCGTTCACTTTCCGCACCTGGGTCTCATCTGTTGGATTAAGTAAAGTTTTTCGCGAGGAAGACTTTGGCGGCCGGATCGCAGTGGTGTGATGGTCCTTTTGAACGGGCTTGACCAGCTCCTGATCAGGTAATTCTGCCTCGACAATGGCTTTAGTCTCCACTGCAGCTTCCCTGACTACTTCTTTGGCTTTCTTATCTATACGCATCCCCTGGAAAGAGGGGTGTCTGAAAACACCATCATCGGTTACCTCAGTAAACTGCACCTCACAAACCAGTTCCGGCTTCAGCCATGTGGCTTTCGCTTTTGGGGGATTGGGACGAAAGCGCGAAGGTTTATTGACATCCGGAATCGCTGAAAAAGGGCTTTTATCAGTAATCAGGGGTTGAAACTGCGCCATCATCTCTTTCTGATCTTTATCATTAAAGCCGGTACCAACCTTGCCCACATATTGCAGGCGGCCATTTTCATACACACCCAGCAGCAAAGAACTGAATTGTTTGGAAGTACCTTCGTTTTTGGTAAAGCCTGCAATGACCACCTCCTGGCGAAGGTGTACTTTGATCTTTAGCCAGTCGGAGGAACGGTTGTTTTTCAAATACAGGCTATCCGCTTTTTTGGCAATGATACCTTCCAGTCCCATTTTTGTTGCCGCATCAAAAAACTCCTTTCCTTTGGCCTTGAATACCTTACTTAAGCGTATCCGGTCATCATCCTGAGGCAATACCCCTGCTAAAATTTCCTGGCGTTGGGACAGCGGCAACCCCGTTAAATCTTTTCCTTCAAACCAGATCAGATCAAAGACATAATAAACCAGTTCGCCATCCGCCTCACTCCTCCAGTTTTGTAAATCTCCGAAATTAGAAATCCCTTTCTCATTGATCACCAGAATCTCTCCGTCTACCACAATGTCCATCTTCCAAGCTTGCATCAAATTGAAAATGGGATAGAACTTTTCGTTGAATTGTTTATTGTTCCTGGATAGCAGCTGCACATCTCCGTTTTTCAGGCAGAAACCCAAAGCCCGGTAGCCATCCCATTTCACTTCATACACCCAATCCGGATCATCAAAAGGTTCATCCACCAGGGTAGCCAGCATGGGCTTGATCCCAATGGGGATCTTTGTTTTTTCGCCCTTTTTTATCAAAGCTTTCAGCTCCCGATTTGGCGCTCTGTTATGATCATGCCCACCACTGTTCTCAAAATTAGCAGCAACAACTTTTTCAGCCTGCTTTTTTTCAGCTTTTCCAGGCTTTTGCAGTTTTTCCTCATGACCATTCTGCCAGACTTTATCACTGCTGTCTTCCATCTGCTGAATCGTCTTTTCTGAAAGCACAGATTTGTCCTTTTTGGTAATATCGGTAGTGGAATCATAGTCATCTTTATGCTTAATCAACAACCAGCCATTTTCCCCCATACCATGGGTTTTCACCAGGGCATACTCCCCTTTGAGCTTTTTACCGTGTAATACGATTTTCAAAGAACCGGAATGAAGCTGTTTCAACAAATGCTTTTCCTGTGCCTTTTTACCTTGGATTTTTTCAATGGGCTCATAAGTGCCCTCATCCCAGACAATCACCGTCCCTCCTCCATATTCCCCTTTGGGAATGATGCCTTCAAAACTTTTATAGTCAAATGGATGATCTTCCACCATCATTGCCAGACGTTTATTTTTCGGATCAGTAGAAGGCCCCTTAGGTACAGCCCAACTTTTCAGGACACCTGCCATTTCCAGACGGAAATCATAATGCAGACGTGAAGCATCGTGTTTCTGTATCACGAATTGTAGCTTCTCATCCGCTACGGGCTTACCCGCTTTGGGTTCAGCTGTTTTGCTGAAATCACGCTTGTGTTTATATTCTTTCAGACTCATGACTAAACAATTAGAAATTAAATCTATTTTTTATCTGTTTTAGCAGGGCTTACTCCCGGTACACCACCGGTATTGCTGCTCTGCTGATGTTCTAAAATTAACGTGAGTGCTGCCGTATCCCGGTAATGTTCATAAAACAATGTGTTAAACTTGTTAACCTTAACATATTTCAACCCCAAAGGTTTGAACATTCCAGCGCCCTTTCATTAGGTACTGCCTGACTAAGCCTGAGCCCTGTTATTGCTTGCCACCGCCTTTTTCACTTGCGCCTGCTGGTTCGCTTTATCAATGGAATGGGACTTGTGTATGTCATCATCTGCCTCGGCTTTTTCAGAAAGCTTCGCATAATATTTATGCAGTACATCCAGTTCAAGTTCAGTCAGGTCCTCAATATCGACCATACGATTACTGGCATACCTGCTGGCTGCAATCAGTTCATTTAATTTTAGTTGTATGGCTTTACCATCTTTATTCTGCGACTTCTGGATCAGAAAAACCATAAGGAAAGTAACGATGGTAGTACCGGTATTGATCACCAGCTGCCAGGTATCAGAATACTTAAAAAAAGGCCCTGAGATCAGCCATGTGAGTACGACTCCTGCTGCAATACCGAATGCCAGCGAACTCCCTGTCCAGCAGGTAATTTTGGTGGCAATGTTTTCAAATTTGTTTTGTGCTTTAGTCTTCATTATCTAATCGTCTTTTTTAAGGGTGATAATCCCATTAAATTTTTCCATCATCGTAAACATTTGCATTGTCCAACAGGCCTTTTACCAATGCTTTCCACTGGGGATAGGAAAATCCAATCTTGGCACCCCAGCCCACAAAAGTGTTGCGGATATTATCCAGTGAAGTTTCTGTATCGGTGTTGGGCACCTCATTACGCCCATGTTCCTCAGCTGAGACTGTATGGCCCACTCGCTTTACCTGAAAGGTAGATGTAGCCGCATCGGTCAGAAAATGTGCGGTATCTTCACTGTTGGTCAGGGGATTCGCCGATGGTCTGGCGGTCATACTCAGCACCTCAGCGTTACCCATCACTTCTGATTTGATCTCTTCAATGGTAACCCAATCGTAGCCTCCGCCGGTCTGCGGACCAGGCCCGGGAATATCAATCCGGATATGATCACCGTCGGTGGCTTTCCGCTGCACCGGACTGCCTGCCCCATCGGTGAGGAAAAAGTCTGACATACCGCCGCCTGCTATCTTACTCCAGTGGTTCACATCCAACAGACGTTCCTTTACAATCTTAAAAAAGTATATGGCTTCAGCCTCAGAAGCGAGTTCGATCTTTTCCACTGCATTCATTTCTGTTCCTTTTTGCTGAGGCGGCACATGCGCTGCCCCGGGATCATTCATTTGCTCATTAGTTTCCATATTTTTATAGATTTTAAAATTTTAACAGCCAAGCATTTTATAACCATTTTATCCAAACGTGTCCTTCGAATAGACATTAACCTCTGGCGTAAAGAAATGTTTCCGCGGATTGATAAAAACCGGCACACAAGCGCCAATCGCAAAAACGGAATGAACACAGGATCGTTATTTGCCGCCGGTTCCTGGATTCCGGGGAATTCAGGCTGTATAAATGTCAAATTTATGATCTGCTTTAACTTCTGCCTGGAGGGCTGGCTTTTGAGGTGAAAGCCATAAAATATCTGAATACAAATATCTTTAGCACTGCAGAATCATACAGGTACTGGCAATCCGGAAAAATCTAAACCTTTTTTTTTCCTGGGTGTTAACTACTCACATTTAAACTTATTAATTATGGAAAACAGCACAATAAACACCGAGATTCTGAATGATCTGATAGAGATCAACAACGACAGAGTAACAGGCTATGAAAAAGCCATCACGGAATTATCCCAGCAGGATAGTGATCTTAGGTCCTTGTTCTCAGAAATGATTATGCAAAGTAACCGCAACAGATCAGCATTGACCCAGGAGATACAGGTATTGGGCGCAAGTGCAGATACGGGCACGACTACTTCCGGAAAAATATACCGCGCATGGATGGACATAAAAGCGATCTTTACCGGACATGACCGTGAGACAGTTTTAAACAATTGTGAATATGGCGAGGATGCCGCTCAAAAAGCGTATAAAATGGCTTTGGAAACGGAAGGACTTTCTGCAAATCTGCGCGGCATTATCTCAGAACAACAAGAAGACCTAAAGGCATCCCATGATAAGATTAAAGCATTGCGCGATCGTGTGTCTTCTTAGTGCAGCCCATATGCAGGTGAATTGAAAATAGACCTGATCACTTTAGCTCACAAACAAATTTATGGCGCATTGTAAACTGTTGCAATGCGCCATAACCATTTTATTTTCAATTGTTTTTTTACCTAAGACTCTCCCTCAGTTGCAAGGATCGGAGTATATTAATCTATTGCTGACCCTGCTCTTAACAACGGAGATATCCGGTTGTTTTAGGCCTTACCTGCATCACTCCATTTTGAGGCATCTTTAAACAAATTAACGGTCTGGGAATATCATCGCTTGATCGATTGCGGCTAAATAAAAACATTAAATTTTAAAACAAATAACATCGGGAATTTCCAGAGGTAACTGCAAATCTTGGTAGACTTCTAAAATTAGAAATCATTTTCAGACCTCATCACAATACAATTCGCTGGTTTGAATATCTCCATCGGCATCCATCCAGATGTCAAAGAAAGTATCCCTGTCGACATATACATTCAACGGCTGAAGGTAAGTATACTGTCCGGCCTTCAAAATAATTTTTAACTTCAGCCCGCTTTCGATGAGCTCATCGGAGATTTCGCTGGCACATCTTCTGCCCGGGTAAATCAGATGCAGGTTTAAAAAATACCAGTCAGCAGCAAGGTCGTTGATAAAATCGTCACTTAGTATTCGCCGGTCAGTTTTCATAGGTTTTATATTTTTTGAACAATAGAAAAGA
The DNA here is from genome assembly GCF_001636695.1 of Pedobacter panaciterrae. GTDB lineage: Bacteria > Bacteroidota > Bacteroidia > Sphingobacteriales > Sphingobacteriaceae > Pedobacter > Pedobacter panaciterrae_A. The sequence continues at coordinate 28,319 of NZ_LGEL01000023.1, forward strand.
TTATTTCTTATCCGATTTATCCTGGCTTTGATTACTGGCGACCCCCTCTTTCTTCGCCCAGACCTTTGCCTGTTTCACGCCCGTAGCAATGGCCAGAACTTCATCCCCACTTTCCTCCAATATAGCATTAGCAATCTCCACAGCTTTATCCCTGATCTTGACAGGCAGGTTCTTATAAGATGGTGGGTAGTCTCCATTATACCAGGGCATAGCATTACATTTAAGTCCAAAAGCAAAACAACTCGCACAGCAAAGTGTTTTAAGCTAAAATCATGCACGCCAGGGCATTGAGTATGTCGATGAATTCATCAAATTTTATGTATTGATTTTCTATGTCAAATCTGCTTTATACGCAATACGCACTGGTCAGGGAAACCAGGATGGTTGTTTTTCAGTTTTTGGAAATGCAAGTCACTACCGATATCTCTATACCAGTTCCTTCCTTCGCCGGCAAAACCATTTCCTATATGCTTGTCCATATCGCCAACACTTATATCGCCTGGACAGCAAATTTTGCCATGAAAGGTTCCCATTCCTATTGCGACCAGGATGAGGCACTAAGTCTGGCTCAACTTAAAAATCTATTTATACAGGTTGATGAACTCATGAGTGGTTTTATAGCTCATTTTTCAGTGCATCCAACCCAAGCTGTCAAAGGTTTTAAATGGCCGGGAAAATATATTGAAACTGATGCTTACAGCATTTTCACGCATGTCATTACCCACGAATTCCATCACAAAGGCCAGGTAATGACCATGGCCAGATTGCTTGGCCATACCCCTGTAGACACCGATGTCATGCGTTTCTAGCGAGATCGATACTTTAACGGAATATGATCAGCCAGATGTAGTTTAATTTTTGATTTAAAACATAAGTCTTTCCAGTTTGTTTTTTAAACAGAAAACAGGTTTTTACTAAAACTTATCATTATGGAAAGCAGACAAGACAACCAGAAAAAAGAGCAGGCGCCAAAAAAAACTGTTTATAAAGAAACACCTGAGCGCATTAACGAAAAGAAACCAGATAGCGGAGAAACTTCTTCTGTCGCTGATCTGGGAAGAACGGACTTAATTTCAAAACCGGAAAGAAAAAATAAACCATTGGGATCAAGTCATGAGCCAGGAACTACCCCTGGCGGCGATATATAAGGCAACAGGCGCTGATGTTAATCAGCGTTAAAAAAGCGTTAATGAGCATCAGCGTCTGACGTCTTAAAATTTTAATCTAAAACTGATATCATGAAAAATCAAAAAACACCAAAGCCAGGTTCCAGACAATATGATCCCAGAAAGACAGAAGCGCTAAATACACCTAAATACCATAGCAGTTCCGATCGCAGAAATAGCGATGAACTGCCAGCAGCTGAGAACCTCAATGATCAACTCCAGGGTACAGCCGATGAAAAAATAAAAGAACAGGATATTCCAAAAACCGATTTGGGGAATAAACGTAATGGCAATGAAAAACAACGGGAAAAGATCATTACACCCTGATATCATATCAAAGCCTAAATAATCAACATAACATCATTTATCATCACCATTTTGAATATGAATTTTAAACCTAATCAAGATGAAAACATTAATCAAAACCCTGTTGGTTGCCCTTGGCACCAGCATCTCGGTGGGCAGTTTCGCCCAGGACAAAAAGAAAGACACCATAAAGATCAACCCGGATCCTGAAATCAAAAAAGCAGCGAAAAAGGTAGGCAACAAAACAGCAGAAATTGCAGTCAAAGGTGCTTCAAAAATCATTGACAAAACCTATAAAGGCAAAATGGGACCCAGTGGGGAAACCATTTACATTGATAACAAGTCCAGATACTATTATGTAAATGCAAAAGGCGCAAAAGTCCATCTCCCTAAATCCAAACTGAAAAACAAACCGGAGAATCCATAGGTTGCTGTTGCTTTAATAACCTGCAGTTTGTTGGATATGGTTTTCTAATCAACGCGTTCTTACAGCCAAAAAGCACAAGGTAAGTCTGATCCATTAAACATGTTCACCATCATGTTTTTCTGGATCAATTTCTGACTGGGTGATTTCCTGTTCTATTTTTTTCTGGTCTTTTCTGTTTTTGCTAATCAAAAAAACGACCAGCAAAATTACCAACACGATAACCAGCCCCTCCACTATACTGTTTCTTTCCATGACAACTTTATTTAGTGAACCATCAATGCAAGCGTTAAGTAAGAAGTTTAGCCTTAACAAACCTAAGTTATAAACAAAGTTGTCTGTGGATTGTTTCTCTGTATCTAAGGCATTCTATTTTAACTTAATCATTCATCGCATGGAAAAGAACAAAAAGATCCAACACATTGATACGAAAAAAGCAGCCAGGATTTCAAAATCAGGAGATCAACCTGCTCAAAAAACACTCGAAGTACAGGAAAAGCCAAAACACCAAAACGCGCTCAGCAGACCGCACATGCTTTTTAAGTAGGCATTGATTTCAAAGCAAATCCGTTTACCGGTTAATTCCCGGGCTTTTGCTGCTCGGGAATATGTCTTCGGAGTATAGCATACAGCATATCCAGGTCAAAAGGCTTACGGATATAGCCGTCAAAGCCATTAGCCCCATATAAACGGTCTATATTGTAATTACAGCTCATGGCGATTATTGGAAGATGCGGAAAACGCTGCTTGATCTGAAAACAGGTTTGCTTGCAAGCCTCACCATCCAACCTGTAATCTAGCATGACCACATGAGGCCTATGCTGATCTACCAAAGACAGAAAATCCTCTCGGATATCTGCAACCGGCAAAACCTCAAAACCTTCTATAGTCAAAGCCTCTGTGAGCACATCCAAAATGGCGGCATCGGTCTCCTGTACAATAATAGTCTCCATAAGCAGATTTTTTGACCTTTTCATTAAAGATACAATGTTTTGCTGGTTTCATGCTTACAGGAACAACGCTTCCCACCTTTTAAATTCTTCTCCCACTACAAGTAAAGAAAAGAATCACAATAGCTAAAACATTCTGTATTGGTCATTGTATATTATATAAAGGACTAATGTTGAACATTCATACAGTAATTATGGGACAATTAAGCAATCGAACCATTGCCGTTTTATCAGAAAGCGGTTTTGAAGAAACAGAATTGACCAGCCCGGTGCAAAGGTTAAAAGAGGAAGGTGCCACGGTTCATATCATTTCCGCTAAAGCAGGAAAGATACGGGCTATGAAAGGTGATCATCAGTGGACCATTGAAGTGGATGTGGATAAAACCATCAGTGAAGCCGATGCAAGGGATTATCAGGGATTGGTCATACCTGGAGGGGTATTGAACCCTGACGCACTGAGAAAGAATGATGACGCAATTGCTTTTGTGAAAGCGTTTTTTGATGCGGGAAAACCTGTAGCAGCGATCTGCCATGGGCCACAGGTGTTGATCACAGCTGAGGTCGTGGAAGGCAGGGAATTGACTTCAACAAAAACCATAAAAATTGACCTGCTTAATGCCGGCGCGCATTGGTATGACCGGGAAGTTGTGGTTGACCAGGGGCTGGTTACCAGCCGTAGCCCGGATGATCTTCCCGCCTTCAATGATAAGATGGTCGAAGAATTCGCAGAGGGAGTACATCAAGGGCAGCGCACCTAAAAAGCAAATCCAAAGCGGCTGCCTCCTATCGAGGCAGCCGCGAAATTTAACCCGAAACGCTCTACATCGGCGAGTTGAAATTACGGCGAGAAAAAAATGCTTTTTAATTGCGGGCTTTGCCTTAGGCCATTTGAAAGCGCAATATCAGTTTACCGTTCAAAACCCAAAATCTACCCGATCAAATCACCGGTTTGCCGCGGGCCATTATATAGGCAGTCTGAAGATGAATAATTTAGCGTAAAACAACGGGTTTATGAACCAAGAGCTAGAGACAGAAAAGATCATCAGGGCAACAACAGCCCTACATAAAGCATTCGAGAGACAGGAATTCAAGGCGGCGGCTGAATACCTTACACGCGAAGTCAGTTACATCACCTTTAATGGCATGTATCTCAAGGGCCGCGAAGCCTATATTAAAGTCCATGAAGAGTTTATGCTGAACAAACTATTCAGAGATGCTAAACTACATGGAAGCATTCATACGATATCTTTTTTAAATGAAAATACAGCAGTGGTGATTATGACTGGTGCAATCCAGTTCCGCTGGCAGAAAAAAATACCGGAAAGCCGCAGGTCAATCAATACCAATGTCTGGGTACTGGAAGCAGACCGACAATGGCGCCTTGCGGCTTTTCAAAACAGCCGTATTAAAAAGACAGGAGGGTTTGCTAAACTTATGCTGTCGCTTTTTAAATGAATCAGATAACTGAATCGCTACCTGCTAAGATTTCTTTTTAGGAACTTTAGCACCGGCTTTTCTCGCTTCTGATAAACCGATTGCAACGGCCTGTTTTTTGGAAGTCACCTTTTTGCCACTTCCGGACTTGAGTTTTCCTTCTTTCATTTCATGCATCGTTTTTTCTACCTTCTCGGATGCTTTTTCTGAATACTTTGCCATAATATTAAACTTAAGGTTATGGGTTATTTGATACCATTTTAAATTTCAAACTTGTTTGTGGATTTGGTAATGGATTTAGAGGCGATCCTTCTCTGCTTTCCCCAGTCCCAGTCTTCCCTAAAGTCTTCGTCAGCATGAAAATAGTAACCTGGACTCCCTTTTTCACCAGTCTTTTCCATTTTAATCCGTTTATTTATTTTGCCCGTAGTTTTCATCTTATATAAAATTTTGATGGTTTTTGATTGTTTTTCCATAATAATGATGAAGTTTTTCTTTATAGGTGTCCTGTAACGGAATTTCAGCATGATATTCAGGACTATGTTTTACCGCATCAATTGGGAGATCCACATAAACAGCTGTGTCTTCCCATTTCACCTGTTTGATCCATTCAGGTGAAAGAATCACTTTTTTTCCTGGAAACCAGTTACCGGTGTCCACAATAAGATAATCAATCGTCCAGGTTTCAGTGTCCAGGACAAAATCATCAACTTCGCCTATTTTACCATCGCTGGCGTGAATGTGGTATCCCCGGATTTCATTGGTGCTGCGCAAATGCGGGTCGCCTCCTTCGGTTTCCATAGACTGCTCTGTGATGGCTTCTTCAAATGGGACTCTTGAATCTACCATCCCTGACATCCCGATCCCTCCATAGAACCCTGTCCCGGCTGTCCCGTAATAAGGCCAGGCATAGTGGCTGTATAACTCAATCTCATGCTGGCGGGAAACTGTTTTCTCGGTGTCAATATCAGGACTGTCCTGCACCTGCTGCTTACTCAGATTTACAGAAATCACTTGGTTTTCCCAATCCGGCTGCTGCAAAGCAAGCGGGGAAAGGAGTACTTTACGACCAGACAACCATCCACCGGTTTTCACCACTAAATAACGAATGGTCCAGGTCTGATCATCAAAATAAAAGTCCTGTACCTTTCCGATTTCTCCATCAGTTGCACCAATTGTGAAGCCTGACAGACTTTTAACATTGCGTTGCATAACTCATCGATTTTAATATGCAATTTTAAACAACTTAGATTTACGAATGTTTTCAAATTTTTCTCATTTACCTTTCAGTCGTTTATGCTAACGTTCGTTCGCCTGTTTTACTTCATCTTTTTCAGCTAACGTTCATCGGTGTGAAGCTTTTTATCTTTAGGTAGGTTTACACGACCCGTTTTAGCTGTTTGAATACGAAGAAACACTAATATTGGTTATTTATTTGGAAAAACCACATGTTAATGGTTCTTCCCCACTTTTGTTGGTATTTCCAGGCTGAACCACAAAAGAGCCGCAAATCGAGTACGGCTCTTTTCTTGTCTTTTAGACGGTATTATATTACGCAGATCAGTTCCGAAATCCGGTTAGATATGCCTACTTCGTTATCATACCAGGCCACTACTTTAACCAATTTTCCGATAGCTTTGGTCATTGATCCATCTACAATAGAAGAATGTGTGTTGCCCAAAATATCTGAGGATACAAAAGCCTCTTCAGTATATTGCATAATTCCTTTTAATGTGGTTTCTGCATAACGTTTTAATACCTCATTGAGTTCAGCAACTGAAACTTCTTTGTTTAGGTTGATAGACAGATCGGCAATTGAACCGTCAATCACCGGAACGCGGTATGAGTATCCGTCCAGCTTACCTTTAAGGCTCGGTAAAACATCACCAATAGCTTTTGCCGCGCCAGTAGTTGTTGGGATAATATTATAAGCTGCCGCACGAGCCCGGCGAAGATCTTTGTGCGGCGCATCCTGTAAGTTTTGATCAGCAGTAAAAGCGTGAACGGTAACCATATAGCCGGATTCAATTCCGTATTCTTTTTCCAATACGTGTAGAACCGGCGCAATGCTCCCTGTGGTACATGAGGCGGTAGAGTAAATCTCATCGTCGCTTAATAATTCATTATTAACACCATGGACAACGGTTTTGATGCCGCCTGTCGCAGGTGCCGTGATCAATACTTTTTTGGCTCCCGAACGAATGTGTGCTTCGGCAGCTTTTTTATCGGTGAACCTTCCTGTCGACTCAATCACCCTATCAATTCCTAACTCACCCCAAGGCAGTTTTTCAGGATCTCTTTCGCTCAATAGTTTTATTCGTTTTCCGTTGACAACCAGGTTGTCGCCATCAGCGCTAACCTCTCCGGGAAAGCGGCTTTGGGCGGTATCATATTTAAGCAAATGCACCAGTGTATCTATATCAGTCAAATCGTTTATTGCGACAACTTCTATGTCCGATTTATCCTGTAACGCACGCAAGGTCATTCTGCCAATGCGTCCAAATCCATTAATTGCAATTTTCATATTGTTTATGTTTTATGTATACTTAAAAAGTAAAGGCATGGTTTATAAATACACTTTGTTTAAGTCAAAGCATTATGCCTCAAATGGTCCTAAATAATGTTTTGAGCCAGTCACTAAGGCTACATGCTGTACGGATTTTCTTTGTGATAAAACGTTAAGCAAGTTACGTACCATTGGCCTGTTAACCTCGATGCTCTCTGCCTCTTTTCTCATCCATGTCGTAATAAAGACATGTGTGGACGCGATTTCAGCTTCAATTTCATTTGGATGATTACGCGCTATTCCATACGTTACCCATCCTTTACAGACCAGGCTTTTGGCGTATGTGCTGCCGACGATACCGCTGGCGCCCACCTCTAAATCTATTTCCTTCATATTTGTTTTAAATTGTACTTGAATTAGCTGAAAAATAATTATTCACTTCTTTTATTGATCTGTTTCGAAACTTTTTGTACCATATTATCCCCAGCGCAATCATCAGGAAATAAACTGTTCCCAGCAAAATTAAAACTCCATTGTTTATGCCTAACGAGATTGTGTTACCATTTTTTGAGCCTTGTTCGGCATTGATGGAACACATGGCACACTGCGCTACCGATTGTGAAGAGTTTATAAATGTTAAAGACAAGACAAGCACAAAAACAAGTGACGCATGTGACTTGTGTAATATTTTAAGCCTCATCGTTTCAAAGGTTGGCTTGGAAGAAACAGGTATCTTCTTATTCGGACATGAGCATTGAGCCTCGATGTCGGCAACATAATGCGTAACTACCAAATCTCTTCTATTATCAGTTGTAAAAGACCGATGGCTATTAGACAAGCGTCTTTGACCATCAATGTAACTTCCATAAAAATTTTTAATCATCGTTTCCCGGTTTTAATAAGTATATTGATTAATGCTAGTGTAATTCGTCTTTTATCATTATTTAACTTAGATTTCAATGGTCATTTTCAATCAATTTGTCCCGCCTCCCAGGCTGCGGTACAAATCAACAATTGCGGAAAGCTCCTGCCGCTTGACGGAAGCGAAATCAAGCTCGCTTTGTAGGACGTTTCCTTGTGCTATGATCACTTCCAGGTAGTTCGCCATGCCGTTTTGAAAAAGTGAATTGGCATTTGCAGTCGCGTGCTGAAGCGTTAGAACACGTTTACCCACAATAAGTTCCTGATGTTTTAATTTCTCAATCTTTACCATTGCGTCGGATACTTCTCCAACAGCTTTCAAAACGGTTTGCCGGAAAAGAATAACCGCCTTCTCCCGCTCAATATCAGTTAATTTATACTGTGTACTTAATTCCTTATGTTGCAGTAATGGCTGTACGATACTCGCTCCAACTACGCCAAAGAGAGAGCTTGGTATATTGAACCAATTGCTTGCTTTCAGTGCATTGGCACCTCCGCTGGCAGTGATCCGTAGTGCAGGATACATATGAGCCTTACTGATACCTACTTTCGCATTCGCGATGACTAAGTCTAACTCTCGGCTTCTAACATCTGGCCGACGGCGAACCATAGCTGATGGTACGCCCGCCGAAAGCTCGACAGGAAACTTGATTTCATCGAGGATGGCGTGACGGCGGATGGCGAAGGGCAGTTGCCCAGAAAGGATATGAAGTGCATTCTCCTGTAAAGCAATCTCTTGCTCAAGTTGCGGAATAAGCTCTGCCGCTATAAGTTGCTGTGCTTGCGCCTGCTGAACAGCCAGGGATGTAACCTGCCCGAAATTGTATTGCACGATTACTATGTGCAATGTGCTATCATTTAACTCTATGTTATGCTTTGCGACCCGTAGCTGTTGGTCCAGCATGAGCAGGTTGAAATAGCCCTTGGACACGTTGGAAATAAGATTCGTCTGCAAGGTTTTCCTTGCTTCATCACTTTGCAAGTAGGCAGCAAGCGCAGCTTTATTGGTGTTGCGAATCCTTCCCCAGATATCAGCTTCCCAGGAAAGGCTTGCTCCGGCAGAATAATCTTCGATATGATTGGAACCTAAAAACTGGTTGGATGTCAAACCATTGAGGCTGTATTTCGACGGAATAATCGTGCTGCCCGTGGCATTTAAATCGAGGGTCGGTACATTGTTCCATTTGGATTGCCTTACAATTTGCTGTGCTTCTTCTATGTTTTTTAGTGCGATATGCATGTCGAAGTTTTTTTTCAGCGCACTGTCAATCAGTGCCAGTAATACTTCGTCACGGAAAAAGCTTTTCCATGGCAGAGCACCTATACCCACGGTGTCTTTTACTGCCTCATCATTGAAGGCAACCGGCAATTCTGCTTTGGGTGCCTGTACGTCTTTGTAGATTTTACACCCCGCAACCATAAAAAGCAACCCGATAAGTGAGATGATTCGATTATAATTTTTCATTGAATATGTTAAATATTAAAATGCTTATTAATTGACTGCTTCAGCTTCGAGTACTAGTTCAGGTTCTGAATGAATCTGCTTACCAGAGACTTTTTCATGCAGCGCCTGGAATACTACAAACAAAACAGGAATAAAAAATAGCCCTAGGATCACCCCTCCAAGCATGCCTCCAGCTGCTCCAATACTAATAGAGTGATTACCCATTGCAGATGGACCAGTTGCTCTCATCATTGGAGTAATACCTGCAACGAATGCGACAGAGGTCATAATAATCGGGCGAATACGCAACTTGGCTGCTTCCAGTGCGGACTCTATCAGCGTGTGTCCGGCATGCCTGCGTTGCACGGCAAATTCAACGATCAGAATAGCATTTTTTGCAAGCAGTCCTATCAGCATGATAAGAGCAACCTGTATGTATATATTGTTATCAATGCCAGCCATACCAATAGCGATAAAAACTCCGATAATACCGGTCGGCACTGAAAAGACAACCGCCAGTGGAAGAATATAACTATTGTACTGGGCACATAATAAGAAATAAACAAATAAGAGGGAAAGCATAAAAATAAGGACCGATTGACCACCTGATGAGATTTCTTCCCTTGTCATTCCCGAAAACTCGAAGGAGTACCCCGAAGGTAAAACTTTTGCCGCTACCTCACGTACTGCCTCTATAGCATTTCCCGTACTATAACCTGGCTTCGGCACGGCATTGACACCTATTGAATTGAATAAGTTATAACGAGTAATTGCTTCAGGTCCGAATACTCTTTTTAAGGTTACGACCGTATTAACAGGCACCATATTGCCGGTTTTATTTTTTACATAGATTTCGTTCATCGAGGCTGGATCAGCACGTTCTTCTTTATCCGCCTGCACCATGACACGGTAGTATTTACCGAAGCGGTTAAAATCTGAAACCTGGGCACTACCAAAGTAGGACTGCATTGTGCTCAGCACTTCCTTTTCGTCAACGCCGAGCTGTTCGATCTTCTCGTGATCAAGGATCATTTCATATTGCGGGTAGTCCGCGCGGAATGTGGTGAAAGCCACAGCAATTTCCTTGCGTTTCATTAATTCGGCAATAAAGCGGTTCGCTATTCCTCCAAATTTATCCAATTTGCCGCCTGCCTTATCTTGTAGTACTAAATCAAGTGCATCAACATTACTGAAGCCAGGCACCGTTGGAAAAGAAAAGACGAAGAACTGAGCCCCTTTTATAGTATTGAGACGCTTTTGCAGTTCAGCAATATTTGCCGCTACATTGTTCATTTCCCCGCGTTCACCATCTTTTTTCATTCTGAAAAAAGCGACACCGGATGACGGGCTGGTTGAATTAGTTAGCACATTGAACCCTGCCACTTCATTGAAAGCAAATTTTGCCTCCATATCCCTGACTTTATTAGCAGCCTCATCTAAAATTGCCTGCGTTCTGTTCATTGATGAGCCTGGTGGAAGGTTTACTGATATAGCGATAAAACCTAGATCTTCTGAGGGAATAAAACCGGTCGGTGTTTTTCTTATCAGCCATCCGGTTATCAGCACAATTACTACCAGTGCACCAAGGCTGGCCCACTTGAACCCGATCATTTTTTTGACACTATTAACATATTTGCCGGTAACATTCTCAAATCCTTTATTGAAAGCAAAGAAAAAGCGCTGTTTGAAAGTCGATGGTTTTTCATGGTGATCATGATTAACATCTTTTAATAATAAAGCACATAGTGCGGGACTTAGGGTTAGCGCATTCAGCGCAGATATGGCAATAGCAATAGCGAGGGTAAAGGCGAACTGTCGATAGAAGACACCTGCTGAACCCTCCATAAAACCGACCGGAAGGAACACTGCCGCCATTACCAAAGTAATTGAAATTATCGCCTCTGTAATCTCATTCATTGCTGAAATAGTGGCTTTTCTTGGCGTGATGTTTCGATGCTCTAATTTGGAATGCACTGCTTCTACTACAACAATGGCATCATCCACAACAATCCCGATGGCGAGCACAAGAGCGAACAAAGTCAGCAGATTGATTGAAAATCCAAAGACTGACATAAAAAAGAAAGTACCAATAATAGCCACAGGGACAGCTATCGCGGGGATCAACGTAGATCGGAAATCCTGCAGGAATATATAGACTACGATAAAAACCAGGATAAAAGCTTCCAGCAGAGTATGTTCTACCTGATCTATTGACTGATCCAGCATGTCCTTAGTATTGTAAAGAATTTGCTGTTTAATTCCAGGCGGAAAATCTTTTTCTGCCGTTTTAAGAAATTCAGCAACATGTGTCTGAATTTCCCTTGAATTAGAACCTGGCAGTTGAACTACCTCGAATAAAACACTTTGTTTATCGTGAACGGTATTCAATGAGTTATAAGTGTAACTACCTAATTCAACCTTAGCAACATCTTTCAGTTTGAGCATAGTACCATCAGCGTTTGTTCTAATAATCATATTCCCATACTCCTCCGGTTTAGTATACTTACCTGAATATTTAAGCACGTACTCAAAAGACCTATTACTTGACTCTCCAAATCTACCCGGAGCTGCCTCCTGATTTTTACTTTTGACTGCCGCCATGACTTCAGTTGGAGTTATGCTGTAAGCAGCCATTTGTGCCGGGCTGAGCCAGATACGCATGGAATAATCCTTGTTACTGCCGAAAAATCTGACCTGACCAACACCTTTTATACGTTTGAGCTCGGGAATTATATTTATCTGGGCGTAGTTGGTCAGGTAAATCGCATCGTAGAGTTTTGGATTTTCACTCATCAGATTGATAGCCATAACCAACGAATTCTGGACTTTTTGAGTGGTTATACCCGCCTGAACTACTTCCGACGGTAAGAGTCCTGTTGCGGATGACACACGGTTCTGGACATTAACTGCCGCTTGGTCGGGGTCTGTACCTAATTTAAAATAAACTGAAATAGTCAGAGTTCCGTCGTTGCTTGAAGTGGAACTCATATAAGTCATATTTTCAACCCCGTTAATGGCTTCTTCAAGTGCCGGTGCTACTGCACGCACTAATGTTTCAGCATTTGCACCCGGGTAATTTGCCAACACCTGTACAACAGGAGGTGCAATATCAGGGAATTGTTGTATAGGCAGGTCCACTAGACCAACCAAGCCCAAAATTACCAGCATGATAGAAACCACAGTTGCGATCACGGGCTTATCGATAAAAACTTTTAACATGATTTTTTAATTAAGATTAATTAATGGCTACCTTTTCATCCGCCATTTCTGGCTTTACAACTACACCATCCTTGAGTGATTCCATACCCTTTAATATCAGTCGGTCTCCTTGGTGCAGTCCTTTTGAGATGTAGTAGGTTTTTCCGGTTGAGCCGGAAATTGTTAAAGCCACCTGTCGCACTTTATTGCTTTGATCAACAATAAATGCAAAAGTTTTGTCCTGCATTTCGAAGGTTGCTGATTGGGGCACTTCAACAACTCCTGATTGTTTAAGTCCCAATTTTATCCGGCTAGAATTCCCCGAACGCAGCAGGCCTTGTTTATTTGGAAACGTGGCACGGAGAGTGATAGCGCCGGTATTTTTATCGAATGCCGCATCTACCATATCCAGCGAGCCATTTTGAGGATATACATTTCCTCCGGATAGCATCATGCTGACCGCCGGGGCATTCTTCAATTTTTCGGCTATAGAAGTACCTTTCAAACCTTCTTTGAAATTAACAAAATCACCCTCCCCTATAGAAAAATAGACTTGTACCTCACGGTTGTCAGACAGATAAGATAGTGGCTGAGCATCTGATGGGGCAAGCAGGCTTCCCGTTTTTTTGTACAGCCTACCAATATAGCCGCTGACCGGCGCTGTGATAGTCGCAAAGCCAAGGGTGATTTTCGCGTTGCCAGCTTTCGCCTTAGCCTGTTTTTCCTTGCCTAATGCAGATTCATATACAGCCTGCGCCATTTTTAGCTGATAAGATGACACCACTTTATTTTGAACCAACGATGTTAATTTCTCCACTTCCAGTTTTGTTGTTACAACGCCTGCTTTCGCGGCTAGCAATTCTCCTTCTGCAAAGTTGTAGTCCTCACGGTAAGGTCTTGCATCGATTTGAAATAATGGCGTGCCTTTCTCAACATAGGTGCCTTCGGCTACATATATTTTTTCAAGTATTCCCGGTACCTGGGTTCTTAGCTCGACATCAGTTTGACCTTCAATTTTTGCCGGGTAATCTGTATAAATCACCGCATCGGCCTGGTTTACTATGGCCACTGGAACTTCAGGGGCAGTCTGGTTCTGCGCTTGTTGGTCCCCTGATGTACAGGAGGAAAATATAATAGCCGGAATTATCATTCCGTGCAGCAGCTTTTTTTTCATAAAAAATTGATTTGATATATTAGTAATGTGTTTTGAGTTAAAATTTAACGACAGCTTTTCCTTCAGGACTTTAGATATTATTATCATGTTTAATGCTGGTAATAAGGTGAGATCAGCAGGTATATGATAACACCGGTAATGCTAACGTACAACCAGATAGGCATAGTCCATCTAGCAATTTTGCGATGTTTGCTAATTTGTCTGTTTAATCCTAAAGCCATTGTCAATAGTGCAAGCGGCACGATCAAGGCAGCCAGAATAACGTGGGTAAGCAAAATAAAAAAATAAACTCCCCGCAGTATTCCGTCACCGCCATATTCGGTAGAAGGTGTGGAAAAATGATACATCAAGTATGAAAACAGGAATAAGGAAGTAAATAAAAACGCGAGGAACACAGATGTTCTGTGTAAGAGTATTTTTTTACGACGTATGGCAAGGAACGCAATCATTAAGGAACAAAATGTCAGACCGTTTAATATTGCGTTGAATAAGGGAAGCTCTGAAAAATCGTGTACGCTTAATACGGTGATATTGGGTAGGAAAAACGCCAGCGCAATGAGACCATTGATAGCAATGGTAAGTGTCCATATGAAATATTTGTAATTTATTTGCCGCATTAGTTTAAAAATTTGGTGGTGATTGTCGGGTTCATTAATATATTGGGTTCAACGGTAAAACAGTTGAAACAGCCGCCAAACAACAGCATAGTCAGGTGATCCGTTGAAAAATATAACATACTATATGGTATGTTATAGAGCGAAAAATTCGAATAGTAGTCATAGTTTTATTAACATACTATATGGTATGTTAATTCGAAAAAAAAATTATTTTAATGAGTTAAGATAATTATCAAACTCCTTCAAAAAAGTCATGTAATAGCCCTTGCCGAGCACTTTGCCCATATTTCGGACCCCATGATATAATGTAATCACGTATAAGGCAATATTTTGAGGATCATGATCTGCACTTAATTGACCTACACCCTGGGCTCTGACTATCTCATCCTCGATAAGCTTCTGCCATTCACTTAAATTCTTTTTTAGTGCTTTCCGAAAATGTTCATTTAAGGGTGCCATTTCCTGGATCAGGTTTACTGATGGACAACCATATTCGCAAGTCAGAACAGGATGTTCTATAAGAAGGTCTGTCAGCATCTTATAAAGATTCTTTCTGAAATCTTTGGTGGTATTGATAGATTTTTTTACCGCTGGCCAAAGCTCCTTGTGCATGACATCTGAAATAAGTGCCATACCCATTTCTTCCTTGCTTTTGAAATGGTAGTAAAATGCACCCTTCGTTACTTTGGTTGTTGCGATTATTTCGTCAATACTTGTCGACTGATAACCGTTTTTATAGATCAGATCAAATGATTTTCTTAAAATTTCTATCCTGGTTAATTCTGCTTTGGACATTTCCACACCGATTAGTATGACGCAAAGTTATTCATGTTTTGCAGGAATTTCTAATTCCAAGTCGTCATGAATCTTTAAATGTCTAGTATCTGGGGCGGTAATTTTATGTGTATTTTGATAAAACAAAATCTAAGTTCAATCATAAATGCTTAATAATCAAATATTTATTTCAGAATATTTTTTATCAAGAAGATTTTACATCATTTTTCAAAATGGCCTAAAATGCGCTATTTATGTCCTTTGAGACAACTAAATCAACTCGTAAATTTGTTGTCATGAAAGATGAGGTTTTTATATCCGGTAATATGAAGCAGAAAAAAAAGGTTGTCATCGTTGCAATGACAGGTCGTATGCTCATGGATTTTATAGGTCCTTCAGACGTATTTACCACTACCAATATATTTCTTAAAGAATATGGGTTGAACGAAGAATATGATGTTCAAATTGCTGCACCTACGGTTGATAAAAAGGTTACTAGCGGAGCAGGAATGAAAATTTTATGTGATGTCAGTGCAATGAATATCAAGTCAAGTATAGATACACTCATTATATGCAATTATGAGTTCCAGGAAAGTCCTTCTGACCTATTTCAGCCATTTTATACATGGCTTGCTAAAAGAACAGAAAAAAATACGCGTCGGATCGCTTCAGTATGCGCAGGCACATTTGCTCTGGCAAAGGCAGGTCTTATAAACAACCGTAAAGTAACCACGCACTGGAACCTTAATGAAAAATTGAAGCACAACTACCCGCAATTAAACGTTGACACTAATTTCTTTTTTACCAAGGATGGTCATATTTACACGTCAGGTGGGGTCTCATCAGGAGTAGATATGGCTTTGGCAATGGTCGAGGAAGACTTTGGAAAAGAACTTGCCCTTAAGGTGGCCCGGGAATTGGTGGTTTATCTGTACAGACCTGGGTATCAAAGTCAGTTCGGCAGCTTGCTTCCTTCTTGTAACAATTCTGGTCTAAGTCAAAAGTTACGTAATTGGGTTCTCGAACACTTACATGAGACATTAGACGTTCGGCGGATCGCAGACCACTTAAACATGAGCACACGAAATTTTACCAGGGTATTCCATAAGCAAACTGGCATGCCCCCAGCCAAGTTCGTTGAAAAAGTTCGGGTCGAGCAAGCCAGAAAATTTTTGGAAGACACAGATAATTCACTGGAAAATATTGCTGAGCTGTGTGGTTTAGGCGGCCTTAGTTCTATGCGGAGAACTTTTTTAAGGCTACTAATGACTACGCCATCTGATTACCGCCGAACTTTCAGAACTTCCTTGAAAGATGCCGACTTAGGTAAGTTCCATCTCTTGAATGGGTGAGCTTTAGTCGACCTTAGTATGCGTTTGTTCTACTTTGATTATGTGCATTTAATGAAAAAAAAAATTATAATAATTATTTTACTTATCAACCTGATCATCGGCTATTTTGCATTTAATCTTCAGCCATCTAAGATTGATTACAACGTAAGCGAAGAAAAAGTCGAGTTTTTAGTGCCCAATAATTTTCCAAAACCGATATATGATTTCAAAGGAAATTTATTGACACCGACAGGATTTAAATTGGGCCGTCTTCTTTTTTACGATCGTCAATTATCAATGGATCAATCAATATCCTGTGGCAGTTGTCACCAATCATCCTCCGCATTCTCAAATTTTAACCGCCCAGTTAGCCGTGGCGTTAAAGGATGCGCTGGTAACCGGAATACCCCCGGCTTGTTCAACCTAGCCTGGCAGCGTGGATATATGTGGGACGGGCGAGTCGACCAGTTTGATCTTTCCTCTCATAATGCAATTATCAATCCCTGCGAAATGGCGAACGATCTTGATCATATCAGCGCGAGACTTCAGGGAATAAAAGTATACCCGGTGCTATTTAATAAAGCTTTTGGAGATAGCACTATCAAATCAAAATATATCTTAAATGCCCTTACTCAATTTATGGCCATGCTGGTTTCTGCTAATTCCAAATACGATCAGTACATACGTAAAGAGCCAGGGGGTAATTTCAACGATGAAGAACATGAGGGTTATATTTTATTTAAACAAAAATGCAAATCCTGCCATCAGGAGCCATTATTCACTGACCGAACTTATCGTAATAATGGATTAGATATTCGGTCTCTGGACAAGGGAAGAGACAGTTTAACACAAACTGCTAGAGACGTTGGCAAATTCCGTGTACCATCTTTAAGAAACCTAGAGGTAACAGCTCCTTATATGCATGACGGCAGATTTGCGACACTCAATGAGGTTTTAGCACACTATGACCACGGTGTAAAACCTAATCCCAACCTTGATCCGGAGCTAAAAAATAATGCCAAGTTAGGTATCTCACTCAGCTTGAAAGAACAAAACAAAATCCTGGCATTTTTAAAAACACTTACTGATAAAAAATTTATAAATGATATAAGATTTCAAACGCCTTAATAAAAAGGCTATGAGCCTTAATCAATCCTACTGAATGTTATATTTAATTTAATACTGATATGTTACAAGAAACCTTAAAAGAACGATCTGCGTCTGCTCATCAACAATTAGAAAAAATAGTTGTAGCCAAGTTGAAATCTATACGAAGCCAAAAAGATTATGCTGAACTGCTTAAGCTATTTTATGCTTATTTCAAACGCTTGGAGCAAGTGATCGAACCTTTTATCACCGATGAAATTTTACCTGACCGTGCGGATCGCCGGCATTCAGGGCTGTTAGCAAAGGATATCATTCATCTTGGTGAAACAACAGATGATATTCCTGTTCCCGAAGTCCCAGAGATTAATAACTCGGTCCAGGCACTCGGCGCATTATATGTAATGGAGGGTTCTATTATGGGCGGACCAATCATCGTTCAGATGCTGGAGAAGTATGGGATTACAACAGGCACTTCCTTTTTCTCCGGATACGGTTCCGAGACGCCGATTAAATGGGCTTCTTTTATGGAGTCTCTGAATCAAAATATCATTGCGTCGGCACAGCAGGAAGTTATAGAAGCCGCTGTAGATACTTTCGATCGTTTTGCTTTTTTCTTTAATAATCATTGAATTATTAGTAGCTCAATTTTCATTTTCGCTGCAATCGTTCTTAGAAAAGTATCCTAATCTTTTTTTTGCACCAAAGCATACTAACTAGTATGTTAATGTTTTTTACTATGTATCCACTCCTTCTTTTTCTTCATTCATTTTTGCGATGGTTGGTTCTTGGTAGCCTGGTTTACTCTATTTATATTTCCTATAATGGAAAAGCCGGCAACCTTAAATTTACGAAAACAACAAATCAGTGGCGTCACTGGACGGCGACCATTGCTCATGTACAATTACTGCTTGGTATGGCTATATATGTGCAAAGCCCCTTCGTTATGTATCAACTGATGGATAACCCTAACAAAATACTCAATGAACAGACCTTCTTCCGGTATCTTCACCTGATTATGATGATGGTGGCGGTTATACTGATTACCATCGGCTCGGCAAAGGCAAAGAGACTAAAATCCGACCATGAAAAATTCAACACCATGTTGACATGGTTTGCATTTGCGCTCGTAGTCATATTAATCGCCATTCCATGGCCGTTTTCCCCGTTGACCAGTCGACCCTTAGTGAGGGGGATGTAATTTGATGGTAGATCTTTAAGATAGCATAACGAAATATCCTTCATATGATACACGCGAAAACTTTAACTCAAAAAATATGATCAACTTATTAAAAACCCAACTTGGAAGATTAAGACTGGTAGGTTATGTAGAAGGTACCTCCCTCATATTGTTACTTTTTGTAGCCGTTCCCCTTAAGTATTTCGCTGGAAATCCAGTTTTGGTGAGAGCCATTGGGCCAGTGCACGGCTTGTTATTTTTATGGTTCATCTTCAATACTTTAAGTGTTGGCGTACAGCAGCATTGGAAATTCAGGGAAACTACCTGGAAAGTACTGATCGCCTGTATTATTCCATTCGGAACATTTTATATTGATAAACATATTTTAAAAAACGCATACTGAACCAAATCCTTAAGGCGAATAATTCGCTTTAAACTTAAAATTAATGATAACACCCTATATAAAAAAATCGAAATTGATACTTATTTCTATTTTCATCCTTTTATCGATTGGAAGCCCCAATATCGCCATTGCACAATGCGCACAATGTGTTGCAATCGTTGAAAGTAACAGACAGGAGTGGAATAATGGACTTGCAAAGGGTCTAAACCACGGTATCCAATATATGTCGGCGGCTCCTTATGGGGCCATTGGTTTAATGGGATTGGTTTGGTATAAAAAATATCTCCGTAAAAGTGTCAATTTGAATATGCACATTGAAAAACTTAATCTGAATTAATCCAACCACTTTTAAACTCAATTTTAAATTTTTGTACGTAATATGAATCAACTTCAGGAAGCTTTTAAATTGTTTGATGATTACAATCAGCAGGACCCGCGTTCAATCACCTGGAAAAATACTGAACTTCCACAGGAATATGCTTATGCTATTATGCTTTATGAGTGGGTATTGTCACTACAGCCAGTTTCCAGTGAAGAGCTTTTGCTTGCATCGCGAAGTCAGCATATCGGGAGATGGGAAATCCCGAGAAATAGCTATCCTGAAGGTAGAGTGCCTTATTTAAAATGGCGCAAAGATTTAGCAGCTCATCATGCAGCGATCTCTTCTAGCCTGATGCAAAAAGCTGGATATGAAGAAACAAAGATTGCCCGTGTACAAGAGATCATTCTTAAAAAAAGAATAAAGCAGGATGCAGAAGTGCAGATTATGGAAAATGCTTTGTGTTTACTTTTCCTGGAATATCAGTATGAAGATTTACGAAAGAAATATTTAAATAATCCTGAAAAAATGGTAAATATCCTTTACAAATCGCTATTAAAAATGGATGCGCATGGTCACGCAGTTGCCATGCTGCTAAACTTTAAAAATGAAGGCTTGGTACTGGTTAAAAAAGCTATTGAACTCGTTAATACGCCAAAGTAACATCGGTTTACGAATACCCTTTAATACTCGTAAGTAAAATATAACTATTCTAATAGCACTTATCAGGTCTCAATTTGTATATTTCGCAGATAGTGGTTCTTCCCCACTTTTGGTGGTTTTTCAAAATGAAGTGAGTAATGTAAAATCACTGAGAATTAAATGTTCATTAAGGCTTGCTGGTGATTAAAGCGGTATGATCCACTGAAATATGGACGAAAATCATGATCAATGTCAATTCTGGCAAAAATCATAAAGGAACTACCGATACAATAAGTGTATATTTCGGAGATAGTGGTTCTTCCCCAATTTTGGTGGTGGAATAAAATGCCAACTTGCATCGGGCTCTAAAATATGCTTTTTCGTAATTAACAAAGATCCTTATCGAAGGAAGGGGAAATAAGAAAATCGACTTAACCACCAAAAATGGGGAAGAACCAGATAGTAGCCACTTCATTTCGGTGCAAACTGTGCACCCGAACTTCTGCCTTTAATTTCGGAAGACATCTTCGCCTTTAGACCAAATATATTCAAATCCCGAAATTCAACCTTACCCATTTTTTAAATAGCCTTTTTTATTTTTAGCATTTGGTTTGTCAATAGATAGCTGTTAAAGCTGTTTTTGTGATCTGAAGGGTGACTGTGACACCAATTTTTGATAAATCTGCTTGTTTAAAAAGGTCTTCATAGAGATGCTTCAGAATTTTGCAATGAAACGTAATTAAATGCGTGCTAATTAATTTTGATGATCAAAACGAACTATCAGCCCAGACTGCTTTTTCTGAGGCTAAAAACTGCTTAAAATAAGCCGACTGACCATTTTGCCGCGAAATCGACTGATCATTTTGGACCGTAATATGAGGCCACGTTCCGCGAAAGAGGTGGCCACATATGGAATAATCCCCATATAAACGGATAATTATCAAAAAACGGTGGAATAATGATAATGGCTTACCCGAATACCTTCTTTTTTGCGTAATATATCATTCGTGTTAACTAGGGTTTTATGGACACATCCATAAACAAAAAACCTTTAGATTATCTCTAAAGGCCTTGTAAAGTTTTTCACTAACTTTCCCATGATTGCGAACCAAGAATTATTAACCATACGACGGAGGGCAAAAGAAGGTGCAAGACACGCACAGGAGTCTGGCAGGTACTTAAGCAGGGCTCCTTTTGGCTATACAAATGGGACACAAGCCGGAGGAAAGAGAATTATAGAAATTGATGAAACGACGGCATTTGTTGTCCGGAAGATCTTTAGGGATTATCTTTCTGGAATCCAGCCTTTCCTCAATCATTCTGAAGTTAGAAAACTTGGATTTCCGCTGAGCGGAAATAGTGCGATTTTCCGGGTTTTGAATAATCCGTTGTACGCAGGCCTGGTAAGAGTATGCGCCAATGGCAAATACCCTGAAAAACTTGTTCCAGGCATGCATAAGCCAATAATATCAGAATCGCAGTACTTCCGTGCGTTAGAAATGATAGAGAACGGTAAAAGATCCATGAATTCTAAACCTAAGGAGGAATTTCCTTTGAAGGGCATTTTACAAAGTCCTTGTTGCAGTACCAATATGACAGCTGGTTGGAGCAAGGGTAAAAATAAATATTATATGTACTACCGCTGCATTAAGCATAGTAATATCAATATTTCAGGAACATTGGTTCATCAAAAATTTCAGGAATTACTGAAATACATCAGCTTCAGTCCAGAATTTCTTGACAAGCTTATAAAAAGGATTACCAGCTTAGCAAAGACTACCCTTGAGGTAAGGGATCAAAGGCATAAAATTTTAGCGACAAAACTTGCGGCTATTGAAACAAAAATTGAAAATAAACTTTTCGATGGGTTGATCAATGATACGACATATAAGAAAGGAATGAAAAAATTTGCGGCTGAAAAAGCGCAGTTGAAAGATGAGTTTAATTTCCTGGAAACCATGGAAGGACATTTACATCAGGAATTGCTTGTTTTACCCTATATGTTGAATTTGCCTCAGATTTTTGAGGATTCTACAATCGGACAGCAACATGCAATTATTAAACAGGTGTTCAAACGGGGTCTCACATTCAAACAGGGGTCATTTAGAACACCCTGGATCAATCCAGAGTTCGAATCTAACTTATTGATACTCAAAGAAAAATGGCTGCTCTTTTTGGAGCAACCCTCTGATAAAATTTGTGGAATCCCAATTGGCGGGGAAGAGGGACGCCATTAGAACACCTAGAAGGAATTTTGGCTATCATTAGAGAGGTTTATGAGAAGAAAAAAGAAAAATAGAATTTGTGCATACCATTATGAATAACTACAAATTTGCAATAAATAGAACAAAAAAATTGCATTGTTAGCAAAAGAGTATTTAGTTTAAATCTGATCCTTTCCATGTACTCGTATTTGGCTTAAAATTTAGTGACCCGGAAAAATACGAATTCTTTTCATAACACCCTATTTTGCATATCCAAGTCCTAAAATCAACCATCGGACAACCGATATTTTCAACTTGGCGTACTTAGGTAACTCGATACTAGGAAAACTAGCATCCTCTAACGCCTTATCCTGCATCAAATAACAACCTGTACCCAGATGAAGACATTATAAACAAAAAGCCGTTCTTCTTCAAGAAAAACGACTTTTCATTCTGAATTCAGGATTAACTAATTAATATCACAATCACTTACTACTGATTCGATTTGTTCCATATAGATTTCATAGTATGTAGTTCCAACTGTGAGATCCTGACTGTATTTTGAGCATCTTTAAAAGTCAGTCCTTCACCCGTGTATTTGGAGAAGTTTTCTACAATATAACGTTCACCGCCATTGACAAAAATTTCAGAGGTGGTTCTATCAATAAGTATCTCAATTGTATTCTCCCCCTCATTGAAATCAGTGGCACTGAATTTTAAAATTTCATTTCCACCGTAGTTGATACGTAAAGTATCATTTTTAGCAATAGTAAATCTGGCTTTTATGTGATATAGGCCGGTTTTAAAACTGCTTAACTTTTCATTAGCAGTCGACAAATTTACAGCGGTCCATTTTTTGGACGTTGCGTGTAAAGTTTCTATTTCTTTAATAGGATTAGCGACTAATTTTAGTCCTTTCTTTGTTGTTTTTAGCGAAAAATCAGTAGGAAACAGCATCATTTGCGTAAAGGGCATATTGGGATGATTTGCCCGGCCCCATGCAATTTGGACCCGTCTATCATTTGGCATATTTTCAAATGATTCTGCCGCATAAAGCATATCCTGGTTTGATATTCCTTCTGCATACCTCATTTTTGGACCTTCTGCCTGGAAAGTTTTCCCATCAAAGCTACCGATGAAATAGTCCGCACTACCCCCGTGTAGAACCCATTTTTTGTTCCCTGAATCCCCGTCTACCGGAAGTTCAAAAAAATCCGGACATTCATGCAATCCTTTAAAATGGCTTTCCTTTTTCCAATTCTTCATGTCCTTAGAATTATAAAAAGACATGCCGTCTCTTTCAAATAATACCATTACCCAAACTTTACCCGGCTCGAAATAAAACACCTTCGGATCCCTGGTATCATTGCTCTTCATCTCCCAATTACTGTCTATTATTGGGTTCCCATCATATCTTTTAAACGTTTTACCCTCATCTGTACTGTAGGCTATGCACTGAACTTGTTTAAAGGAAGTGAGGTCATACGCGGTATAGTATAACACCATCGCATCCTTACCAAATCCACTATCGTTATTTTTATCGATAACTGCAGTTCCTGACCAGGGGGATCCAAGACTATCGAGCATAAGTGCAGTAGGATGCTCTGTCCAATGCAGCATATCCTTACTGGTTGCATGTCCCCAATACATGTACCCAGTGTTCCAACTCTTTCCAAATGGAAATGCTTGCCAAAACAAATGATAAGTATTATTAAAATAGATAGGGCCATTGATGTCATTGCTCCAACCTCTTTTTGGTGTAAGGTGAAATTGAGGTCTATAGGTTTCGGAATACAAATTTTCGCTACCGTGAATATTGTCATCCTGATATATACGACTTAATGCTTTCTCAGTTGCTGGACAGGATAATACAATTGTTTTTCCTTTAAACTCGGTAACATCAATAAAAATCCAGTAGTCAACAGAATCTTCTGCGAGTTGTGCTGGAAACTCCCGCTGACTTTTGCCATCTATATTGATTTTAAAAAGCTTTAACCGAGCTTGGTTACCAATAGGGATATTCAAATACTGTTTTTCAATTTTTATTTGGATATCGGTTGCCTTTACGGCAGTGGTTATTGTAAGGAGCACGATAAGTGTCCCAACTAGTCTAAAGGTTCTCTGTAAAAGAGAACGGCATTGCAGCCGGGTCCTCAGGTTAACATTTTTCATTTTATACATTTTTATAGTGGATATTAAACTAATTTAATGGTTTCAAAAAAACCTTTTGATTCTAGAGCTGTTAAAAAGTGACTTACACATTCACAAAAGCCTTTTAATTCACTAAGGTCATCTCCCCATAAAATCCTGTCTTTTAGTACAGATATAACCAATTCGTCTCTATTTGCCGACATGCCCCATTTTTCCGACATTAACTTGGCAAAGTCATCATCAATGGTATAACTCCTCCCATTCAAAAGGCCTTTGTAGGCTTCGTTTGAATCTATTTCGCCTTTCATATATAGTATATATGCAGCAAAACCCAGACATACTCCATTTGGAACATAGCCATATTTTTCGTAGTGCTGAATAACTATTGGAACTGCCCGGATTCTGATTTTAGCAGTATCCTGAACACAAATACTTAGCCAGTCAAATTCAATGAATGGATTTCGGTATCGCTGTAAAACACTTGTACCGAACCCCTGAGCATCCGCTAAGGTGATTTCATCAGAAACAATAGCCATTGCGATTTCCTGATTGATAAGCTTTTGCATAAAGGCATCAAAAATAGGGTCAGCCATAGCCTCCTTTACTGTTTTGAAACCTGCGACAACGCCTATTGCACAGGAAAGATTATGTGAGCCATTTAATAACCGCAATTTTAATTCACGAAATTTATCAATGTTCGGAACAACATATACATTTTCGAAAGCCTTTGAAAAAGACATGATTTCTTTACTCCGCTCACTAATTGTTTCAATGGCCCAAAGGCCAAATGTTTCACCCATGATCATCAGATCATCATTATATCCCAGTTCTTTCTCTAATTCGAGTTTCTCGCTCCCGGCAATCACCCCAGGGACAATTCTGTCTACCAGCGTATTGCAGAAATCATTATGCACATTCAACCAGAAAATAAAGTCCTTACTAAGATTGTTTTGAACAGCTAATTTATTTAATATCTCTTTGAGAATTGTTGCATTATCAGGAATAAGTTCCGTGGGTAAGATAACCAGCCCCCCATCGGGCGAACCGCCACAGGCTTGAAAACGCGCATTTAAAAAACTTAAAAGTTTCGCCGGGTAGGATTGAGGAGGTTCAAGAGTGATCGAATCATTTTCGACCATTACTATACCCCCCTCAGTAGTATTTGAAATGATGATGCTGAGTTCTGGATTATATGCACATGCCAGCACCTTTTCCCACTCATCCCTGGCATTTAGAATCCTGCTGATTGCCGTACAAATCACCCTTTCTTCAATAACCTGGGTACCATCTACACTCTTCATCACTAGTGTATAAAGATTGTCCTGGTCTTTAAACGGTTGTATATCTCCGGTATCGGTAGATTTAACCATGACAACCCTTCCATTAAATTCTCCCTGTTTATTAGACCTATCTATGATGTAATCTATAAGGCCCCGGATAAACACCCCTGTACCAAATTGTAAAACCTTTTCAGGCAATTCAAATAACTTAGCATCGGGCAAATTGACTTTCTTTCCTGGTGTTATTTTTTCAATATTCGCAATTGATAGCTTCATAACATTTAAATTTTAGGGCACAGTAATAATAACCTTAATCGCCTGATCAGCATTCGCTTCAATAAATTTGTAGGCGTCATGGTACTGGTCTAATGAGAAATACTGGGTAATCAAAGGCGATGTTTTTATAACACCTTTATCAACCAAGTCAATTGCTTCCAGATAGTCTTCATGACGATACATCATACTGCCAATTACATTTAGCTCATGTTCTCCCAAAAAACCCATATTCACTACCGGATTCTGAACATAGACCCCGATGATAACCACGGTTCCACCGTTTTCGACACCCCCGATAACTTCTGTTAGTGCAGATTGCGCACCCACCGCCTCAAAAGCGACCTGAAAACCTTCTTCACCGAAAACACGTTTAGTTGCATCAGAAAAACTTTCTTTTGCCAGGTTGGCTGTATGTCTAATTCCGCAAACTTTTGCTTTCTCCAATTTAGAATCTACCAAATCAGTAATCATCACCTTCTTCGCACCTCTCGCTATTGCGAACTGGGCCACTAAGTTGCCGATGGTTCCGGCACCTGTTACCACAACATTTTTATCGTGAAGATCGCCGGCCCTTCTGGTTGAATGTGCGCCAACTGCAGCAGGTTCTATCATAGCAGCCTGATCATAAGTCATGGTATCGGGAATTAATACTGCACGGTCTTCTGGAATAATAAAATATTCCTGTGCCGAACCTTCAGGCCCGGCGCATCCTTCTACCTTTAAATCCTGACAGACATTGTACTGCCCGCGCTTACATGCGGGGCATACACCACAAACCAAATGTGGCCTTGCGGTGGCTTTCATGCCCGGCTTTAATAAAGTTACATCAGCACCTACTGCGATCACTTCTCCACCGTATTCGTGGCCTTGTATCATCGGATAAGTATTTGCAAAGGGATGTTTCCCATAATACATATGTACATCCGAACCGCAAACGCCAACCCTGTGAATTTTCAATAAAATTTCGTTTGCTTTTATCTCCCTGGGCGCCGCCACTTCCCTGATTTCTACTAATCCGGGTTTCTTTAAAACTGCTTGTTTCATAATAGGTCTTCTTTAAATCTATTTTTGAGCTACATCTATCATTACTTTTAACGATTTATCTCCTTGCTGTTCTATAAAATGATAAGCATCCAGATACTGACTAAAAGGAAACCGGCTGGTAATAAGCGGCTCTGTAATTAATTTGCCTTCTGCAATAAACGTAACGGCCTCTTCGTAGTCCTGGTGACGATACATCATACTTCCAAGTACATTCAATTCATGTTCACCTAAAAAACCCATATTCACAATAGGATTCTCTTCAAATACACCAACAATGATAACGGTCCCACCATTCTCCACACCTGCAATCAGGTCAGTAACCGCTCCTTGCGCTCCTGCAGCCTCAAAGCCTACCTGAAAACCTTCATCTCCAAAAACACGCCTGGCTGCGTCAGGAAAATCTTCTTTGGACAAATTTGCCGTTTCTGTGATACCGCATTGTCTTGCCACTCCAAGTCTGAAGTCACTCTTAGCAGTAGTGAGTAATACTTTTTTGGCACCTCTGGCGATAGCAAACTGTGCGATCAGATTCCCGATGGTTCCAGCCCCCGCCACTACTACATTTTTGCCATGAAGATCGCCGGCCCTCAGCGTGGAATGTGCACCCACTGCTGCAGGCTCTATCAACGCAGCCTGTTCGTAAGAAACATTATCCGGAACGGTAACGATACGGTCTTGGGTCACTACAAAATATTCCTGTGCCGAGCCATTTGCGACAAAACCCTGAACTGTTAAATTTTGGCACACATTGTATTGACCTCTTAAACATGGCGGGCAGTGACCACATACCACCTGCGGACGTGCGGTAGCTTTCATACCTGGTTGTACTGCGGTAACATTACTGCCAATTTTCACCACTTCACCGCTATACTCATGCCCCTGAATAACGGGGTATTTTGTAACAAACGGATGTTTACCATGAAAAACATGAATATCTGAACCACATACCCCTATCTTTTGTATGCGTAATAATATTTCATTTTCTTTTAATTCTCCCGGCATCGGGATATCCCTGAATTCGATTTCTCCAGGAGTTGTTAATACTGCTTGTTGCATAATTTTAAGATTTATAATTTATAAAAATTAGTTTATAGGCTTTTTGGGCTCTTACCTTGGCGCCAATGCTCTTCAATTTGTTCAAGTGTTTTTCCTTTGGTCTCAGGGATATAATAATAACCCCATATCAATCCAAGAATACATACGCCCGCATATAGGCAAAACGTTCCGCCAATGCCGATACCATTAACCAGTGTTAAAAAAGTGAATGCAATAATGGCATTAAAACCCCAGTGGGCTAATGAACCGATACTCATACCAAGTCCTCTTACCTTGATTGGAAAAATCTCGCTGATAAGCAGCCAGCCCAACGGAGAAAGACTAATGTTAATAAATATGATGAAGCTTACGATGCTTAAAACAGACAGATAGATCAGGCTTGTACCTAATTCGTCTTTGAATAAAAAGCAGATTCCCGCAATTGCCAAGGAAGGTATCATACCGATAATGCCAATCATATATAATTTCCGCCTACCTACAGAATCAAGAAATATAATGGAGACCACGCAGGCAAGTACATTGACAACCCCAATAATTATTGCAGGTATAATAGATGCCGCGTTACTGGTTATGCCGGCCATTTTAAAGATGATTGGTGAATAGTAGATAATTGTATTGACACCGGAAAATTGCTGAAAGAAGAAGATTCCGACTGTAATGATCAAAGCTGGTCTTAACCAGGGTTTAAAAATTTCCCTGATATTGGAACTCTGTTGAGAGCCAAGGGCATGCTCTTTGAGCATTTCATCGTAGACATCTTTGACCATTTCAGGTTCTTCAATGCTACTGATTACTTTTTTACCCTCTTCCAGACGATTTTTTGAAATTAACCACCTGGATGTCTCGGGCAGAAAAAACATACCTATCAGCAGAACAATAGCGGGAAACACCCCTACTAAAAACATCCATCGCCAGGATTCGGGATTGCTATTGTCAGAAAATGCATAATCTGCGATATACGAGGCAAGCAGACCGATTGTTATCATGAGCTGATTTAACGTTACCAACATTCCGCGCTTTGACGCAGGTGCTATCTCTGCGATGTACATTGGTACAACATATGAGGTGATGCCAATGGCAACTCCAACAACCGCACGCATTACCACCAATAATGTAAATGAATGCGCGTAGCCACAGCCAACAGCACCAATCGCAAAAATTATTGCATTTATTATGATCATTTTTTTCCGGCCCAGATAATCGGATAACTTTCCGCTGGTAATCGCTCCCATAACGGCGCCAATGAGCACAGAGGTCGTGAGCCATTCGATTTCACCATCGTTTAGTTTAAAGTCATCGCGTAAAAATGGCAAGGCCCCGGATATTACACCGGTATCAAAGCCAAATAAAAGTCCGCCCGTGGCAGCAATTATCGCTATAAGTAATACTCTAGTTTTCATTGGTTCTAAGTGGTTAGTATGATTTACGATATTAAAATATTGCTGCTCATGGCAGCTAATGAAAGTGCTGCTATATCCCCTATCTCCTCTTTTAGGCCCGCAGGAACAATCCGGCAGGCAGCGCGTGATCCTAAATAGGTTTCCTGCTCAATTATTTCCATCATTTTAGGTTCAAGAAGTGATTGTGCCCTACCGAAGATACTTCCCAGAATAATGACCTCCGGGTTTAATACATCAATTAAAATCGACAATCCCTTGCCTAAGTAAGTTGCACAGGTTGTATAAATATCCAATGCCAATGCGTCATTGTTATTGGCTGCTTCAGCAACGGTCTTGGCGGTAAGACTTGGCAGATCGTGTATAGATTCACAAAAAGATACTTTTTCTCCCATCTGGAATCGCTCACGTACCTTTATTTGTGCAAGTTGGGCAATTCCGCCCCCACTGCACCAGCCTTCAAACGAGCCGGCTTTACCAAAGCCCACAGGCCCATTACCTGATAACCTTAAATGGCCAACTTCCCCCGCCAGGTCTGACGTACCGGAATATAATTTTCCATCCAGTATAAGGCCGGCACCCATACCGGTACCAAACGTTAAAAAGATAACATTGCTAAAACCTGATCCGGCACCAAATTTCCACTCGGCTACTGCGCAGGCGTTGGCGTCATTTTGCAGTAAAGCTTTTTTGCCAAATCTCTTTTCTGTCATTTCAACAATCGGAATATTATCCCATCCCGGCAAATTGGGAGGTGACAGGATCAGACCAAGTTTACTACTCAGCGGGCCACCACAACTAATACCTATCCCCTTGATGTGCTGCTGATCAATGTGATTATTTACCAATAACATTTCAGCATGCGAGAACAACAATTCAATCATCTCATATGCAGGTTGGGTAGTTTGAAGAATTGTCTTGTCCACAATAACTAATTTTTGTCCTTCCAATTTTCCAAGAACTATAGCACACTTGGTGCCTCCAATGTCAAAGCCTAATAGCATAGTATTTATTTTTCTGCGCACAGCGCATTAATTTTTGATTTAAATTTCACTTTATTATGATCTGCATGAAACCTCAGATAATCCATTTTACTCGCTGGCGTATACAACCGAGTTTACTTTTTAAAGGCATCACCGTCTAGCTTTTGTTATTTGCACTTTAGGATCGTATTTAGCGCTTAACTGCATTTTAAGTAG
The DNA here is from genome assembly GCF_001636695.1 of Pedobacter panaciterrae. Lineage (GTDB taxonomy): Bacteria > Bacteroidota > Bacteroidia > Sphingobacteriales > Sphingobacteriaceae > Pedobacter > Pedobacter panaciterrae_A. The sequence goes on from NZ_LGEL01000023.1 coordinate 58,819, forward strand.
GATCGGCAACTGGTTCATAAGCAATATTTATAGCATATTTTAAGAAAGAGATAATTTCAGGCACCCATGTATCGCAGGTGCCTGAAATTGTTTTAATAACCGGGGTTTTGTTTATATAATCCCAGACTAAAGTTGATCTGATTTAAAGGGATCGGCAGGTATTCGTCACGGTTTTTCTGGAAACGTGCTGTTTTTAGATAAGGTTTTTTAACCGATTCACGTGACAGATAACTATTGATAAAAGTATCTGCTATCCCCCACCTAACCAAGTCAAAGAAACGATTGCCTTCCATCGCAAATTCCATACGCCTTTCGTACCTCAGGGCTTCCCTGGCAAAAGTATTCGTCCATACACAGTTTACGCCGGGCTGATAGGTGGTCATCTTAAATTTAGACGAGAAGCTACCATCGGCTCTTTTTAGTCGACCTGTACTGTTTGCAGCACGTTGCCGTATTTGATTTATCAATGCCAGCGCGTCATTTTCCCTGTTCAGCTCTATCAGTGCTTCAGCCTTCCATAAGAGTACATCAGCATATCTAATCAGTTCCCAGTTCTTGGAACTTGACATGAAAGGAGGAATTCTTTGAAATGACGGATCGTTTGGAGGGCACATATCTTTAAGGCTTGCGTAGGCTCCATACGTTGCGGGCGCACGTGTCCAGGAAACAGAAAAGATATAATTAGGGCTGTACTTAAAGGGATGGCCTGGTATGGCAACACTATGCTCCAATCGCGGGTCAAAATTATAATTTAAGAATTCCGTGCCCTCTTTTGGATCACCGGTTTCATAGCCAGAAAATAACGGCAGTCCATTTTCATCTGTTTTAAACGCATTTACCATATCCTGACTCGGAACGTGGAAACCACAGCAGCCAAATTCAGAATTCAAGGTATAAGATAGGGCATGTCCCATATCTATCCTACCGTACTTGGTACCGTCATTTTTTGAGTATTGAATTGCAAAAACTGATTCAGGTCCGTTCTCGGTCTCGGCAAGAAAGTTATCTCCTATGTCTGCCGCCAGCGAATACCTGCCACTACCAATAACAACATCGCAATTCTGTACAACCTGTTCTAATAATACCTGATCTTTAGAGGTGACATTGTGCTTGTCATCCTGCTTGTACGCCTGATACAATAAGGTTTTAGCCAATGCAGCGGTGGCTGTATACTTATTCACCCGTCCAACCTCCGCTTGAGTTTCCGGCAGGTTGTCTGCTGCAAATTTAAAGTCTGCTGCAATCATGGACCAAAGTTCGTCATTTGTGAATTCATCATTTGGTATTTTGATGTAATCATCCTTACTGTCAGTCTCGTCTATGTAGGGAAACTTATTGTAAAGGATTTTCAACATAAAATACCAGTTTGCCCTTAAAAATCTGAGTTCGGCCTGTCTGCTTTTTTTATTAGGAAAACTTCCTTCGTCTATTGCATTTACGCGTACCAAGGCATCATTAGCCCGAGCGATCCCGTTATATATCTGGGCCCACATTTGATCAGTGTAGGTATTATCTGGCCTGTTGGTGACAAATTGTTCATAATCATTCCAACCACTGTTGTCGCCCAATCCATCACCACCTTTCAAGGCATCACCGCTCCTCATACTCCCCCAGGACCACAAAGTATTTGGAGTGACAATACTTTCATTTCCCAATGATGAATAGGCACTTATAACCATTTTTTCAATATTTTCCGGCGAGTTAAGATCCTCGCCCGACACCACCCCTTGTGGTTTCAGGTCAAGTTCATTCTTACAGGATATACTCATAATTAGTATGAATATTCCGAGTGTAATATATTTTTTCATACAATCTTACTTAAAGGTTTAAAATGATAAATCCAGACCTAGGGTCGCGATAACTGGTTGCGGGTATCCATTGCCGGGATTCTCCGGATCCGGTGCCGTATAATTCTTGCTCTTAATGGTTAAGAGATTCAATGCCTGCACAAAAACCCGTGCGTTGCCCAACTTTATCGAATGAAGTACATTTTTGAGATTGTATCCAATCTGCAGATTCCTCAATTTTAAATAAGACCCGTTTTCGACAAAATAAGTAGATGTCCTCCCTTCGTTGTTGTTGTTGGCCAATGTTAAAGCAGGAATTGTCGAATTGTTGTTTGACGGTGTCCAGGCATTTAATGCCCGGTTTCCCCAATTAGAGCCGGGCCACAGTGAAGAGAAATCTGTAAATGTTTTATACGAGTTGTAAACGTTTATGCCCTGAACTCCCTGAAAAAATGCACTAAAGTCGAAGTCCTTGTATTTTATGTTGAAATTTAGCCCATATACAAAATCCGGAACACCGCTATTGATGTATTTTTGGTCTCTGTCGTTTATAATATTATCCCCGTTAAGATCTCGGTAACGTATCCTACCGAGGCCTTTGCCAGGCTGAGCGGGTGAATTGGCAATTTCATCTTCGTTTTGAAACAAACCATCAGCCACATAGCCAAATGTAGAAGTTATAGCTTGACCTATGATTACCTGATCGGTACCGTTACCTGGGTAGGCAGTCAATACACTAGAAGGGAGTTTGGTAACTTTATTTACATATTTTGATGCATTAGCACTTACTGTTAAGTTCCAGTCACTATTTATTCTCTTATCATATGTTACTAAAGCTTCAAAGCCTTTGTTTCGCATCGACGCACCATTGAAAGTCTGAAAACCACCTTCACCTATTACAGCAAGGTAACCCGGGCGTATAAGAATATCGGAAGTGTTTTTAACAAAATATTCGAAACTACCAGAAATAAGCTGATTAAATAACCCAAAATCCAGACCATAGTTCAGCTCTTTTGTAGACTCCCACTTCAAGGAGCTGTTTCCTCTCTGAATTTTCACGAAACCGGATGGTAATGTTCCGGTAACCGTCCCCCCAATATCGTATGCGGTCCCCCCGTCGCGATCAAATACATGATCGGTACCATATATTGCCCGGTAAAGGTCATAAGTATCATAGTTACCTATTTCTTGGTTTCCGGTATTACCATAACTCACTCTCAGTTTAAGGTCTGAAATAAAGGGCAGGCTTTTCATAAATTTTTCCTGGCTTATGCGCCATCCGATTGAGCCTGCTGGAAAAGTGCCATATTGGTTATCAGTACCAAACCTTGAAGAACCGTCTCTTCTTATTGTGAGAGATGCAAGGTATTTGCCGTCATAACTATAATTTGCTTTTGCAAAATAAGAGAGGAGAGAGCTCGCTGAGCCACTTCCTCCGTTATTAATATTAGCTGTGCCCACATCAAGATAAGCATAGTCGATATCCTCTAATGCCAATCCCTGACGACTTCCGAAAAAGCCCTGATTCATAAACTTGATAGATTCCTGCCCCAAAAGCAAGTCGATATGATGTTTCCTTACATCAACCGCATAATTGATTTGATTCTGCCATAACACATTACCATCATAATCTTGGTTATTTTGCGCGAGATTTGATTCGTCTTTTAGAAAGCCCGACACATATGACTTCCTCAGCGTCCTGGAATAGGTTCCATTATAATCCAGCCCCAGGCTTGTTCTAAAATGTAAATTAGGTATAATGGTGAGGTCAGCGAATACGTTGCCTATAATTCGGCCAAAATAATTCCTGTTTTGTTTATTGTCCTCAATTAAGCGCACTGGATTATGTCGATCTGTCATTCCCGGCGCCGGACCACCCCAGCCACCATCCACTGTATGGATGGGAACAATACGTTGTTGTACCAATGCGGTGAATAAAACATCACCGGTTGGTATAAGTGCATTTGTAGCATAGGTAGCATTTAAGTTTTCACCTATCTTTAGTTTGCCATTGAAAAAATTGAAATCTGTATTAATGCGTGCGTTTAATTTCTTCGCTTGCGTTTCGCGCACAATACCATTGTTCTGTAAATAACCTAGTGAAAAAAAAGTATTTGTTTTTTCTCCACCGTTGGACAAGGAAATATTATAATTCTGAATCACGGATGCCTGTGATATTTCATCGTACCAATTCGTATTTGCAGGTCTCATTGTTTTGGCCGCATCAATGTATTCTGGCAGAATGACTGCATTAAGTACCGGATTATCAAAATTATTGTTCCAGTCATATTTATAAATCTGATTATTATTCGGATTAAGTCTATCATTTACGGCCGCTTGCCAATAGGCCTTGCCCCGGTCATTGGTATTCAGCATATCAATTGGACTGGTATAGTACTGAACAGATGAAGATCCATTCACATCTACTCGACTAACACCCTTTTTGGCCTTTTTTGTCGTTATAATAATGACGCCATTGGCAGACCTGGATCCGTAAATAGAAGCTGAGGAAGCATCTTTTAATACTTGAATGGATTCTATATCGTCTTGATTAAGTTCCTGCAGACCTCTTTTGGTTGGTATACCGTCAATGACATAAAGAGGGTCATTGTTTCCCAATGTTCCGACACCCCTTATTCTTACGGTCGCACTACCACCGGGGCTTCCATCGGTATTTATTGTCACACCAGGGATGCGACCTTGTAGCGATTTAACAGGGTTTCCAACACGTACACTTTTGATGTCCTCCATTTTTACCACCGATACAGCACCTGTCAAATCTGCTTTTTTCTGGGTTTGATAACCTGTTACAACAACTTCAGATAAGCTTCCTGATTGATACTCTAAGGCAACGGTGATTGGGCTTCCATCTTCAGGCACTCGAATACTCTCTGGTTTCATTCCTACATAGGAAATGTTAAGGATATCATTTGTATTTGCGGATATAGAGAATTTGCCTTCCTTATCAGTCGTAACTTGTTGAGTTGCACTTTTGACGCTCACTCCTGCCAGTGGAGTTTGCAATTCCTTATTTAATATTGTCCCTGTAACATTCTTTTGCTGAGCAAACGCTGTAAGGCACAATAGCAATAATATATGGGTTAAAAATAGTTTCATAATTTTTAGGTTTTATATACAATTGAATTACATGCGATCATAGATAGAGTCGCTCTAAGGCGAATTGCCTGAGTTGATTAAATGTTTCATACTTGTCTATATATTTGGTTATTAATATTTTACAGTGAAATAAATCACTTTAAACGTTTAAATTTTTAATCCCTAAAAATCACTTTAAACGTTTAAAGTAAAAGCAAAAAATTAAACTTCTTTACAGGATTGGCCAATAATAAGATCAGCTTCTAAGCTGACCTGCTTGCTGACTTTCATATTATCCATTAACTCCACGAGTGTATTAACTGCCTGCTTACCCATTTCTTCCAGCGGTTGTCTGGAATGAGTAATTGAGCAGTAGAACAACTCGAACGCATCTGATTGGTCAAAACTCATTACTGACAGCACATCAGGCACTTTAATATTCAACTCATTTAAATACTTCAAACCATTTGATGCAAGTGTGTCCGTAGCAAAAAAAAGTGCATCGAACGGCGTTTTAGATTTAAACATCTTATCCATAGCAATTTTAACGTTGCTATAAATCTCATCACGGTTATCATTTGGTATTTCTAACAAACAGCCAGGTTTGTATTTAATCCCATTTTCTTTTAATGCTACTTTAAATCCTCTATTGCGTTCGTGTAAATGGTAAAGCGTTGTCTCATAATTTACAAAACAAATATTTTTATGTCCTTTGTCGATCAGATAGTTGGTTGCGGTATAGGATGCTTTAAAATTATCTAACGCAATATAATTTGTCTTTATACCAGGGAAATTCCTATCAACGAGTACAAAAGGAATCTCATAACGTTGAAGAAGAAGGATCTGATTTTCACAGTTTTCCACAGGCACAATGATCAAACCATCAACCCTTCTATTTAAGAACACGTTTATTAGTTCAGCAAACTTATCAGTTCGCTCATTGGAACTACCATAAATTACAGTGTAATTGTGTTTCTTCGCTTCTTCTTCGATAGCACGTGTAATCCCGGTACTGAAACGGTAGTTAATATCTGCAACCACTAAACCAATAGTATGGGACTTCTTTGTTTTAAGACTCCTGGCAATGTTATTAGGACGGTAGTTTAATTGAGCAGCAGCAAGTTCAATTCTTTCCGCAGTCTCTTTATTGACCTGTTTTTCAACAGCTTGCCCATTCAGCACATACGATACAAGTGCCGCGGATACCCCAACATGCTCAGCTATTTCTTTAAGGCCTATCTTCTTCATGAAGTTTAAATAGTGTAGGAAATTTATATTTGTAGACAATTATAACACTTTAAACGTTTAAAGCAAAAAAAAATAAAAAAATAATTCAAAATTTATAGAAAAAGCTAGTTCAATACCTACCACACTTGCGCAATAAGACTCATGAGCCTTGATAGAAAAACCATTGCGCTAGTACTAGTACGCAATGGTATTCACGTAAATGAGAAAAAGGCTCAAATAATATTGGATTGTCTTTACCTTATTGCAAAGACGTATAACAATATCAGTGTATATTTCGCAGATAGTAGACACTTCATTTCGGGCCAAACTGTGCACCCGAACTTCTACCCTTCGTATCCGGAGGAATCTTAGTCTTTGAACCCAATATATTCAAATCCCGAAAATTCACCCTTATCCATTTTTTAGAAGAGCTCTTTTATTTTTAGCATCTTGACTGACGACGGATAGTTTCAAAGGCTATTTTTATGACCTGAGAGGAGATCGTGACCTCAGTTTTTGATAAATCTATGTATCTGAAGAAGTCTTCATGGATTGGCTTCAGAATTTTGCAATGAAACGCAATTAAAGGCAGGCTAATTAATTTTTATGACCGAAATGAGTTATCATCCCATAGTGCTTTTCTTGAGGCTAAAAACGGCTTAAAATAAGCCGACTGACCATTTTTCAAAGAAATCAACTGATCATTTTGCGCCGTAATATGAGGCCACGTTCCGCGAAAGAGGTGGCCACATACGGAATAATCCCCACAATTACATCCATTCGATAATTATTTTGTTTGCCGGGTCATTTTTCTCTATCCTTCTTTCTTGTATTTTAGGATACTTCGTCTTCAATACAGAGTTACATGGAGCAATTAAATTCTACTTCTTTTGCTTAATTATTTGCTCCTTTATCGCACTTTTTTTTGACCTTGCACCACGTACAATTAAAGCATACAATCTATACAATGACGGTAAACTTATTTTGTTTACCTACCAAATAAGGACAGTTTTTGCTGATTATGCCCTGGCCAGACAACATTTTTTAAAGGGAGAAAATCACGAGGCCATAATTATATTAAAAGCTATAGTTGCAAAATTTCCTTACCAGGAAATACCTATCCGCCAGCTAATCACTATTCTAATGGTTGAGAAACAATTTGATGAGGCAAAAATGCATTTGATAAACCTTGAAAATTTCACCGAGTTTACCATCGATGATTATATACACAGGGGATATTTTCAAACCTTATCCAATCAAAATAATGAGGCCGAGGCCAGCTTTAATATGGCACTTCAGCTGAATAAAGAAAACGCTATTGTCCTAAATAATTTGGGCCATGTTTTAATCCTATTGGAGAACTATGAAGAGGCTAAACAACATCTCGAAAAGGCAATTAAACTTCAGCCAGCTCTTGCGGAACCCTATAATAATCTAGGACAGCTTAAGATTCTTACAAATCAACTTGAAGAGGGTAAGGCGCTGATTGAAAAAAGTATCTCACTAAATCCAAAAAATGCAGATGCCTATAAAAACCTCGGAGATTTTTATTCAATGGTTGGGAATACGGAGTTAGCTAAATTCAATTTTGACAAGGCACAGGAACTAGACAGCAGCATTAAATTTGAACAATTAAAGTAATTTCACACAAATCCCTAAATTTACTACTGCCCTTTTCACCTGTGATAATGATATGAAAGATAAGACTTCTCTGGGGTCCTATCTGATGTGCGTCATGGAGACTTGAATTATTTACATTTGTATGAGCGCGTTAATTTTGAAAGTGGCATCTGCCTTCCTGACAGGTATCGCTTTCTCTTTTTGAAGTATCAGGTCCTGATCTGAAATGATTGCTAATCATCTGCCAGGATACCAAAACATAATCCTAATTCGATTTGAATTATCTTCACCTATTCTTAGTTGGAGTGAAATTTACATTTCGGTCTGATTTGACTGGATAACCAACAGCACCTGGTTGTCCTTAATTTTTAGATACCCCTGGTCAAAACAGAAATGATAAACGTCTCCTTTTTTCGTGATTTGGTAGCTGCTCTGGTAATTGAAGTTAAATCCCAGACCGGTTAACTGTTGTTCGCTTACAATAGTTTTGCCGCTCGGATTAAGCTTTCGCATGATCTGATAGTTCTGAGTCAGGATTCTGGTTATCTTTTTTACAAACTCAGGGTTTTCCCCTCTTCGCTCCGTTTTCACCCTGTTGTTGTAGTCAACGCGACAGGCATCGGTACAGAATTTCTTATCGGTTCTGCCGAAAATAATTTTATCGCCACAGTTCTGGCATGCTTTGGGATTGGGGATGATACGATTAATCACTGGAGCATTAATTAAACAGGTATACGATCAAAGTTATGTATTTCAGAGGGTTAACTCCAAATAACGGTTCTGTTTTATCCGTGTAATTTTTGTATACACGGATAAACACGGGTTTTATTTGAATAATTTTCGGTTAAGGTTTTTGTCCTTTCGAGTTTTGGAGTAAATAAATCCAAAATTATGAAAACAGGAATTTTAGAAAGCGAAAACTTTGGTAACGGTAAAAGAACTTACTTCCTTGACTTTGCCAGGGCAAGTAACAATAGCAATTACATTAAGATCACCCGATCGGACAGGCAAACAGATCGCACTTACAAAAAGAGTTCGGTCTGTATTTTCGAGGAGGATTTTTATTTTCTGATTGAAGGTTTCTCTATGCTTTTTACCAGCATGGGCAACAGAGAATCCGGCTCAGGCAAAAAACTGGAATACGCCCCTGGTCCGAAAACGGAGTTTAAACCGCGTGGAATTAAAAGCTGGCCGGTTGAAATGCGTCCCCGTGAAAAATATCTCGCCGGGGGTGCTGAGGCTTTATCAGATGCTGAACTGCTGGCCTTGCTTATTGGTTCAGGTACCACAAAACAAACGGCTGTTGATCTGGCTGCGCGTATTCTGAAATCTGTGAATGGTGATTTGGAAGCACTTTCCAGGTGTTCGGCGAAAAGTCTGTCCAAATTCCCTGGAATTGGTGATGCCAGGGCGGTGACCATTATGGCTGCAATGGAACTATCCAGACGAAGCAGACAAATGCTGTTGCCTTTCAATTTAAAAACAGGATAAATATTGAGCTAACATTGTAATGCTCCTTTTATAACGCTCTTTTTCTCCGGCTGATTAAAAGGCTGCTAATCTGAGTATTTCTTTTCTCCTGCGTCCGCATAATGCCGCCTTGCGGCACCCTTCGGGACTTATAGGACTCCGGAAGCGAAATTCTCTGTGCGCTGCTTTCTTTTAATCATCCGGTAGAAAATAAAAAGCTGGCTGAAAAAAAGAACGAATAAAGTATTTAACCCTTTAAAAGTTCTGTTATGAAAGCACTGAATGAATTTACAAATGTTGACAAGGGAAGGCTGATCCATCAGCTGTTTCCAAATGAAATGCCTGCAATGATTGATTTCATCAAAGGTATGTGTGTATCAATCCAGTCAAATGAGGCAGAAAGCCGCAAGGCTTTTGGTGAAAGTCTCTTTTCTTTTGAGTTCTGGCTGTGGCTCCTGCGTCGTGTGGAAATTATAATTGATGCGAAGAAAGGCTTGCTGCTAAGAAGTGATAAAGTGTTCGCTGAACAATTGTTTGAGGATTATCTGGCTTGTTTCACAATCCATTGTATCCTCGTCTATACCGATCAGTTTGAGCATCCTGATCCGAAATTCACTAAGGCGATTGATTTACTGTTTAAATAACTGAATCTTAAAAACAACAATACGATTATGGCAAACTGGTGTATGAATACGGTTGAATTTAAGGCTGATGAGCGCCAAATGATGGTTCTTGGAACTTTCTTCAATGCGTTAATTGTAAAAGAAAGGGAGACGAATCAGGGGCAGCTCCCTGATTTCTCAAAGGAGGATGGTGGTTATTTGTTTAATATTTACTTTGAAGAGGGATTACTTCAGTATCAAACCAAATGGGCGCCTAATACCAGGGTGGTCCTGGAAATTGGAATGCATTTCAAGATAGACTTCTGCTACCAATATGAAGAATATGGTATGGGAATATTTGGTGAGGCCATTTATGAGAATGGAAGGCTTACGGTTTTTGAACTGGACAATTTTGATCTGGAGAAATTTGTTTATGATGAGCATACGGAGTCTTACATTTTTGAGGGCGCACACTATCAGACAGTGGATGAAATTGTTGAGATATTCCTTGAGAGAAAGAAACTTGCCAGCAGGAAATCTTCAAATTAACAAATGATGAATCTATCCCCTGCGTCTTGCAGGGGATTATTAAAATCACAAACGATGAAAGCAAAAAATCTGGATGAATTAAAAGGCGAGCTGATGGATTGGGAGGAGAATATAATGGAGGCGATATCGCAGGAGTTGGAACGCATTTCACGTCGGGTAGGCATGATGGAGTTGCCGGAAAATCCGTTCATGACCGAGGTCTCCATTTATTTGGATACCCTTTATCTGGAGGGCGGGAATGTCATGCTTGATACCGCTTTCGCTGATACAGCGCACAAATCACTGCTGAACTTTATGAGCGATGCTGAAATTGATTCCTGGGGCTTGCTTGGCCTTTTAGATGGGCTTAGCAGTATTGATGAACCCTGAAGGCTGGTTTTAGTAGCAAGCCTCCGGTTGATCAAACCGGAGGCTTAGTTGGTGTTTGGTTCAGGGATTTTCGTTGGTGGGTTGGCCATCAATTTCTGTGATGTGTACCCTGTCAATGATAGCGCGGTCTGCTATGCTGGCGTCATAGATGGTTTCGATCAGTCTGTGTAAAATATCATCTGCCGGAGGGAGTGACCTTCCTTCCAGTGCAGAAATTCTGATTTCGAGTTTGATGTAGGTTGATTCCATTTGTGAGGATTGGAGTTTGTCAATTAAAATAATGCACTCATTTTCTGAGGATTAAGTTAATCATTTCCAGAACAAACATGCTCATTAGTCCGTTACTTTAGTTTCCTGATCCTTTGATCCGAGTTGGGTTAAAAATTAATTAAGCACAAAAATCGGCATCCCGGCTTGTCACAGCTGCAAAAAACTTCCCCCATAAAACACCTCCTCCTGCTCAATGTCCTTCATTTTATTGCTTTGCTTTTTTGCAGCTGCAAGCCGATGCCATGAAGGGTGCCATAATTAATTTTTAAAGATTATCAGTTAAAATGAAGTATCCATCTCCCTACCTGTTAATGTAATAGTTTTCAGCCTAAGTACTTACGTCCAACAGCCAAGCTTTCAATTCCTCACCAACAAATATGTTCAGGACAGAATATCGTATGAAACCATAAGTTCAGGCGCCAAAAAAAAATATCTATATTTAATAACATTGTTGTTATGTCAAACGCTTTTATCTCTAACCAATTAACACTAATCAACTAATGAAAAAAAAATCGCTCCCGCATTGCTATTTGCATTGCTATTGAACTTCATTTCATGTAAGAAAGGTGCAGATCCCACGCCACAAGAAAATGAGAACACTGTTGGAACCGACAGTATAAGTATCCTAAAGGATGTACTTTCGCGTAACTATGGGGTAAAAATGTCTACGATCGAATATTATCCAGATGAACAAACATTCGTAATGGAAGGCGATATGGCCGTTAGCAGAAATGCTGCCGTAACACTATCTCAGGAGAGCGCCAAGCAGCCGAAGCTTTCCTCAGTCAAGGGTTTTGCATCGGGTAAGATAAGCCAAAGAAAATCCAGTATACTTTATAATCCTAGTACTTATCCTGTTATTCGTGTAAAAAACGAATGTACGCATCCGGAATGGCGGGAGGCGACATCGAAGGCAATATTGAATTTCAGTCATCCAACGGTAACAACAATTTCCAAAATTAGATTTGTTGAAGTCACCAGCGGAAGTTATGATATAAGAGTTTTCGAAAGCGGCACTTCTAATTCCAGTTATGTAGCTGTTGGCGAAATGCCAGGACATTTATCGGGAATAACATGGCCAGGCGAGTATATAAGAATCCATACAAATGCCAACAATAACACTCTGGCGTTTAAAATCCTTACGATTACCCATGAGCTTGGGCATACTATAGGTTTTCATCATACAGGTACTACTGACGGAATATTCATAAATGATACACAATGGGATGATCCAGGGTCGTTTATGAATCCAGGTGGTACCAGCAGCTCCAGTTTCACTGGTTTTTCTAATAATGATCTGATTGCAATGAACAGATTGTATCCGCAAACCGAATGGCAAAATACCCAGGTTCAGGGCTCGGCTGCAGTTTTGTCTGGCGGTGAGGATGATCATTTTCTTGCGGCAGCTTTTATTCCCCGGGCAGATGGGAACAGGCTTATTAGCCAGAGGTATGGGTCTGATTGGAGTGCAAGAGTGCCAAATATATATGGAGTAAAAATGACTCAGGTATATGGGGGTATGACCTATTTTATTACTGCCGACAAGAAAATATATTTAGAAGCCTATCCAACACCTATTCAGTTGCCCGGAGAAGCAATAGATATTGCTGGTAATGTTGACGGCGTGTTGTATATTGTAAGTAATACCCCTTTGAATTCACAGGGAAATAAGATTAAGAAATGGAATGGCTCGTCGTGGATTGATTACAGGCCGGATGTTGGTGTAAAACAAATTACATTAGGCCCTGGTGTGAACGCTCTTCCTATAGCGGTAAACAATTCTGGAAATGTTGTATTCTTTAGGGATACAACTCCAATGACCCGTACAGAAATTGACGCAGTATCAATAGCCGCATGTAACTCAAAACTAGATGTTCATGGTAATCCCATTCTTTTCATTGTTGATAAAAGAGGAGCTTCTATGAATACATTTGGATATCCTATGAGACGTTGGACTGGAAATGACTGGCACCAGGTTACCGGAGCTGGTATGACTATAGCTGTAGATGGTTCAGGCCATCCATGGCACACTACTGTCCAGGGACAGATCTGGATGAACACTAAACTTTAATAAACCAGGCGATAACAACAATTGTGGGAGCCGGGCGAATGCCCGGCTTTTTTCATTAGGGTTTTAGCATTCCCATATCTAATCTAAATATAGTTTTACATATCATTATTACTAGTTAAACATGACGAAGATACCTATGACAAGCCCCCAACTTGCGACCTGACACTAATCCGCGTTGATCAGCATACCTGAAGTCATTTCCAAATAACCAAGTCAAAGTCTTGATTGAAATTGGCCGTATCTACACTTAGAACTTTTGCACTAGGAGAATTAATACTTTCGGTAGTTCTCACGACTAAATTTATTTCCGAGAACGGTGTTTCTGAGATGCGGAGGCAGATTGGTAAAATTACCTTCAAAAAAGATCGGACTTTTGACCGATTTGAATTTAAAACACATCCCCTACGCTATACCCTTCATTTTATTGCTTTGCTTTTTTGCGTCTGCAAGCTGATGCCCAAAAGCGTGCCATAATTATTTTTTTAACCCTTAACCCAAAGATTATGGATTACAACAGCACTAAAAACCAGGAAATCAAAGGAAAATTCATTGACATTCATGTAAAAGCTTGTGTGACAGGTATCGTTGAATTTATATTAAAGGCGAGCTATACTTTTGATGATGCTACTTTCAGGTATGATGAATTGGAGAACCATTGTTATTATGAGGATAATAATGGAGACCATCTTTCTGAGGAAGAAAAGGAAGAAAAACTATCTGCATTAAATGCCCGGCTGGAGATTGCGGAGCAACAAATGATGGAAGATCCCGAAAATCCGGATAGGATTGTAGCTCACGCGTTAATTGTTGATGAGCTTTATGAGCTGGAAAGTGCAGAGGCCCGGTATGATGAAATCTATGAATGGTGGATTGTTTCTGGTTTTCTGGCTTCAAAGCTGGAAGAACATGGCGAAATTATGCTCAATGATGGCTTTAACAGGTACTGGGGTCGGACTACCACTGGTCAGGCGATTTTGCTGGATCATGTGATCAGCAAGGTCTGTGAGGATATGGAAATCCTTCTGGGACAAAAAAACCAGTGGGTTTAGGCCATTCGCCCGGCCCTACAGTAGAAAATGAGTTACAGGTTTGCTACTTTTGTACAAAGCTTTTATATGTCCATTCTTTATCAAAGTCATACGATTCTCCTACGCGAATTTATACCCGAACAGCAGCAAGTTTTCCTGGCGCTTTTTGAAGATGAAGAAGTCTCCCGATACATCCCCTTGCGTTCAACAGCGGAATACCTGGAATTATTTAAAGACGCTATCGCAGACTATGGGAAAACTCCTTTAGGCAGGTGGGGAATATTCGATGCCCAAACCCGGGATTTCATAGGGATGTGCCTTGCACGAACTTTTAAATATGTTCCGGATCAGGTTGAAATTGGATATGTTCTGGCTAAGCGATACTGGGGTAAAGGTATTGCCAGCGAAGTCAGTAAAGCTTTAGTCGCTTACTGCTTTGAACATACTGAAACCAAAGCGGTGGTTGCCATTACTGATACGGAGAACATTGCATCGCAAAAAGTACTTGAAAAAGCAGGGCTTAAGCGTTTAAAGAACCTGAAAAGAGATGATGAAGAGCTCGCTTATTTCATCATTGAACGCGCTCCGCATTTTTAGCCTATAAACAGGTCAATAAAGCAAGTTTTATCACGTGCTTTGCGGATTACATCACCACTCTAAAGGTCAGGTTCAGCCTGGGTCTCATTGGTCTGAGGGACTTGGCTATCCGATGCTCCCAGTCTGCCTGCAAATTTCCTTTCATGATCATTAAGGCCCCACTCTCGAGCTTAATGGAATACTTCTGTCTATGGTCCTGTTTCTTACGGATATCAAAGCACCTTACCTGCCCGAAACTCACTGAAGCAATCACCGGATGTGTACCTAAAGCCTGCTCATTGTCACTGTGCCAGGCTACCGAATCGTTACCGTCCCGGTAATAATTCAGCAACACGCTGTTAAACTTAAGCCCGGCTATCGCCTCTACCTTATCCTTAATCAGCAGCAATTCCAGTGTCCAGGAATTAGGTTTGGATCTTCGTAAAGAAGTATAATCATAGGTTTCCGGATCGGCATACCATGCCGTTAGCCGTGGTGTGATCACCTCTTTATCATACATCTTAACCACGCGTTGTTGCCATGGAGATTCCCGGATCAGCTTTTGGAGCAAAAACTCACTTTCTCTTTCACCAAATAAACCAGGATGGTATTCCAATAACTCAGCCGGTAAACCCGGACTCTGTCCCTGCTCCGCAAAAAAACTCAACTGTTCCATTTCTATTTACCAGGAAAACCGTTATTTACAAAAACCTCAAAATCTTCCGACATCCCTGCATTATATACACGGAAAAGGATCTGCCACTCATCCTTGACCAATAGTGCTATAGAGCCCTTGAACAGCTTCTCAAAACGTTCAAAACAAATCTCCGGTTTACACACCAGCAGGTACTGCGTATCACTTTGTACAATTACTTCCTGCACATAGGTTTCCCAATGCATTTTTAGGTCTGAAGGTAAATGATGGAAGTGCTGCTCTTCAATCAGTTTTGCAAGACCACGAAGTAAACCCTCAGGCACTTCGGTTTCTGCACGCAGATTCCATAAACCATACTGTTTTTCCATCCTGCCGATCAGCTCGTCACCTACCACAACCTGCCAGGGCTCTCCAGGATTAAACTGGATCACCTGGTAAACAGCTTTCTCTTCCTTCACTTCTAAAAAATAAGTCAGTTCAATCATCTCCAAAATTTAACGTCAAAAAATAAACTTCTATCCTCTAATACCGGGGTTCGAAAATCCCCAAATGTGGGTTGAAATATCAAAACCCCTTTTAAATCATTCCATGGATTTACCGGAATCTTCCACCATGATGTTCTGTCCTTTATCAAAAGTCTTTCCTCCTAAACGAAAGTAGTAACGGTAACTATTCCCATCAAAACCAATCTCTCTGGTGAAATCCAGTAGCAATGGTTTCAGTAAGGCCATAAACTTCAGACAATAAGCCTCAAAATCCGGTTCAACAAACCTGGTCCTGTAAGCTTCAGAGAATTCAATCAGGTTGAAGTAAATGCCATCGGTCTTATTCTCTACAAAACGCTTCCGGTTAAAAATATGACTCCGCAATTTGGGATTCAAACGGATAAAGTTTAAGATTTTTTCATTGAGCAAATTCACCACGTCCCTGTAGTCCTGCTCAAAGTAAGCTTGCTGAACAGGCGCTGGTCGATAAGTGCTGTTGTACTGCTGAAAATTGCTTCGCCTTTCATCAGTTCCCCGATCTGGTCTTCCCATGGTACTTTAGATTAATCAGACAAATTTATACTAATATTTTTAGTATTTTAAATTTATTCCGCTTTATATTTTTAGTACAAAGCAGGGTGCTTCTTTAGACAGCAAATACCTGAATTCCATTTATTTTTTTATTTTCGGCGCAGATCTATATTTGAACCAACTATGCGTACTGATTTCAGTTCCCCTTTTTACACAGAAAATAAACAGGCCAACATCCGGAAAGTCAACCTTCTTCATGACTTCCAATGCTGAAGCCCATTTTCCTGGAAAACGACAAATTACTGATCCATCCTTTTAGACCTGAAGACCTGCTAAGATTTGAGCAATTGACCCGGGACATCTTTAGTATTTTATCAGACGACCACACCTTGAAATTCATCCCCGGCAAACGACTGCATAGTCTGGAAGAAGCCGCTGTTTTTTTAAGAACCATGGTCATCAATTACCATACAGGGCTGAACTACATTCATTTCATTACCGATAAGCGGCTGAATAAAGTAGTCGGAATAATTGACCTGATTTCTCCTGCTATAGCGAAAGCCCATTAC
Source organism: Pedobacter panaciterrae (assembly GCF_001636695.1). Classification (GTDB taxonomy): domain Bacteria; phylum Bacteroidota; class Bacteroidia; order Sphingobacteriales; family Sphingobacteriaceae; genus Pedobacter; species Pedobacter panaciterrae_A. Next base: position 75,724 of record NZ_LGEL01000023.1, read on the forward strand.
GATATCGACCATTATCCGTTTTTTATTGAATTTTACCTCAGTGGATTTGCCAGTGGCTGTTACATCATGACCGAGATCCTCCCGGCGGTAATTGATGACTTACTCCGGCAAGGCATTCCCAGTATCGGAGCCGTAGTCGACCGTAAAAACATTGCCGCGAGAAAAGTACTAGAAAAGGCGCAGTTTACTTACAGGGAACCTTTTGATGCAGTGCAGGATTTCTATGAAACGCTAAAGGCTTAAGCTTTTTTATACGGTAATAATCCGGGTCGATTATTAACTGCTGCTCTAAATTAATAGAAATTTATTACAAATTTAGGATTAAACAAACACTTGTAGCACCTACAAGTTTAGCGTCCCTTATCTTAACAGACGGACGCTAATAGCACAACTATAGCTGAACTCAGGAGTTGAAGGCCATACCCTGAACCGACACGCTCAACAAAAACTCTGACTTTTTAAACAAAGTAAATTGACACGCTAAACAAAACCTGCCTTTGCTTGGCCGCCTACATTTGTCCTATAACATTTAATCAAAAACAAAATGGAAAAGAACAATGATCAAGGCGCATTACAACACCCACTGGGCTCAGGTTTTAGCGCGATCTCAACAGCAACAGAAGTCATCAAAGGCATAGACCTTACAGGAAAGATCGCCATCGTCACCGGTGGTAACGCAGGCATCGGCCTGGAAACCACAAAAGTACTGGCAGCAGCTGGCGCAACGGTGATCGTACCTGCAAGGGATATTGAAAAAGCAAGGAAAAACCTGGAAGGCATTCCAAACGTGGAAATCGAGGCAATGGATCTTTCCAGGCCCGAAACCATTGATGCGTTCGCTGAAAAATTCCTCGCATCCGGTAGGCCGCTACATTTATTGATCAACAATGCAGGAATCATGTGGGTGCCTTTGCAGAGAGACAGCCGCGGTTTCGAATCACAGCTATCCACCAATTACTTTGGACAATTCCAGTTAGTGGCAAGATTATGGCCGGCACTAAAAAACGCCAATGGGGCACGCGTTGTCAATGTTTCCTCAATGGGGCACCACATGGCACCCTTTAATTTCGACGATCCAAACTTCCAGCGCAGGGAATATCAGACGCTTCTTGGATACGGACAGTCAAAAACAGCCAGCAACCTTTTTGCACTGGAACTGGATAACCGCGCAAAAGCGTATCAGGTAAGGGCCTACTCCCTGCATCCTGGCTCTATTGCCGGAACAGAACTCGCCAGGGATGCCGATATGGAACTGTTCAAACAGATGGGCTTTTTTGATGATAACGGAAACATGCGCCCAGAAATTTTGGCCAGCTTAAAAAACATTCCACAGGGTGCTGCAACTTCCGTTTGGGCCGCTACCAGTCCATTGCTCAACAACGTCGGCGGGGTTTACTGCGAAGATGCCGATATCGCTGAACTGCTATCGGAAGATGCCGCTATCCAAACCAGCGCTAAACTGCACCAAAGCGGTGTAATGGACTATTCATTAGACGAGAGCAGCGCTAAAAAACTGTGGGACTTAACCGAGGAAATGACAGGCATTGAATTTAAGGTAAACTAGGGCATAAAAAACTTAAAAGGAAAAACCGCCCTGATTACGGGCGGTAACAGTGGAATCTAATGGAATCTAATCAAAAACCGATAACTTTATCACAATGGAACATATATCCAAATACCTGACCAGGGACATCAAGCTTTCCAGCTACGAGGACAAGCTGTTCAAATCCGACCTGATGTTTAATGACCACATGCTGGTATGGTTCATTTCAGGAGAAACCAGGATCATACAGGCTGAAACTACCTTCAGTTTCAAGACAGGGGATATTTTCCTCATCCCCAGGAACGAACTGGCCACCATCATCAACTATCCGAAAAACGGATTGCCACATAAGACCGTGGTGATGCACCTGTCCACAGAGCGGCTTAAGAAGTTCTATGAAAAAACCGAACATCAAAAGAAAACACAGCCCCAGCAGAAAATCTACCGTTTCAGCAACCACCCGTTACTGGAAAGCTGCCTGGCATCACTAATCCCCTATTTTGATGTGGAAAGTGAATTTCCGGAAAGCCTGGCCACGCTAAAAATTGAAGAGGCGATCAACATCCTGAGGCTCATCGATCCCAGCGTGGACAGTGTCCTTGCCAACTTTGATGTTCCGGGCAAAATCGACCTGATCGACTTCATGCAACGCAACTTTATGTTCAACATGTCCCTGGAAAAACTGGGTTACCTGACCGGACGGAGCCTGTCCACCTTCAACCGGGATTTTAAAAAACTGTTCCAAACCACTCCCCGGAAGTGGCTGACCGATAAAAGGCTGGAACTGGCTTATTATCAGCTGGCAGAGAAAAAGAAAAAACCGAGCGAGATTTACCTGGAAGTCGGTTTTGAAGACCTTTCCCATTTTTCCTTTATTTTCAAAAAGAAATATGGGATTTCTCCCAATCAGCTCCACTAAATAGCTAATGATAAAAGCTTACAACATCGAACCGCCTTACTATTGAAATGTTTGAAATTATCTACGTGAAAAACAAAGAATTAGAAAGAAAAAAGGGCAAAAGACTATTCGTCATTGCGATAGGTAATTACTTCTTTTTTAAACAGCTAGGCTTTGCCGTTCTGATAGCTTTCATAATTCGATCAGTTTTATCCATAAGCAGGCAAGCTAAAAGATTGCGCTCCTCATTTTCCCTCTTAAACTCATCATCTGTTTCACTTCGCATCTCGAATAGCTCTGCAAGACTGGTGCTTTCATCAAATAGTTCCCATACATTCCTCAGTGCAACAGCCCTCCTCGCTTCCGCTCCTACTTCATCTTGATAAATAAATACATACAATTGATCCAGAAGAATTCTCATTGACTTCTGACTGCGGTCAAAGAATCCATCGATATCATCGATTGAGGTATGTTGCAAGTCAGACATTAATCTCTTGAAATTGCCCAGACCTTCCGCAATAAGAACTAAGTTCCCACTATTGCTCATAGTTAATAGGTGTAATCATTGTAAATCTACCATTTCAAATTGAAAAACAAACGTCATTTTTCTGGTCAATTACAGGCTTAGCTTCCTAAATTCTCAGGAACAATGGGTTTAAACTTCTATAGCTTAATACGGAAATTATTCCACAGACAGTCAACTTTCACAGAATCTAGTTCCGGGAAATGGATTTAAAATGTCATTTTACATGAAAATCCAGAAGATCGGTAGACCTGAATTTTAAATTACTGTTGTCTGTGATTTTACTCAGGTAAAAATTAACAGGAACACTGTAATCGGGGTTGGAATAACGCCCTCCTGTTTCTAAAACTTTGGTAAACAACTGAACCCCATCATAACCATTGGCAAGTTTAATTTTATCACCCTCGGCGGCTTTAAAAAATCTTTGTAAAATGTGCGGTAACCACCATTTTTAGCGTAACAGCCAAATGAAACGCTGATGTTCGATCGATGTTTCTTAATTTGAAATAAAAAAAATATATTTATGAAAATTAAAAATTAACATGAACCTCTCAAATCTCTTGTCGCTCAGCATTATTGCATCCTTCTGTTAAATTTTCCTGGAAAATAGTCTGTTTATACCATTGCAGATACATATTCCGGTGGAGTTAGCATTTTTAATGCGGTATATCCTTATCGAATCAAATAAATAACAATCAATTAATCCTTAATTATGAAAAGAACATTTAAAAATGTTTTAGGCCTCAGTTTTGCGGCCTTACTTGCAGTTTCTTCCGGAAGCTGCACCAAAGAGCAGGTTTCTAACAAAGAAACAACCGAACAGACCGCCAATGCTGAAATAAGCACATTGAAAGCTTATATGTCCAAATTGGTAAATGTCCCGGCCACGGAGATCCAGTTTAAAGAAGAAAAACAGGTGTTCACCATGTTCGGTGTAGACCAGATCAGCAAAAAAGATTTAGCAGAGGCCTATTACTATTCTAAAAAACAGCAGTTATGAAGAAGTTAAAAATCTATATACTTTTTATAGTATTCGTACTATCTGTTAAGAATTCTTTCGCGCAAACCGGCTATGGTACCATCAATAAATTCGAGATTCTGCCTGAATATCTTGTTAATGGAAAAGTTAAGCTCAGCACTGGTAACACTACAACCATTAAGTTTAACGTCACAATTGCCCGTACAAACCTAACTACGTATCCTACTGTTACCTGGAAACCCGTTCAAATGATCATAAACCTGAGTTCCTTTGACAATTCCGGAACTCCTTTTCTATTTGCGGGGACACATAACATCACAAGTGCCGATTTTACTGATCCTAACTCCGCGTTTGTGGATCTGACTTTAACAACAGTTATAGACAATTCAAAGCTGATCACAGGCGGTAAAATTCTCCTGGCGTTCAAATCACCGGACATACCTAATAATAATCTAGCTGCTTATCCTAAGGAATATGGTTACGATAAAAATGTTACTGTACCACAAGATCCAACCGAGATCAGAGTTAATCCATTTTGGGAAACCTGGGTTGTTAACTCTCCATTTACAACCTATCCTGGAAATACGCCGATCTGGTATCCCAGCGGCATCCCTTTCCTAACTTCAGGCCAGGAGGTATTTACCGCGAATGGTGCCTACCGCTTTACACTTCAAACTGATGGTAATCTGGTACTTTACAGAACCAGCAATAATCAGGTATTATGGGCAACCAATACACACGGCAAAGGTGGTCGTTACCTGATGTTCCAAAATGACGGAAATCTGGTTCTTTACAAAAACTCAGATTATACAGGTGTGGTTTGGGCTTCGGGGTACTCTGCACCATCATCAATATATACCAAATATTGCAGGTTTGTTTTTCAGGATGATGGAAATCTTGTTTTTCAATTCGTTCACCTTAAATATGTACAGATTAACGGAGAAACACAAACCTATAACAGAACCAGCTCGCACTCCGGCAAGTTCAAATAATTACGCTACTATTTAAAAAAGCATTAGATTAATCTAATGCTTTTTTTGTTGTTATCTTTTCCTATCCACAATCGTTAACATGCTCAGCACAATCAGGATGAATCTCAGTTGGCTCACTACAGCCAATACAAAATCATTGGAAGGTATAATGAGATACCTGTATGATGGGGAGGCAACCGCCGAACTAAACTCCTGATGGCATATTTATAAATATCGATTTTGCACTTAACTTAAAAATAATTACTATTGTATCGAGAGCGTTAATTTTGAAAGCGGTAACTGTCGCCAGATAGTTATCGCTTTCTGTTTTGAAGTATATTGGAACAAAAAACGCTTATCAATTGCCAAATATGAACGAATCTAAAAAATGGAAGAGCAGGCTTTTGTCTTCAAGTTTACCATTAGAATATGAGGTTGCAAAAATCCTTACTGACCGGGATTTCAGCGTCTCGTTCGATTATAGTTATTACCGCAAAGATGGTGATCAGAAAAAGGAGTTTTCAACCGACTTGAAAGGTCTCCATTTCTTTCCTTTAGATACTGAAGATCGTATTGATGCCAGTCTAACACTTGTAGCTGAATGCAAATACAGAGAAGAAGGAAAAAAATGGATTTTTCTTCCGGATATTAACAAACGTGAGTTTTCCGACTTTACCCTCGGATACACCATAAAATCACTGGCAGAATTTTCAACTGCAAAAACGAAGAAGGATCTCATCTACTCATTTGAGGAAGGATTTGAATTTGCATTGAAAGGTGTTGAAATTAACTTGACTTCCGGTGAGGTTTTTGACAAGGACATCCGTCATGGAATAGCCCAATTGAAGTTTGCACTTCCATATCTAATTAAGAATATTATTGAAGACAACACCTATTGTCATTTAGTGGATGCTCATCCCGGATACCTAATATCTGTATTAGTTACCAATGCAGATCTCTACATACTTAATGAAGGATTTTCTATAGAACGGGTAAAAGAGTGCGAAGATTTCGAGGAACTAGCCAGGTTGGTGCCATATTTAGTTTGCCATACCGAAATCGGACCGGATTTTACTGATCATCATAAAGGAATATTCCGGGGCTTTTCAAGGAATTCTGAAGAGATAGAAAACCTTCAGGCATTTGAGGCTTTTCAGAAATCTCAAAGACATAAAACGTACCAGGTTTACAGCTCCCCGTTAAGATGCTGTCATGACCTGGAACAATCTTATCTTTCTACGATGAAGCAGTACTACTCCCAACATTTCATTTGCAATTTCAAGCATTTTCCAGAGTTCATCGATACGATCCTTAAAACGTTATCAGAGGCAACAAAGCCCGATCAGAAAAAAACAAGGATTAAGAAAAAGTGATCAGTTTGATCAGACGCCATTTAAATATTTTTTTCACTTTGCTCCAGAATCCCTGTTTAGATGACGTTGCAGTTTGAACCCCAATCGACGGTTGTGGTGCTGAGGCTGTTTCGATGCTTGTTGCTAAGGATAGTTCAAAACCAAATGCATGCTTTCTATGTTTGTTTTACACCCGAATTTCGGGTAAAGTAAACCCACAAGAAACTGTTCAAGCAAAGAATCAGTGGGCATCTGATCTAGCCTGATGCCAATTTCCTAACACTTTTTTCTGCCTCGAATCTTTCCTCAAGACTTATCTGGAACAGTAACCCAGTTCTTATCGCGTGGTTTCAGGTAAGATTTAACTACCTTCACTTCATAATGCTCAACCAGATAATCAACCTTTTTTGGACTGTCCTGTCATTCGCAATATTCGGCATTTATTGGGGCGAGTATTTCGCGGAACAAAGATCTCCGTTGTTACTGATCATATCTGTTGTGCTTAGCATATTAATTTATGCAATTCCCAACCGATGGCTCAGAACATTAACATTAAGCAACGACAAAAAAACGTTTGAGCGTATCGGAGTGAAATTACTGCTTTATTTCGTGCAAAATGGAACCCTGGCCAATCGCATTCAAAGAAAATACTACAAAAAATCAGGTATAATTCACAACCGTAAACAGGCACAGGATTATCTCAAAACCATTGTCATGCAGGAAAGATTTCACTATTGCTGTTTGGTGTTATTTTTTCTCAGCACCGTTAGCGCATTTTCTACCGGAAAGCCAGGCATAGGGATGCTGATTATGCTTTGCAATATTTTATACAACGTTTATCCAATCCTGCTCCAGCAATATAACAGGCTGAGGATCCATAGACTGTTAAGGCAATAGTCATATAGACTTCAGCGCTTGCTCCCTCATTTATTGTACTGATTTCCGTTGCTGGTGGATGATATCAGCAAAGCACCCTTGTACTCCTTATGAAATGGGCATATTGCTGCCCATGTCTTTTCATCGCGGGGTCTTAAACCTATAAAACTAGGTTTTTAAATTTTTAGAGCAGTTACTAAAACTATAGAATACCTTATTGAAAGGACAACTTATCTGGTTGATGATTTCTCGGTAGTGCAACGATATCAGCTCTCTATTTTTAAAACAACTTACATTTTCGGACGGCAGTTGGTCCAGACAAGTAATCACGAGATTTTTTGCATGGTCCTTTGAGAACTCAATGTCAAACCTAATTGCGGAATTTAGATCGTCCAGATTTAAGTAATTGGTTTTAAAAACACCTTGAAACCGATTTTTCACATTTGTCTCTTCTTCATTATTAATTAGATGAAAAGAACTGTCTTGTACCGGAAATTGACCGGCTCCGTGTCGGGTTTGATAGGCACGGGTAACATAATATATGGCTGTCGTTACTTTTAGGCGCTGCCGCTGAATGATTTTCATTGCGTTACATGAACTCGTATTGCTCTTAGTAATATGTGGCCGTTTTCCAAAGGATTTATCAAGCATAATGCCTTGAGCGCCTTCAAATACATAGGTAGACCAGTTGAATCTATCGCTAAAGAAATCCCTCTCAGATATGGGGATAACGATCCCGCTTGCAATTAACTTTATTAGCTGTTTGACAGTTTGCCTGAATATAAGATCTTCCTCTTCATGTTTGAAAACATCAAAGTCAAATTTAGTGTGTCGATTAATTAAGGGACGATAAAAACTGGCGATTTCGCCTAACTTTTCTCCCACTATTTGATCTTCGAGTAAGTCCTCAAAACTAAATTTTGGACCTTTCTTATTTCTATCTATTGTGGCACCAAAACCTACTCCACAACTACCATTTTTCTTGTTGCCGAGAGAAATTTCCCTCGTCCTGTTATACAGAATATCATAATGCGTAGTAACCGGGCTTTTGAGATCTATGTAGAATTTTGGTCTTAGGGGAAGCATTGCCAACTCTTCTAAGAAATAGGTCGGTGAAAAAGTACAAAAGCGGGACCAAAAGGTTGGCACATTACGCAATGTGCCAGCTCCAAAGTTGGAAAATATATGCTTTTGTCCCGATTCCGTAACCACGCAGTGACCGGCCTGATGCCCGCCATTAAATCTGATCACAACCGGATTTTCATTAGTAGTGCACAAATAATCAGTAGTTAGTCCTTTCCCCTCATCTCCATATCCCAGGCCGACTACAACAAATGCTTGCTTAATTACCATGAGGCTTTATACAAAGCGGTTGAAAGATCGGAGGTGATTTCACATTCTGACCCCAGAAACATGGGTAGGTCCCCGTCTTTCACATTTTCAGCAAAGATTACAACACGCTTGCCAATCCCTCTTGCATATCCAATTTCGAACAAAGTGCCTGGATCCGACCCTGAAAGAACTGCAAACATCGTATCTGAACTTTCTATCGCAGCGATATCTACATTCGCGATGTGCTTAGCTTCTTCAGAAGTAAACCCATCTGACAAGATACCAGCATCGTGGTAAGGTGAAAAGACGGTATTGCCAAAACTTGATAATATCATCCTGATTTCATTCACTAAAAAACGTTCTCCAAAAGTAAAAAACGGACTAGCTAGGTAGATTTTTTTTGAACTCGGTTTAATTTCACGCGGCTTAAAACTATTGTCACAACGAATTGGCAAATGTCTTGATTGGCTATACTCTGCAACTGATTTTGAGGCGACTAGCGCTGCATCTTTGGCTGATTTATTTTCTAACATCCATTGCCAGGCGAAAACAGCGCTAAAAATATCGCCGGTTCCGATTGGCCATACTGATAATGTTTCAAAAACAGGAATGATATCTATTTGATCTCCATCTATCACAACAGCCCCCTTTGAACCATTTTTTATTACAACTACATCAGCTTTTTCTTTTTCTTTCAGATGTCTACCAATTTCGATAAGATCGGTGCTTTCGATAGTAGAAAACATCTCTGCTTCTTGTTTATTTAAAATCAACGCTAGATGATTTGCGCTAGAACCGGTTTCACAATATGGCACATGATTCTGCGGATCATAAACAAGATAATTAGCATGAACGACAAACTCGGCTTCAATCATTCCATAAAACAAGACGCAGTCGCCTTCTAGGCTTAAGTTCTTGTATTTGTTTTTAGGAACATATACAGGCATTGGCTGAGCTAATGGATGGTAGTAATCGAAATGAACTGTCCGCTCTATTTCATGAAATTTAGTGTTGAATCCAAAAGATGAGGCTTGATAATCTGCTAGCTCTTTGCAATCACGACCAACTAAGCTGTTGAAGCAAATTGAAAACGTCTTATTTGATAAAGCGGCCGCTGCCCTTAGTCCGGATCCATAAAGCTCGCTGGAATGTGGTTCAATTGAGTTCTCCATGTAGGTACCTCCGACGATGTCTAGCTTTTGCATCACACACTGCTTCTAACACGTACCTTACATCTATCGGAATCCAATTCGAGTATAACGGCTTTAAATTTCTTTTGTTTTTGTAGACACTTTATTAGTTGAAGCACCTGCGGCGCATTGATCGTACCGCACAGACCATTCTTGCCAACAGCTATAACGTGATCACGCTGATCCAAAGTTACATCAAGCACATCATCTTTAGAATGCTTCAGTAACGCAGGCTGCATGTTTTGAAGTATTACCGAGAAACTTAAGTCATCACAAGCATCGTCAGAAGACGGACTGTATTGACTAGGATCTAATTGTTTAACGTAATTTATTTTTTTATGGCCACCATCTTTCATTTTGAGCTGTTAATTAGATGTTATTGAATTTAAGGGGTACTTGCCCCGTTGATTACTTTTAAAAGGTTGTTTACCCATTTCCTGCCTCCAGAATTACGCCAACGTCCAAATCCAAATTCCTGATCATCGTCTTTATAAATTAATATCGCCCCATCGCAATCAAAACGCTTTACAAATTCTTTGAGAACCTGTTCATCAGTTAGATTTTCAATTGAAAGTTTAATTTGTCTTTCCATATAACTTAATACAAATTGTAAATTTTAGAGATCCAATATTAAGACAAAGAATTAACAGATGTTAATAAGTGTCCAAAAAAACTGAAACAAGTGGGTAATAACTGCTTTTTCAAAAGCAGTTATGTTTGAAATTTATTCTCTTTATACGAAGGCCGCCTGCGGGTAAAGTATCCGAACATTCTCCCTTTGCCAAAAATGAATGCAAACAATGGTCTTAGTATACCCCTTTCTGTAAGGCAACCCGTGTTATACCTAATAGCAATAAAGATCTATTAGGTATGTTAAGGCTTAGTGCTTTGTCTGAATAATCTTCTTTTAGTCGTAGGGTCGTGGAGGCTAAAAATCTACTTCAATTCCCATTTCGAACCGTCCGTAAATGCTATTTCAATTGGCCATGCTAACACCACCTTTTTACCATCTCTGCTTAGAATACTCCATTCCCCAGTTTCTGTCTTTCCTGGTTTAAGAACATCATCTGTGAAGCCACCCCCATAACCTTCCTGAGTTCCCCCCATATCTGCCGGATCACCAAAAGCATTAATTCCTCGCCATCTAAACTTTATACCAGCTACGGGCTTTCTTGATATATTTTTGTAAGTAAGTCTTATGTCTCTGTAACTGCTGTACTCCTTTTTGAATAAAATAGCTCGTGTAACTTTAACAGGCGATTTAGATAACCCAGATGTATCAAAGAATGCCTTATCAATGACCTCGTTGGTCATATCTTTTATTCTCTCCTCGGAAGTCTTTCCATATTTTTCCATTGAAAAACTGTCGAGTTGTGCATTCTTTTCCGCTTCCGTTTGAACGGGTTTTACATTGCAGGAAATCAGCACATATGAAATCAGTGATAATGCAAATTTTTTCATACTGTTTATAGCTTGTTGATTTTACTATCAAGGAATAACAGGATTGCTTTAAAATGCTCTTGCGTCTCCTCTGAAAATTCGAACTTTTGCTTTTTTATCAGGTTTTCCTGAATGGAACGATTGAAGTGGGTTTTATTAAAAACCTCTGAATCAGGATACGTAGTTTTCTGGAAAGCTAATAACTCTTCGACCTGGAAGAGCTTCTCCATAGCAATACTTTTCCATTCGGAATCAATACTTTCCAAAGTAAATATCCTTCCTTCCACTGAAATACCAAATGCCTCCTCATAGCGGGTATGTTGCTTTCTCCCCTCCTTATCAGAATCCAAAAGAACTAAGAATTCTTTTCCCCATCCTAAATACAAACTGATCAAGGTATCCATGTTTCCAGAACTGGAACTTGGTGACAAGTTTAGAGTAAAATCCAACTCCAAAACTATGTCTTTGAAATACATCAAGGTATAGTAGTCATTTTTACCCTCTAGAAAAATGCAGTTTGGCACATTTTCCAGATTACTTGGCGCATAATCGAGGACATCAAGAATCGGTTGAAAATATGCTGTATTGTGGGGGTGATTGGTTACAAAGCTTCTATAAGCCTCAATAGAGATATTTGTTTTATCTATAGTGTAAAACTCCGGTTTCTCTAACTTAACACCCTCGTTTTTTACGACAAAAGTACTCTCAAGCCATTTCGGATTTATTAAATGATGACTATGGGTAGTGTAAATAATTTTACTATTTTTCGTCAGGTTTTCAAAGCTCTTTAACAGTTGGCTTTGTGCATAGGAATGTAAATTTGATGCTGGTTCATCAAATAAATAAATTACATTTTTAGGTGCATTCTCTCTAAAAGGTCTAAATTGGGTAAATAACAAGAAAACAAAAAACCACCTGAACCCAAGAGACCTTTCGTTTATTTGATATATTCCATCATGTGTTTCAATTTCAAACTCCAGAAATGGACAATCATCCGCATCCAAACCTATGCTAATATTAATACGGGTATCCCTTAACTCTCTCTTAAAAATGCTATTCCATGCTTTAAAAACCACATCAGTTACCTTCTTACCCATTTTTTTAGATAAACTATTGAGGTTTCGTTTATCATTAGGGTCCTCGCTTCTTACCCTATCAATAAGATGGGTTTGAATGTTTAGTTCATTTTCAAGTGAGAACAATATGTCTTGAACCAATTCTGAATAGAATTTCTCTTTTTCGCTTATTTCTCCGTCTGTTTTTAAACTAATTTTAGATGGAAAATCGAAGAGAAAGTTCGGAAAATATAAAATACTAGGTATCAGTTCTCTACAATACTTCGCTAGAGCTGTATTATCCTTTGCGTAAGATGTTCCTCCGATGTTTATAAACGTTCTGGTAGTGGAAGTCTTTAGAATGCCATCAAAACCACTCCATCTAGAATCTACGTCAACAAATTTTGAGTCTTTAAAAATATAGTGTCTAGTATATGTCAGTGTTTTGATTGTTCTAACTTGGCTGAATTTAGTTTTCTTTTTAGCAAATTGATTTATTTTAAGGATGTCATCATCATCAAGGGAAATTGTAACAATTAATGTAATTCTGCCGTTAAAATTATCTCTTTTGCTAATCGGTATTAATTCATTGTAATCTTTGATCCTTCCACCTGCAAAGTCTAACATCCCTAAACCCTTATCGTCACGATTAAATAAATTAATAGCTTCTAGGATAGTTGTCTTTCCGCTCTCGTTTAGCCCAACTAAAGTATAAATATTGGCATCCGGGGAACTATCTAGATCTATTGATATATCGTCAATTCCCTTGAAGTTCCGTATCTTGAATTCTTTATATTTCATGAAGAGCGTAATTGTATTGTTAAAGATTATACCAAATCTTACGATTTTATTTTAGAAAAACAACTTTCATTGCGCTAGAAGAAATAAATTAAAATTTACCTTTTTTAACAATATGCTTTTTGGAGCGACAAGTGCGGCCTTTCCTCGACAGAAGAGTAAAAAATCCCTTTTACTCACACTTCTGCCAAACATATATTGATTAAGCAATGTATTTCTATTAAAGTAACACAATGCGGTTTCTGGCCTGGAGAGGGAGAGATATAGCTATCAAACTTATTCATTTCACTTTGGTTTTATCCTATAAAAAAATTGGCACCAGATCCAGCCTGATGCCAATTCCTTAACAATTTCTTTTGCCTACATCAAAAACCTATCGATATCTTCTTTCATCTTATTGACATAAGGTTGTAGTGATTTATAAATCTCCCTTTCCTTGCCATAGAGCTTGGACTTGACACTATTACTGGAAGGTCGCATTCCGCGCTTTGTCTTAAAATTAGCAGATACCTTTCCTGTAAACAGATCTATGTTTGCTTCTGAATAAATACCGGCGTCATACTGTAGCTTCTGCCAGCAGGACAATTCCGAGGTACTCAGTACCGTATTCAAACTATTGTCGAAGATCTGCTCCTCAATTCCCACAGGACTGCCCTCTCCTTTCTTCAGCTCAATCACAATCCACTTGTTCAAATCCTCAACCACATTTGCCTTACCAGCACAAAAAACCATTAAAGTCCTCGATGAGGTTTGTCCTATAGCAGTAAGCTGTTCTTCTAAAATTAGACGCTTAGTCCCCGGTTCAAGTCCAGTCAGTAATGTCTTAAGTTTGTTGGTATAATAAGCGGTGAACCGCGTACAATTGTAACCCAGCCCAATCAACAACTGAAATAAGTCCTGCTCATTCTTTATCAATTCGATACTTTCAGACTCAATAATATAAGCATAGACCTTCAAATATTTATAGTCGTGCCATTTCACCTCCAGATCAGCTGAAATAAGGCGGCTGAAGGGGAAATAAACTACGTTGATCAGAAAGGGATCAATACCTGCTGACTCAAGATTGGCTTTTATCCTTTGCCACTTCTGATTAAATTCAATGGCTTCATTCAGACAAAACAGTTTTGGAAGAATCACCTCATTGGGAATTGCATCAAAATAATGACGGAAGACTCCCTTTAGAACATCTGCGATTAATTCTGCATCCGCATTGATCTTTCGTTCCGCATCATATAACGTATCCACAGCTTCCACAAGTTTGGTTACGACCATCTTTAAGTAACTATGGATTTGTGTTTCATTCATCAGACTCAGCACATGATTGGGGATGGACCGCTTCAGCTTTTTGCATTCATTTTTCAACATAAGGTCAGCGGTTCCCGTAAGATCTGTACGGTCGGATAACTGAGCCACGACAGTATCCAGCAGCTCAAATTGGTAGTTCATCATAGGTATGGATTGTATAATAGTTTCCTTGTTGTTTGCTGCAGTACAAGCCCAATTAATAATCTGTTCGATCGTACGTGACAGCTCAACCTGATCAAGCTCGTGATTGAGATTTATACCACTTACCACACTGTTATTGGTTCTTGCATGCAGCACCATATAATAAATTCCACCCAGCAGCAAACCGATCACAGCTCTGAAATTCACATTGGTATCACGAAAGTATGGGTCGGTTACTTTAAACAATGTTTCGCCCTGCCTTTCACGATCGGTTGAGATTTCACTCATCAGCTCATTCGATTCGCTGATCTGCCACAGGATGATGTTTTGCATCTCCGGATTGCTCAGGAAGAATCTGAAATTTTCCTGCATCAGGCCAGTAAATGTTTCTTTGATTTCGGCAATACCGTCCGCGTCCGATAAAACAAAGCGTTTGAAGAAGGGGATCCAATAATCCTTTTCCATAATATATGCCCTTTGTAATCCGGCAAGGCCGGAGAAATAGCGACCAATCAAACTCCGGTTCCTGCCGCAGTACCTGGCGATTCTATTAACCCTCAAACCTGTATGCCCCTCCAATTTCAGGATATTACCAACGGCTGAGATAAACTCCCTCATGGTGGCAGGCTTGTTCTTTATTCCTTTCTGACGCGGACGTTTTGCCATAACTTAATTATTCAAAATTTATAATCTTTGATTTGGTTACTACCCACTCCCAGGCATTGAGCACTTCATCCAGCTGCTCATAACTGTGGGTTGCCATAACACTCATACGGATACGTGCATCCTTTCTGGATACTGCCGGGTAGTTAATCTGGTTGGCATATACTCCTGCTTCAAGCAGCAGCCTGCATACCTCCGCATTCCTGGTGATGTCGCCGATTTTAACGGGGATAATCGCAGATTGTGAAATGCCGGTATTCAGACCAAGACTTTGGAGGCCAGCCCTCAGGTACTTTGTTTTTTCTCTCAATTGATCCATCCAAAACGGTTCCTGATCAATCAGATCAATCGCCTTAAGGATACAGGCCGCAGCGGGAGTACTTGATGCAGAGAAAAGATGCTGCCGGGATTGAAACTTCAAAAAGTTGATTAGTTCAGGTTTGGCAACTACATAACCTCCGATATGCGCAAAGGTCTTGCTGAATGTTCCGGTGATCAGATCAACGTCCTGAAACAGGTTATCCAGTTCAATTACACCGCGGCCGGTTTTACCGATGACTCCTGTGCCATGCGCATCATCCACTACGGAATAGGCTCCGTATCGTTTACATAGTTCCACGATTTCTTTTATTGGGGCCAGATCACCATCTTGTGAATACACGCCGTCTACAATGACCATACGGGTACGGTATTTGGTTTGTGATACGGAGAGGATTCTTTCCAGCGCCTGCAGATTATTGTGTGGAAAGGTTTTTACATTAGTTAACTGACAGCCTTCATATACACTGGCATGAACGGCCTGATCCAGTATGGCCAGGTCAGATTTTCTCAATAGGCATTGTAAGGTCGCAGAGTTGGAGGTATATCCGGTGGTATAGATGATTGCACTTTCCCTGTGGAAGAACCCAGCTATCTTTTGCTCCAAAGCTTCATGAAAATCCATATGTCCCCCTATTGCAGGTGAAGCACCTACACCCGAACCATATTTTTCAATCGCGGCAACAGCGGCGGCTTTTACTTCGGGGTGCTGGGTGAAACCGAGGTAGTCATTGGATACGAGACTTACAAATCTGTTGATGGGTATCCCCGGAATTTTCAGGGTTATTTCGGGTCCGCAGCCGGAGGTGGCCAACAGCCGGTAATTCATTTGGCCGCGGTTGCGTTTGTAGATGGAATAATCATTAAATAACGCAGCTCTGCCAAATGGGTCTACCCCGGCAATGTCTTCAAAGTCTTTAAAACTTGCTTTTTCGAAATCTATAGTCATGTCTGTTTTTGTTTAATACTGCGAATGTATATTTCGGGAAGTCCCCGACCGGATACATCGGACGCTGTATTTATTAACAGCCCCTATAGGACTTAAAACGGCGAAAAAATACTTCGAAGCCCTCCAGAACTGGAGGTGAATGTGGCTGCTGTTTTCCATATTATTTGCCCGGATTGATCAGTCTGCCGGTTGCGAATAGGTCGGACCGGTGTTCACGCAGCAGACTGATACTGATCTTCAGATAGGAGGCTATTTTTTCATCTATTAATACCGAGCCAGGTTCAATAAGTTTTGGATAACGCTTGTAAAAGGCTTCGACCAAATTAACGCCTTTAAGTAACAGTAATTTACGCAGTCTGGCTTCTTTACGGTTATGCTGGGAAATGATCAGAGAGGCAAGTTCATGTGCTTCAGGAAAAAGCGAGTAGACAGTCTTCATTTGTTCATGGGTAATGTAGGCAACGAAAGTGCCGGATGTGGCTTCAATGAGAAACTCAGATGGGGTCTGTTGCATAAAGTCGGGACCTGCTTTTATTTCATTCTCTTCAAAAATGCTCAGTACCTGCTGAAGTCCTTGTTTGCTTTTCGATGACCTCGTAACAAATCCTTCCGAAACGAAAAAGGCACGGTCTACGGGATCGCCAACATTGTATAGGACAGTATTACCAACATAATAGGTTCCCTGGAATTTCATCACCTGCCCCAGGTGTTCGTACAATTTAGGGTTCTGCGCTTTTATGGAATTCATGATTCCAAACATTCTTTGTAGGATGATATCTATACTATTCATTTATTAAATTATATACAATTACAAATGCAAAAAACAGCGGTCGATCTTGCTGTGGTTAACAATAGAAGTGCAGCGTCCATCCAGACCAGCTGCACTTCTTAACCTAAATTCTCAGAGACTTGATGTTCTGATTTTGGACAGGCTAACCAGGCCTGCCCAGATTATTAACTCACTATTTACTACAGCATCTTTAGGCCTGTTGATTGTAGTTTTACAACCTGAGCGGTTAAACTTAATAGGGGATCCGGTTTCCCACATTTATTCCGGGTATTTTATTCAATGTTTTCTTTTAGCTTTTCTTTTTAGGAGTCGCTTTTGATCTTTTAGTGGAGCAGGATAGTTGCAAGGGGCACAATAACTGACTTGTATTTCACGTTCTGGTTCAGGTTGCTGAGGGGATTCCTTGATTAGCTTCTCATGCTCTGGTTCTGCTATTTCCAGGTACTTCACGATTCCATACTTTTTAAGGTAAGCTAAAGGATCCTTTTGCTGATACCAATATACATACTCGGTGAACTTCCTTCCTTCTATCTCAGAAACTTCGTACTTACCTTCCTCTAACATCTTCAGTGGTGGTAAAAAGCCCTTGTTGTCGGACATCAAAAACAACCGGAAATGTTTTCCTTTGCCATTTAGGTTAGGAATTATCCGCGCCTTGATTAAACCTGCTTTGATCCATTCTCCCAGTTCTTTTCCCTTCAGGTTAAAATGCTTCTCCAGGTCACAGTCTGTATAAAAACTGTTTTCTTTGCCAAAAATACGATCTGGAATTAACCCCGTATCCATTGCTTTTTGGCAGGCCAGACACTTGATACCATACCGGTCGAACCAGGAATCACTTAAATCTGTACCCTTGCCACAGAGCTTACAGGTTCCACCATGATCCAGTGCAAAACCTTTTGGGAATTCCTGAAGTTTTTTCTTGCGATCCAGTTCCTTTTTAACTTGTTCAATGGAAATATTTGCAAGTGAATACATCAGTTTCAGCATCTCCGTTACCTCATCTTCAGTTGGCGTCCTTCCCTCGTTTTCCTCAATGGTAGCTTTTGCCTGTGCAATTATGGCTGAGGGAATCTTATGGTTATTAAATAGAAAACTCATAGAAAAACAAAATCAATTTTCATAAATCATTTAATTACCTCACCAAGATCTTCCAGGTAGGTCAATTTGGCCCCAGAGTTTCTGTATCGGTTTGGGGAAAAACCCGTTTTCTTTTTGAAGCAGCGAATGAAATAAGCAGCATCGCTACAGCCAATTTCCAATGCGATATGCTTTATCGACCAATCGGTTGTCATCAACAGCCTGACTCCTTCATTGTGTATCTTATCCTGGATCAGTTTATATATTGTTGTACGCAAAACCTCAATACAGAGCTTATTCAAGGAAGCTTCTTTTAAAGAAAGTGCAGCTGCATAAAATGCCGGTCGACGTTGTTTACGAAAATGCTTATCGATTAATCCTACCAGGTCCATCAAAATCTGTATTTCATCAGGTACGTTCTGTACCTCATGCCTTTCTATGACTTCAAAAGTTAAATTCGGATTTTCCATTTTTATATCTTTTAGTGTGTTTTATTGGGTACTGTTATTCATTCTTTGGAATCCTATCATCAATTGTTTGTTCATTACTACACTTCTATAATTATAATGACCCCATTGCATATATCCCACCTGCTGGAAGCCCAACCTGTTGTAATATTCTATAAGGCTTGTAGCTTTTTCAGCCGTATCCAAAGCCAGATGTTGCTTAGTATCCTGCGCTGCGATTTCTTCCACCATACTTATTAATAATCTGCCTAATCCTATTCTCCTATAATCTGGATCAACAGCGAACTGGCCAAAATGACCCACATCAAATCTTGTAAACCATTTACTGACTTCATTTTGAGTCGAAGGATAATAGCATATTGTGCCAATCAGTTCACCTCCCTTTAAAGCAATCAGACACGTTCCATTCTCAATTCGTTCCAGCGTCGTTGCTACAGATTGAGTCGCAGCAAGGAAATACAGACCCAGATCAGTCAACTCCTTATAGGACTTGTGCAGCAAGGAAGTCAGTTCTTCTACTGAATGTAGATTTTTATTAAACTCAATGATTGACAACTGGCATTCAGCCAACGTCACATTTTTTTCTATAATTTCCATTTTCTGTTTAGATTCTCGACTCCCTACAAAGGATCGATACCTGATAAATTCATTTCTCTTCACAAAACAGTGGCACCCATCCGGGCTGCCACTGTGATTTAACCTAAATTCAATTCTCATCAGGGAAGATGAGTTCACAAAACCTGAAGGGATTTCATTCCCTTATTCAGCTATATCAGCACCAAGATTGGGTACTAATTTCTTTTGGCAATACCGTTCAATAATCAAACCTTCCGGGTATTACTTTTTTTCTCAACAACTTCATACAGGACGCCTTAATCTGACGTACCCTTTCCTTAGACAATTTCAGTTCCCTTGCAATTTCCTCCAACTGCATAGGCAGTGGAACACCTATCCCGTAAGACCATTTCAGGATTTTCTTTTCTCTTGGACTTAGTTTCTTCATCAATTCTTCAAGCGCAACACCCAGTGAATCTCTAAGTGCCAGACCATCTGTTGACTCCACCTCCTGATCAGGTACACAGTCTAATAGCGTTACTCCATGTTCCGCTTCATGCTGCTGATCCAGAGATAGGGTCCAGGGTGCCATCCCCATACAATCCATCACCTTACCGATACTCAGATCCGTAAAATCTGCCAGCTCTTCCATGCTGGGTGCACGCTCCAGCAACTGTTCCATTACCGAACTCTCCTTTGTCAATTTTATAATTGCATTCACCTGATTGGCGGGCAAGCGGATGATCCGGCGTTTCTCTGCAATGGCATGAATAATTGCCTGTCGTACCCACCAGACAGCAAAAGAGATAAACTTAAATCCCCTGGTTGCATCAAAACGTTGTGCTGCCCGGATCAGTCCCATATTCCCTTCACAGATCAGATCCTCTAAAGGAAAACCCGGACATTGGTATTTTTTGGCTACAGAGACCACAAATCGCAGGTTGCTTTGAACCAGTTTGTTTAATGCGGCCTGATCTCCGTCCTGAATCCTGGAACACAAACTGATTTCCTGTTCAGCGGTCAGCAGCTCTATCTTAGACAGCTCATTCAAATACTTATCCAGTACCGTTGACTTCTTGGTCAGTGATACTTCAATCTTCAAGGCCCTCATGACTTCCGAATCTCTAAAGGACTTAGACCAGTTTGTTTTCGGATAAAACGGGCGAAGTAAGCCTGATCTCTGAAGCCCAGCTCAAAGGTGATTTCCTTTACAGAATCCTTACCCTCGCGAAGCAGTTTCATGGCTTCCTGAAACAACCTGTCCCGGATCAACTGATAAACGGTCTTTCCCAAATGCTCCTTCCCCATCTTGTCCAGCTTATACAATGAAATACCCATCAATGCGGCATAAAACTCCCTGTATTTACATTTTCTGAAATCCGTATCGATCATTCGCTGTAAACGAAACAGCAATTTAATCTCGTCTAAAACATGACGCTGCTGACCCCATGCAACCCAGGGTGCTACCTCTTCCAATTCCTGTGTCATAACGATCCTTTATTAGTGTTCATCAATTGCTTTTTGGAACATCGTTTTTTCGTTGTCTGGTACATTGGCACCAAATTTCTCCAGGTATGCTTTTGCGGCAGGTACATAGTTCTTCCAGTCCTGTTTGTTGAAAAAACCAACAGTTTTGGCGCGTAAGAGGATCTCCTCACCCGGTAAACCATAAGGCTTAACCGCAGCTTCAATAACTGTCCAGTCAGGATTCTCTGAAGAATTCATCAATGGCTCCATCTCTCCTTTTAGGATCATGTTCATCATGGCAACGGTATATTTACGTTCGCCCATTACTTTTTTGAAACTTTCGGCGTTATTGTTCATTAAGGCGAAACCTGCATCTTTAGTGCTTTTGGTGAATTGGGTAACCGAGTTCATGCCCTCTTCGGATAGTGGGGTTTTTAGCCCAGCGATATAATCCTTCCCTGCCAGCTCTGCTCCTGGTTTATCTCCGGCTTGTGTTGCCATCATTGCCATTTTCTTTAAGAAATCGGGATCACGCGTGCCTTGAATGTATTCATCGAGCATCGCGCTATACAACAGGCCGGGTTCGGTCAGGTCTGCATTTTTAGCTGAGACTTCGGGGATTGCTCCCATCTGAGGATTCAGTGGTGCATGAATCTTACGCAATTCGGCAAATGGGATTTTAACCACTTCACGGTCATAGGTCATTAGTCCATTCTGCTCCCCTTCTACATCAAAGGGCTGGGTATAGATGGAACCTGAGAGTCCCTGTTTTTCGAACAGCTGTAAGTGCTGATTCATAATGGTGTATTTTGCTTTCAGTGCAGCGGGTTTCTCCTGGATGTATCCCCAGGCAGAACCGGTTAACCATTGGTGATCTGGAATAAATACCCCTATCCCGCCAAACTCCCCGCATACCTGGGCTTTGCCCGCTTGTTTAATGCTCATCATCGGATCCGGGTAAGCGTGTACATCAGTCATATCTGCCGATACATATGCATCAGGTGAGGGAGATCGCAATTGTTCGTTCACGTAGAGCAGTTCGCCAGAGTGACCGTTGAGGATGCGTGAAGGATCTGTTTTCTTTACCCATTCGCTCAGACGTTTCTGGTCATACTGTCCCCATTTCTCATTGAACAGCACCCAGCATACAATAGAAGGGTAATTGTGCAATTGTTGCATTTCTGCTGCGCTTTCCTTTTCGAATTCTTCTTTGCTGCCTTCGGGTAATCCTTGATTGGGGTTTACGAAATCCTGCCATACCAACATACCTATTTTATCGGCATGGTAGTACCAGCGGGCGGGTTCAACTTTGATATGTTTACGAATGGTATTGAATCCCATTGCTTTGATGGCTTTGATGTCAAAGGAAAGGGCTTCATCCGTTGGAGCTGTATACAGCCCTTCCGGCCAGAAGCCTTGGTCGAGCGTACCTAAATTATAATAGGGTTTATTGTTTAAAAAGATTCTTTCAGTTCCTTTTGCATCTTTTGCTATGGAGATCTTCCGCATTCCAAAATAGCTTTTCACTTCATCTACGATTTTGCCATCCTTCATTAGTTTAATGGATAGGTCATACAAAAAGGGTGAATCAGGTGACCAGAGTTTCGCGTTTTTCACTGGTAAAACTAAGTCTGTTCCTGTGCCGCCAAAAACAGCATTGACTTTAGCACTACCTGCAAAAGCGGTAGCTTCCACCGAATATCCGGCGGGCGCATTTACCTTTAAATTCAAGATACTTTTATCAATGTCTGGGGTCATCACCAGGTTTTCAATATGTACGGCAGGTACAATCTCGGTCCATACGGTCTGCCAGATTCCTGATGTTGGGGTGTAATAGATATTAGCAGGATTTAGTACCTGTTTCCCATGTGGTCCTATTCCTTGATCAGTTGGATCCCATACTTTTACCATGAGCAAGTTATCACTATCGGTCAAAGCATCGGTGATGTCCATAGAAAAGCTGGAATAGCCGCCCGTATGTGAACCGACTTCCTTGCTGTTCACATAGACCGTAGTCTGCCAGTCTACTGCACCAAAATGAAGCAGCAAACGCTCTCCTATTTTAAGTGCGGGTTTGATAAAAGTTCTTTTGTAAAGCAATTGCTGGTCAGGTAGCAAAGCTTTCTTTACGCCAGATAAAGCTGACTCGATTGGATACGGCACCAAGATTTTTCCTTCATAAAGCACTTTCGTATTCAGATTTTTTGGGGTAATTGCATAGTCCCACAAACCATTCAGGGTTATCCAATTCGGACGTACCATCTGTGGTCGTGGATATTCCTTTAAGGCATTAGTAGGGGATACCTCCTTGCCCCAACGTGTTTGTATGGGTATATTTTGCATTTTGTATTCCTGTGCTTGTATATTCACGCTCAAAAAAATGAGCAAGGCAGTAGCCAGAAACAGGCACTTTTTAGTGTGTTTAAACATTATGATATGTGTATTTATGTATTGTCTCTTTTTTTTGGGGCTTCAACGCCAGAATTAAATTGATTATGTCTAAAAATTCAATCGATACTTATACAAGTAGTGATCAAACAAAGCATATAGATTTTTTCCATAGACTCTAAAATCTGTTAACTTTTTTCTGTTAAAATCAGGCAGGTAGAAGCTAAATTGATACTCGCCATCCTTGATAGCATAAACATCAATAGTAGAAACACTTTCTAAGGATTCAGGCACTTCATTATCTGCAATTAATCCCGATTGAACAAATAGAAAATTTTCATTTACCGCTACTCTTTTATTCACCTCGATCGGTGGAGCAGCAAGAGTTGTCTGATTTTGAGATTGTATTTTGGCAACTTTAAGTTTCGCTATTGAATTTGTATCAATCGTTTTCCCTTGATATATTAACTTCAAATTACTATCTGCACAAATAAATTCATTACGATAATAGTAAACATAAAATACCTTTCCAGATTTAGGCTCTGCCACGAGGTTACCATCAGTACTAAAAATACCATCTACCTGTTTTCGAAGGAGATTAGGTGATTCCTTAAAACCTGATGAGTCCGTTCTGTATCTTACTAGTTTGTTTTCTCCATTTTGTACTATTCTAAAAACAAAAGAACGCTTGTTGACATTTACCGCCTGTGTGAAATAGGGTGGTTTAGTAGCGAGTTTAAGACTTAGCTCACTTATATCACAGGTAAGCAATATCGGTTGATTACCATCTAAAGTGTAAACAGTACCTTTTTCGATTAAATTAAAGTAGGACCTTGTCAATTTAGTGCCATTGGGAAAGTTTAAACGATACGAGATGGTATCTTTTACCGCAGAATCGACTTTTAGCAATTTTCTTGGTGTGTATAGATTACCAACATAAATGGAATCATGAGTAATACCAGCCAAGTACCACCTACCTACCTTTAAATCAATTATATTGTTGGGAACAATTTTATGACTTGGTATGACACGAATAAAGTTATTCTTATTATGACTTATTTTCACTGACAAAAAATACAAAAGGACAACAAGCGATACGCTCAAAATAAAACACAGAGTAAGAATTAAAAATCTATTATAGATCATAGGATATAAGTTTAGATAGCCTAGGAAATTAACCTAGGCTATACGATTAGTTAAATCGTCTTAATGGAATAGTACAAGTCGGCGGGGGAAATCCATCTGTATCATAATAGTAAATAGGAAAAGTATTATAAGTACATTGCGCCCCAGTGAAAAAGTCTTCACAATATTGCTGGTCAGTATTTCCGCTTTGGACGTAGCAGTTTCCACCTGTAATAATTGAGAAATACATAAAACCTTTGGCTTGGGGTTTAAAAGCAAAGGTTGAAACTACGGCCAATGCGAATGCAGTAGTCATTAATAATTTTCTAAATTTCATTTTTTTAAATTTTAAGTTGGTTGCTTCCAATTTCAAGGGTGAAGGCTTCCCTTCTTATCTCGAGTAAGGTCTTTGTTCTCTTGTGAATAAATTAGAATTCCTGCAGCTGCCAAACAAACAAAACATAGATTAAAGATCAAGTGCTGCGTCCATGTCATGTTTTGTAGTATTCCTCCGCATGAGCAAGGGATAAAGGAGCTAAATTTTAAAATGGCTATGATATATGTCGAAAAAATGACCATTAAACAAAACGAACAATACAATGCATAATATTGAAATCGTTTCATTGCTAGTAACACTGATAATGTCAATTCAATTCCAGGGACTACGACAGCAATAGAATTACTACATCCGTTCAATATAGGAGATTTACCCAATTCAACTTTAAATTTCTGAAAGTCCTGTACTTTGGACAATGCTGCGTAAATAAAAAGTATAATATATAATGCACTGATCACTTCGATCAGAATTGTTTGTGCTTTAAGGTTCAAAAATTTTGGTTGTTTCTTCATTTAATTTGGCTTATAAAATCCTTCTCTTTTCAAAAAAAACAACATCGGATTCATCCACTCATTTACAGTTAGCCTCTGGACAAACCCATGATTCCCCTTCGGGAACAAATGCAACTCTGCGTCTACTCCTTTCTTCTGCAATGCCTGGTAAAATACAATACTATTGTTTACATCAACTAGTCCATCATCTCCTGTATGTGTTAGATACGTTGGCGGGGTATCATTAGTTACCTGCAATTCATTTGAAAACAAATCCACTTTTTCTCTACTCGGTTCCATGCCCAACAGTGAAATTTTAGATCCCAAATGAGTTAATGGGTCGCTCATGCTGATTACCGGGTAAACCAGAATCATAAAGTCTGGTCGAAGGCTAATATTTTCTTGATTGGGGATATAGCTCTTGTTGAAATGTGTTCCCAATGTTGAAGCCAAATGACCTCCGGCGCTGTAACCAACAACACCTATTTTTTTCGGATCTAAGTTCCAATCTGAAGCTCTAGATCTCACCGTTTTCATCGCCTGCTGAGCATCCATTAATGGAATAAAGCTTTTATCTTCACCGGTTTGATTTTTTGGCAGTCGGTATTTCACTACAAAAGCAGCGATTCCATTTTCGGCAAAAGCTTGAGCAACAACTATTCCCTCTTCTGCATAAGCAAGGAAAGCATAAGCACCCCCGGGAAAAATAATCACAGCCGCCCCACTGGCCTTTTCTTTTGAAGGCAAATACATCTGTAAAGTCGGCTGTTCATCTTGGGATAGGGTAACTTTACTTCCTAATATTCTACCATCATACAATGAACGTATCTGTTGTGCTTTCCCATTAAACCAAACCAGTTCAAAAAAAAGAAACAGATATAAGCTTAAACAATTTGATCTCATGACAATTAATTATTTGAAGGTGTAGTTGACCAGATTGGAAGACCTTTCTTCATTTTTTCTAAGACATCAACAAAGGACTTTTCATTCGGACCACCTTTTACAGCCTTTAAACCTTTTTCTTCCCAATCGATAGCTTCTTCTTTTTTGCCAATTTTGTAGAGTAAACCAGCGTAGGTATCCCAAGCTGCATAATTGTTCTGATACCATTCTTCCATAGCGTACTTCATCACAATCTCTGCCGCAAATTTTAATACTTTCTGGTCGCTAACGTACAAGACAAGATAATAAGACATATGGTTTATGTTAAATTCAGGCCTTCTTAATGCCTTTTCAAAATAGAGCAGATAATATTTACCATAATTTGCCCAGTCCATTATTTTTGAATAGTAATTCATCCGTTTCCCGTAGATCATTTCTGCTCCAATGACTCCGAACTTAGCAGAAACCTGTTTTTGCAATAAATCCCAATTTGGTTTCTTAGTTAACCATTCTCCTTCCTGGGGTGTATATTCTTTTGCTATTGTTGACCGGATTGCATATTCGGCTTTATCAGCCCCCAGTATTGCGTTTATTTTCTGCTGCTCTTTCATGAAAAATTTGAACGCTTTATTTTTAGTACCATTTAAATTCTCACTGATAAACAATAGATTTTCCTTTTTCATCAAATCCTTTGGTTTGAGTTGAAGCAAATAACCGTTGATGTATTCTTGTGCCAGGGAATCAGCGAATTTAAAATTTAGTTCCTGTTTCGATTGCGCTACTTGAGATGGTATTTTTGAGAAATCCTTAATTTTTTGGGTAAAAGCGTAGCTGGAAAGGCTTAAAAAAGCCAGACTTAATAGTATCTTCTTCATATATTTCTGTATTATTTCAGTGTAATCAAAATTGGTTTTCTTGTCATTATAGAGTCTGCCTCTTTTTGTTGAACTTGGGTCAATAATCCTTTTCCAGGTGTTCGTCCTTTTGTATCCAGTGTTGTTCTTGCGTTAAACGCCCTATCTTTCGCGGGAACTCCATCTAGCATCCATATTGGCGCAGCTTTATCCATTAAATAATGGTCAAAAAACTGTCTCATTCGAATAGTAAAATCTTCGGCTTCTTTACCACTAATTGAATGCGTCCCTGCCGGGTACAATAGTAACCACGATTTCTTACCCATCCTCCTCAATCCCAAGAAAAACTCCATGATGTTAGCAGGCGGACAAATTCTATCGTTTTTTGTGTGCATCAATAACAATGGTGTAGTCACTTGATCCACACTAAAGATTGCAGAGCTTTTAATGTAGCCTTCTAGGTTAGCCCATAATGATTTCCACATCCTTAGCTGCCCCATATTTTCATAATTCCCTGCTAAACTTGAACTATATCCTTCTTTTTGGTTTCCCGATAGTGCCCCATAAGCACTAACCCAATCACTGATTCCAGAACTGGAGCATGCCGCAGCAAATAAATTGGTATGTGTTACTAGGAAATTTGTCTGAACTCCTCCAAAACTAAATCCCTGTAGCCCCAGCCTTTTAGCGTCTACAAAAGGAAGTTTAGAAATATAGTTTGCCCCAGACACTACAGCGTCATATGTGCCCTGCATTGGATCGCCTATTTTATAATTGATATCTGGGCAAAAAACTAAATATCCATTACTCACATAGGTAGGAACATCAATGCCACCATGGGAAAAATCCGGCATTAAAAACGCATTTAAGCCATCTGAAAGTTTTTGATAATAGTAAAAAATCACTGGATACTTTTTATATGGATCAAAGTTCTCAGGTTTGTAAAGGACCCCCTGAAGCATATTTCCATCTATAGATTTCCAACTATGTAATTCAGACGTGTACCAGTTATAATCTTTTTGAGACTGAAGAGTCGTTAACTTCCTAAAAGATTTAAAATTACTCGTACAATAATAATTAGGCGCTTCGGACGAACTTTGTCTTCTTACCAGATACATTTCTGCATCTCTAGATTTAATTGGCTTGAAATCGAATACATTAAGTCCGTTATGGCTATTCGTTCGATAGATGAAGTTTTCCATTATTAGCTTTTCTGGATTCCCGGATTTATCCAAACTTTTTTTATAAAACCCATTATCCTTATTAATAAGATTTAGGACTGAAAAAATTAGTTCTAGATTTTTTGAAAGAATCTTCGACTTCACATCATATGGATCATTTAACGCTAAACTAAATACTAAATTATTTTTGATACCATATCCGTTCGTTACATTTGTAGCAGGAGTATGATTTGATGGGTCAAGCATCCAAATATCATGGCTATCATAAATTAAAACACCTTCGTCATTAGCTAGCCAGCCTGCAATCCCTCTTAACATTCCTAAGGGGTTAGATTCTATCCGCATCCAAGAATTCTTTAAACCTTTTGTTAAATTGTACTTTTTGCCTGACCTAGTATCATAACTGAAATAATCATTTTGCGATGTATCATAATAGACGACAAACTTTCCATCTGGAGAAAGATCTGGTTCTAAAATAGTTTCCTTGCAAAGAAAGTCGAGCGTTTTTCTTTTACCAGTTTTAGTATAAATCAAATCCCACTTCTTACTAGAAGTGGAGTTCCACCATGATTCTTGGTAATACCCCTCACCTTCGGTATAGGTTGAAAGCAGGATATCCTCAAATTGTCGATTAAGAAAGAACTCATCTTTATGCTTTTGTAAGGGGAAAAACTTGTGATCAAAAATTCTGATAACTGCAAGAGAAAAATTCGGCGCTTTCATTTGGGAAATTTCTTTTTCTTGTATTGACTGTAATTTAGCATCCTTATAGCTCCAAACCTCTGGGGCTCCCTTTTGGGTACATTGGACAGAATCCGCATGTACCGTTTTATTTATAGAAATAAAAAGTCGATCCCCGATCCTACTGAACTTATTGAGATCAACTGATGAAGAATCGCTTTTACCCATCAGACAAACAGAAGCTGACATGCCTAATTTATAATAAAGAATACGGTCATCCACTTTAAAAGCTAATTGATTATTATTGAAATCCGTAACCAGGTTCAAGTAGCCAGTTATCTTTCCCTTCCAGATGGAACGTGACTTACTATTTTCAACCTGCATCCATGTTAATTGGACATCCCCATCTTTAGAGGCGGTCTGCACAATGATCTCTTTTCCATTATCACTGATCCATTTAGAAATAACCGATGTTATGACCATTTCCTTATTACTGAACAGATTCCTAATGACAGTCGTTTTATTTTCATTTTTTAACGAATATACCAACCACTTGCCAACCCCTAGCAAGGGTTTTTCTAGTGTTGCTATGTTTGGTATGGCTATGGTTTTCTTAGTACTCAGATTAAGTAGGCATAAACTGTCCTGTAAATTAATGTAATAACAGATTCTATTATCTGCAGTAAACTCAGGTACACTTTTCAATGCAAACAGTTCCAATTTCCAATTAGATTGGGTTGACTGAACAACATATTTGTTTTTTTTATTAAGTCCGCTACCTATAGTGATTGCATAAGAGGTAAACTTACCATCATTACTAATAACTGGAACCCCTTCTAAAACTGGCCATTTGTAATATGTAGTTGAATCAATTACTTTTTTTTGAGCGCACATATTCCGGATGCTCAAAAAAACCATCGCTATTAAAAGAAATAATTTCATATGTATTTCTAATTGGAAAACTCTTTAATAACCTTCATTTTGAACCAAATTGGGTGCTTGTTGTAATTCAACATAGTATATTGGGTACCATTGCTGGTTACTTTTCCAATTTCCGTTTACTACCTTTAAAGGGGCAACCTTGCTCATCACTTCATCAATTCTTGATGTTCTTTTTAAATCAAACCATCTATGCCCCCACTCGCTAAAAAGCTCAACTCTACGTTCATGTTCAACTGCAATTAAAGCATCCCCCTTAGAAAGATTACCAGCAAGCGGCTTCAGCTGATCGATAATTGCATCTGTCAAATCAGTTGCACGGATTCTTATCCTATTTAAATCATCAATCCCGTCAGCAATTTCATTTTGTTGAATTCTTGCTTCAGCGCGTATAAGATATTGCTCTGCAAGGCGTAAAACGGTTGAATACTCGATACTTGGCACACTAATATCTGATCCATATTTATACTTGTATGGAAAGCTATAAATATCATCTTCAATTTTAACCGTGTTTACCCAAAGATTCTTTCTGATATCTCCGGGCTCAAATGCTTTAATTAAACCTTCACTTAAAGCTACTGGAGTACGATCGGGATAATTAGGATTGTAAATAAAAGCAATGCCATCCATTGTATTAGGATATCCAACAACAGGTTGCAATTGCCAAATGGCTTCATGGTTGTTTTTATTAAAAACTTCAGTCAAAGGACTCAGAATGAAGAGCGGATTATTTAAGAGTTGCGTTGATTCTTCCTCAGCCATTTTCCAATCTTTCGTATACAGATATGCCCTAGCTAATAAAGCTTTAGCAGCCCATTTTGTTGGGCGAACCCGCTCATTGGTAGTCTTGAGCAACGATCCATCGAGGAAGTCAGCATTTAATAAAACTTCCGCATCTTTTAGATCTTCAATAATTTGTTTCCAAACCAATGGCTGTTGGCTCCTCGGCAACACTATATTGACTTTATAATTTGTAGATAATGTCAAAGGTACATCACCATATAAGTTTACCAGATAAAAAAAGCAAAACGCCCGCATAAATTTCCCTTCCCCAATTAATTGTTGCTTTACTTTTGGTGTCAAAGTATTGGAATGACCAATACCCTCTAAAGCCGCATTTACATAATATAACTGATTGTAAATCCTATTCCAAAAATCATAAGGAGTTCGACTGTCAAGGGAGTTGGTATAATAAGTATTTATTACAGGATTCCCATAACCAGAAAGAAGTTGTAATTCATCAGATGAAAGACCAGTATAATAGCCAATTCCTGTTAAGGATTCTGAGCTTACTGATGACGCACTTAACAATGTGTAGATTCCGGTCAGCGCTGAAGTCGCTGTGACGTCATTTTCATAAATATTTGCTGAATTCACACTAGTTGAAGGGCCCTCAACTTCCACCAATTTTTTGCAGCCAGTAAAAAATACTATTACTGATACCAGTATAATTTGCACTGAATAAAAATTTATATTCTTTCCCATAGTTTTCATAATTAAATAAGCTTAGATTCCAATTTGTATACCCATTGTAATTACCCTCAATGGAGGCAAAGACAAAGAACTTTTTGATTCAGGATCCAGGCCCAAATAGTCTGTGATAGTCAATAAATTTTGTCCCTGGATATACAAACGACAGTTTTGTAAAGGCAATCTTTTTCGCAATTCTATAGGTAGCCTCCAAGACAGAGAAACGTTTTTTAACCGTATGAAGGACGCATCATTCCAAACGGCATCACTTTGATTGAAGATCGCTGTAGAAGGAAGGCCTCTTGTACTATATTTCTGATAAAGTCCAGTATCACCGGATTTCTGCCAACGATTCAATTGCCCTACTGGCTGATTGCCCAGCCCATTTGAAATGGTTCCAGGATATCCATAGGACAAATAATTTTGAGCAATTTGTTTCGTGAATTGAAAAAGGAAATCGAGTTGAAACCCTTTATATTCAAAGGTATTTTGAATCCCCCCATAAAATTTCGGATCTGTTGAAATCGTAAAATTGTTATCCCCGGCTACAGGAGATGGAGTAACA
This sequence comes from Pedobacter panaciterrae, assembly GCF_001636695.1. Taxonomy (GTDB): domain Bacteria; phylum Bacteroidota; class Bacteroidia; order Sphingobacteriales; family Sphingobacteriaceae; genus Pedobacter; species Pedobacter panaciterrae_A. The sequence goes on from NZ_LGEL01000023.1 coordinate 107,329, forward strand.
ATACCATTTCGGCCTAGAAATTGATAAATACCAGATTCGGGATTTACACCTGAGTATTTGTAAAGTTTTTGAATGTTTACCGACTTTCCAATAACATACGTATTTAGGAGACTTGAATTTTCAAATTCTTTAAAAGCTAAAAGTTTGTTATGAGGTATCGTTAGATTCAAATTACTTGACCATTTAAAGTCATTTAACTTTAGATTAATAGAGGACACCATAAACTCCCATCCAGTATTTTGCACTGTTGCAGGAAAATTTGCAGCAATACTTGAAAAGCCAGTAACTGACGGAATCGCAAGGCCTAATAATTGATTCGAAGATCGATTGAGAGCGTAGTTGGTATTGATTAATAGTCTGTCATTAAAGAACCCTAGATCTAGGCCGATTTGCAATTTTCTTGTTTCTTCCCATTGTAAATATGGATTCGTTAAGTTACGGGGAAGATACCCCATAGTACCTTGGTAAGGATTGAGAATTCCTGGTATAGCATCATATAAACTCATGAAATTATACTCACCAATTTGATCATTACCGGTCGTCCCATAACTTGCTCGTAACTTCCCAAAGCTTAAAAAGCTCAATCGATCTTTTAAATAAGGCTCTTGCAAAAATATCCATGCGCCTCCAATTGCTCCAAAATTGTGAAATTGATTCTCTGATCCAAATCTCGAACTCCCGTCTCTTCTTGCAGAAAGATTTAGTATGTATTTGTCTTCCCAGTTATAATTAATTCTTCCAAAAACCGCATTATATTTGTATTCAGAGTTCACAGAATAACCTGCGGTTAGAGTTCTAGCAGATTTAATGTCCTCCATCACCTGATCAGAGTTAAAACCGTCAGCTCTCACCAAAGAAGCATCTCTTACATCATTTTGTATAGTCGATCCAATTAATATCTCCAAGCGTCCTTTACTTAAGTTCGCTTTGTAAGTGATCTGAGGTTCGATAGTCCATGAATTTGTTGAGGCATCCCCAAAATTGGTGAAATTAAAAGTACTGTAAATTGGTTTCGCTTCAGGATATACCCCTTCAGATGTTGAATAATCTATAGTTTTAGATCGCAATTTGTTATACCCAAAACTACTCCTAAGCTCTAACCCCTCCAATATCTTATAGCTTAGCGTACCACTTGCAGTGAGATTGCTCATTTTATTTTTAAATTTTGAAAATAAATATTGCATGGGATTTAATAAAAATGTAGTGGTACCAGTAGCATTGGGCTGCCAGTTAACACTACCATCGACATTATATAGTGCCGGAGCTATAGGTGGAAGTGACATAGCATATGATGTTAAATCTACTTTTGGCAATTGATTATTATCATCCAGGTAAGATCCGGACATCTGCAATTTAAATTTCTGATTTGGAGATGTACTATTCAAATTAAAATGCACAGAGGCCTTGGTATCAGCGAAATTACCGGCAAATACATTACCTTCCTTGTGGTAGCCGGTCCCTACAAGAAATGTAGTATTCTGATTTCCTCCGGATACTGAGACTTGTATGTCGGTGTATTTGGCTTTACCCCCAAGCAATTCTTTTTGCCAGTCAGTTGCCCTAGTCGAATCCCAAGCACCATTTAGATCGTAATCTCTCCTTCCAGGGGCAATGCCGTCATTTTTAAATGCCTCCTTTCTCATTTCCAAATACTGTCCTGAATTCATCAAATCAAGTCTTCTAGAAACAGTTCCCCATCCATTTTGCAAATTTGCATTGACGGCTATATCTCCTGCTTTGCCTTTTTTAGTTGTAATTAAAATTGCTCCATTAGCTGCACGGGATCCGTAGATTGCAGTTGCATCCGCATCTTTTAAAACATCGATACTTTCAATATCTGAAGGATTTAAATAGTTCAATGGGCTTCCTCCGATCCCAAATTGGTATCCATCTATTACGGTATATCCGCCTCCAAGAATGCCATTTCCACCTAGAAATGGTTGCGAAGTAAAGGGAACTCCATCGATAACATATAATGGATCGTTGCCGTTATTTATACTATTTTGTCCTTGAATTCTTACTTTTACCGATGTGCCAGCAAAACCACTTCCCTGCTCAATAAATAATCCCGGAACCCTACCCTGCAAAGCCAGCAAGGGATTATTTACCGGCTGCTTCTCAATCACATCGGCTTTAATTGTTGTGATATTACCTGTGCTCAGTCTCTGCGTTGTGGTACCATAAGCGATTACTTGTACTTCATCCAACTTCGACAAACTCTGCTCCAATACCACATCCCCCATTTCCTTAACGGCATTAACTTCCTTAGATACATATCCAATAAATGAGATTATCAATATAGCATCCTCATCTACACCTTTCAAATAAAAATTTCCATTCGCTCCAGTACTCACCGCTTTTCCTCCTTTGCCTTTAACAGTGACAGAAGCGCCAGGAAGACCACGCCCGTCAGCATCCACCACTCGACCAGAGACATTGATTTCAAGAAATCTTGAAACGATATTTTCCAGAAAAGACGGGTTTTCTTTTGTTTTGATGGTTACGATTTTACCGTCAATTTCGTAGATGAGGTTCAGTCCTTTTAAAGTGTTTGACAATGCTTCATCTAATGTTGCATTTGATACGGATACACTGACTTTTTGATTCTGTGGAATGGTCGTCTGATCGTAATAGAAGTCATAGCCTGTTTGCTTCCTTATGTCTTTAAGGACAGAGAACAACGAAGCATTGGCTTTACTTAGGGTAACGCGTTGCCCGAAGGTGGACGCACTAACCTGCATTAGGGATGCTATTAATATCACGGTGGTTAGTCGCATAATTAGCATAATTTTTTGGTACAGCCGTAGCCTTCCAAATGGTGATATAATATCGTACATTTGTTTAGTTTGGTTCTGTGCAGGTGCCTCTTGTCGTCGAAAACTGTAGGTATCCTGCTGTTAATATTTCTTAATAAATGGTTCCAAACGCAAACCAGGGGTGAATGCTTCTGGTTTGCTTGTTTATTAGTTCTGCTGTCGTAAATATCTATTCATCTTTTCTGGTTTTTGGTTTAGTTTTTAGTTGATTTAATGATTAATAGGGTGATGAATATTATTTGGATACTATAATCCTTTTGTTTTCAATTTTAAAATGTACTTGCCCTGACTTTTCTATGGACTTGAGTACGGCTGAAAGTTTGTTGTTGCGGGAAATAACCCCATTGGAAGTGATATTTTCCGGTACGTTTTGGTCATATACGATCTCAACATCGTACCATCTGGCGATTTTTCTCATAACTGAGCGGAAATCTGCATTTTCAAAGTAGAAATCGCCATTCTTCCAGTCTATAACATTATCTATGTCTGCCTGGTCAATCTTTATTGAACCGTTATTATTGATCGCCTGGAAACCGGGTTTTATTTTTTGCAGATTTTTGCCGGCTATGATTTGCACTGAGCCTTCTAAAAGCGTAGTTGCGATCGCAGGTTCATCATCGTAAGCATTTACGTTGAAATGTGTTCCCAACACTTCCACTTCCTGGCCTCTGGTTTCTACCACAAACGGATGGGCTTTGTCTTTGGCGACTTCAAAATAGGCTTCACCACTTAGCTTGACCCTCCGCTGCTGACGCTCAGTTAAAGCAGCGGTATAGGTCAAACTAGAAGCGGCGTTTAACCAAACCAGGGAGCCGTCTGGCAAACGCACCTGATAGGTTTCTCCCTTGGCAGTTGTTAAAGTATTGATGGCACCAAGATTATTTTCCACTTGGTTGTTTGGTTTGAATTCGTATGTAAGTTGTCCACTCGCTGTTTTGCTGATGGTTACGCCTGCTTGTCTTGCGAGCTGCCCGTTTGATGCTTCGGATAATCTGATTTTTTCTCCGTTAGCCAATGTCAATGTTGCGCCCTGTTTACCTGGGGCAATATCAGCTGCATAGTTATTATTGTCTTTTTGATTTGCAATTCTCGGGGCGACATAGAAATAAATACCAATAGCGATAAGTCCCACTGCCGCAGCAACTATGCTAATCCGTCTCCAAAGTTTTATTGTTTTTGTTGATCCATGGGGTTGAATCCTTGAATGTATGTGTTGTTGAATTTCTGACCAGGTTTGTGCTGACGGCAATTGATTTCCTATACCGTTACGGTCTGCACGGTGCTGCAGTGCCTGGTAGTAGCTTTCGATGAATTTGATTTCATCTGGACTTGCCTCTCCTTGCTGGTATTTTATGATAATCTGATTTAATAATTCCTTTTCCATTTCAATTATAAACAGGGCCTATAAAAGAACAGGATACATAACTATGGATTTTGCCCAGTCATGTTAAAAAAATATTTTTTTATTGTTAAATCATTACCTTTTCTAGTGTTTTTCAGACAGGTAAATAATGATCTGAATTAGCATTAAAGAGGCTTTCAACGTAGATATGGCCTTACCTAAATGGTTTCGTACAGTCTTTGGGGATAATCCAAGTATTTCAGCAATAGCTTCAGGACTCCTGTTTTCAGTATAACGCATTTTATAGATAATACGTTGTTGATCTGGCAAATCAGCTACCAGTTTCTCGTAGGCAGCTAATAATTCCTTGTACATCAGATCCTGGTCAGGCCTTTCTTTATTGGCGATCAGATCCTGAAGCAAATCAGAAATGGGTACAAACTTATCCTGTCGTTGTATGGTGCGCAAGACTTTGTTTCGGATGGAGATGAATAAATAACCTGGCAGATTATCGATCTGCATTTCAGAAGCTTTTAGCCAGAGGCTGGTAAATACATCCTGAGTAATGTCTTTTGCGAGTTCGGGGTCATGTAAGCGTTTACTTGCTTCCAGGTAAACATCTTTTTTGTACTGCTCGTACAAGGAATCAAACGCAGTCCGGCTGCCTGCTCGCAATTCTGCGAGTAGTCTGCTGTCAGTCGCGGTATGTATTCTCCCGGTTAGCATTTGATTGATTGAGATCGTTATCTTTTTTGTTTCCCCTTGGAACTAATTTACGGTTTTTTCAGTTCCTTATCCGTATCTATTTTGTTATGAAGCACTTGTCCTTTTTATTTCAGAAATGGTCTACTAATGCACCCAGCCCTTTCATTTCTAAAAGAACCACATATTCATGAACGAGCTGAATATTAAATCCCGGCCATCGTTCTACTTCTGCTGTGCTGTATCTAAGTATTTGCTGCATGGTTTTAATCCCATTGGCGTTTGCTGCCCGCTTTAATTCAGTGCTCAGCTCAAGCTGCTGTATGGGGCAGTTCAATACGTTAATTTCTCCCTGATTATTCATCCGGCCATCATTAGTCTTGGTCTGAAATCCCGATACAGCCTGGTGATTAAAAGAAATAGCGCGGGACACAACCAGAATTCCGTCTTGGAGGTACCGCGAAGCACCCAGAGAACAGAAAACAGCCGCGCCCGCGCTATTACGCAGGCGAGCAGCATGATTTTCCCTTGTTCTCTTAAAAATTCGCGGTTTTCCAAGACAAGTTCAAATAGCTGTCGCTAAATATTTTTATAACACAAAGCTAGCAACTTTTTTGACGCAACATACAAAAGTTATTTATTGAGTTAATGAATTAAATGTCTCTTATAGGATACCGGAATATCATATTCGTTGTTTTTCGTTTTTATAAATAGCTGATTTTCAACTTACTTAAAACCTATTTGGTGTATATACAACACATACACTCTTTTTGAATTCATCAGCTCATTTACTTTGCGTCGATGAAGATTTTTAAGGATTTATCCGGGATGCTGAAAGATGCGGTTGTTGCTGGTGCTGATAAGGCGCTTGCGGAATCGGCTCAGCTTCCCGATACACTCACCAAGGCGCAGGCTTACCGTTTATATGGTAGGGACAATGTGGACAGGTGGTGTAAGGAAAACCTGATTCATCCGGTGGTTAAGGCAGGGTCTGGGAAAAAGAAATTCATCGATCGGTTAAAGCTGGAGGCTGTTGCCAGAGCGAGTAACCGGGTTACTTATCTGCCAGTGGCAGAGCGGTAAGTTGATTAGCTGGGTTTGCCTGGCGCGTACATTGTCCTATTGGGGTGAAGCATTTTTCGGGGGACCGGAGAATTACGAGCAAGGCTTTTCTCGTCTTAACGGTTACGTGTAGCCAATAAGGTGAGAAAATCCTGAACCATAGGCAGTCAGTTTTGGCAGGTAGGTATATACCGACGTGGGTAACCCCGGTTTAAGGGAGGCAATTTTTTGTCTCCCTTTTTTGTTTTCCGTCTATTTTTACTAGATTGGTATTAGTCCTTAGTCGCCCACCCGATAATTTCGCGAGGATTGGTATACACTAATGCATCTTCGAAGTTTAAATTTTCATAGCAACCTTTGATAGGGAGTACTCTTGTCAAGTTACTTCCTGAGGCAGAAGGAAGTATCTCATGAACATCAATCCTTATAGGCTTTAGTTTTTTAAGTGCAACGTGTGCGGGAAATGCAAAATTAATATCCCGCATTTGAGATTTGATGCTTGGGTATGAAATAGCTTCCAAATCTTTTGAAAGAAAAAATTGCTTTGCAATGGCAGCAGTGAGTCTATAAAGATGCTCGCTTCCTTTTGGCACTGACCTTACGAATTGAGTGATCATAAATTCTTTCAACCTGGTGTCAATTGCCATTAATTCCTTATTATTCTGGTAGACAATCTTTAAACCTTTGGCATTATCAAATGCCCACTGCTTCAAAAAACCTTCTCGATTTGGATTATATTTAAGTAATCCAATATCTACCGATAGTATGGGTTCGATAACTTCGCACTCCAGGCAGCTGACAATAGAACCGACTGGTGGATTTAATTCACGATATGCTGTATCGCCTCCAGATGAAGTATATAAGATCTGGTCACCTTTTTCATTCAATCTGCCCATTGTAGTCATATGTGCGGGCGGACACCAAAGCTCCTTCAAATGGGTAAACTCAGTTTCTCCGTTATGAATTCTGATTCTGTGAACTTTGATTCCTACTGGAATTTTGTGTGCTATGAATCGAAAAAATTCAATCATTTTCGCGAATGCAACGCGATATTCTTCAACGCTTGTTGAATGGATATTCATCTGCGTAAATCGCTTCATTAGTCCATTTAGCAGAGCTTTGCTATGAATTTTTCCGTTCATTGTTAAGATTCTTATTGATTATATTAACTACGAATGAAGTTCTATTAATTTCAATCCAATGAGTGATCGAACAGTCTCTAAATTCAATTTTGGAAAGCCATATATCTCTACTGAATTATCCATTAATTGCGTTTTAACATGTTGCTTAATAGATTCATAGGTATCACTAACCAGTTGAACTAAAAAATCAATGTCTGATGCTGGTAGCTTGAAATTTGAAATAATAAATTCATATCCTGCGGTTAGATCGTAATACTTTGCGCTATCAATTGGCCCACCAAATATGGAGCAATTGCCGATGACTTTAAATATAAAGCTCACAGTATCATCTGCTAACTGTAGAGGGTTGGCAATATCAAGTTCCCATTTCAGTAGATTTACAAAGGTGTCTGTAATCTGTACTTGAGTATCGAGTACCTCGTTTAGAATCATGAATTGTGTTTTGTCTTTTTCTGAAAGCATTTCTTAGATTTTTAATTAAAATTACCAATTAATCAGCATATGCTTTACGAATTCTCCGATTGGGAAATCACGCTAATTATAAAAAGCGCAGCAGAGTTGGGTGCTAGACGGGCGCTCTGTGCTACTGGCCATTTAAAGCCATACCTCACAAAAGCCCAGGCTTTCCGCGAATATGGCCGTGCAAACATTGAGCACTGGATCGAACTGGGCTTAATCACCCCACGTAAAGACGGGGATCATTCGGCAACATGGCGCATTGAGCGCATCGAAGCAGACACGATACGCTGTGCAAAAGAAATTATTATTTATATTTGATTGTATCTATTATGGTCTAATCGAATGACGCAACGCTCTTTTATAATATCTGATGAAGGTGATGAGTACATCCGGGATCAGATTTGCAAAAAACAGGATTTCTTTTTCTTCAACAGTTTTGTTATTCTGGCTATCGTTATAGTCACCGGATATCTCAAACTTAAGGTCATTGATGGTGGAGCTATCCTCTTTGGTTTCGCTCTATTTCTGGTAATGATGACACTCAATCTTCGCCAATATTTTAAGTTCAAAAAAATAAAAGCACATCTAGTTCGAAGTGTTCAGATTGATGCCGAAAAAATAATATTGGCCACTTATGGTGATTATAAATATGAGCCCATACTTTATACGTTGCCACTGATAAACAACAAGATAACCAAAGGCATTCCGGCGGCAGTATCAGAGGCTGAAAAACCTGTACGAACTGAAATGCTCGGTATTTTCCAGACTTATACTTTAAGTTCTGGCCAGGATCCCAAAAACACTTTTTATCTGATGAGTCCATTCTGGACAGAATGGGACGAGATTCAAGAACTGCTTAAGCAAGGACGGAAGACTGCTATTGTAGCTTAGGAAAAAAATGTTTAATAATATTTACTGTAGCGATGCTGCCAATATAAAAAGGATAAAAGATCCTGCCCATACCGCCCAGCAAATTGCCCGGTTCGTTTGGGTATTGAGCTCATGATTTTTAAACTCTTGAAATATCAACTCACTCCTGCCCCTACTCATTAAATACCGTTGAAGGATAATCAGGATGATGATATTTATGCCAAGTAGAATCGGTTTGGTTCATGATTCCAATGACCTCAATCCGGGATCAACAAAGATCAAAAGACTCAAGCCCAGCCAGCACATACTAAGTTCCACCAATAGCACACTTCTGAAATCAGCAGCCCAGCTTTCGGGCTTATTCCGGTAATGGTATAGAAAGGTGAAATAATAGAATCTAAGCAGTTTCATTGTTGGTTGTGGAATCGTTATGCAAGTTAATAAGTATTTCTGAAATCGATTCGGACGGCAGAATTTTCGGACTGGCACTGCTATTCAATTTATGTATTCGAAATCAAAATGGATATAAACTCCTTAAGCCGGATAGACCGGGCTGTTGCGGATAACATTAAAGATATACAACGTTCTTTTGGTTCACAGGCGGGGCTGGTACAGGATTTTATTGTTTTTATTTCCCATCGTTTGAAAACCGATCTGTTTGGTTATACCCGTTTTACCATTTCAGATTTCTGTCGTCAGACGGGGCGTAATAGGCAGGACCTGGCATTGGTTTGTGCGGATTTTGCTTCAGGTCGGTTTGCTCCACCGGTTATTGAGGGATTTGCTTTTCAGACGGTATTTGATTATGCTTTGTATTCGATGATGGAAAGGAACATCATCTTTTCCTCTCGCTATGAGGTGAGAGAAAAGGATTCAGTATTGGTGATGCACAGCTTTTCCATCTTGAAAGATCTGCGTTTGAACTTTGTCCGAGGGGTTAAAGAGCAGAAGGTGTATGAAGTGCGCTTATCTGATGATCTCTTACAGGGTTTTTTATCGCGTTATTATACGGTGAATACCGAAAGCTATAAACTGGTGGGTAAAGGGCGTGGAGGGGATTCGCGTAAAAAACTTTTACTGTATTTATCCAAGCTGAGCCATGTAGTGCAGACTTCAGGTCATTTAGAAACTGTAGTGCCACTAGATCGGCTGTGTGACTTCGCGGATATTACTGATGCTCGTCCATCCCATAAAAAGCAGAACCTGGTTCGGGTATTGAATCATTTGATAGTTGTGGGGAAGTTTGGGTTCAAATATGTATTTACCTCCAGGAATGGCTATATGGTAACACTGGTATTTGAACCCACCCTTTCAAAGCGTGGATTGCTGGGTGAGCATAATTTTTATTATAGATTGTTTAGCGGACTTCGTTCGGTATTTGATACCCGGAAGGGTTTACCTTCCTGTGCTTTTGATAAGGATCCTTTTCAGGCATGGCTTGTCGATGATGGTGTGGATATTGAAATCAAGGCCCAGATTCTGGCGAAGGCTTATTATGCCGGCTTAGGTATTGAGATTAGTTTTGCTCATGCCATTAGCATGATCCGTTCAGGTACGTTGTTCAAATGAAATGTTATGGCTGAAATTTTATTTTGAAAATGACTAGTTTTATGGAAATGATCTGGATCAGGCATCTTTGTTTTAACAAACTGTAGATATGTTTATTTTAACCAGCACCATGATAAAATCCAAGCACTTCTTCTGTCTGATTATATTTCTTCTTCCCGGTGCTTTATTTGCCTGCTCATGTGCCAATGAGGGTGTGATCAATAATTTTCAGCAGTCCGAGTTCGTAGCAAAAGCTAAAATCATCAAAATAACACCAGACTCCGCAAATTCTGAGTATCATGATGCGGTAATAGAAATCATCAACTTATATAAAGGTGAGCAGCTGAGCAAGATCAAAATCATGAGTTCACTGAATACTTCCTGCGGTTTTTTACCGGATGAAAATTCAACATGGATCATATTTGCGAGTACATGGCAGGGAGTGTTGAGTTTTGGATTTTGCTCCGGTAGCATGCAGGTTGACGAATACTTCGACCCTGTTAAATATCCAAACGGAGCAAAGAATTGGGGCAATACCCTTAAACTAAGAGAAGGGGCGATTGCATTTCTTAGCGACCATAAAATTTTTAACCCTAACACTTCTTTGATCCGCCCACACAGTAGTGAGATCGGTTCATTCAAAGGTTATAAAAATGAGAACAGCTTTGCTGTATTTCAGGTAGAGGTGAATTCCGATTTCTCGATTGCTAAGATCAAACAGCTTAGAAAATTTGAGAATAAGACGCTTAACAAGCTGGTCTTTAACAGCATAAAGAAGAATCTAAAGCTTAGTGGTAGACGAGGCAAACCACTGGCAAAACCCACCCGACTAATCTTATTTTGCTACTATTATGAACAAAATGGCTCGCAGCAAAGCTTCTTAAGCTTTTTGGACGTTTAGGTTTTAAGGCATTTCAATGTCCTTAAAAACATTAATCTGAAGGAGGATAGGGTGTTTATATTCGAGGAACGACTTTAACGCTCCCCTGGCTTTGAGGTCCTGAAGCCGGTATCGTTTTCCTAAAATAGCAGTTGAAGATTTTTGAGCTTTCCTGACAGATTTGTGATAAAAAAAAATAAGGTTAAATATTTTATAAGCACGATAAATGCTTGTATATTAAGATTGTATATTGTAAATCTTATTTTTAAAGAATCCAGCATGAATACAGTAAAAATTAACCTCTTAATGTCAATTATCCTGATCTGTGGAACAGCAAATGCACAGGTGCTGAAGCTAAAAACCGGACAAAAATTTAGCTATGAAGCCATAAAAGATGTGGAGTTGAATGATCAATACAAGAATAAAAACTACGAATACTGGAAAACTAACTTTGTGGTAATCAGCCAAAATAAAGATGTCTATACCCTAAAAGTATCACCAGAGGTATTCCTGACGAAGTGGGCAGATTTCATTCACGATTCCACAGTTCCCTTCCAAGAGCAGCCTGCAGAATTTATGGCCATTGCCAAAAAAGTGCTGACGATGTCATCCTATAATATATCCATAGACGGAAATGGAAACATCATGGGGATAAGTGGTCTCCCGGAAATCAAAACAGCTATCCTGACCAAATTGAAAGCGCTAAAGACCCCAGAATCCTATCAAAAACATGATGATCTGATAGATGGCTTGCTCAATGAAAATTATTTTAAGGGACTCGCATCCTTTTTCAGCTACCGCGGAAAAACGGTAAACAGAATACCAAAAAATGGGCTTATGCTCTCCTGCGAGATAGATACAACAGAAAAAAAGTTCTCCCCAGAAGGAGTTCAGACCAGTGCTCCGCATACCCGTAAAAAATTCAATCTGGTTACCTCAGCTCAGCCGCTGATGAGGGAGGCAAAAGAAAAATTGCATTATGCGGATTACTATACACCGATTAAAAAGGCCTCCCGTAAAATTCAGGAGCTAGCCGATCAGTTTGAACAGGAGAAAGGAAGTCAGATGATTGAAGCGAAGGTCCTGAAGCAACTGGATTCACTGGACAAAGGCTTCGCAAAAGATGACTACCAGTACATGGGAGCCAAACTTGGTCTGTTAACTTATCTGAATACTGGTGGTTATTGGGATGTGCTGGAGAAAGTACCTTATGAGTATCTGCCTGGTGAAAATGACATAGACAATAAGCTTACCCGAGACCTGGAAAGAGGTGACATGAGTAAGGTTAAAAAGGCCATGGAGTTGTCCTTTACCAAATTTAAAGGAAAAGACTATTATCCGATGAACATGGGAAATACCGCCGGTTCCATACACGATAATTTTGGTGGACTGATTTACCGGATTCAAAATAAAGACTCTCTTCAGGCGGCTTACAATATCATCCAACAAATAGAAGAACTTAATATACCGATAGTAACAGAAATGCTCAAAGGAATGAAGACCTATGTGCAGGCAAAACTGGCAACTGATCAGAAAGAACTGGCTGAAATTGCCCATGTCAACTTCAACTCCGTATTTGACAAAGCGGGACGTTACCGGATATTGATTTACGACGAACTGGTGAAAAAGCAGATCCCGGATTCTATAAAGCTGGCTTACATCGATTATACCATAGACCTGGATAAGAAAAAAATGGATCAGATCGACTCAGGGTCCATAGAAAACATAAGCCCATTTTATTTCACAAATTTTATAGCCAAGAATAAAGTCGTTTATAAGAAAAACCTGGCAGATGCCTATTACCGTAAAAGCAAACTAGACAAGAAGACTGAAGAATCCTATCTGCAAATGGCAGCTGATTACCTGCCTACGCAACAGGATATTGTAGATAATGAATTTGGTTTAAAAAAAGAATACAAGTTTACACCCTTTGTTCCCTATACTGATCTTTATTTAGCTTCCGGTGGCAGTACGGGCATAAATGATGAGGCCAAACTGAACAAATATGTTGACATGGTGATCCTGGAACCGGAGCGTTATGCGACTTTGAAAGAGAACTACCTGAAAGCTTATCCAAATGGTGATTTTAAAGCCTTCTTCAACAAGGCATTGAAAAGTAAACTTCCTGCAATTCCAACTTTCTCCTTAAGTGAGCGATCTGGAAAAACAGTGGCCAATACAGACCATCAGAACAAATTTGTATTTGTCGATTTCTGGGGAACCTGGTGCGGCGCCTGCGTTGCTGAAATAGATAGAATTGAAGCGATACACCTGAAGAATCCCAATCCTGAAAAACTGGTGGTAACGACTATCGCTTGTTATGATAAAAAGAAGAATGTCGACGACTTTATGGCCAAAGAAAAGTACAGCTATCAGGTGCTGATGTCTGATGGGAAAGTGGAGAAGGATTTCAAGATCAGAGGTTATCCGACCAAACTCCTGTTACTTCCTAATGGTGTGTATGTGATGATTTCCTTCTTTTCAAATTACGAGGATATTTTGAGTAAATATTTGAAATGGGAGATTTAGTTTGTGATGGGAAATAAAAATTACATCCCCCAAAATACTGATGATGTTGACGCAGTTGAACGCCTTAAATATCTGCCATTTGCATCTATCATTGACGATATTCCAATTTTATTGGAATGGTTGCAGGATGGACATTGGGAAGTGGCTGAGGGCATCACAGCATATTTAATTCCTCACGTCAATGAGATATCAGAAGAGCTACTATTTATTCTTGATACTGAAGATGGTATGTGGAAGTATTTTGTTATTTGCGGTTTGATTGCACGATCGAAGGAAAAACTCGCTCCCAATTTAATTGAAGCGCTTAGGAGAATTGCTGAACATCCATCAAAAATAGATGTAGAGGATGCAGTTGATGATGTAGCAAAAGAAGTAATTGCAAATAAATTTCTATGTGGTTAGCCACATTCAAAAGATGAAATGATCCCATTTGAATTTATATTCAATTATAAAGTTTTATATTGTTTTGCTTTCTTTTAGCGTATCTCTAATCCAGATGATATCGTTTCAATGAATGTGAGTATTAAAATAACAAGTAAAAATAGCGATGACTAATTATAGTTCACTGGGTTTAAATATATTTAAGTATAACCAGGCAGGTTTATTGGTTTTCTCATTATTGATTATACTTGTTAATTATGTTCATGGTTCCTCATTGTTTTTTTGGTTGTTTTTATTAGGAATGCTAGTAATTATCAACCTGATCTGGAATTTGTTCAGTGATGTGAAATGGAATAAAGAGTATTTTGTAATTGAGAAATTCTTAAGGAAAAGGACAGTTGCTGCTAATGAATTTATTAGCGTAGAGCGGTTGTTTTCAAATGTATTCGTGATCAGATTTACTGGTAGCAAGTTTTATTATCTTGGGGGTTTTAAATCTATATTTGAAAATGCCTCTGATATCACCAATAAAATCATAGCTGATACTCGTTAAAATATATCATATGGATACCAATCATATCATTGCTCTAGCTGTACCATTAATTTTAATAATGGCAGGTGTTTTTGTAAAAATATCCCCTAACCCCGAATTTGATACTTTGAGGCGCAGTTGGCTCTGGTTTATCCTACCTGGATTATTTTTACTTGTTTTTAGATTGTTTAAGTATTTCGGCTGATCTCTTTTTTTTCTTGCCGGAAAGTTTTGTATGGACAGTGTGATTCATTCCATAGTGAGTAATGTTGTCCTGGAAAGAAATTAATTTTCAAACGTTACTTGAAAAGGTGCTGCAGGTTTCTAATCTGCCTGTCCCTGAACCGCCGGTGTTTAGCAAGGTCAATCCAGGATCCGGCCTAAAGTGTAGCATAAAAATTAGGTTGGTTTTATTTTCTGGATTCTGTGGCTAGTGTGCTTCAAACCATTTCTTAATCAGAATATGTCTGAAACGGTAAACATCACCGCTTCTTGTGAAGAGCCCCGCATCAGTCATTTCATTCATGAACTTTAATGGGTTTGTTCGGAACTCCCCGGAGAGATACATCAAGATGCGGCACAAGTACATCCCTGTAAAACCACTGCTGACAATACTTGCTAAGCCAACAATAAGGATCATCTCTAAGGTATTTTTAAATAGTTCGATTGCATCCACTTTTGCGGTTGGGAGTTCGAACATACTGATTCCGGTCTGTTTTGAAAGGTATAGGTGTGGAAGGATTAAAAAGATTAAAATTCCAGTGACGAGCGCGGCCATCATTGTGGAATAAAGATGAATAAGAAGTGATTTCTTCGCCAGTCTAAATGATGAAATCTGGAAAGATGGCAGATCAAATCTACTGGACATAAACATTAGAGCCATGGCAACTGTACTTCCGAAATAAAATATATAAAATGGCGTATAGCAAAACAGGGCAACATCAATTATAAGCAACGTTGTGAAGATGCAGAGCCTCTGCACTAAGCTCCTGTGAGTTTTTTGCTGATCATATCCGATGGTTCTGTAGTTGTCCTTCTCCTCTAAGGTGAAAACCAAAAAAAAGAGTATTAAAAGCCAAATTAGATAAAATGCCCATAATGGTAAGTGGGGTGCAAATGAAATGATTTTGTCCGCGAGTATATAAGTCGGCAAGAGCAAAATCAGTACCCGGAAGATTATGAGCACAGGATAGCGAAGTTTGGAATACGGAAAAATATCAACTTCGCCAACCTGGGTGTTATTGGACTGAGTGGCAATCAACTTGATCCATTGTATTGCTTTTTCTTTTGGATAGCTGGTTTTTTCGATGTGATAGTTTACATAGTCCGCCAACAGGTCTTTCGCATTTGCTACATTTTTAAAGTTGTATCCTTTTTCAGCTAAGGTTAAAGCCATGTGAATATTAAAACTGGTGGTAAGTACGGTACTAAGCTGAGGGTAGGTATTGATACTTTTGAGCACTTTGTCTGCGGTCCCTTTTGGATCCTTACGCTGTAATTCGGTAAGTACGGCATGGACATCTCTGATGGGATCTATATGTAATATTCCGCTAAATGGAATCTCCTGCAAAAAACTATATTGGGAACTTCCGTCTTCTTCAATCGTCATCCAGTCGGGTTCAAAGCCACGAATGTTAATGATCGTAGTCCTACAGGTGAGGATGATTTCCGGATATTGAGTAACTGTTTGAATTTTCCGTCTCCGGAGGTATTGATGAATAGTGCGAAAAAAATGGTAATCATTAAAGTCAAAACGTTCTATTTCATCCAATCCGTCCAGTATGGGCATAAATCCATATTGTTCCACTATCGCTGTGGCTTGTTTCTGGTTCAAACCCGAATTCATTAATTGTGTAATGGCGGTACGTTTTAGCCATTTGATGAACAGTTCCTGGATCTCTGTCTCTGTAAGGTAATTATTCGTTTCCTGGTTAAAATCGGATAGGTCAAAGAGTAGCGGTATGGGAAAATTTTCATCTTTCTCAGCCAATTCGCACAATGCGATGTGCATTTTTAAGAGAAGACAGGTTTTGCCTGATCCGGCATTTCCAAGAATAATCATTCGTTTCACCTTGTTCACATAGCAATCCATTAGTTCCTCAAAACTGCCGGGGCTGTATCCGTTCAATTCCGTATACAACTCATTTTTAAGATTACCGGTTACCTTTTCATCAGAGAAGCGAATTTTTGGGGTAATATTAAATAGCTGATCACCAGCCAGCTTGGCTTTGAATTGATCAGCCGCCCGGTTTTTGATGAACTCCAATGTGGGTTTTCTCCAGTCAGGATTTACTTCCCTGCCTTCATCGTTACTCTCCATCAGGGATACAACCAAAGCCAATAGGCCTGCAACACCAAAAAGTATGGATATCTGCCAGTAAGCTGGTATGGTCTTCATGAGTTCCTTAAAAAAAGCGGTTGTTGAATCACTTCCAATGGCGAGCAGAACCTGGATAAGGTATAGCGCAATGAATGCAATAACAAAATTTTTGAGAATCCTCTTTCTACCTGGTTTCATGAAAAGCGCGTTTTAAAATTTCCCTCTTCCCTATTGAGGAAATTTGTTGATACTCTAAAGTATCATTTTTTAACAACATTTCAATTTTAGCGCTAACCTGCAATCAAAATTTTACCACTATTTATGGTAATCATGTCGGGTACTTCGGCATAGGTGTCGACCATTTCGATTTTGATGTCGGGTATTTTGATTCTGATGTCAAGTGTTTCGGCTTTGATGTCGGGTATTTTGATTTTGATGACGCGTATGTCGGCCCGATGTCGGACTTTTTGACAAGTGCGGCTTGATGTCGGGCATTTCGGCGGTCTGTCTTGATTCTCTGGGTCACCAGGAGCGTTTAATGTCGGACAATTCGGCTAATACAATAATAGAATATACTTAATAAAGTCTTCAGGCTTTTTTTGCACAACACTTCCTGCTGAAAAACAAATTCAATTTATATGCTAGCAAATTCTGACAAAGCCCAGGAGATTAAACAACAGGTTTCCATAATGGACTTCCTGGCCCGCCTGGGATTCCATCCTAAAAAAACGCATGGCAATGAGGCCATGTACATCAGCATGGTCAGGGATTCAGATACTAATCCCTCATTTAGTGTCAATGAAAAGCTCGGCGCCTGGTATGATCATGGTATGGGTAAAGGAGGCGATATTTTCGACTTCGCGATGTTGTACTGGAAAGGTCTTAAATTCCATGAAGCGGTGGAGAAGGTCCAGGAGGTTTGCAATTTAACCATGCCTGAACAGGTGGCATTTAACAAGGTCAATCCTCGTCCTCGTTTAAAAGTGGCAGTGAAACTCCCCAACTACCAGATACAGGAAATTAAACCATTCGGTTCTTCTGAGGGAATCAACGCTTACCTGCGATCACGTGGTGTGTTTGAAGCGGCCTCTACCCAACTCTCCGAGGTACATTATTATGTTGAGGATGAGAAAAAATTACGTAAACAGTTCTTTGCTGCAGGATGGAGGAATGAACTCGGAGGATGGGAAGTCCGCAATAAATATTTCAAAGGCTGTCTGGGTAAAAAGGCGGTGAGTTTGATTCCGGGTAGTTCGAAAAAGCTTGTGGTTTTTGAAGGTTATT
This sequence comes from Pedobacter panaciterrae, assembly GCF_001636695.1. Lineage (GTDB taxonomy): Bacteria > Bacteroidota > Bacteroidia > Sphingobacteriales > Sphingobacteriaceae > Pedobacter > Pedobacter panaciterrae_A. Next base: position 125,196 of record NZ_LGEL01000023.1, read on the forward strand.
TCAATTACCTGAGCTGGCTCAGGGATAATCCAGGGCATGACAGATCTGTGCTGGTGCTGAATTCCCTGGCGCTGATTGACTCGGGTATTGAAAAGGCTAAAGTCTTTTCAGAAATCGATTTGTATTTGGACTTGGATACGTCCGGCTACACTGCATTAAAAACCTGGATGAAAGCCTTGCCCTATTCTATCGACCGTTCATGTGTATATCAAGGTTACAACGATTACAATGACAAGATCGTAGCCGATTTGAAAATGGAACGAAAGCTGAGCTTGTAAACTGTGGACGATCTACCTGACTAAGATTGTGGTGCTATTTCACCACAATTCATTATTTTTTCTCATATTCTTCGTACCTTTACTCTATGTCATTAGCTCGTGTTAACTCTCAGTTGAACCTAAGTGCATTAGCAAAAATGGTGTCTAATGCTGGACTACAGCGCATGATGTTTGCCGATGATTTCAAAAAACAGGCGAAGCATCTCAAGCAATTACTGCGTAAAAACGGCATCCAGGTTGAAAAAAAATCCTACGTTTCTGAGTTGATCGATATTTCCTATGATCATTTGTTGACGCATTACCGACATGAATACTTATACAAAGTTGCCTTATTGAACAGCTATGTTTTTCATAATCATTCACTTTCTGATACCATTTTATTAAACGAGTTCAGGATTGGGAACTCCAAAGCGGACACTATTTTAATTAACGGAGCGAATAAAGTGTTTGAGATTAAAACTGAACTGGATAGTCCTGAACGGCTTTGTACCCAGATTGATGACTATTACAAAGGCTTTTCAGAAGTGTACATCGTTATACACCATTCAGAGATTGGTAAATACATGGATTGTATAGATGAACATGTTGGTATCATGGTGTTTTCAAAAGACAATACCATCGAACTGTGTAAGGCTGCTCAAATCTATAATGACAGACTGGATATCGTTGCAATGATAAAGGCCCTGCGGAAAGATGAATATTTGCAGTTGGTCTACAAAATGATTGGAGAAATTCCAAAAGCAACTCCTGTACAACTTTTTAAGACCTGTGTAAATATACTCTCCGAATATCCAGTTCTGGAGGTACATGCTGAGTTTTTGAAAATCATCAAAAAACGGATCAACCTGTGTACGAATGACTTGATACAGAAATCGGAATTACCGGCAGCACTTCGTTTATCCTGCTATTACTACAATCTGGATCAAAATGATTATATTAGCTTAGTTGATAAACTAAGTTACCAAATATAATTAACGCTATGTATTTACCGTATCTCAGGGGGAAACAGTACGAACTGCTGGCTTTGCGCGAGCTTTGTACCTTACCATTAGACAATAACAAGATTTTTCCGATCATAGAGCCTTTAAAAAAGAACACTAAAAGCGTTGAGACTGCTCTACTTGCACTTAACCGAATCGGCATTCAAATGCAGTTAATCGTCAACCCAGAGCATGGGGAAATTAAAGGGCAAGGAAATATAGTTCTTGATTTCATAGATCAAATGCGATCTATAGGTGTAGATAATGTGATCCCTACTTACCTAATTTCGAGTGACCGTGATTTTGTCTTTTTTGAATCTACTGCGACTTCCCGCGGTTATCTCGAATCTGGTTACTCTCTTGTACATCTCAATCAGATCAGCAATGTTGTTGCGCTTAAGGCATTGGTAAATGCAAGTGCGATCAAGTTCAACGTGATTCATGTCACGCACCAGATATCGCTTAAACGCGGTTTTACAAATGGTGACCCGGCTCTGCTAAGCGATCCTTTCATCAAACAGAAACGTAACTCAGATTACATTAGCGTAACCGATGAGTTTTTCTCCAATGACAATTTATATTATGAGGATGAAAAATTTGCTGCTTTTTCAGATTATTTGACGATTGGATCCGACTATGTCGAGGGTGGGATGCTCCCCTACGCAGTTGCTATACATCTGACGTATGTGAACAAAGAATCTGGTGAGATCTGGATCAGACATTTTATTTCAGATAGTAACGAGGACTATAGTGATACTCCCGGCAAATTTGGTGAGGCTCTGGAAAAGCTTATCGAATTTATTGATGCGGAAGACCTACATACAATCGCTTGCGAACAATTCCGCGATTATCATTCTCGCGGAGCGTTTCCCGGCTTAGGTGTTGTTAAAAAGCTTTCTATCATGCATCATATTCAACTCATTCAGGAGCTCATTTAATTTAGCGTGGTTTGCTGTACGAGCTGCTTTTCTGATCAAGGATTAAAAAAGCGAATAGAGGCATTGTCCACTACAAAAGGCAATTGTAATTTCTGTGATTCGAAAAATGTAATAATCGTGAATTGCGCAGACCTAAGTGTTGAATTCGAGCAACTTTTTGATCTGTATATACCCAACCCTGATGCCCAAAAGTCATTAGGCCTTGCATTCCCTGTTATACTCCATGAGCACTTGATGTCTTATTGGCCTAGACTTTTTAATATTTCGGCACTAAAACCCAATACTGTTTTGCAACTGGTTAACCAGATCGGTCGTGGCTGGGATCAATATAGCGATAGGTTCTTTGAATCCCCTGTGGAATTCGATGCTTTATTAAATTCTCCCGCAGGACATGCAGAGGATTTGCAATTACAGTGGGATAAGTTTTCCTTTGAAATCAAAAAGAAAAACAGGTTTCTGTTTGGTGAACCAATTGATCTCGACACATTGGAGACAATATTTGAGAGTTTAGTGATCAATTATCCTAAGGAAACTAATTTTTATAGGGCCAGGCTTTCAGATGAATTATTACCTGTCGAGCTAATGGGCAAACCACCCCATGATCATACCACACCAGGCCGGGCCAATCCTATAGGCATTCCCTATCTTTACATTTCAGAAAGTAAAGAAACAACTCTTTATGAAACACGGGTTGCATTACATGAAGGAATTACCGTAGCTAAATTCACAGCCAAGGAGACGCTAAATGTTGTTTCGCTGAAGAACATTGCAGACTATGGTCCTTTTGAGATTATTGACCGAGGCTTTGCAATAAGGGAGTTTATCCTAATCCGGCCCTACCTTCAGAGTCTGGAACATGAACTCTCCCGCCCTGTTCGCAAGCAAGATGTCCACCTTGATTACCTTCCTACTCAGTATCTTTGTGAATTCATTAAATCATTAGGTTTTGACGCTGTGGAATACAAAAGTGCCATGAACGCTAGTGGCTATAACCTGGCTGTATTTAATGACAATAAACTTGAATGCGTAGAAGCAATATTTCATCGCGTGACAAATTTGAAATACGATTGGGAACCCAAAACATCTTAGAATGACTTCTGAAAATACTCGCAAATCGAAACAAAAATCATTATTTGACATGTCTGCTGAAGAATTCAAATCGCATGTTCATACACAGGCTGTCGAACTCGCAAATGATCGCTGGGACAAAGGTTTGTCAATTACTGCTCCAACTGAACGTCCCGATCAATTTTTACACATCTATAAAGACAAAAAGGTTAAACTTGCCGAGGTGAATTCAGAAAATGGAGAGGTAAAATATATCAAAGGTATTTCCTAGTCTATGCCTGGGTAATTTTTTTGTCTTTTACCCCTACTTTCATTAATTTAGTCAGTAATTGTTACTGACTAAATTAATGAAAGTCCATGCCTCTCTCCTTACAAGTTCCGTTTTCAGAAAAAGATGAAGTTAAACAGCTAGGTGCTTGGTGGTCTGCTGAGCAGAAAACATGGGTAATCCCTGATCATGTATCTAATATTACCCGGTTCAAAAAGTGGATTCCCTATCAGCAGGGTATCATTATTAGAAGGCCTTACCGGCTTTTGCTGACAGCCAGACGCTGCTGGAAATGTGATAAGGTCACTCCTATGGTGGCATTGGCAGGATTTAATTATTATAGTTTTGAATACCTTGATGAGAATGATCCCGAATCTACCCAAGAATGGATTAAAGGCGAAGAGCCTACAGTATTTGCCTTTGCAACGGAAATGGATGAGCATTTGAATGATTACCTGAAAGAACATTTTCCGCATTTCAGATTGACCCATTCCAAAACGCTAGAGGAAAAGACTTGGGCAAACAATTGTCAGCTATGTGGACGCCTTCAGGGAGAGTGGCACAATCATGAGGATTTTGATGGGGCTTTTTGTCCTGATCCATATGAGGGCAGCCCATTTGAGTTCAAGCTTCATGAGATGGCATTGGAGATGGATTTCCACATCCTGGCTGATTTTGGCAGTCTGGATTTCAATGAAATTGAACTACAGAATGGAGGAAGCTACTGAACCTCTTTGTGGTAGATGAAGCAAGTAACAATTACAAGAAGTTTAGATTTAGGGACAAACTAACATAATCAACTACACAAATTAACTTTAAAAAGAGTAAACCATGAATATCTAGAATTAGTTATATTGTGGCAGACCAGGCAAAATCCATGATACTTAACACAGCGGACAACGGTAAAATTATTAATTCTAATTTGGATATCCATCTGAATGACTTTACAGTTCTAACAGGAGAAAATGGCTCCGGAAAAACACAACTGTTAGAGTTTATCAGAGATTATGCAGGCGGATTTGGCCAATATAATGATATGGGCGAAGCTCAACTTGATGATGAAGGGAATCTAAAACAGCTTAAATATCCGCTTGTCAATGAAACTGGTCAACCGTTAACAGAGATAATTTATTCGTATCCGGGTCTTAGAAATTCCCTCTATGAATATGAAGGGCACCAACAGCCATTAATTGAGACCATCAAGCAACAATGGCATAATCTTGAACCATTAGCAATTGCTTTTCGCTCGATAAAACATAAATCATTTACGGATGAAGGATCGGAGTTAGCAGAATTACAAACCGCTCTAAATAGGTTTATAACAAGTGCCACTCAGGTAAATACACATAACCCTCCACAAGCAAAACCTGTCGGCGCACACCAGTTGCAACAGCTCAAAAAGTTATCAGAAAACTGTGGTAAAGATATTGATGACCTTTATTTAATAGATTTTATAATATTTTACCCAATCCCATTAGGTCTTTTTTCTTCGGCCTTAGATTTATTGTTTCACCAATTCTTTCTGAAAACAATGCATTATCCAAAATTAACTCAGGGGATGACTTCTCCTTTGGTAGTTTTTAATGAAATTTTAGATCGTGCAAGCTTTAAATACAAGGCGGAGTATATGGTAAGCCAGAATATTGAGTACCCTCTTCCCGTTAAACTTATAGACAGAAAAAGTGGCAAAGAAGTTGATTTTCAAAATTTATCTTCAGGAGAAACAACGGTACTTGCGTTAATTTTCGCATTATACAACTCCGAAAACAAGGGGCATTTCCCACAGGTAATTCTTTTTGATGAACCTGATGCACATCTACACCCATCCCTTACCCAGATTTTCTTAGAAGTGATTCGGGAGGTCCTAGTAAAGGAGCAAAATGTCAAGGTGATTCTAACTACGCATTCTCCCTCAACAGTCGCACTGGCCTCTGAAGAATCTGTATATTGTATGGACAGAGATCTGGGGTGCCCTGTAAAAGAAGACAAAAGAACTGCTATAAACTTGCTCAGTAGTGGATTGGCCTCTTTAACAATTGAAGAGAGCAGTCTGGGAATTAATTATAACATACAGAAGGCAAATACAAACATCCTCTTCACTGAAGGCATTACAGATAAAATCAATCTTGAAACCGCATGGGATAAGCTTTATCCAGGAAAACCAAGAAACTTTTACATACAAGACTGTTTTTCTGCATCTTTTTTAGGGTCATTATTCAATCTAGGAGACGATGTACCTGACGGCATTTTTCATCAATTTGATGCACTAAAGATGATTGCATTGTTTGACTTTGATAATGCAGGTTACAATAATTGGCATCGGGAAAAGAAATTCCCCAATTTAATCGAATCTGATCCAAGAAAATGCCTTACGAGATCTAATGGTGGTAATGGATACCTGATGCTTTTACCTGTACCCGACATCAATGAAATTAGTCAGCAGGTAATCATCTCAGGAAACGAAACATACAAAGAACATTCCTACTTAACAATTGAATCACTGTTTTTTAAGAACGATCAATTGAGATCGTATTTTAAGACCTTACCTCTAACTGGAGGGGCTGTAGCTCACGTGATAAATGGAAATACGAATAAGAAAAAGTTGTCATCAACACTTAACTTATTGGAGGCAGAGGACTTTTTTGCCTTTAAGCCATTATTTGAAAAAATTGAGGCAATTTTTAAAAATTAGTTTATTTGTTTACTATCGAATGATAGGTATTAGAGTGCATTATGCTTGTCCATAGTCCAGTAAGCGATGCATAATGAACAAATGAAATATCCGGTAAACCGGAAATTCATTTCATGAATTTATTCCAGCTGGTTCCTTTGGAACCGAGCTGCAAAGTAAAAACACACAGTTTGCTTATCAGCACCCTGCTTTGACTTTTACTTTGCAAGATGTCTTTTTGTCCGACAGAAATTCCTTCGGAACCCTGTTCGACAAAAAGTGATCTTGCCTTAAACAACTTCCTCCTTTCAGTCGTGGTTGATTAAGGAGTTAAGTCCGCTCGCAACTCACAGACTTTATGGAGAACAAGAAGAAGCATCTGGCTGGAAGGCCTGTTATGAATTCTGGTCAGCGTATCAAAAAGATTGATACACGCTTCACTGTGGAGGAATTTAATATGATTCTGGATCTGGAAAAAACGCTGGGTATCAGGCGTACAGATCTTATTCGGATTCGGGTATTGGAAAATTCGATGGGTTTGGTTGTTAATGCAAAAGAAGTGATCAGTCGTCTTGACGTTCTTGGGGCTGATCTGGGTCGGATTGGCAACAATATGAATCAGCTGGCTAAATATGCCAATACCTTAAATAAACGTGGTGTATTGTCTCCTCAGATTATTGAGCGCTATAATATGCTTCTTGAGGATTACCTGAGGATTCAAAAAAGACTGGATGCTGCTCTGCGTAAGGTCATCAGGTCAATGGTTTCATAAATCACTGACTCCAGAATTCATTGGTTCATGAGTTCATCTGATCAGAGAATCATCGGTTCAATAGTTGTCGGACTCAGTTATTCAATTGCTCAGCTGCTCAATGAAATCTTAATCATGATTGTTAAATTCCTGTCCAAAAGTAAAACCTTTAAAGGTGTCCGCTACAATACCAATAAGGTGGATAAGAACAAGGGTGAACTGATGAAGACTTCTGGATTTGGGCCACTTGAGGGAATTTCAGATCTGAAACCTCAGGATTACATCAATTATCTGAATATGGTTTCCAGCCGGAGTAAGCGGACAAAGTATCCACAATTACATGCGGTTATCTCTGCTAAAGGAAAGGAAACCAGTAAGGAGGAGCTCACCAGTATTGCTTCGGTATGGCTAGACAAAATGGGTTATGGTAACCAGCCTTACCTGATCATCTTTCACAAGGACACCTGTAACAACCATGTGCATATTGTGACTACAAGGGTGGACAAATGCTCCGGTAAAAAGATAAGCAGCGCATTTGAACACATACGGGCGATGACTGCGATCAATAAAGTGATGAAGCAGGATCCTGTTCAAATGGCTAAAAATGATGTGGAAAAAGCCCGAGGTTACAATTTTCAAACTAAGGCCCAGTTTATGATGATCCTGGAGAGCAAGGGTTATACTTGGGTGGAAGAAAAAGGAAAGCTTCAGTTGATTAAATTCGGCAGGAATTTAATGGAAATGGATCTAGATTTTTTAAAGGAGCGCAAAGCGACCTACCAGATTAATCACGGTAGAGCAAGCCAGATCACGGCTTTCTTTTATAAGTTCAGGGAGCAATATTCTGCTTCGCTACGTGCTGAAACGGTCGCGCTTCCGGGCGGACTGGAAAAGCAGAAAGAAACTTATACTTCAGATCTGGCTATCCATCTGAAGGAGAAATTTGGGATTCAGCTCCTGTTCCATAGCGCAGATGGTAAAGCGCCTTATGGCTATAGCATACTCGACCATGCTGAGGGCAATGTGTTCAAAGGCGGGGAGATCATGGATATCCAGGATTTAATCATCGAGCGGGTTAATGCGTCCGTTCTGAGTACGAGCTTAATTGAAAACTTTCAAGTGATTGAACTGAGTAATACTGAACTCGTCAGTGAATCCGGCTCAACAACTCACCAGTTCATTAACTCATCTGTTCAATCAGTCAATGGTGATGTTGGGTTCGATCCGTTTGACCAGCCAGTTCAGATCTCGATATCTGATGACATAGATGATGAGCAAATACATGGGAGGAATAGACATAGGAAAAGGCAAGCAAGAACAAATACGCGATAAATTATTAAGCTATTCCACATATATCGGGATGTTATAGGCAACTCTTACGGGTTTGCCATGCTGTACCCCTGGTTCCCATTTGGCCATATTTTCCACAACCCTTATTGCTTCCGCATCTAAAAGCGGATGGACAGATTCTTTTACATAGGCTTCTGTGACCTTTCCATCTTTATCAATCACGAAATTTACGACAATGGTTCCCTTTGGCCTGGGCTTTAATCCTTTTGGATAACTAAAATTATCCCCGAGATAGCGATAAAGTTTTTTGATACCTCCGGGATACTGAGGTTGTTTTTCAAGTAAAACGAACTCCGGAGAAGGTTTTTTATCCTTTGGATCAGGTCCGAAATTCGTTTTACTCTTCACTTTACCTTTTTCAAAAATAGTTTCTGAGACTTTTTCGCCCGTTTCTTTATACCAGGTAAAAACGCCGTCTTTAATTTCAGGAGACAGCGATGCATAGGATCCGGTCATCTGCAGCTTGCCGTTATTGTGATAATCAGCCACATCATATTTCTTTCCTTCCTCGATGGTTTTTGTAATCCTGTAAAAGGAACTCTCCGCTTTGGCAGATGATTTCCAATCGGCATCAAAATACGTGGTATCTGATTTTTGAGCATGGACTGCGACGGCTGTTAAGCAAAAAAGCAATGTTGCAATTATAGAGCGAATATTCATGGCTTGAATATAAAAACAAATCCAATTAAAATTCAAAAGAATTCATGATCATTCTTATCGGCAACCAAAAAGGTGGCGCAGGAAAAAGTACGCTTACACTTGTCCTGGCCAATTACCTAACTATGTCCCGGCACTGCAAAGTGACAGTAATTGACATGGACTATCAGCAGTCTATTGTCCAAAAATACCAGCGTGCAAAATTGCTGGAAAATGCAGAACCTTATGAGGTAATTGCAGCAAGCCTGGAACAATATCCTGCGCTACTCAAAGTTCTGAATGAAAATCTGGAGAACTTAGTGCTGATCGATTTACCAGGAAAACTGGATGACGATAGATTGATCCCTGTTTTTCGCTCTGCGGATCTGGTGCTTTGTCCATTCTCTTATGACGAGTTCAGTTTTGAATCTACTGTTCTTTTCTCAGTGGTGCTGAACAAGATCAATCCTGAGGTGCAGACTGTATTTATCCCTAACAGGATCAAAGCAAATGTTCGGTATGAAACCATGGCTGAAGTAGACCAGCAGCTGGGCAGGTTTGGCCTTGTTACCCAGTCTATTCCTGACCGGATTGACTTTTCCCGTGTGAGTACTTTCCGCACCCCGGATTCTTTGATTTCTGTTGTTCAGCCGGTCATGGATCAGCTATTTGTGAATCACTTCGCATTCCTTGTGGATGACCTCAATGCTAACGATCTAAATTCTTATTCAAATGAGTGAAATTAAATCTCTGGCTGATCAACTCCGTAATAGCATAGCCGGGAATTCTGGCGGGAAACCACCAGCTAAAAATTTGCAAGCTGTTGCTGTCCAGCCTAAGTCAAAACCGCCTCCCGAGATCTTGCAGGAGATCCTGGATTACGATTCTTCAGGCAATAAGGCCATGGTACATGCCAAACTGGATGCAGGTACAGCCAAACTGCTTGGTCATTTCAAAATGGCAACCGGAGTGGACAATATTAAACTGGTTGCTTTTGCGGTGCGGCATTTATTTGCTACCCAGCCTGAACTTAAAACTTACATCAAAACTTTTATTCAATCATTAGAACTATGAACTGGATTTCTTTCCTGACTTATTTGGGGCTCGGATATGGAGCCTATTACTTTATGGTGTTTCTTCTGGACAGCAGGGCTTCTCCGGGTTCAGAAAATGAGGCTTCATTGCCTGTTCTTACTTTTTCGGAAACTGTTTTACCTGAAAAAGTAGGTCTGGAAGATTTTGGTTTGAGGGATGCTACTTCTTCTGCCGGACGCGCAGCTTCTATCGGTATGGGTGGCGTGTCCATAAAAGAGCTGTTTGATCTGGCCCGAAAGGATGCCATTGAATTCACCAAATCTGTAAGCTTCTGATCCCTTTATCTCTGAAAAGAGCTGATGTGTTTGATCAGCGAACGACCGGCACTGCTGAAGGTAAATATATCGCAGAAATGGTATTCCAGACCCGATTCAGTAAGCACCGTTCCACTCACTGCCGCTTCGGCGCCGTGAGTGATCATGTTGGTAATGGTCAGTTGCCCCATTCTGGCAGCATAGTACTGGCTCAGGTATTCAAGTGCAGCTTTTTTGTCCTGCCGGATCGTTCCTCCCGGAAAATCCCACACAAATTGCTCATGCAGAAAATCCATGAGGTATTGGGTCTCTCCACGGTAAATGGCTTTATAAAAGTCCTGAAGTAATATTTTCCTGGGTGCATTGCCGCAATCTCTTAGTCCTGTGAATCCTGCCATTGTTACTGAATTAATATGCTAAAATTATGAAATTATCCGATTGGAAAGGCTGGTCTTTGTCATTAAGCATTGTGTTAATCGTGTTTTATTGTTCAAGTGTCCATGCCCAGCCCGGAATCTCCGAGATGAATCAGGCAACGGCTGATCTGAGACGTTCGTTCTTTTCCGCCCGTGATGCTTCATTGGTATTGGCTACACTCTTTGGAATCGCCGGTGCGGTTAATGTGTATTACAACTGGCAAATGGGTAAAGACAAGATCACCGCAAAAGTTGCAGCATGGTTTTTTGCTGCATTTTTTATGATCCTGATCGGGCCGTTTTTACAGGTGCTTTTCGGGATCTAAGTTAACCTCTTTCCTTCCATGACGGGCCAGTTCGGCCTCAAAACACTTTTGATTCATGAAACAAATTGAAACGTACCAAACATCTTATGGTGCTGGCGATTTTAATTGCCATTACCCAAACAGCTGCTTTTGCCCAAAGTGGCGTCAATGGTTTAAATACCGCTACAACTACCCTTAAAACTTATGTGGGTCCGGTGACCAATACCACGCTGGTCATCGGTGGTATTGTCGGACTGGTCGGTGGTCTTCGTGTGTATTCCAAATGGAATTCAGGGGATCAGGACATCAATAAGGAACTGATGGGCTGGGGTGGCTCCTGCCTTTTCCTGGTCCTATCCTCACTGATCGTTAAAGCGTTTTTTGGTCTGTAAAATGGAGAAAAGTTTTGCTGTGTACAAGGGGCTGCAAAAGCCCCTTGTTTACCGGGGATTCTCCGGAAAATTCATTTACTGGGGGATTGCTTCCCTCCTTTCCGGCCTTGTCCTTGGTGCATTGGTCATGGCGCTGTTCAGTATGCTCTTAGGAGTACTCGTGCTGGCCGCTTGCATCGGTGGCGGATTGGCCTATACCTTGTCCAGACAGAAGCAGGGCTTATTTGTGAAATCCAGAGCTCAGGGCATTTATCATTTTCAAACTAAAATTAATCCTAAAATTTATGAAGGCTCACAACGAATTCAGGATGCCTTATATCGGCACTGATAAATACCTGGATATGGATTTACTGTATGGCGTGAACGGCGAATTCTCTGTGGTGATTTCCCTGGTCAATCCGGTATTGCAGTATTCGGGTTCTAGTGAAGCCTATTTTGAGTTCCATAACCTTTTCACCAATGTCCTGAAGATTCTGGGCAGTGGTTATCTATTCCAAAAACAGGATGTAATCTGCAAGTCTGTTTACCCCTATCGCCCCGCAGCGGAATATTTGCAGGATAAGTACAACCGGCATTTTGCGGGCAGGTTGACTACAGAAGTTCAGACCTACCTGACCATTACCCGGCAGGTTAAAAAGGGTGCTTTCTACACTTTTGATGTTCGGGTATTGCAGGAATTCCATCAGGCTGTGGCTAAGGTGATCTCGGTACTGGAAGCTGCAAAAACCCAGCCAAAGGTCTTGAAAGATGCTGAAATCAATACGCTGATTAAACGAATGCTGGGTCTGAATTTTACTGGACAGACTTTGGCCTTGAACAACATCTCTCCGACGGATACGCAACTTAATTTTGGTGAGCTTTCCTTGCGGAGCATTAGCCTGATAGATATTGACAGCATTGATCTGCCTTCGCAGATTAGCGTCAATACTGAACTGAATGACAACGATACCTTGCGGGGTTTCCCGGTAGACCTGCTTTCATTTTTAATTCGAACGCCTGACTATCATTGTATCATCTACAATCAGCTCATAGAAATTCCGCCGCAGCCCTTGACACTTCGCAAGCTAACTTTAAAGCGGAAGCGGCACTCGGGGATACCGGATCCGGCGAATTCCATTTGCGTAAATGATATTGATGCGCTGTTAGGTGATGTGGCAAAAGATAACCAGCTTTTGGTCAATGCGCATTTTAACATTATGGTCGCGGCAGCTGGGGACAAGTTACAGGCAGCGTGCAATTTCGTCGAATCTGAGTTATTTGGTTTAGGGATTACCCCTGGTAAGAACGCCTACAACCAGCTGGAGCTTTTTCGCACGGCGATTCCTGGGAACGGAGTGGAACTTAAGCCCTATGATTGGTTCTTGACCACAAGTGATGCGGCGCTTTGCTTTCTATACAAAGAGTCGCTTCCGGTGGATGATCCTTCAGACTTCCTGATCCGTTTTACCGATCGCCAGGGTGTTCCGATTGGAATAGACATTTCGGATTTGCCCATGGCTCAAAATCGCATGAGTAACCGCTCCCGCTTTGTGTTGGGCAGCTCAGGAACAGGTAAATCGTTCTTTATGAACTCCGTATTGGAACAATACATGCTTTATCAAATGGATGTGGTGATCATTGATACCGGACATAGCTATTCGGGCCTTTGTAGCTACTACAATGGCAAGTACATTACCTATACTGAAAAGGAGCCCATCACGATGAATCCCTTTGCAATTGGCGTTGAGGAATACAACCTGGAGAAGAAGGATTTCCTGGTTACGCTGATCACCTTGCTCTGGAAGGGTGCTGATGGTTCCATTTCTCAGGTCGAGTCTGATGTAATCACCCAATTGATTACCTCTTACTATACTTTGTCTTTTTACGGGCAAGACATATTCGGTAACCAGGTCGGCCTTTTGATCGGTGAACAGAGCTTCAATTCATTTTATGAGTATGCGTTGGCGACTATTCCATTGATTAAGGACACTGAGCAGATCCAGTTTAATCTGGAGGAGTTTCGTTATATCTTAAAAAAATTTTATCGCGGCGGTGAACATGACCGGATGCTCAACCAGGCAATTGATCAGTCTTTATTTGATGAACCTTTTATTGTTTTTGAAATTGATACGATAAAAGATTCAAAGCTGTTTCCAATCGTTACCTTGATCATTATGGACGTATTTTTGCAAAAAATGAGACACCGTTCAGACCGCCGGAAAGCACTTATATGTGAGGAAGCGTGGAAGGCGATTGCAAGCCCAATTATGGCAAATTACCTTTTATTTTTATACAAAACGGTTAGAAAATTCTGGGGAGAAGCCGTTGTCGTTACCCAGGAACTTGGGGACATTTTAGGCAATCCAATAGTAAAGGACAGCATCATTGGAAACTCTGGTACCATCTGTTTACTGGATCAGAGTAACTTCAAAGACAACTATGATGAGATCGCGAAACTGCTTTCGATCAGTGATACGGAAAGGCGGAAGATCTTTACCGTGAATCAGCTGGACAATAAAGCCGGACGGGGTAAATTCAAGGAAGTGTATATCCGCAGGGGAATGACCGGTGAGGTATACGGTGTGGAAGTTAGTTTGTTCCAGTATTTGTGTTATACCACAGAAAAACCGGAGAAAAATGCCGTTGAAAGTTATGTCCGGAAATTCGGCTCCTACCCGGCCGGTCTGGATGCTTTTGTTTCTGATTTTGAATTGAGCGGCTTTTCCCTTGGAAAATTTGTTGCCAGCGTGAATTCAAGTCAGTTTTAGGCTCGCTATTGCCAGTAACTAATTGTACTTGAATTCGAATGGCTGATACATGCGAAACCTAACCGGTTTGCCATCCCTGGTTCCGGGCGTGTAGCTCGGCAGGAGTTTCAGGATTCGGACAAGTTCATTTTTCATGCTTTCAGGTCCTGTTCCACTTACGGTATAAGACGAAACACTACCGTCTTTTTCAACAATCCTGGTGACTTCTACTTTGGTATAGTTCCTGTTTTTTTTCAGGACAGTGGAGGCGGAGAATTCCTTGTTGATAAAACGGCTGTATTCCTGATTGTCCAGAGTGGATTGCGGCAGCCTCAGATCGTGTCCTTCACTTGGCGTCCGGTCATCGTAGAGCGTAGTATCAGCTGATGAGGTGTCTTTTGAATTGGTTTGAGCAATGCTGTTCTGGCTGATTGCCGTTAGCATCACCAGGGATAAACAAAACAGGATGAATCTTTTCATGGAAAGCGTTTTGATTAAAGATAATAATTCGAAGCCGTGTGTAAACAAATTTTTTAATTATGGATAGCAAACTGATGATTTTGGGAGCGCTGATTTGCGCGTCCGTTTCGGTCCGGGCACAGACGCTGTATATAGATCCTGCGGTTTCTGCTGCGATGTACACCAGTAGTGCAACTATTGATGGTCAACTCAACCGAACCAACAACAACCTGACGCTGATCCAGCGTGGACAAATGGCGGTTACCGGCCAACTGGTCGTAGTCAATGACTTGCAGGATAGAATCTATCGCGGGCTTTCTGATGTCTCGGGTATTTTACATTCACTGACCACGGTAAAGGAAATCACCGATATCGGATTAGACATTGTTAATGATGTCGGTGAGGCAGTGCGTATTGCCCGTACTAATCCTGTCTTATTGCTATTTGCGGAAGAAGGTGCCCGCGAGTTTAAGATCCGGGCGACAAACCTTGCACTTGAGGTCAGCTCTTTTGCACTGCGCGGAGGTGCAGCAAACCTTATGGATGCGGGAGAAAGAGCAAAACTATTGAACCACATCGCTTCTGGGCTGCGCATCCTGCGCGGCGTTGCATATGGCATGCACCGGGCGATGTACTGGGCGAAGATGCAGGGTATATGGAAGTCGATTAACCCCTGGCAGACCTGGATTAATACAGATGTGCAAATCGCAAATGATGTGTTGCGGCAGGCGAAATACCTGAGACGGCAATAATACCAAAGGTGTAGTTGCTTACACGAAAGCCAGGGTTTACCGACACCAAAGTCTATCCTACTTACATTAATTATTATGAGAACACTTCGCAGTTCAAAATACCGGTGCGCTGCACCGCGTTTTATTTTTATCTGTTTGGGCTTTCCTGTTATGGGCTTTGCTCAAAAGAAAGCACTCAATATTGCCGGAATACATCAGCTGGTTGCTGCTTCTAAATCTGAATATGATAAGCAGAACCAAACGCGTGACAATCAGGCTTTGACTACTGCAAATGAGCAGGCCAATAAGACAATGCTTGCGCGTCTGAAAAACAAATACCGGGACTTACAGGAGCGTTACCAGTCGCTTGGCACCGTCATTTCTGCTGCCAATATCGGTATACAGGCCACTCCTATGGTCAACCAGATCGTTCGCAACCAGGGTGAGATTTATCGTATGGCTATGCAAAACCCGTTGCTGATCGGTCTGGCCTATCAGACTGAGGTTGAGTTCGCGGGGAAGGCCAGGTCGCTGGTAAATTATCTGATTGGGCTCTGCGCAAGTTTTGGTGCTGTCAATCAGATGAAGGCCTCGGACCGGAAGATTCTGTTTGACTATATTCTATTGGAGTTGAACACAATTCAGTCGATGTCCGCTAATCTGGTGAATAACATGTATTACGCTAATCTCTCTGGCGGGATCAGGTCACTCAACCCTTTTCAAACTTACATCGATCAGGATAAGGAACTTGTTCAGGACATCATCCGGAATGCTGATTACCTGAAATAAAGCACAAAAGCTGGTACATCATCCGATGTAACCAGCTTCAAACTAAAACTAAACTATATTTTTTAGGAATGCCTGTTCTGTACTGGTGTTTACAAGACACATGCCATGAATAATCGGGCTTTTTTCACCATTCATTACTGTTTTTAATTTTTATGGTGTGCGAATCTGGACAGATATGAACGATCCTGAACAGCATTGGATTTTTAGTAGTCCGATTTTATTTACCAAAAAAACATCCAAATATGATGACACCTCAAAGTACCTTGTTGTCCCTTTTAATGGCAGCCGGATTAATAAGCCAGGCTGATGCACAAAGGGTCGTTTACGACAAAAAGCATTTCCAGGTCGTCAATGAAAATGCCATCGCTCGCCAGGCTGCCGAGCTAAGCCACAACCAATATCTGGAGAAGATCGACCAGAACCTGCAAACGATCAATCTGAATGTGGGTGCTGTGGTTACCGCTCAAACGATCATTTATGATGGACTTTCTAATGTGAATTCTGCATTGAAGAATGGCAGGGCGGTATTACAGATGGGTTCCATTATCGCTGATCTGATCAGTTACAGTAACCAAATGCTGGTTATGGCAAGGTCTGAGCCCTACCTACTTTTGTTTGCTGAGGACTTAGGTAACCAGATAAAAGCGAGGTCTGCTCGTCTGGTTTTGGACGTATCAGGCTTTATTCTGAAAGAGGGCAGCAATGTTTTAACAGATTACAACAGCCGGGATCAGTTGCTTCGCAGGGTAACTCAGGAATTACAACTGCTTTGTTCACTTGCCTATGGTGGCTGGAAGGCGATGTATTGGGCGAAAGAGCGTGGAATTATCCGTTCTTTGAATCCCTTTCAGGACTTTATTGTTCAGGACAGGCAACTGGTGGAAGAGATTATCCGAAATGCCCGGTATTTGAAATAAAATACAGGACGACAACTTACTTATCTTCAGTAATTCGGTTCTTCATTTCCTTATCGATCTCTTGTAATCCAATGAATCCTGGAATAATGCTGAGGACACAGCTAATGAGTAACAAGCTCATATAGTATTGTTGCTCCAGAATTATTTGGTATAAAATTACCCCTGTCAGGAACAGCAATAACAACCCAGCGCCTATAATGATACCATTAAGTAAATTTTTCTGCTTGCCCAGTTCATCCATGGTGAGCTCGGAAACGGGTTTTCTTTTCATGGGAAAGCGAATATTTTTTTACTGGACTGACTGATTTACTTAAATCTACTTCTTTTCTTGAACAATCAAGCATTAATCTATAATTAGAATTCTATGAACTATATCTTTAAAATTATCTTAGCCCTATCGGTTTGTCTTTTTATCGGGCGAAATTCCTGGGCTCAGCGTGCTATCGAGGACAAAGCCATGTTCTACCAACAGGAGCGTATGGTCTACAAGCAATGGGATCGTGGCAAGTTCGAGCCTGGCTCGGGTTGGCTTGGGATCAATCCTTACTACTGGCTGACCTGGGGTCTGCACCACAATTATCCGGATATTGACCGGAGGCCGCTGAGTCCATGGGGACCGCAGACCCAACGTTTGGGGATGGTCGGGTTGATGAACAGTACCAGTGGTGGTTATAAACTGGAGGCTGATACACTTCGGAATACGGCTTTGCTTGAGGTTAGTAATTTTAGCGGTAGCCTGTCCGCTGCTGATCCGCTTTGGTTATTGTATTATAGCAAAGAACTCAAACCCGTACTGGAATACTCAGATGAGGCTATTCTTGGTGCCTTACCTAATGGAGTTCGGGCGAAGGTAATTTCTGAAGGCACTTTTGGCTGGTATAAAAACGAACTGGATGTACTCAAAGAACGCATTACCGGTGCCAGATCAGCCAATATGGATAGAGGCTCCAGGATACTGGCCTACCATCGCCTTTTGCAAGAATACCGGAGGCTTGCTGCCACCTTGACAACAAGAACTTCAGGTGCTGAAAAGAAAATGAGTTTAAGTTCGCAGCAACAAAAAGTGAAGTCTGGACAGGTCAGCATTGACTCCTGGACTTCAAAGTCGGATGTTGAGATCGCCCGGCAGGTGATTGCCACTCGTAAATTTTAATTATTTCGTCCTGGTTTCTTACACTTTCTGGTCGGTGTTCTGTATTATTGTCAAATAATCTCTATCATGAAAAGACTTTTTAAAACTTTATTATTCTTTATACTCTTGGCAGTCTTATCCGGCTGCAAATCTGAAATGGTCATTTCACACGGCAGCAGTTTTGGTCACTGTCGGGGTTTTTGCAACAAAGAGCTAAAACTGATGGAAAAGAAAACCAGATTTTCAACCTGGGAAAACGGTGGTGCCGGAGTAAAAAATGTTTTGGAAGTTACTACGCTCGGAAGTGATTTTGATAAGATTTCTTCCCAAATCGATGAGGAATCCTTTAAAAATTTGAAGTCAACCTACGGCTGCCCGGACTGTGCAGATGGTGGAGCAGAATGGATAGAAATCAAGATAGGTTCAAATACAAAACGTGTAACTTTTGAATACGGAAATCCTCCTGAAGAGTTGAAACCGCTAAACGATCACCTGAGATCCATCCAGCAGCAATACGACAAAAGCAAATAGCATCACAAGACGTTGATACTAAATCTTTAATCATATGACCGGACTAACCATCCGGTTTTTTTATGTCCAAATTTTCCTGAGGGCAGTCAATTCTTATCATGAGTATTATGAAAAAACTATTATTAGCAGCCATACTTTTACTAGCTGGAACCGGCCTATCCTATTCTCAGGGGCCTCCAGCTGATTACAAAAAGTCCCTGGAATTCTTGCAGGGCAATGGCGTGTATGAAGAAGGTATGATGACCTTCCTTTCAGGCATGAAAGATTCGATCTGGACGCACTTCGATCTGTTCATCACTGATGCCAAGGCACTTGCCGCCATTTTTATGATCATCTTTTTTGCGATCAAGTCCTATGAGATGATGGCAGGGGATAAAAATATGGAGGTAATGCCATTGCTCCGGCCTTTTGGGCTGGCCATGATCATTATCTGGTGGGGTGCCTTTGTTCGCATGGTTGCTTTTCCTACGGATCTGGTGGCCATGGAAACCGAACAGATGTTTCAGTCGGAACAGACGAACGTCAACAACCTGCGTTTTGCCCGGGCAGATTACCAGATTAAAGTTGCCAATGCCTTGTATACTTTTCAGGCAGAATCACAGGTGGCGGAAAAGGAATCCGATACCTGGTACGGGCAAGCCTGGGATTCAGTCACCAGTTCGGTTAAGGAAGGGATTTCAACTGTGGTGACACCGCTCATTGAACTGAAGAACCGGCTGTCTATTTCCATGCAGCTGCTGATGACCCAATTGCTGGAGCTTTTAGCCCTTTGGATCCTGCGCCTGGCGGTATACGTGATCTTTATCATTCAGATCATTTATTCCAGTATCCTGATTATTCTTGGCCCTTTTGCGGTTGCTGCAAGTATTCTACCGGCTTTCCGTGATAGTTTCAGCACCTGGATCGCCCGATTTGTTTCTGTCAACCTTTATTCCGGGATTGCTTACCTGGTGATGTACATCATGGCTTTGATGCAGAAATATGCGATGACTTCAGAGATCAGCAAGTATAAAGAACTTTTAGGTCCGGACGGTACCGGTGGTACGAGTCTGGCGAAGCTGACAGTGTTTGCCGGAAATGGAATCCTTTCCTTTGGAACGGTGATCTTGGTGTTTTTTATTGGCGCCTGCTGTATGTTTACTGTTCCAAGTATTTCGACCTGGATCATTTCCACTTCGGGCATCAGTTCAGCTACATCCAGCTTCGGAAGAGGCTCCTCTACGGTGGTTTCCATGGCCAAAAAAGCAGGTAAGCTTTTCTAATGTATTGTCGCCAGTTTTTCACTCATTATTTTACTTATTCCATCTTTATGCTGATAAAAAGCATTGAAAGTAAGATCCGCCTGGCTACCTATGTAGCTGTCGGCAGTATCATCGGGGCGGTATTGATTGCCGGCTTTGCATTGTTTTCCGCCTGGCAGCAGGTGGCCAATGCCCGCAAAAGCGTCTATATACTGGACAACAATGTGCCTGTTCTGGCCCGACAGACAGATGTGCAATTAAACCGGCCGGCAGAATACCGGGCGCACATTGATCTTTTCCATTCCATTTTCTTTTCCCTGACCCCTGATGACAAGTATATCCAGTACCAGATGAAAAAGGCGATGTACCTCATCGACGAGTCGGGGATCAATCAGTTAAACAATTTAAAGGAGCGCGGCTACTTCAATTCGATTCTTTCTTCCAGTTCTGTACTGACACTGGAAACGGATTCTATTGTGCTGGATGTTCCACGCAAGTACTTCCGGTATTTCGGGAAACTGAAGATAGACAGGAGAAGCGCCACCCTCATCCGTTCCTTAGTCACTGAGGGCTACCTCAAGGACATTCCACGTAGTGATAACAATCCCCATGGCCTGCTCATCACAGGCTGGAAAACTTTAGAAAACAAAGACCTTCAAAATGTTCAGAAAAATACACTCTAACCGGGATCCTCAGGATACGATCCTGAAGGCACTTAGAAAAGAATTCGGTGCCTACATCGATTACCTCAAAAACCGGGTTATTCATGTATTGCGTACTTACCCAAAAATGGCCTTTTTTCTGATGGTGCTTTTGATGAGCGCTTCCATCCTTCTGACTTTGACGGTATGCAAGCCGGTGAAAAAGGTTAATGAGATTTCTGTCGGGCATGCCGTTAAGCCTGCGCAGGATGGCATTGGCCAGATCATGAGCAAAGCAGCCGCAATCAACGAGAGCCTCCATTTGAAACAGGAGATTACGGCTCTGATTGCAAAAGATAGCCTCAGTGCTTCAGACAGTATTCGTCTTGAGGTAGCAATAGACCGCTTACATCAGTTAACGCTTAAAACCAATCCAAATGAGCCGCATTAGATTTAACAAACCCAAATATGTGATTCCCATTATTCTATTGCCTTTCATCCTGCTTTTCTTCTGGGTGTACCGTCTGAATGGCGCTGAAACTGCGCCCGGAAAAAGCGAGTCTGTTGGCATGCAGGGGGAAATTGGTAACGCTTCCCCAGAGGTGCAAAAGAGGGCGTTTGACGATAAGCTCGATGCTTTTACCGAACAATACAGAGAGGCAGACGGGAATACCGCAGTGAATGCCATACAGGATGAAGCGCAGATGGATTCTATAGACAGGCTGATGAAGCAACGCTTTATGGTTGGAGGTATTTCAGCCCCTTTAACAGTACAAGGTTCTGCTTCCTCAGGTTCGCAGGATCAGGAACTTACCCAGGCTTTGGCTGCGCTTCAAACCGGTAACCGGGGTGCTGCAGGCCGCTATCAAGCTATTAGTCCTTCTACTTACGGTTTATCCCCTCCTGCCTATGGGCCGCCCGAAGTTAAGGGAAAAGATCCAATGGAGCTGTTCAAAGCACAGATGGCCTACATGGATAGCGTCAGTAAGGCGGCTGATCCGGAATATAAGGCTGAGCAGCAACGGCAGCAGACTATAGACGAGGTAGAAAAAGCACGTCGGGATATGCCAAAGCTGAATGTTCAAAAGGAAAGTCATTATTCAGCTGTATTCAATACAGTGAAGCCCGATCAGCCGGATAACTTTATTACGGCGGTAATTGATGAGAATGTCACCGGCTATGCTGGATCTAGGATCAGGTTACGTCTTTTGGAAGATATCAGGGTGGGAAAGTTTTTGGTTCTTAAAGGAACTTACCTATATGCACTAATTACCGGATTTGGAGATCAGCGGGTTAGTTTAAGTGTCAAATCCATCCTTCAGGATGGGAAAATCCTGCCGGTTAAACTCGAACTTTACGATACCGATGGACTGCCGGGATTATATGTTCCGGAATCGGTTTTTCGTGAATTTAGTAAGGACCTGGGTAGTAACTCCATGCAGGGCGTAAACCTTCAGGGCAATAGTACTGATGCCAACCAGTTCCTGATGAGCAGCCTGGATAAGATGTTCCAGTCTACTTCTACTGCGATTGCTTCGCTAATTCGCAAGAATAAAGCGAGGATCAAGTACAATTCCTATATCTACCTGATCGATTCTGAAGAACTGCAAAAGTCTCAGCAGGCTTATTAGTCTTTTTTATCTGTTTTACATGTTTCCACAACTCAACGATTCATCAAATCTTCAACTCATTATGCAAATCAATTTTATTTCCTGGGTGGCATTGCTGCTCTTTAGTTTCTCGGTTTCAGCACAGCAATTACCGAATATCGATCTGCCGGAAAACATTTCACTTCATTTTCTATCTCCTGAACCTATACAATATGTTGATATTTCTGTGAAATCAATTTCTGGAGATCTGCCCATTAAAAATGTGCTACGGATTAAGCGGATACCGGATTCGGTGGTCGGTAGTTCTTCCAGTTTGATTCCATTTCCGGATGCGATCGTAACGATTGCGGGAGAAAGTTTTATGGCACAATATCGGATTCGTTATGTTCCGGTTGTCGCAGGAAAGGAATATCCGACACAAATTGAAGTTTTGCCAGAACACATGAAGCCGCTGGAGTCTGGTTTGAAGCTGTCTGCTCTGCAACTCGAAAAACTGGCCACTGCGCTGCTGTTTAAAAAAGATAAAAAGCCCATTGTTCATACCAAAGCATTTGGGATTACGGGCCACGTTAGTCAATTGGCCACATTCGGGGACTATATTTTTCTGCACCTTAATTACCAGAACACGACCAATTTGAAATACGAGACCAATGAGATCCGATTTAAAATTGAGGACGAGAAGATCAACAAAGCTACAACGGTTCAGGATATCGAGGTCAAGCCAGAGCTAACACTTTTTAAGAACAGCAACTTCAAAAGAAACTTCAGTAATGTTTATGTGTTTAAGAAGTTCAGTTTTCCAGGACACAAAGTTTTGCGGATTGAATTGAATGAGAAACAGATCAGTGGCCGGGTGATCGGTATGAAGCTGAGGTACAAGGATCTGCTGGAGTCAGATACGCTTTAGAAGTGCCGGATTTTGGATATTATTTCTATTTTCGGCTGAATGAAACCGGGTATATACAGAGGGGCCGTTCTGGAAGACATCGCAAAGACCCAGATTGTCAGGCATTGGGTAAAGAAAATAGGAGTAAAAGGATTATTCAAATCTAACAAAAGGCATCCATCTGAATGCCTTTTGTTATTGTTGCTAAAACAAGCTGCTAATTGCGCACTTGAATCTGATGTGGTTCCTTTAAGCGCTACTACGGGCATTCCTGATTGGGTATTTTAGTCATGTCCATAAAAAATATCTCCCAGGTATGACCATCAAAATCTTCGATTTTCCGCATTTGCATAAAGCCGTAGTCCATCATCGGCATTGGCTCTGTGCCTCCGGCATTTAGTCCTTTCTCTACCGTGTCATTTACCTGGTTTACACTTTCAACGGATAGGGCAAACAATCCGGCGATAGTGCTTTTTGTATCGGCAATTGGCTTGGTGGCAAATGAACTTAACTTTTCATGGCTCAGGATCATCAGGAAAATCGCCTCACTCCAGACCATACATTTCGCCTGATCGTCAGAAAACTGTGGGTTGACCGTAAACCCAAGTTGTGTGTAAAAGTGCATTGATCTTTCAACGTCTTTTACGGCTAAATTGATAAATACTTGTTTCATTTTCTTTGCATTTAATGGTTAATAACACAAAGATGAAGAGGCTGAAATGGAAAACCCTTTACAAATGTTGAGAAAGCAAAAAATTATTTACTGTACCCAAAAATGCGGCTCAATTGCGTTGGTGTAATGCCCAAATAGGATGCAATTTGATGTTTCTTTAGTCGCTTTACAAGTTCGGGATATTTCCGCAGGAAATCAGCATAGCGGATTTTTGCCACATCGCTGCGTAGCGAAACTTCATAAGGTTCTTTATCAACAACCCAGTGCTGTTCCAGGTAACGGATATAGAATTCCGAGAGGTCACGATAGGTAAAAACCAGTTTTTTGAACTCGATAAAATTATATTCAAGAACAGTGGTTTCTTCGAGAGCTACGATGTCAAATAAACTTTCTGATTGTGAAAGTGTTGCAGGGATGGAACCGGCAATTCTGCCTTCAGGGAAAAAGTATTTTATTATGGTTTCGCCACTTTCGTTGAGGTAGTGCTGAGCAAATAGCCCTTTTGTCACAAATGCAACCTTTTTAGGTATCTGCCCAATTGAGATGAAGTAATCACCTTTTTGATACGTCTTTTCTTGGAGCAGTTTTAACCAGGCATTCTCCGCTTCTGGTGTCAGCTTGGTGTAAGTTCCGATTTTTTGAAAGAATTGGTCTGTTATCATTTTGGTGATTCTTAGCTATCCTAAAGATAATTTATCTGTTGTGCAGTTGCAATTACTTTTTCTATTCCAGTAACAGCATCTCATTTTAAGGGACACTAACGGAGGCCTCTTTCCAACCTTTATCAAAAAAAAGCTATTTATTCATGGAAGAATCTCGTGAAATTCAAAAACTTCATGGTTTCCTTCAATGTACCATTTACCTGATGGTCATTACCGAAATCATGATCTTCGTTTATGCTAAAGCCCCTTTTTTGGGGCTTTTTTCGTATGTGGTGGATAAGCTCAGTCTGATCCCTATATATGAGAAATTAATCTATAGCAAGTTTGCTACGCTGACGCTGATCTGCCTGGTGAGTATTGGTACGCTTTCTAAAAAGAAGGTGGATCTTGAGCCTACAAAACATATTTTGTTGCCTCTGTTTTTAGGTTTGCTGATGTTTTTCGGCGGTCTTTGGTTGTATGGGAGGCCTTCGGGTCTGGCTTTTAGCTTTACAAGCTGGTACAATTTGTTTTACATGCTCTGTTCATTGCTGGGTGCACTGACTTTGAGCATATCTATGGACAACATCTCCAAGATGATCCGTTCGGGGCTGGGTAAAGACAAATGGAATGTGGAGCAGGAGAGTTTTATGCAGCCGACGGAAAAAATAGAAAATCCGGCTTCGGTGAATATCCCGATGCAGTTTTATCATAAGGGGAAGGTTCATGATGGCTGGATTAACCTATGCAATATCTTTCGGTCCTGTATGATTATCGGGACGCCGGGATCTGGAAAAAGTTTTAGTCTGATCAACCCGATTATCCGGCAGCTGATGGCCAAGGGCTTTTGCCTCTGCGTATTCGATTTTAAGTATCCGGATTTAGGGAAGATCCTCTATTATCATTTTCTGCTGGCCAAGCAGCAGGGGAAATACCTGAACTATTCCTTTCATGTGATCAATCCGACCGAGCCGGAGAAAAGTAGACGGATCAACCTATTCCGTCGGGAGTGGCTAGGTACGCTGGCAGATGCTTCTGAAACTGCTGAGGCATTGGTAGAGGCAATGAAAAAAGGTGATAAGTCCGGTGGCAGTGACCAGTTCTTTACCCAATCAGCGATCAACTTCCTGGCTTCCTGCATTTTCTTTTTCAGCAAGTATCAGGACGGAAGGTACTCCAGTTTTCCGCATGTGATGGCTTTTTTGAACCGGAGTTATGATGAGATCTTCAGGACATTGTTTACCGAGCCTGAACTAGTCTCTCTGCTCTCCCCTTTTAAAAGTGCTTATGAGCTGAAGGCTTTTGACCAGCTGGAAGGACAGATCGGCACTTTAAAGATCTTTATGAGCAGGCTGGCAACCAAAGAAACCTTTTGGGTATTTTCCGGGGATGACTTCAATTTGAAGATTTCGGATCCTAATGAACCGGGAGTGCTGGTACTGGCGAGCAATCCCAATACGCAGAACATTACCTCTGCCTGTTTTACCGGCATTATCAATCGAATGACGCGCTTAATGAACAGCCGCGGGAATTTACCTTGCGGATTAATCGTTGATGAGGCTCCGGCATTATATTGCCATAAAATTGAGAATGTGATTTCCACTGCCCGCTCTATGCGCTTTGCCGTGGTCCTGGGCCTTCAGGAATTGCCAATGCTCCAGCAGCAGTATGGTAAGGATACGGCAGCGGTCATTACTTCGGTTGTTGGTAATGTTTTTTCGGGTTCAGTACGGCATAAAGAAACCCTGGATTGGTTGGAACGTCTTTTCGGTAAAAGCAAACAGATATCGGAGAATCTTTCGATAGATCGCAACAAGACCTCTACCTCCCTGAATGAAAAACTGGAGGTATTGATCCCGGCGGGTAAAATTGCTTCACTAAATACCGGCGAAATGGTGGGTTTGGTTGCAGCTGAACCGCAGGAACACTACGATGGGCAGTTTGAGACTTCAGCTGTGCATTGCCGCATCAACCTGGATAAGGAGGAAATCCGCAGGGAAGAATCGGCTTATCCGGAACTTCCTGTTTTTTATGACTTCGGGGGTCGAAAGAACGAAATCATGATGCAAAATTTTCTAAAAATCAACAGCGAAATAGAACAGCTGGTGAAATCATTTTAACTAACATTTTTTACTAATCTACTATGTCAAATTACAAACCTTTCGACCAGCAGGTCGCTGATCTGCTGATTAAACGACTTGAATCGGGAATTTCTCCTTTTCAACGGGATGACGCAGGACATGCTACTAACTTTCAAACTCCGGTGAATGCCAGTACCGGTAAAAATTACAGGGGGATGAATGCCCTGTGGTTAAGCATGCAACCTTATGATGATGCTCGTTGGATGACCCTGAACCAGGCCAATAAATTGCAGATCAAAATTCCCAGGGGCAGCACAGGAACGCTCCTGAATGTGGTTAAGACTTCGGAGAGTTTCGCTATGCTAGATGATAGTGGTAAAAGAATGAAGGACGAGAGTGGCAAGGTAAAATATCAGACCATTCAGCTGGAGCGCCCTATGGAGGAAACGCACTGGGTATTCAATGCCGAACAGCTGGAACTGGGTTCTCCTATCCGCAGCCAAACCGGAACTGAGGATGGAATTGAGCGTCTGGAGAAGCTGGTTGCAGCCACGGAAGTTAAACTTCCTGCCAACGGGGATTTTAAGTCGGTGTCAGATTATAACGCTGCCTTGATTCAGGAACTCCTGCATTGGACAGACCATCCGGACAGGCTGAATCGGGAGGTCAGTGTAAATCCGGGAATGCCAGGCTATGCTGCTGAAAGTTTACGTGCTGGTATTGCAACATTGCTTTTGGGAGCAGAAATAGGAATCGAGACCGATGCTCCTGAACATTATGAAAAATTTATTCCTGAGTGGATAGCACTACTGAAAGCAAATCCAACTGAACTGCGAAATGCGGCGCAGGATGGGCAAAAGATCGCAGACTTTATCCTGGAAACGGAGCTGAAGCTTGGATTGAGAAA
The DNA here is from genome assembly GCF_001636695.1 of Pedobacter panaciterrae. Lineage (GTDB taxonomy): Bacteria > Bacteroidota > Bacteroidia > Sphingobacteriales > Sphingobacteriaceae > Pedobacter > Pedobacter panaciterrae_A. The sequence continues at coordinate 152,563 of NZ_LGEL01000023.1, forward strand.
AGAAGCCAAACAAAAACCCAGCCCCCTTGGCTTAAATGCCGGAGACCAGATCAAGTACAATGAAACCTCATACAAGGTACTTGAACATCTAAAAGGAGACAAATTGAAGATCGAGGATGTCAACACCGGGGCCAAACTGGCCATCGCTCCTACTGATGGGTTGTACAAATCACTGGTACAGGCAAAATACCGGAACCCGGAAAGGAGAATATCGGCAGTAGCCGAACAAAGTCAGGAAAGTAAAATGAGTGTGGCCGAGACTGAGCAGCAATTAAATGGAAATAATAGAAAACGTTAATTATGAATCCGATTATCTATAAAGAAAAGGATCTGCCATGGGCCGAGCTGGAGCAGCTCGGTCTGGCAGAAAAAGGTAAGCTATTGTTACCCGATGGGGATAAACAGGCGTTACTGTCGGGAAGGCGCACTTCTATGCAACAACTTCGGAACGTCAGCGATCAGCAGTTGCATATTGACGCGATTGATGTGAAAGTCTCCCTTTATACAAATGATGAAGGAAAGCTAATGCTTAAAGCACACCCGATACATCGATATCCGGAGCGTCCGGTGCAGCTTGACGAACTTGAGGCAGTACAGCTGATTTCAGGCGCTACTGATCTGATCCATAAAAAGATAAGTGGTAATGCTGGCGAGGCTTCTGAATTAATTTTTGAATATGATGCTGAAACCCGGGAGTTCATTAGCACGGATCCTTTGCAGATCACGGTACCTGATCAGGTAAATGGCCAGGCACTGACACCTGAGCAGCGGGAACGTTACAGGCAGGCGAAAGAAGTGGAAATGCCTGACGGAACTACCCTACGTTATACGGGTATCGATGAAAGTCCGCTGCGTTCGAACAGATTGATGATCATAGCCTCGATCCTTCTTGATGGAGGCCTGACTTACCTGGCTTACCAGGGACTGAAAGCGATGAGAGGTAACAGGAATCACCATCCTGAGGCTTCACAGTTAAGTTCCGAATATCAGCATACCAAATCCAGAATGGAAAAACAGGCTGAGCAAAGCGGCGGTTATTCGAAGGCTGACGCAGATCATCATCGGAGTTATACCCGTTCAGGGCATTCACGATAGCCCATGTCAATCCAAAATACCGGGATCAAATGATCCTGGTATTTACAATCCCTTCAAAACCATCATTCAGGCCACAGCAGCAAACCTGGTTTCCGGCTTCCTCAGCTGCCTCGCCCCTTAACCGTTTACGTCTAATAGCGCTGCCTGAATTGTCTCTTGCATCTCTTTTCTCTCCTTTTTCTACGATAGAACAGTATCCAGATAGATGCAGCCAGGCATACCCAGGCAAAAAGCATCATCGGCACAGGATTTCTCATGCTAAGTGCAGCATAGTACGGGCCACAAAAAGCCACTGATAGCAATACCAGTTTCAGTATAAATTTCATAACGAAAATATTGATTGAATAGGTGATTGAACAGGCTGTTGCTGATTCTTATGGTTCACTCCGGACCTTCATGGAAGAGTTAAATATAGCAAAATTTTTCAGGAATTACAAGATCTGACTTAGTTAGCAGTGCCTTGCTTTTTTTTCAAACTGCCCTATTTTGTTTATTTGACAGTTTTTTTTACTTTGGCCCGGTATTTTTAATACTTATTGGAAACAACTTAGAATCTTTAATTCATAAAATAAAATGGAACAATTTTTAAAACTTAAGGAAGTGCTGGCAGCAGTTGAAGCTGATGCAGAAAAATTTTACAATGCTGGAAACAGTGCCGCTGGAACGAGAGTTCGTAAAGCAATGCTCGAACTAAAAAATATTGCTCAGGATATTCGTAATGAGGTAACAGCTAAGAAAAACGAAAGTAAATAGAATTAAAAAGTGTTTTGGGGAAGCCTCTGATCTTATCGATCAGGGGCTTTGTTGTTTTTTGCCTTGACTTTTACAAATTTCGGCCTGCATATTGGGGAAGTACCAGAAAGTAGACACTTCATTTCGGGCCAATCTGTGCATCCGAACTTCTACCCTGCATATCCGGAGGAATCTTAGTCTTTGAACCCAATATATTCAAATCCCGAAAATTCACCTTTATCCATTTTTAAAAGAGCTCTTTTATTTTTAGCATCTTAACTGATGACGGATAGTTTCTAAGGCTATTTTTGTGACCTGAGAGGAGATCGTGACCTCAGTTTTTGATAAATCTACTTATCTGAAGAAGTCTTCATGGATTGGCTTCAGAATTTTGCAATGAAACGCAATTAAAGGCATGCTAATTAATTTTTATGACCGAAATGAGTATCATCCCATAGTGCTTTTCTTGAGGCTAAAAACTGCTTAAAATAAGCCGACTGAACATTTTTAGCCGAAATCGACTGATCATTTTGGGCCGTAATATGAGGCCACGTTCCGCGAAAGAGGTAGCCACAAATCTACCCTTCTTACACTTTAGCAAAAACAAACATGGAGAATACGACTAAAGATCAAAATTCCACCAATCAAGAGAATGCCGAAGCAGTTAATAAAACCGACCGATCAATGTGGATAAAAGAAGACAGTAATACTTCTCCAAATGAAGATAACTTGTTAAATTTAATAGCAGAAATCGTAGTAGAAAATATTGTTAAAACGCTAAGAAATGGACGCAATAGGATACATCCGGATCAGTAAAAAAGACCAATCTACCCATTCACTGGAGTACCAGGAGAAAAACATCAAAGACTATTGTGACCGCAACCACATATTATTAGGTTCCCTCTTTGTAGATGATGGTGAGAGTAGTTACACCTTCGACCGCCCCGATTATAAAGCTTTAGAAACCTTCATTAAGAACCATAAAGGAAAAACCAGGATCAAATACTTAATTGTTTTTGATCATGACCGCTTCAGCAGAAACCTACCTGAGGCATTACAAAAGATAGAATACCTGGAAAAAAAATACGGGCTTAAAGTAATTGCTACCAGTGAGCCATTAGATATTGATACTTCCGATCCTTCCGTATTTCTTTTGCGTGCATTTAAATACCTTATAGCGAATCAAGAGTTACTCACCATACGTAAAAGGGCAAAGGAAAGTGCAAGGCATGCACAAGAGTCAGGAAGATACCTGAGCAAAGCGCCTTATGGCTACTTAAATGGGAACAAACCAGGAGGAAAAAGGATTATAGAAATTGATGACTCTACCGCCTATATTGTAAAGAAAATCTTCAGGGACTTTCTTTCCGGGGTTCCACATTTCCTGATTTACAAAGACGCGAGAAAACTGGGATTCCCGTTATTGGGAAACAGCGCCATCTTTAGGATTTTAAATAATCCATTATATGCTGGATTGGTAAGGGTATGTGCAAGCGGGAAATACCCAGAGAAACTTGTCCAAGGCATCCACAAACCAATCATAACTGAATCCCAATACTTTCGAACCATTGAGATGCTTGAAAATGGAAAAAGGTCCATGAAATCAAAGCCAAAAGATGAATTCCCACTTAGAGGTATTTTAAAAAGCCCTTGCTGTGGCACCAATATGACTGCGGGTTGGAGCAAAGGAAAAAATAAATATTACATCTATTATCGTTGCATTGCCCACAGTAATATAAACATTTCCGGAGCAATGATTCATGAAAGATTCGACGAGCTCTTAAAGCACATCAGTTTCAGCCAGGGATTCATAGATAAATTAATTATTAGAGTTACCACCTTGGCAAAAGAGACACTCAATATTAGAGATAAAAGGCATGCTATTCTGAAGAACCAACTTGCTGCACTTGAAACAAAAATAGAAGGAGCAGAAAACAAATTATTTGAGGAGACGATAAATGATGTCACCTATAAAAAGTGGAAGAAGAAGTTTGATGCCGAAAAGGCAAGACTGAAAGATGAATTTAACCAGCTTGAAGATTTAGAGGGACACTTGCACCAAAGGCTACTAGTTTTACCCTATATGCTGAATTTACCGCAGATATTTAAGGACTCGTCCCTTACCCAGCAGCACGCCATTATAAACGAGGTGTTCAAACGTGGTCTCACCTTTAAAAATGGGGCATTTAGAACACCTTGGATCAATCCAGAATTTGAAGCTAACTTACTGGATATCAAAGAAAAAGGGCTGCTCTTTTTGGAGCAACCCTTTGATTTTTCTTTAGACTTCCCGTCTGGCGGAGGAAGAGGGATTCGAACCTCGTTCATAAAATGCTATTAAACAGCATTTTACAATATTAATTTCGAACTGCTCACCATCTGCTCACCACAATTTCTTGATTTGTATTCTGCAAATACTACTTCTCAAAAATAAACAAAAAAGTAAAATTACCAAAACATAACACACTGATAAATAACCAACTACTTTTACAATCTTTTAAAGTCAAAAAAATGGGACCGGGGTTCTGTTCTCAAAAGGGATCAATTTCAAGC
>NZ_LGEL01000063.1 GCF_001636695.1 Pedobacter panaciterrae
AGATGTGTATAAGAGACAGCTCTATATATTATTAAGTTTTCTCCATTTTTACTGATTGTAGATCTTAATGCTTCGTGCCTGTCAATTAAGTTAACAATAGCTTTTTGAAATGCATCAGGATTGAACACCCCGCTTAATTCAAGTGAAACAGATTCATTATAAGCCAGACTCGCTTCATTGCCACCTATAATACAGGATAACCATAGTTCTTTTTGCGGTTCATTAGTGATTGTTATTTTTTCAATCTCATTTTCGCCAAATGGGTTGAAATCTACAGCAACATATTCAAAATCTTTATTCATTAATAACTGCCTTTAGAAACGGATTTGTAAATATTGATCTTTATTCTGTTCATCTTTAATGAACCATGCCGGATTTCCTTCAATATCCTTTCCTAGTCTGGCTCCCCTTACAGGAGGGTTATCTGCGTTGATTACGATTTTATCTGCTCCGAATTTTGAATACGTTTTTGAATTAGCTTCAGTAACAGGTCTGTTTAAAAAGAAACCTGCAGTAATCATTTCATCCATACTCTCAATAAAGCAATTAATTAATTGTTCAATATCAGCATTTGATGTTGCTTCTGTTAAGAAACATGGGAAACCATCAAGTATATGGATGCCTTTTTGTCTCATTAGCGTAAACATTAACTCACTATAAGGAATTTCCTCATGAAATTTAACCTTCCATAATGACCCGTAATTAGCAATGAAGAAGGGAAGCTGTCTTTTTTCTATTTCGTTGTTAAGTGTTTTGGCAATATAGTTTCCTTTTTCATTTAACTCCAGTTGCAATTTTGGTCCCCTTTCTTTCATGTAAATTAACGATGCTTTAGCAGAAGCTAAAGCTAAGGGGTGACGAACAAATGTGCCAGCAAAGTAAGTTACTCCAACCTCTGGATATGAATTGTCGCCATAATTCCATGTTCCTCCGTCAAGCGCATCCATGAATTCCTTTTTACCGGCAATAACACCAATAGGAATACCAGCTCCAACAACCTTACCATACGAAGCAAGGTCTGCACGGACATCAAATAATGCCTGGGCACCTCCAGGATGCATTCTGAAACCTGTAATTACCTCGTCAAATATTAAAGCTGAGCCACTTGCAGAAGTGATTCTTCTTACTTCTTTAATGAAATCTACCGGTACAAATTCAGGACGCCTGCTTTGTATCGGTTCAATAAGTACAGCTGCAATTTCATCTGCTCTTTCTTTGATTATAGCCAAAGCTTCATCCGTTCCATAATCGAGTACCAGGATATTTTTAACAGCGTCAGGCATTATACCTGCTGCTGCAGGGAATGATTTTAATTTCCTGGTACCCCTAACCAGTACTTCATCAATAATACCATGATATGATCCTGTAAAGGCAACAATCAATGATCTGCCGGTAACTGTTCTCGCAATTCTAATACAACCGAGTACTGCCTCAGAACCCGTACTGCAAAGCGCTGATCTATCGAATCCGGTAAATTCACATACTAATTTACTTACCTCAGCTGCAAGCTCGTGTTGCGGGCCCACCTCATAACCACTCTCAATTTGATCGTGCATTGCTTTTTTAATAACCTCCGGTTGGTAGCCAAGCAAATTGGAGCCAAATCCGTTCAATACATCTATGTATTCATTGCCATCCAGATCCCACATTTTACTACCACTCGATTTATTTATTACAATGGGGTAGGTGAGCTCTTTTGTCAAAGGTTTAAAGCCGGAAACAACTCTTGGGTCAGCCATGTAATTCCGGCTTTCCTCAGCATATTTTTTACTTTTAAATGTTTTCTGATTGTAGCTCTCAATTAAATTTTCAAGAAAGCTCAATTGAGCTGTGTTCAATTCGGTTGATTGTCGCTCTATTTTTGGTGTAGCTCCAAATGGTTTTTGAATCTCCGATTTTTCCTGAATTGTCAGCTCAGGTTCCTCCTGTTGTTTTGGTTGTTGAAAGGGTACTGCAACAGGAGTAGCCACAGGACTATTTCCATTCATTAACAAAACCTGTTTTGATAAAATCTCTAATTGTTGTGCAATTAAGCCTAAGGCTGAATTATTGTACTCGTTTGAATTCTGGAATGAAACAGGAGTAACAACTTGCTGATTATTCAGATTAACAGAAGTGATGTTATTTTGTACAGGAACAGGGTCTTCCTGAGCCGTATTTTTGTCTATGTAATCTGTTAATGATTCAATTGTTGGATACTCTTCATTTAATTTTCTAAATGTAACAGGTAAATTAAACTCTCTTTTTAAGGAGATTGCTATCTGTGTAAGTAATAAAGAATCTAATCCAATTTCAACAAAGTTTTTATTGGAGGCCACATTTTGCATTTCAATGCCAGATGCATCTTCTAATACTTGTCTGATCTTTATTGCCAGGTTATTCTTTTTCATTGCAAGTGTAGTATTGGTATTTGGTTTAATATTATTGTCAGGTATTACTTTGTTTATTGATATGGCATCCACCCAGTGTTTCTTTCTATCAAACTGATAGGTTGGAAGATCTAAAAACAGTCTCTGCTGATTGTTATAGAAATTATCCCAATTTGGTTGCAAGCCATAAGTCCAAAGCTGACCTAATGTGTTTAGTAGAATGCAATAATCGTTCTCATTATTTGCGAGACTCTGCATTGCCCTTACAGAAGTTGATTTTAGTGCAGCAATTTGCCTTACAAGGGTTGTAGTTACCGATCCTGGACCCACCTCCAGAAAAATTATTGAATTGTAAGTTAATATAGTCTCAATAGCTGTAGAAAATTGTACCGTGTTTCTTAAGTGATTTGCCCAATATTGTGGATTTATTGCCTCTTCATCAGTTAGAACAGAACCAGTAACTGTTGAAATTATTGGAGTTTTAGGGACAGACAGAGATATTTCAGAAACTACTTTTCTAAAGTCATGGACTATTGGGTCCATCATAGATGAATGAAACGCATGACTGGTAAAGAGAAGTTTGTTAGGTATTTCTTTAGTGTCAAGTAATTGGCTGAATTCCAGTATTTGTGCTTCAGGCCCTGCTACGACACAAAGTTTAGGACTGTTTACTGCTGCAATAGATAATTCTTCAGTTAGCAGACTAGTTATCAGATCAGATTCACATCTAACAGATAACATAGATCCTGGAGGAAGGTTATTAACCATTGCTCCCCTGACTGCGATTAATTTTAAGGCATCCTCCAAAGAAAATATACCGGAAAGGTGTGCTGCAACATATTCTCCAATGCTATGTCCGCAAAACAAAGTAGGCGTGATGCCCCAGTTCATCCATAATTTAGCGAGTGCGTATTCAATTACAAATAATGCAGGTTGCGTGTACCTGGTTTGTTTTAATAATTGTTCTGCCCCTTCATCAGGTGAACTGGTAAAAATGATTTCTTTAATATCGCGGTCTATATATTGCTTAAGTATTTCTGCACAGCGATCTAAGGCTTCTCTAAATACGGGTTCATCTTTATATATATCGGCTGCCATGTTTAAGTACTGGGCACCCTGACCAGGAAATGTAAATACAATTTCTTCCGGTATTTCCCGAAGATTATTCATCGTATTTTCTGCAGCTCTGTCCTGATTCAGCAGATTTATAAGAGATTTGTTTGAGTTTGCCACTGCGAACCTTCTATAAGAGAAGTCGTTTCTGGTTTTTTGTAAAGTATGCGCAATGTCTGCAATATTAACATCGCTATTCTTTCTAATGTAATTAGAGATTGATGAGCCATATTGTTCTCTGCTGCTTTCTGATTTGGCTGACCAGGTTATTAAGTCATACGGCCTGCCTGTTGTTGAAATTGATTCAGGGTTTTCATATTCTTCAATAATCACGTGTACATTTGTTCCTCCAACGCCAAATGAACTTACACCAGCAACTCTTTTGAAATTGGAGTTCCAATCAGTTAGGTTGTTGTTAACGTAAAAGGGACTATTCAGAAAGTCAATATTTTTATTTCCCTGTTTGTATCCCAAAGAGGCAGGTATCTTCTTATGATGTAAAGACAGGCAGGCTTTAATTAAGCCCGTAACTCCTGCAGCCTGTGTCAGGTGTCCAAAATTGCTTTTAACGGATCCAATAGCACAAAACTGAGTTTTATTTTGGTGACCAAAAGCCTTAACCAATCCATCAAATTCAATCGGATCACCAATAGGGGTGCCAGTGCCGTGTGTTTCAATATAGCTGATTTCTGATGGATTAACACCTGCGTCTGCTATCGCTTCTTTAATTGCATTAGCCTGACCCTCTGTATTCGGAGCAGTAAAACTTCCTTTTTCAGCACCGTCGTTGTTTAAGCCAACTCCTTTAATTACGCCGTAAATGACATCGCCATCAAGTTTTGCATCTGATAATCTTTTAAGTAAAACGACACCAGCACCGTCACTAAATACAGTTCCGGTAGCGTCATTGTCGAAAGGACGACAATGACCATCAGCACTTAGCATGCTGCCTTCCTGATAAATATGTCCACTGTTGATGGGGGAGGTAATGCTGGCAGCCCCTGCGATAGCTGCATCACATTGGCCTGAACGCAGACTATTTACTGCTTCTGCTACCGCAAGTAATGATGTTGAACATGCAGCGTTTACACTAACTGCTTGCCCTTTTAAGTTTAAATGATAAGCGGTCCTTGAAGCAATGTAATCCTTTTCGTTAACTGTAAGTACTTGCAGACTTCCTACATTTTCGATTAAATCGGAATGTTGCAATACATTGTTTACGTAATAGGTGTTGCTGCCACTACCAGCATAAATGGCGATTTTCTTTTGGTAAACAGGGAACAAATGGCCCGATTTTTCCAGTACTTCCCATGCTATTTCCAGGAATATTCTTTGCTGCGGATCCATTAAATCTGCCAGCTTTGGGTTAATTCCAAAAAAAGCAGAATCGAATTTATCAGCATCATTAATTACCCCTCTGGCTTTAACATATGCCTTGTCATTTTTTACGCGATCAGGAATACTAATGTCTAATTCTTCATCGCTGAAAAATTTGGTTGTTTCCTTACCTTTGATAAGTAAATCCCATAAGTCATCAATAGTTTCAGCCCCCGGGAATCTTCCCGCCATTCCTATTATGGCGATATCCTGTGAATCATTGGTGTGCGCTGGTTGTTTAACTAAGACCGATTGCTCAGGAATCCTGTTTTCAAGAAATTTGGCTATACCGGCAGCAGTAGGATATTGGTATAATTTGGTGATGGGCAAATGGTAGTTGAATTGATATTTTAGCTCTGCCACTGTTTTTTGAGCAAGAAGAGAGTTTCCTCCGAGCTCAAAAAAATTATCTTCAATTCCGATTTTATCATATTGGAATATATTGAGCAATACCTCTATAACGTCATTTTCAAGCTCAGTCTTTGGACTTTTGTATAAAACATTTAATTGAGGTCTTTTAAGATCTGGTTTTGGCAATGCTTTCCTGTCAACTTTTCCGCTGGTTGTTTTAGGGAGGTCATCCAGCCAAACAAAGCCCGCAGGGATCATGTAATCGGGCAGGAGTTTACTGATGTCGTATCTAAGTTTATTGCTGTCTCCTGTCTCCTTATTTCCAGTTAAATAAGCTATTAATGCTTTTCTGCCAGGATAATCCTCTCTTAGTACTACAATGGCCTGATTGACATTATCATCTTTCATTAAGGCGACTTCAATTTCCCCTAGTTCAACCCTGTTGCCTCTGATTTTAATTTGCCCATCTTTTCTGCCTTCAAATTCTATTTCTCCATTGTCCAATAGTTTACCAAGATCTCCGGTTCTATAGACTTTAATTTGACCAAGGATCGGGTGTAGGAGCTGAACGAATTTTTCATTTGTAAGATCCGGCTGATGAAAATATCCATTTGAAAGGCAGGTACCTGAAATACATATTTCACCAGTTTTTCCATTTTCAAGAAAAGTTAATTTTTCATCAATAAAGTAAATGGATGACTGTGCTATTGTTTCCCCAATTGTGGGTATTGGTGCCCAATTATCTGTGTTGCCTGTAAGCTTTAGTTCGGTTACCCATATGGTTGTTTCCGTAGGTCCATATACATTTACCAAAGTGGAATTAGGTATGGAAGAAAAGAATTCTCTTATGTTTGGTGTAATTTTAAGCAGTTCTCCTCCGGTTATTAACTCTTTTAAATTGGTAGGGAATCTATTTTCTTTGGTAGCCGATTCGGTTAAATATTGAAGTGTAACATACGGTAAAAAGGCCTTGTTTATGTGATTTGAAATGATAAAATCTAATAATTTTGCACCGTCAAGCCTATAGTCATCGTTAATAAGGTAAAGTGTTGATCCTGTTGTTAATGGAACAAAAATCTCTTGAAATGAAGCATCAAAACTGAGGTGGCAAAACTGCAAAGCATTAATGCCTTTGCCATTAAGTGCATGATCTTTTTGCCATTTTAAGAAATTGCACAGGCTTTTATGACTGAGGCATACTCCCTTTGGCTTTCCTGTTGAGCCTGATGTATAGAGGATACAGCCATTTTCAGATTGTTTGAAAACAGCTTTTTTAGCTTCAATAGCATAGAATTTATCGGAAGCAAGGGTAAGGAGCCCAAGATCGGTAAAGAAGTTATGTTCGTTTGATAATGAAACGCATGTATCTACTCCAGAATCTTCTTTAATCTGCAATAACCTACTTTCAGGATAGCCTGGATCTAAGGGTAAATAAGTTTTTCCAGCTTTAAGAATTGCCAGCAAGCCAATAATCATTTCTATTGAACGGGTTGCACTTATTCCGATGATTTCTTCATCAGAAGCCTGATTTAGAATAACGTTTGCTAAACTATCGGCTCTGTTGTTTAATTCCTGGTAAGTAATAGAATCTCCGTTGAAAACTATGGCATTAATTTCTGGATAATCCATAGCAGCTATGCTAAAAAGCTGATGCACCATTGGTTCGTTCTGTGTATTTAAGATTTGATCTTTAAACATTGAGAGTGATTGAATAATTTTATATGATGTTATACTAACTTGCAAAAGTTATTCCTTTTTATTGACTTTTATTTCATTATAAGTTTTAATGGAAGAAATTTTTGATGAAGAATCAGAACTGAACCATTTCCAGACCCTGATGTAAGGGGTGATGAGGATGAAAATGTGTTGCAAAAAAAAAGACCCTTATTGAAAACAATAAGAATCCTTTTGGAGATTTTAGCTTTTAAGGCTAAATTATTTTTTCTCTGGCGGAGTGGATACTATTTCTCCCCACTCGTTAACATAGGCCATCATGCTTTCAAGATCACCACCAGAAGAGTTTTGCTGACGTTCAAGTTTACGTTGCTCTTTATCTTCTTTTTTCTTTTGTCTGTTTTTTTCTAGTTGCTTCTTCATGAAGGTAGCCTGAGATTTAGCCATAAATTCAATGTATTAGTTAAAAAATAACTTTCCTCTGGTTTTACCTGTCTGCCAGCATGTAAACTTTATTGTTTACTGTTAATATGGCTTGATATAATTAATTCTCGGGCGACAACGGACCAGCAGCCAGGAGAAATTGAAACCCAATCAAAAGGTTTGATTGGCAAGTAAATATTAAGAGAATAGTATAATGATATCCCGTTTGTTGCAAATATACTAAATTTCTCGTTAATAATCAATAATTGAAAACAAGTAGATGTTATACCTTACAAACTGACAGTAACGGTATAGGTTACTTTGACACGTGCTTTTAGTTCTCTGGTGGTAGCCGTTCTTAATTTACCTGTAATGTTATAGGTAAATAAAGAAGAGGTTAAAAAGGATTTCATATCCGAACTTCCGGATGTTATAGGTACGTTTAGTCTATTGGTTACGGTACCCGACGAAGGGTTTGCTGTAGCAATTGATTGTGCTGTTTGTCCGGATGCCTGTATTTTGACAATTATATTTTCTATGTTTTGGATGTTGTTAGAGCTATCTGCATCTAAAAGTACCAGATTGAATTCTTTGATGCGTATGTTTTTTACATTCTTTAACCCAAATCTTGGAGCATTATTATTAATCAAAGAATCGAGATTTAAGTTTTTTGTATTGAGGTCTCCGAGTAAAGTTCCGGATGCAGTACTGGTGATCTTTGGTATGGTGAAAGATATACTGTCAGGGGTGATGAAAAGATCACGCTCGATAGATTCTTTAATGTTGTTGCAGGATAGAAATGCAGCCGTAATTATTAAAGAGGATATCAGCAAAATATTAATTTTAGTTCTCATATAAATTACCTTAATTTGATTTCTCATCTTCGCAAAGATTCAAATAATTCTCCATACCACCAATTAAATAGTATGGAGAATTCGAACGCTTTAAATCAATAGTTTTTTAATAAACCTCTCATATATTTGGCAATTATAGGCCGCCGAATATTATATTGTGTAGTAGTTTAATTGGCTGTAAAACAGAGTATTTATGTGCGTTGTGATTAAGTTGTCATTTATTTGTAGCCCTCAGGAGGTACTTATTGATGCTGAAAATGCAAAATAATATTCTGTTTTGTATCTAATTGTATTGTTTTACAGTATTTTATGGTGCTTTATCTCTATTAATACTGCTGTCTGTTGTATGCGGCCGAAAAATCACTTCTCATGCCTTTAAATCTTTCAACTACTGTAGCTATAAATGCTTCATCCAGGATTTGAAAGATCTCGTTTGCCCCTCCTCCACTGAGGTCTAGTTCCGATAATTTATAGCTCTGTTCCAGGGTTCCCTGTTCAAATTTGATGATGTATTTTTGATTCATATTAAACAGGGTGATCTTGCATTCGGGGTGAGGAAGTTCTGCTATTACTCTCATATTTTTCTATAGTTTATTAAGTGAGGAATTGGGTTTTTACATTTCTGCTGATTACAATTTAACGCCCATTTCTTTCACGAGAAAATCGGCTTTATCAATTTTTGAGGCTACCCATAATACGTAACGAATGTCTACGCCAATAGATCTGCTGTAACTGTCGTTCCATGCGTAGTCGTTTATTGTTGCGCCAAATGCGCGGTCAAAATTTACACCTACCAGCTCACCGTAGGCATTCATGATAGGGGAGCCTGAGTTTCCTCCTGTGGTGTCCATGTTGTAAAGAAAAGAAACAGGTACATCGTTAAGGTCTTTTTTTGCATATGGACCAAAATCTTTGGCAGTCCAAAGCGCTTTGATTTGCTCTGGATAGGCGAATTCAGGGTTTCCTGTCGCACCTTTTTCAAGTATTCCCTTTATTGTGGTGTATGGTCGCATATATGATGCGTCTGCAGGCCAGTAGCCTTTAACATAGCCGTAAGTTAGTCTGAGTGTGCTGTTTGCATCAGGAATGAAATCTTTGTTTAAGAACTTCTCCTTGATATTTACATAGTCGCCCATAAGTTTGTTAAGCAGACCTTCTCTGCGATCCTTTTCGGGTTTTAACTCATTGATTTGTTTTGCTATATCTTCCTCGAAAAGAAGTAACCCATCGTTATATGTAGAGATAGATTTTGGCGATTGAAGTAATGTGTTTAAAACATAATTGACTTCTTTTAGCTTGCTTAATTCGAAAACATTTTCAACATATTGATTGATGACATCATTGCTGTTGGCTCCCTTGCTGGTGATTTTGTTAACCGCAGTTACTTTTTGAATTGGGCTGAAAACAGAAGCGTCTTCAAGCATTTTCTTGAATATTTTTCTGTCTGCGTCTATTTCAAAAGATTCGTAGGTGTTTGATAATACTTGCTTAAGCTTTTGAATATTTTGATCGAAATATGTTTGTTTTTGAGCTGCTGGTTGCGCATTAAGCGCTGCTTTAAAAGTGTTTATATTCTGAGCTATAGTTAAAAGACTTGTAGAGTTGTAAATCTGCGCAAACCAGAGGTCTCGTTGGGCATCGGTGTTAATGAGCTTATATAGATTGTCTATTTCAGTCATCAGGTTTCCGTATTTTGCTTTAGCGCTTACGTTGTTGTTGATGAATTGAATAAGGGCTTCTTCTTCCTTTTTCTTTTTTGAAATCAGGTCAATACCTTTTAGTCCCTGTAGTTTGCCTCTGTAGTTCTTTAAAACATTTGCATTTCTTTTTATACGGGTTGCGAGTTTGATCTCGGTGGTTTTATCTTTTTTACCTATGGTTTCCATTGTTGAGTTCTGGAAATCATATAGGTTAGATACGTAGGGAAGCAGAAATTTTTCCTGATATTCAATAAATGCTGCCGGGCGATGGCGGAATGTTTTTCCCGGATACCCTAAGATGAAAACGAAATCTTCTTCATTGGTGCCTTTAGGATTTACTTTTAAAAATTTCTTAGGCGTATAAGGTACATTGTCTTTAGAGAATTTAGCAGGAGATCCATCAGGTGCTACGTAAGCACGCATAAAAGAGAAATCGCCGGTATGACGAGGCCATACCCAGTTGTCTGTTTCGCCTCCAAATTCGCCTATTTGTCTGTTTGGTACATATACAAGTCTAACGTCCTGTATCGTTTTGTAGCGGAATAGCACATAGGTTTTTCCTATAAACATTTCAGATACCTCGGCTTTAATGCCCGGGTCTTTTTTTTCTGCTTCAATGACGATGTTTTTCATTACATCATTAATCATTTTTAATCGTGAAGCTGGGTCTTCTATTTGTTTTACAGCACCTAAAACACGATCGGATACATCCTCATAACTATCGGTAATGCGGCATGTTAAGCCTTTCGCTTCAATTTCCTGTTCACGTGTTTTAGCAACAAAACCATTTGTCAGGTAATCGTGTTCTGCGGTGCTGGCAAGTTGGACAGCGCTAAAAGCACAGTGATGATTGGTAATGATTAAGCCTTCACTTGAAACGAAAGATCCGGTACAGCCACCAACATTTACAAGTGCATCTACCAGGCTGGTGCCTTTAGGGTTGTAAATGTTATTCTGGTCAATTTTTAAACCTGCTTTTTTTAAATCAAGCTTATGGATTTCGCTTAAAGGAAACATTCCTTCCTCCCATGGCTTATAACCCGATTGGATTATTCCGAGCGTAAGGAGTGAAGTAATAATTAAGGTTTTCTTATTCATCTTTATGGTTAATATGGTAGTTAAAACTGCAAATTTAGGATTTTAATTATGCTTTTACCCATTGATGGCAGTATTGACTACTTGGTTTTGTATTTTTGCAATTCATTTACATAGATTAAAATGGCAGAGGATCTACACATTGTAACCGATATTAGTAAGGAAGAGCAGTATCTTTCTCTGATTCCCCAAATCAAGGCCTTGATAACCGGAGAGGATGAACAGATAGCCAATCTGGCTAATATTGCTGCAGCTTTAAAAGAACAGTTTAAGTGGTTTTGGGTTGGTTTTTACCTGGTGAAAGGTGATGAACTGGTACTCGGACCTTTTCAGGGGCCTGTGGCTTGTACCAGAATCAAAAAAGGTAAAGGCGTTTGTGGTGCTTCATGGGAGCAGGCAGAGACTTTAGTGGTGCCTGATGTAGATGCCTTTCCCGGCCATATTGCTTGTGCTTCCGCATCGAGATCAGAAATTGTTGTGCCTGTTTTTAATAAGGATAAAATTGTGGGGGTATTAGATGTTGATAGTGAATATCTATCTCATTTTGATAGTATTGATGCTAAATATCTAAAGGAAATAGTTAGTTTAATAAATGCCTAAGTTAGCCTACTCTTTTTATCAAAATGCGGAGGTAAATGATCTTGCTGTGCAATTGCTGGGAAAGTTATTGTTTACCAGGATTGGAGGTGAATTGACCGGCGGGATAATAGTTGAAACAGAGGCCTATAAAGGAATAGAAGATAAGGCCTCTCATGCCTATGGCGGACGTTTTACAAATCGAACTCAGGTTATGTATGAAGAAGGCGGCTTATCGTATGTTTACCTATGTTATGGGATTCATCATCTTTTTAATGTAGTTACAGCACCGAAGGGAATTCCTCATGCTGTTTTAATTAGGGGTATTGAGCCGGTAACGGGAATAGATGTGATGCTTAGGAGGAGGAATATGCTTCTGTTGAAACCAAATATTACAGCGGGTCCCGGTGCACTGTCAAAAGCAATGGGCATAGACAAAGATTTGAATGCAAAAGATCTATCAGGAGAAGAGATTTGGATTGAAGATAATGGGATTGTTTTTCCGAACGATCAAATTGTTTCATCCGTAAGAGTAGGCGTTGATTATGCCGGAGATCATGCTTTATTGCCATGGAGATATTATGTTAAAGGGAATAAATTTGTGAGTAAACCAAATAAGTAAAATAGATTTTTATAGTAGCTAAAAGTACTATTGTTGATAACAAATGAGGCAGGTAATTTAATTATCTGCCTTTTTTATTGATATTTGAACCGATGATTTTTGAGAATAATTTAGCCTTTGCTCAAAGCCTGGATCAGGCTGATCCGCTTAGTGATTTTAGGCATGATTTCTTATTTCCAAAACAAAATGGAGATCAATTTATTTATCTGTGTGGTAATTCTTTAGGGTTGCAACCTAAAGTGGTACGTAAGGTTGTTGAGGAGCAGTTGGATAACTGGCATAATCTTGCTGTTGAGGGCTGGTTTGAAGGTGACAATCCATGGATGTTCTATCACAAAGAGTTAAAGAAACTGATGGGACCGTTGGTTGGGGCGAATGCTAACGAAGTTTGCCCAATGAACACTTTAACGGTTAACCTACACCTTTTGATGGTCAGTTTTTATAAGCCGGTTAATGGTAAATTTAAAATTGTTATGGAGGCAGGAGCCTTTCCATCAGACCAATATGCCGTTGAAAGTCAGGTTCGTTTTCATGGATATGATCCAAAGGAAGTAATTGTTGAGGTAGGTCCAAGAGCAGGTGAGTATACCTTAAGAACAGAAGATATTTTAGCTTGTATTACTGAACAGGGTGATGCAGTAGCATTAGTGTTGTTTGGTGGTGTAAATTATTTTACCGGGCAATGGTTCGATATGGAAGCTATCACCAGGGCGGGGCATGCAGTTGGAGCTATTGTCGGTTTTGATCTGGCACATGCTGCAGGTAATGTTCCACTTAAATTACACGATTGGAACATCGATTTTGCCTGCTGGTGTTCTTATAAATATCAGAACTCGGGACCAGGAGGTATAAGCGGTATTTTTGTTCATGAAAAACATTTTGCAGATACCACATTGAACCGCTTTGCGGGTTGGTGGGGATATCAGGAAGATCAGCGATTTAAAATGGAGAAAGGATTTATACCAGAGAGTGGTGCTGATGGGTGGCAGGTGAGTTGTACTCAGGTAATGCCAATGGCATTGTATTTTGCTTCTTTACAAATTTTCGAAAAAGCAGGATTTATTGAGCCGTTAAGACATAAAAGTAAAACTTTAACATCTTATCTGTTTTATCTTATTAATGAGGTTAATAAAGATTTGAATGGTGAACAATTTGAAATTATAACTCCTTTTAATGAAAATGATCGTGGAGCCCAGGTATCTGTTATTGCAAAGCAAAAAGGAAAAGAGATTTTTGAGAAATTAGTGGCAAATAATGTACTCGGCGATTGGAGAGAACCTAATGTGATCAGATTAAGCCCTGTTCCTTTATACAATTCATTTGAAGACGTATTTCGTACAGGTGAGCTTTTACTCCAAATTACCAAAGGCATTATTTAAAACTATAAGAAATTTAATATGATAAATTATAATCCAAAAGACTGGTTCACATTTATATTTCATATTCATAAGGCCGATACAATCAGGAAGTTGTGGCCGTTGATGATCAGCGTAGCAATTTTTTCGGGCATAATTGCATTCTTAGAACTTAATTACCTGAGATTAGCAGAAACCACCTATGTTAAAAATATAGGAATGATGCATAACCTTCTTGGTTTTGTGATTTCCATGTTGCTTGTATTTAGAACAAATACCTCATACGACAGATGGTGGGAGGGCCGAAGGCTGTTGGGCGCATTGACAAATGTGAGCCGTAATTTTGCAATAAAGATTAAGTCGTTAAAACTAAACGAAGAGCATGTTGAGTTTTTTGAATATGGCATTCCTAAGTATGCCTTTGCTTTAAAAGAGCATTTAAGGGAAAAACAGTATTTCGGTAAAAACAGTTTCCTTATAGAAGTTGATGGAGGAAAGCATATTCCTAACCAGGTAGCAGCTAGTATTTCGTCCAAGGTTTTTGAATTGCAGGCAACCGGTGCTATTAGTCAGGAGCAGCTTATTATACTTAATGCAGATGTTCAACAGTTTACTGATATATGTGGTGGCTGTGAGCGGATTAAGAATACGCCTATTCCATATTCTTATAGTGCTTTTATTAAAAAATTCATTTTCATATATGTAATAACCCTACCATTTGGCTGGGTATTTAGTTTAGGTTATTTTGTAGTTCCTATTGTACCATTCATATTGTATGTGCTGGCTAGTTTGGAGTTAATTGCAGAAGAGATTGAAAACCCATTTGGAGTTGATGCAAATGATTTGCCTGTAGACGAGATTTGTAATAACATTGAAAAACATGTAGAGCAAATACTGCGGTAAGATGGTTAAAATTGCCTGGCATCCTTCATTTGCACATCCTTTACCGGAGGGACATCGTTTTCCAATGCTTAAGTATGAATTAATCCCGGAGCAGTTATTGCATCAGGGGTTTATTAGCAATACCAACTTGTTTGCTCCGGAAAAGGCAAGAGAAGAAGTAATTTTGCTGACTCATAAGAATGAGTACTGGCAGCAATTGAGAGATTTGAAACTTCCGGAAAAAGAACAGAGAAGGATTGGATTTCCTTTAACAGCCCAATTGCTGGAACGTGAGGTAAGAATTGCACAGGGAACAATAGATGGTGCCATTTATGCAAAACAGTTTGGGATAGCTTTTAATGTTGCGGGGGGAACCCATCATGCAGGGAGTAACTGGGGTGAAGGATTTTGTTTGTTAAACGATCAGGCTATAGCAGCCAATTACTTATTGAATAATGGCTTGGCTAGTCGTATCTTAATAGTAGATTTAGATGTGCATCAAGGAAATGGCACGGCAGAGATCTTTTATAGTGAGCCTCGTGTATTTACTTGTTCCATGCATGGCGACAAGAATTTTCCTTTCAGAAAGGAGCAGTCTGATTTGGATATAGCACTTGAAGATGGTATAGCAGATGAAATGTATTTAGATAAACTAAAATCACATTTGCCAGAGTTATTAAAACATAAACCTGATTTTGTATTTTACTTATCGGGGGTAGATGTGCTTAAAAGTGATAAACTAGGTAAGCTTGCTTTATCTAAAGCAGCTTGTATGGAGAGAGATAGGATAGTATTGCAGTTTTGCAAAGACAATAATTTGCCTGTTCAGGTAAGCATGGGCGGAGGATATTCGCCTGATATAAGGGATATTGTTGATGCGCATTGCAATACATTTAAAGTTGGTATAGATATTTTTGAATAATTATGAAGATTGTTATTGCAGAGAAGCCTTCTGTGGCTCGTGAGTTGGCTAAAGTCTTCGGCGCTACTACAAAAAAAGACGGTTATATAGAGGGTAAGGGCTATTCTTTTACCTGGGCATTTGGGCATTTGCTTCAATTGGCCCCGCCACAGGAGTATGGCTTTATTGGGTGGAGAAGGCAGCATTTGCCAATGCTCCCGAAAAAATTTAAGCTTGGCATTAGAAAAATAAAAACCAAGGATGGTTTAGTTGAAGATCCGGGTGTTAGAAAACAACTGGACATTATTAAGAAACTGTTTGACGAAGCTACCGAGATTATTGTGGCGACGGATGCGGGGCGTGAGGGCGAGCTTATTTTTCGCTATATCTACTATTTTTTGAAATGTAAGAAGCCTTTTAAAAGGCTATGGATTTCATCGCAAACTGACGAAGCAATTAAAGAAGGCTTCAGAAATCTAAAACCTGGAACGGATTACGATACACTTTTTAATTCGGCGCATTGCAGGTCTGAATCTGATTGGCTTGTAGGAATGAATGCAACACAGGCACTTAGTATATCAGCAGGAGCACGATCGGTGCTTTCATTAGGAAGAGTTCAGACACCTACTCTGGCAATGATCTGTTCACGTTTTCTGGAAATAAAAAATTTTGTACCTCAATTGTATTATCAGCTTGCAATACAGTTAGATAAAGATGGTCAATTATTTAAAGCCATCTCAGTAAATAACTTTGATAAGAAGGAGGAAGCTGAAGAACTGTTTGCGAAAATTGAAGATGTAGCTTCGGGCTTTCCAAATGGAGGTAAAATTCTAACAGTCGAGGCAAAACCGAGAAAAGAACCCCCTCCCTTATTGCACGATTTGAGTAGTTTACAGCAAGAAGCTAATAAACGTAAAGGATTTACTGCTGATCAGACTTTAAACTTGTTGCAGGGCTTGTACGAAAGTAAATTGGTTACTTATCCTCGTACAGGGAGCAGATATATTGGTGATGATGTTTTTGCTGGTGTTCCTAACCTTATAGATAAGCTAAAAACTCATAAGGATTTTGGAAAGCAAGCTGATTTTTTGCTAACGGTTTCGCTAAATAAGAGAAGTGTAAATGCAAAGAAGGTAACAGATCACCATGCTATTCTACCTACGGGGGAGTCTCCTTATCAGTTGAGTGGCGATAAGCAAGCTATTTATGATATGGTAGTTGGAAGAATGCTGGAAGCTTTTCATCAGGAGTGTATAAAAGAGATCACAAAAATAACTATTGATGCAGGTTCTGTGTTTATGGCAAACGGAACTGTAATTCGTTCAGCGGGTTGGAGATCGGTATTTAATGAATCTGATGATGATAAGAAGGATGAAGAAAATCCGTCTTTGCCAAAAGTAAAAGCAGGCGAGGAACTGCCAATAGTAAATAAGGCATTACTTGAAAAACAAACTAAGCCTAAACCTTTGTATAATGAAGCCTCTTTATTAAAAGCACTTGAAACTTCAGGGAAAGATATAGAAGACGAAGAGCTAAGATATGCGATGAAGGACAGTGGATTAGGTACTCCTGCTACCAGGGCGGCTATAATTGAGACGTTGATTAGCAGGGAATATATCGTAAGGGAAAAAAGAAATCTGGTGCCTACAACCAAAGGCCTGGCAGTTTATGATGTTGTAAAGGATCAGAAAATTGCACAAGCTGAATTAACAGGCCAGTGGGAAAAGAGGCTGGAGGAAATTCGCTCCGGAGCCTCTGTTGCTGATTTCAAAGCGGAAATAACCGACTATACCAGAACCATTACTAATGAGTTGCTGCAATCGGGAATGGGACTCGCAGAGAAGCTTGCAAAAGAAGAGAAACCTGTTGAGAAAGTAAGTTAATAGATCACATTTTTTTGTAAGTATATTCGCTTGCATTAATTATTATGAAAAAGAAGATTATGTATTCTTTACTAATTTTTGTTGTTGCATTTGTGCTGTTTACAGTATGGGTACTTAGTTTCCCTATTTTCGGACGTGTGCCTGAAGGCAGCCGATTGGAACGCATAAAAAAAATACCTAATTATAAGGATGGGGCAATTGAGAATTTTTCTCCAACTCCTATGAAACCGGATAATGTAAGTTATTGGGACATGATAAGGGAAATGTTAAAGGGGAATGAAAAAGGAGCTCCCAAAAATCCGGTGCCTACAATTAAACCTAATTTTGAACAGGATATTTCTGAAACTAAGATTATTTGGTTTGGCCATTCTTCATATCTTATCCAAACGGATGGGCAAAATATATTGGTTGACCCGGTGCTAAGTGAAAGACCCTCTCCAATTTCTTTTATTGGTACTAAAAGATTTTTAGGGACTGATTTTGTGAAGGCTGAAGATTTTCCTGAATTAGATGTTGTGCTAATCACCCACGATCACTATGATCATCTCGATTATGAAGCTATTTTAAAATTGAAGGATAAAACAAAGCGATTTATTGTTTCCCTGGGTGTAGGATCGCATTTAGAGCATTGGGGAGTTCCTGCAAGCAAGATTACTGAAATGGCATGGGGAGAGGAAACTGTTCAGAATACATTAAAGTTTACTGCTCTTCCAGCCCGACACTTTACCGGCAGATTATTTAAAAGAAATCAGACGCTATGGTCGGCCTTTGTTTTGCAAACATCAAATGATAAATTATACTTAGGTGGTGATTCGGGATATGACACTCATTTTAAAAATGCAGGAGAACAATATGGACCATTTGATATTGCAATATTAGAATGCGGACAGTATAACGCTTACTGGCCTTTGATACACATGTTTCCGGAACAAACTGTTCAGGCTGCTATGGATTTGAGAGCAAAGGTTCTGTTGCCCGTTCATTGGGGGAAATTTAAATTAGCGATGCACGATTGGAATGAGCCGATTATAAGGGCTGTTAATAAAGCAAACGAAGAAAATTTGAAAATCACTACTCCATTAATGGGCGAATCTGTAATTTTAAATACAAGTTACCCTTCAAGTAAATGGTGGCTGGCTGATAACTTATAATCTTAAACAATATCAATAAACAGGTGTTGTTTATTGAATAGTCATCTATAACTTAAAACAATGAAAACGGATTTTGTAGAAATTTTTCAAACCATCAGGGCATCGCTTCAGCCTTATGCTACTGTGGGTTTTAGTAATAGGGTAAATAGTGAAACCTCATTTGATCTTTGGAGTGATCTGAATGTTGTGATTGAGGGGAGGAAAAGACATGAAGTTTTCTTTGCAAGCGTAACCATAGAAAAGGAGCATGTTGGCCTTCACTATATGCCTTTATATACAGATGCAGATCTGAAAAAGGTTTTTGGTGCTGATCTGCTTAAGCTGAAAGGTGAATCTTGTTTCCATATCAAAAAGCTTGATGATGTATTGATGTTGCAAATAGAAGAAGCTCTGGCAGCCGGGTTTAAATTTTATAAAGAAAAGGGTTGGGTATAAAACCAGTTTGGCAACAAGATGTAGTTACCAGTTTGGAAGATGTTGGTATTACTACAACCTATATTGAATCATTAGAATACGATCTTATATCGGTTGGTACAGGAAGTGTTGTAATGAATATGATTTCTCTTGAAAATACTTATCGATCTGAAGGCCTGATATTGTTACAAGAAAAATATCAATTGAAGAATATTTCTTTGGTGAATTTATGGGAAGATATATGGAAGACTAGAAAGGCACAGGTGATAGGGCGGATTTCATCTATTCTTGGGTTGAATAACCGCATTCACGCACGCAAAACTAAAATTATTGCAATTACTCAACAACAGGCCAATGATTTTTTAAATGATAACCATTTACAGGCATCGGCAAAAGCCAATTACAAATTTGGACTTAGTTTAGATGATCAGGTCATCGCAGTAGGTTGTTTCAGTAATCTAAGGTATATGAAAGGACGTTCGCCTGGCTATAGATCAGCAGAGCTGATACGGTTTGCCAGTTTAACGGGGTATACAGTTATTGGAGGCTTTAGTAAGTTATTACAACATTTTATTAAAAATTATAAGCCTGATGATGTAATGAGTTATGCCGATAGGGATTGGTCGTTAGGGAAAGCGTATGAGCAATCGGGGTTTAAGCTTGCCGAAGTTACTTCACCTGCAGAGATATGGGTAAAACAAGATACTTTAGTTAGGTACTTTTCACATCGATTGCCAGCCGAATTTTTCAATAAGGAAAGCGGTAGTATAATGGGGGATGAGTATGTAAAGGTTTTTAATACAGGGAATCTAAAATATATTTTATACTTATAATGCATCAAAACCCCTTACTAATTGTTTTAGGCCCAACTGCATCAGGTAAAACGAAGTTGGCTGTAAGATTGGCTGAAGCCCTAAATGGAGAGGTAATTAGCGCCGATAGCAGACAAATCTTTAAGGGGATGGATATTGGTACGGGTAAAGACCTTAGTGAGTATACAATCAATGGAAAAGCTATTCCGTATCACCTGATAGATATTAAGCAAGCAGGAGAAAGGTATAACGTAAATGAGTTTAAGGAAGATTTTTTTACCCTTTTTCAAAAACTCACCAATCAAAAAATACTTCCTATACTTTGTGGAGGAACAGGAATGTATATTCATAGCATTCTTCAAAATCACGAGTATACTGCCATTCCTGTAAATAATGAATTAAGAGACACTTTAAATCAGCTGAATATTGAGTCGTTAAGGGGAAGATTATCAAGCTATCCATCCGATTTTACAAAACAAGCAGATCATTCATCTCATAAAAGAATGATCAGAGCAATTGAAATTGCCGAATATCTTGTGCATAACGATTTGCCGTTAATTGAAAGACCTGAAATTGATCCGCTAGTGATTGGCCTAACCTCGGATGTTGAGCTTAGGAGGCAGAAAGTAATTACTCGTCTTGAGCTTAGACTTAATGAAGGTATGATCGATGAGGTTAGGAGGCTGATTAGTGAAGGTGTTACCAAGGAAGACCTGGTGTTTTATGGTTTGGAGTATAAATTTATTGCGGCCTATCTTTTCGATGAGCTTACTTATTCAGAATTAAAAGAAAAACTGGCTATTGCAATTTGTCAATTTGCTAAACGTCAAATGACCTTTTTCAGGAAAATGGAGAAAGATGGAATTAAAATAAACTGGTTTAATAATGCAGAGTTAAATCCAGATGAATTACTTGATGGCGTTCTAACTGCCTTCAAAGCAAAATATTTCTTTCCATGATATGGCATGTAATTTGTAAATGATCAAATATGAAAAATTCTACAAAATTCTTTGCTGCTGCTGCAACTGCAGTGGCTTTATTTTTTACAACAAATGCCAGTGCTCAAAAATTAGGCGTAGGACTTAACCTGGGTGTTCCAACAATTGACGGGTACAATTTTGCCATTGGTGCTGATGCGAGATTGCAATTCGATGTTTCAAAACAAGTATCTATTCCGGTAACTGCTGGTTATACTCATTTCCTTGGAAAGGATAATGTATCTGATTTTGGTTATATTCCATTAAAAAGTGGTGTAAAGATATTCTTTGATGAATCTGGTTCAGGGCTTTATGGTTTAGGTGAAATAGGAGCAGCTTTTGGAGTTACTAATAGTTCGGGATTTTCATTTCTTTATTCTCCTGCAATAGGTTATTCATGGAGTAATGGTTTGGATTTAGGAGTGAAATATGAAGGCTTTTCAAAAGGAGATGTAGGGCAGGTAGCTTTACGTGTAGCTTACGGTTTTAAGTTATAGTAGAGTAACAGCTAAAATTTATAGGCCCTGTCAGAGTTTTCTGACAGGGCTTTTTGTTTGCATAAAACATAACCAGCGTAGATAATTTATTAAGGGTATAATAATTGTTTTCTTAAAACCAAGTTGAAAGCAATTACGTAAATATACTTACTTAAACATACTTATCTTTTATCAACTTGAAAATCAACGTTATGAAAAAAATTACTAAATTATTGGCTGTCGCAACATTATGTGTTGCATTTGGATCAACAGAATTAAAAGCTCAAACCATGGAAACAGAAAATCCAATGGGTGTAAGGTTAGGGATAGGAATTAGTGGTGGTATTGGAGATCACGGATCACCATTTAAGAATTCATATGGTGCTGATGCCCGTTTACAATTTGATCTCACCAAAGAATTATCCATCACTGCAACAGGAGGGTACACCAGGTTAATGGCCAAGGACAATGGTACTGATTATGATTTTATTCCGGCAAAGGGAGGGATAAAAATTTTCCCAATTGGATCTATGTATGCCCTTGGAGAAATTGGAGCTGGTTTTGGGATCAAGGAAAACTCAAAAACCTCATTGATTTGGTCTGGGGGATTAGGATATGCCTGGAAAGGCGGATTTGATATCAGTGCCAGGTACGAAGGCTATAGTCAGGACAGCTCATCGAGTACTTACCAGTCCTACAATGGCCAGTTCGCATTGAGGCTTGCTTACGGCTTCAAGTTATAATGCTGAATTTGAATATTTTATTTAAAGCCCCTGATTTTTTCAGGGGCTTTTTTAGTTATTTAAATTTAAAATAGGTATTTTAACCAAAAAACAAGGTAATGGAGCTATTTTAGGCCTATACGCACATGTGTTTGCTATTTTAGATCTACCTATAGATTCATTAATTCATAAAAAATAGAGATAAAGTATGAAAAAATATCTTGCGGCCGGAGTCCTGTTGATGGCTCTGTCTTGTACCAATACAGATAAAAAGAATACAAAGGCTTCAACAGATAGTTTAGCTGAAAGTAAGGTGGCAACTACTGCTGTTGTTGAATTAACCGATACTAAAATCCAAAATATTTACGACGGTTATATCTATTTAAAAGATGCTTTGGTAGAATCAAAATTTGAAGATGCTCAAAAAGCAGCGACACAGTTAAAAACCAGTCTTGCGAATTTTCCTGGTTGTGAGAATACAGCAATAATTGCGGAAAAAATAGCTTCTGCTAAAGATATCGCCGGCCAAAGAAAAGAATTTACTTATTTAAGTTCAGATGTAATTGCAATGTTTAAACATGCAGATCTGAAAAAGGGGTCAATTTACGTTCAACATTGCCCTATGGCCAACAATGGAGATGGAGGTGATTGGCTGGCATCCGAAAAACAGATTCAAAATCCCTATTATGGAGAAGAGATGATGGATTGCGGGGCAGTTTTAGAAGAGATTAAATCAAGTAAGTAGTTGTTAATCTTACTTGATTTTGACCCACATTTAATAATTATTTAACAGCTTTGTTATAGTTGATTAAATGCTAATAGAAAAGGATTAGTTAGTTTTGTTTATTATAAATTTAAGATATATATATGTCAGATATTGCAGAAATTAAGATTGATGGGAAGGTGTACGAATTCCCGGTTATAACAGGTTCCGAAGGAGAGAAGGCCATAGATATTTCCAAACTTAGAGATTTAACAGGTCATATTACCTTAGATTTTGGGTATAAAAACACTGGGTCAACAAAAAGTGCTATTACTTTTCTTGATGGTGAAAAAGGGGTTCTAAAATACCGCGGTTATCCAATTGAAGAGTTAGCGGAAAAATCAACATTTCTTGAAGTAGCATATTTACTTATATATGGAGATTTACCTAAACAAGACCAGCTGAATGAATTTCAAGCTCAAATTAGCAGGCATACGCTAATCCATGAGGACATGAAGAAGTTTCTTGATGGGTATCCTTCAAAATCTCATCCGATGGCACAATTGTCTTCATTGGTTTGTTCATTGTCAACCTTTTATCCTGAATCATTAAATGCGAATTCATCACCTGAAACGATGGATTTAACAATGATTAAGTTGTTGGCTAAATTCCCTACAATAGTATCTTTCATTTATAAAAAATCATTAGGTCACCCACTTATCTATCCTAAAAATAAGTTCGACTACGTTAGTAATTTCTTAAATATGATCTTTGGGCAACGTACCGAAGAAATAGAAATAGATCCGGTAGTAGTGAGTGCAATGAATACGTTATTGATTCTTCATGCTGACCATGAACAAAACTGTTCTGCATCAACTGTAAGAATGGTAGGTTCTTCTGATTGTAATTTATACGCTTCGGTATCTGCAGGCATTGATGCCCTTTGGGGACCACTACATGGTGGGGCCAACCAGGCCGTAATCGAAATGTTAGAAAGAATTAAAGAGGATGGCGGAGATACAGAAAAATGGATCAACAAAGCAAAAGATAAAAATGATCCATTCCGTATGATGGGTTTTGGTCATAGAGTTTACAAGAATTTTGACCCAAGAGCTAAAATCATTAAAAAAGCATGTGATGATATCTTAGAGAAATTAGGTATTGATGATCCTGTTTTAGAAATTGCTAAGAAACTAGAAGAAGCAGCATTAAGTGATCCATATTTTGTTGAGCGTAAGCTTTATCCTAATGTTGATTTTTACTCAGGTATAATCTACAGAGCACTTGGTTTCCCAACGGATATGTTTACAGTTCTTTTTGCTCTGGGTCGCTTACCTGGATGGATTGCTCAATGGAAAGAGATGCATGAAAATAAAGAACCAATTGGCCGTCCACGCCAAATATATGTAGGTCATACTAATAGAGAATTTATTGGTATAGAAGAAAGAAAATAGATTAAACATATATCTTAAATAAAAAACC
>NZ_LGEL01000067.1 GCF_001636695.1 Pedobacter panaciterrae
AGATGTGTATAAGAGACAGATTTTCCACTTACTACAGACTTCCAGGTCTAAAACGTTTTTGGCGTTTATGACAAATTCATCATTTTTATAACATTTAAACCAACAATGGATTCATCGATCAACACTTTTATGAGTAAAATAGAATTTCGGAATGCACATGAACCGGAATTTTTACAGGCAGTATATGAAGTAGCAGAATCAATAATTCCTTTTAGTGAAAAGAATTCGAAGTATAAAATAAACAAGATTTTAGAAAGAATTGCGGAGCCGGAAAGGGTTATTATTTTTAGAGTGCCCTGGTTGAACGATAAAGGTGAAGTAGAGATTAATCGTGGATTTAGAGTTCAAATGAATAGTGCAATTGGCCCTTATAAAGGAGGTTTGCGCTTTCACCCATCTGTAACTTTAAGTGTTCTTAAGTTCCTTGCGTTTGAGCAGGTATTTAAAAATAGCCTTACAGGGTTGCCAATGGGTGGAGGAAAAGGAGGTTCAGATTTTGATCCCAAAGGTAAATCTGATGCTGAGGTGATGAAATTTTGCCAGAGTTTTATGACAGAACTTTACCGTCATGTTGGCGCTGACATAGATGTTCCTGCTGGCGATATTGGTGTTGGAGCAAGGGAAATAGGCTTTTTGTTCGGTCAGTATAAACGTATCAGAGGCGAATTTACAGGTGTTTTAACTGGAAAAGGTTTCGAGTGGGGAGGAAGTTTAATTCGTCCTGAAGCAACCGGTTATGGCGTAGTATACTTTGTTGAAGAGATGTTGAAACTAAAAGGTGATTCATTAAAAGGAAAAAGCGTTGTAATTTCAGGTTCAGGAAATGTGGCTCAATATACTGCAGAAAAGTGTATTGAAGTAGGAGCGAAGGTGTTAACCTTGTCAGATTCGGAAGGATTCATTTATGATCCTGAGGGCATAGATACTGAAAAGCTTAAGTACATTATGGAACTTAAAAATGGTCGTAGAGGAAGAATTAAAGAATATGCAGATAAATTTAATTGTCAATTCTTTGCAGGTGAGAAACCATGGGGCATAAAGTGTGATATAGCTTTTCCTAATGCTACCCAAAATGAAGTAAATGAGGTAGATGCCAGAATTTTAGTAGATAATGGCTGTTTTTGTGTTGCAGAGGGAGCAAATATGCCTTCTACACCAGAGGCAATTCATGTATTTGAAAAAGCTAAGATCTTATATGCTCCGGGGAAAGCTGCTAACGCCGGTGGTGTTGCTGTTTCTGGATTGGAGATGTCTCAAAACTCTCTTCGTTATTCATGGGATCGAGAAAAAATTGATGTTAAATTAAAAGTAATTATTGCACAGATTCATCAGGCATGCGTTAAATACGGCAAAGAGGATGATGGTTATGTGAATTATGGCAAAGGAGCTAATATAGCTGGCTTTGTTAAAGTTGCCGATGCAATGATCGCTCAAGGTATTGTATAGCAAAACTTTTTAAATATATTGAAGAGGGTGTCCAAAAAGGTAGATCGTCATCTCGACGATAGGAGAGATATAATGATGTCATTAGTACGGCGATCTTACCCTTGTGGTCACCCTCTTTTTTTGTTTTGCCAGTTTTAGTTAGTTTTTGGCTGAATAATAAGTGATAAGTGCTGCTTAGTAGGTGAACCAAATTAGAACCACCTCTTTTAGGGTACTTTGTTTCAAATCATAAATTATGAAACAGAACAAAATTTTAAGCATAGCAATGTTTATGCTACTCTGGCTACCCCAACTACTTTTTGCTCAGCAGCAGGATTCATTCTCGAAAATGAAACCAGGAGATTGGTTTGATGTAAGAGTGAAGAACACCAATCCTGGTAAGAACAGTGAATATTATTGGTATGATATAAAATATCAACTAAAAGAAATTCTTGCTAATGGCAACAGGGATTACCATTTAACCTTTGAAAGGATAAAAATGAAATTTTTATATTCTGGCCATGTAGGACTTGGATATGATTCTTACTATCCCGGATATTTACAGAGCAATAATGAAACTATAGATAAGCCTGCTTTTCAACTTCAGATAAATAAAACTGGTAAAATAATTAGTTTGAAAGCTGATAGGGATTTTCCAACTATAACATTGAATGAAATAACTTCGAGGAAAACAAAAGGAGGTACATCTGCTCAAATGAATCCCATATTAATTGAAACAGCTCAAACAATTTCGGAGGCAGTTAGTACAACATTAAGAAGTCACACTAATCAATTGTTTGAAGGTGTGGACGTTAATGACTCAAATTTATCGATTTTGTTGTCTGCAGCCTCGTTTTCAATCCCAAAAAATACACTGCTTACGGGTAATATCAGCAACTTCACGGCTGATGTTAGGGAAAAGTTTTATTTATATATGGGGGTTTACAATGATGATTTTGCAATAGCAGAAGATGGAAGTTTTAAAATTCCTCTTTCAATTAAAGAACCTGTCGCTGTCAGTCTAAGCTATAGCCGGGAGCTCGGGATGTCTTTATTTGTTAAGCCGGGAGATACTTTAACAATAACTGCTGATGGAAATAACATTGAAGAAAGTATTCGCTTTATAGGTAAGGGGGCTAAGACTGCAGAGCTTGGTGCTCAAATGAGTAAAATTGAAAGAAAAATATCGACTGAAACTAAAGAGGTAGATCTGAAGTCTTTTTCTGCAGTTGATTTTATGGCTCAACAGCAAAAGGATGCTGTCGCATTTGAAAATGTGTTGAATACATACAAAGGCCAGATTCCAGAAGATGCATGGAACTATTATCACTTTAAGTTTGCTTATGAGGAGGCAAGTAAAAAACTGAAATTCCTTTCAAAGACAGGTTATCTGAGTACTCCGAAATCAACCGAAATTTTTCAGGATTTCCCTAAAGATTTTTTCCTAAGCATCGATACCTTACCCGTACTGATGATTGATCAGACATCTGAAGGATGGTATACATCGTTTTTGCATGATTTTAAGATGTACATAGATGATAAGATTGGTGCGGTAAATGGCGGACAATATGGTTTTTTTGCTTCTTATCCTATGGCATTAACTTACCTTAAGCGTTTTCCATTGTATTATTCATTATCCGAATCATTTGAACATGAATTGGAAAACAGTACCTGGAAGCAAGCTCAAAATCTAAAGCCTTATTATGATGATTTTATCCGTAATTGCGGAGATTCTGTTCTAACGAATCCGGTAAAGGAGAGTTGGAAAGTGATTAATTCCTGGGCTCCTGGCAAGGAAAGCCCTTTGTCTGGTCTAAAACTGGCAGATGGAAAAACGCTGGACTTAAAACAGTTTAAAGGGAAAACGCTATGCTTGACTTTTAATTTTCATTATCCTGATAATATTAAGCATTTGCTGGAACGGATAAAGAAACAGGATCCTAAAAAGGTTCATTTTGTAATTGTCCAGCTTGCTGAGGAACAATTCCCGAAAAGTACTATAGACTCTGTACTGAAAAGTATGCCTAATGTAACCTATGTAGAGGTAAGCAGAGATGATAAGCAAAGGGATAAAGAGGTTTTACTAGAATATTGGGATACCAAAACATTCGTTTTTGATTCGGAACTGAGAGTAGTAGATGACAATATAGACGACAGCTATAAGCGTGTAAACGATGACTTTTTTGAAGCAGCGTTAAAGCGGGCTATGGCAACCCGACAGATGAGTCCGGAGAAGAAAGCAGCATTGATTAGAACAATAGGATGGAGCGCATGCTCCATCCTTGTTTCATTTTTAATAGGGTTGTGGATATATAAGGTGAGAGTGGCCAATCTTAAGAGAAAAGAGTTGATGAAGCGGCAGATCAAAGAGTTAGAAATTAAAGCAATCCGATCACAAATGAATCCTCATTTTTTGTTCAATGCCTTAAATTCCATTCAATCCTTAATCAATAATCAGCAATATAAAGAAGCTAATGTTTATTTGCAGAAATTCGCTTTGCTAATGCGAAGGGTATTAAATAATTCTGAAAAAAGCTTTGTTACATTGTCAGATGAGTTGGAAGCGGTACAATTGTATTGTGAACTCGAAAAACTTCGTTTTGATTTTTCTTTTTCTATCGATCTTCATAATGAAGTTAATGCCGATCTGATTGAAATCCCTGGTATGATTATTCAGCCTCTTGTAGAGAATTCAATAGTACATGGCCTTGCTCAAAAAGGAACTGCCGGAACATTGAAAATTACAATAATGCTGGAGCAAATTTACCTTAAAATAGAAGTGACAGATAATGGAATTGGCTTAAAAAAAGAGTCGGCAGACCAATCTGATAATGGTTTTGGCTTGAAGCTGGTAAGAGAAAGATTGAATTTATTAAATGCGCGCGGAGCTAAAGGAAACCTAATTTTAAGCAGTAATTTAGAGAATGGCGAAAGTGGAACAAATGCGGTACTAACTATTCCTATTGACTGATGAAATTGAAATGTATACTCGTTGATGATGAGGCTAAGAGCCGTGTAAACTTGCAACAGTTACTTGCGGCTTATTGTCCTTCTGTAGAGGTGGTAGGAGAGGCTGGTTCAGCTACGGAGGCACTAAAACTAATCTCAGCTCTAAAACCAGATTTATTGTTTTTAGATATTGAAATGGGTGATGTTTCAGGATTCGATATGCTTAAATTATTGAATGGGCATCAAAACTTTGAGGTCATATTTGTTACGGCCTTTGATAAATATGGTATCCAGGCCGTTAAAGCCTGTGCTATCGATTATTTGCTTAAGCCCATAAATATCCTGGAATTAAGCAATGCTGTTGAAAAGGCAACAAAACACATCACTCCTAAAAAAGAAAATGAAAGGTTACAGGAGCTTATAGCAAATATAGATCGTTCTGATGACGAACAGCGAATTGCCGTGCCTCTTACGGATAAAATAGAGTTTGTAGCCATAGGTAAGATCATAAGACTGGAAGCCGAAGGTAATTACACGCATATCTATATGGACGGTGATAAAAAATACCTGGTGTGCAAAACACTTAAAGAGTATCAGGAGTTATTGGAACGGTATAATTTTTTACGAACACATCAGTCACATTTAATTAATTTCCGAAAAATATCAGCCTATGTAAAAACAGAAGGTGGTTATATTTCAATGGAAGATGGTAGTCAAATTCCAATTTCAAGACAGAAGAGAGAGGATGTTTTAAAGAAAATATTGAGGTAATAAAAAAAAGCCCTTTTGGGGCTTTAGATTTGAAGTACTCAGAGCGGGAATCGAACCCGCACGACTTTTAAGGTCACAGGATTTTAAGTCCTGCGTGTCTACCAGTTCCACCATCTGAGCAGGTGAATAACCTTTTAAAATTAAATGCCTTCTACTGAAGGCATTTGGAGCGAAAGACGAGATTCGAACTCGCGACCCCGACCTTGGCAAGGTCGTGCTCTACCAACTGAGCTACTTTCGCGTTGGTATTGTTGTTTTATTGTACTCAGAGCGGGAATCGAACCCGCACGACTTTTAAGGTCACAGGATTTTAAGTCCTGCGTGTCTACCAGTTCCACCATCTGAGCATAGTCTTATTTCAATATCTGTTGAAATGATGACCGTTACTTAAAAACCTTTAAGGGCTTTTAGAGCGAAAGACGAGATTCGAACTCGCGACCCCGACCTTGGCAAGGTCGTGCTCTACCAACTGAGCTACTTTCGCATTGGTTTCAATAAATCATTATCCAATGATTCCCTTTTTAAAACATTAATTAATAAATTAACCTTGTTTCCGTTTGGGATTGCAAATATAAATACTTTTGTATTACTGTCAAGTTATTTTTTATAAAAAATGCTGTGCTTAAGCTAAGCCATTGGTCTTTAGTACTTCTGAGATTAAATTGCTTTCAAAGCCTTTGCCCATTAGGTAAGAAGTAAGCTTGTATCTTCTCTTATAATCGTCTTTTTCTTTGATAGTGGGTAGCTTTTTGTTCGCTAAAACGAGTATAGTTTCTAAATATTCATCATAATCTATCGTTTTTAGTGCATTCAAAATCATCTTTTCAGTAACCCCTTTTAATTTAAGTCCCTGTTTGATTTTCATCTTTCCCCACTGCTTGATCTTAAATTTTCCGGAAACGTAAGCAATAGTAAAGCGCTCTTCATTTAAAAAGTTAGTTTGTATAAGTTCTGAGATGATTTCCTCCACCTCATTTTTCCAAAGTCCCCATTCATAAAGTTTATTTCTGATTTCCTGTTGAGACCTTTCCTGATAAGCACAATAATGTTCAGCTTTTGCTAAAGCTGCTTTCTTATCTAACTTTATTACTTGTTTTTTTGATGAATCCAGCATTTACAATATTACAAAATGTGCCTGTCATTAATGTGATTTATGTTTAAACAAGAATTTTCATGTTTAAGTTTGATCTTTTAGTGTAAATATATATCCTGTTTGATTTTAAATCACTGTAAATTAAGGAGGAATGATAATTTCTTTAAACATTTTGTAGTTTTTGAGGATTTTTGTGTTAAATTATTGTTTTAAAGGCGTATTTTAGCTTCGTTCTGATGTCATTTAGTTAACTCTCCTGCTATGGGACCAAAAAAAGTATTGAAAGTCGGATTAGATTCTGCAGCTCCATTTCCTATGCACTCGGATTATAATTCTGAAAAATTTGAAGGGTTCGAGGTAGATTTAATGAAAGCTATAACCGAACATCTTGATTTAGAAGTTGAATATGAGGTATCATTGTGGGCAACAATTCTAGAAAAGCTGTTTAAAGGCGAACTGGATCTTATCTGCTCAGCGGTAACCGTTACTCCTTCGCGCAGGCATATACTTGAGTTTAGTAATCCTTATTTGCATTTTAGATTATGCGCTGTTGTGAACAACGATGATAATTTAAGAGATATAAATGACCTTAAAAATAAAACGATAGGGATAAGAGAGGCTACAGAAGCAGAAAGATATGTTCATGTTAATTTTCCTGGTAACAATATGGTTCATGCCGAAACCAATAAAGAATTATACAGGAAATTACAAGCAGGAAAAATAGATCTGCTTATTGACGATTCCCCAATTGCAGGCGGGTTTCTACAAAAAAACAAGAAATTAAAAGTTGGAATGTATCTACCTAAAACAGATTCTCAATATGCAATAGCCATGAAGAAAGGCGATACTCAACTTCGTGATCAATTTAATGAGGTTCTGAGCCTGTTAAAAGAGAATGGAACTTATCAGACTATTTATAAAAAATGGTTTACTGATATCCAGTTTTAGAAAAGCTCATATAGCCGAAAAAAGTTTAATTTTGGGGCATGAGCAATTCTAATTATTCCATTTCTCTTATTGCCGGCATTTTAACTGCAAAATCACACATAATTAATAGCCAGGCTATAATTACTAAATTAGTAATTGATAGCAGAAGTGTGATTGATCCTGATGAATCTTTGTTTTTTGCCTTGAATGCAAAAAGAAATGGGCATGAGTACCTTAAAGATGCTTATGCAAATGGAATTAAGAATTTTGTAATTAGTGATGAAAATTACGCTAATAGCTTTCCAGATGCTAATGTTCTGGTAGTTCCAGATGTATTGGTCGCACTTCAAACTTTAGCAAAGTACAATCGTGAACAGCATGAGTTAAAAACAATTGCTATTACAGGAAGCAATGGGAAAACCATAGTTAAGGAATGGTTGTATCAGCTACTTGCAGCTGATTTTAATATCGTTCGAAGCCCTAAAAGTTTTAATTCCCAAATTGGCGTACCACTTTCTGTATGGGAAATTGAAGATACCCATACCATGGGGATATTTGAAGCTGGTATTTCGAGGTCAGGTGAAATGGATAGTCTTGCGGAAATTATACAGCCCAATATAGGTATTTTAACCAATATTGGCGAAGCTCATGCCGAGGGTTTTTCATCTGTTAAAGAAAAACTGCTTGAAAAACTAAAACTCTTTAAGAATGCGGAGTTGTTTATCTATTCTCCGGAATATACTGAAGGAGTAAGTTTGGATGATTTGCCAGGTAAAATAAAATTCTCCTGGAGTTTTAAACAAAAGGCAGATCTACAGATTTTGTTTATAGAGCCAATAGATGGCAGAAATTATATAAGAGCTAAGTTTAAGGGCGAAGAAATAGAGTGTTTAATTCCATTTAGTGACAAGGCTTCTCTTGAAAATGGTGTTATTTGCTGGGCAACATTACTTGCATTGGGCTACACACCTCAGCAAACAGATACTTTGTTAGAAAAGCTGACATTGGTTAGTATGCGTTTGGAGCTGAAAAATGGAATTAATCAATGTTCGGTTATCGATGATTCTTATAGTGCGGATATTTCTTCTCTGGCCATTGCACTTGATTTTTTAAATTTGCAAAACCAGCATCCTAAAAAGACGCTTATTCTTTCTGATTTGTACGAAACAGGAAAAAGTGATGAAGATCTTTATGCAGAGATATCTGCCCTGCTTAAGCAAAAGAACGTAAACAGACTGATAGGTATAGGTCCACATATCTCTGCCGCTGCAAAGCTATTTGATATGGAAACTTCTTTTTTTGAAAGTACGCTGGCTTTTATCGAAAACTTTCCATCTCTTCATTTTAGTATTGAAACCATTTTAGTTAAAGGAGCGCGTAGGTTCGAGTTTGCCCGGATCAGTAAGCTGATTGCCCAAAAGATACACGATACGGTTCTGGAGATCGATTTAAATGCATTGGCAGGGAATCTGCAGTTCTATAGAAATAAAATCAGACCAGGTGTTAAAGTTATGGCAATGGTTAAAGCCTTTTCTTATGGTAGTGGTAGTTTTGAAATCGCAAACCTGCTGCAATACCATAAGGTTGATTATCTTGCTGTTGCTTATACTGATGAGGGGGTAGCACTTAGAAAGGGTGGGATTTCGATGCCAATTATGGTAATGAGCCCTGAACCTTCTGCTTTTGATGCGATAGTTAAGCACAAGTTGGAACCTGAGATTTATAATCTTGACATTCTAAAAAGCTTTATCGGCTTTTTAAATGAAAATGTAAAGAACTATCCTATCCACCTGAAAATAGAAACAGGTATGCACAGACTCGGTTTTGAAGAGTCGGAACTGACAGATCTTTTACAACAATTGAAAGATACGGAAAAGGTAAAGGTTATTTCTGTATTTTCTCATCTGGTTGGCAGCGATGACCCAAACCACGATGAGTTTACTGCATATCAATTGGAGAGGTTTACTTCGGTTGCTGATAAGGTTAAAGAGGGGATAGGCTATTCATTTATCAGACATATTTCAAACACATCCGGGATTTCCAGACACCCGGAAGCTCAATTGGATATGGTGAGACTTGGAATTGGACTGTATGGCTTTGATGGAGGCTTATCTCATAACAAAGGACTCCAAACGGTTGCTGTTTTAAAAACTACAGTAACTCAGGTAAAGCCTATAAAGCCTAATGAAACTGTTGGTTATAGCCGAAAGGGTGCATTGCCAAATGGAGGTACGATCGCAACAGTTAAAATTGGTTATGCTGATGGGTATAACCGTAAATTTGGGAATGGTGTTGGTAAGATGCTGATTAATGGTCAGCTTGTATCTACAGTTGGTGTAATATGTATGGATATGTGTATGCTGGATGTAACTGGTTTAGATGTGAAAACCGGGGACGAAGTAATAGTTTTTAATGGAAAACTCACCATCTCGGAGTTAGCAAAACAAATAGATACCATACCCTACGAAATATTAACAAATGTATCTCAAAGGGTAAAACGAGTGTATTTTTATGAGTAGTTTTATATAAGTTTGCATCATGAATAGAATTGGTAGGGCGTTGTTAAATTACCTGATTAAAGGGTTGTTGATTGTGCTGCCTATTGCACTAAGTATTTTTATTGTGATTTGGGCTGTTACTACGGTAGACAGCTGGTTAAATGTAAACAATATTCTTGGCGTTGATCCAAGAACCGGAGCCAGCAGAAACATTCCCGGACTGGGGTTAGCATTGGTAGTTTCCATTATCCTTATCGCCGGCATTTTTGTAACCAACTTTGTTACTGAACCGATGTATAATTGGTTTCAGAAAGCTTTAGACAGGCTTCCTGTTGTGAAATTTATTTACTCGTCTATTAAAGATCTTACAGAAGCATTTGTTGGTGATGAAAAGAAATTTAATCATCCTGTACTTGTTGAGGTTGAAGGAGATTTAAAGAGGATAGGTTTTCTTACTCAGGCTGATCTGAAATCTATAGGGCTTCCGGGAGAGGCAATCGTTTATTTTCCGTTTTCATATTC
Organism: Pedobacter panaciterrae; assembly: GCF_001636695.1. Classification (GTDB taxonomy): domain Bacteria; phylum Bacteroidota; class Bacteroidia; order Sphingobacteriales; family Sphingobacteriaceae; genus Pedobacter; species Pedobacter panaciterrae_A. Next base: position 10,186 of record NZ_LGEL01000067.1, read on the forward strand.
TTTTGCCGGTCAGGTTTATGTTGTTAAAAACGAAAAGATTAAATCGTTGAACATGAGTGCCGCAGATGCTATGAAGTTGGTGGTGTCTGGCGGAGTTAGCCATTTCTAAAAAAATCAACCATTGCTCGCCTCCTCAGATATTTGCTGAAGGACAAAATATCTGCCTGTCGTCTCTCAACAGTTGATTTTTTAAGGAATGAATATCACTCCGGACAGAAGAGGTAAAGGGGGCAGAGAAGGAAATAAAGTTTAAATTGAGTTAAGAGAAATGATTAAGATTTATCATAATAATAGATGCAGTAAAAGCCGTTGTGCATTGACGGTTTTGGAAGATAGTGGAAAGGAATTTGAAGTGATTAATTACCTGGAAACAGTTCCTGCTGTGGATGAATTAAGAGCTATTGTTGGTAAATTAGGAATTACACCGCATGAGCTTGTGCGTAAATCAGAAGCTGTTTATATAGAGAAGTATAAGGGGAAGGACCTTTCAGATGAAGAATGGATTGCAGCAATGGTTGAAAATCCAATATTGATAGAACGCCCGATATTAGTTTCTGATGATCTTGCCGTTATAGCAAGACCATCAGAAAAAATATATGAGCTTCTTTAAGATTGCCTAGAAGTTCGGTTTTAGAACATATTTCTCGTAGAATCTGAAGATGTGTTCGGTAGCTTCTTCAGCAGTATCAACCAATCTAAAGAGGTTTAAATCTTCTGCATGGATGTTATGCTCTTTGTTTAGCATAGTATTGGTTATCCACTCAACTAACCCACCCCAATAATCCTTACCAATAAGTACAATAGGGAATCGGGCAATTTTTCCTGTCTGTATAAGAGTAATAGCCTCAAAAAGTTCATCCATAGTTCCCATACCACCTGGCAACACAATGAAGCCTTGTGAGTATTTCATAAACATTACTTTTCTTACAAAGAAGTAATCAAATTCCAGGAGTTTGTTGTGGTCTATATACTTATTGTGGAACTGCTCGAAAGGCAATTCAATATTTAAACCAACAGATTTACCACCATTTGTATGTGCTCCTTTATTTCCTGCCTCCATAATGCCGGGCCCACCACCTGTAACAACGCCATAGCCACGATCTGTTAACAACTTACCACATTCAACAGCTATCTGGTAATATTTATTGGTTTCAGCAGTTCTTGCTGAACCAAAAATGGTTACACATGGGCCTATTTTGGCCAGTTTTTCAAAGCCGTCAACAAATTCGGCCATTATTTTAAAGATCTGCCAGGAATCAGTAACTTTTATTTCCTGCCAGTCTTTATTTTCAAATGCGCTTCTTATTTTCTCTTCACTTGTCATTCTAATAGGTATTAAAATATTTAAAATTTGGTCTGGGTCGTAGTTTGCTTCCCTGTTATCCAAAGAAGTATAAACGTAATCAGGCCATTTAATATGATAAGCTCAAAACCCAGAGCATAATTAAACCAGTTTAATGAGTTTACATCAATTACATAACATAGTATTGGCGATAGGATGCAGATGTATGGTACAAGCTTATCTGTCACAGCCTTTTTTGTTAGCATGCCAAAACCGAATAATCCTACCAGTGGTCCATAAGTATAGCCCGCTGCTTTAAATATAGCATTAACAACGGAATCATCATTGATTAGCTTAAAAATCATGATTACCAGAACCATTAATACTGAAAATCCGACATGTACATAATGTCTTTTACTTACAAGTTTTGGATCATTTTGATCGGCTTTTTTATCAAAATGTAAGAAGTCGACACAAAACGATGTGGTTAATGCTGTTAATGCTGAATCTGTTGTTGCAAACGTTGCGGCTGTTAGTCCCAGCATGAAAATTATGCCCGGAATAACATTCAGGTAATTTAAAGCAATTTCTGGATAAAGGTGGTCTGGCGTTTTTAATGCTGCCACATCAATTCCGTTTTTTGCTGCAAAGATGTATAATAAAGCACCTACACTTAAAAAGAAAATGTTCATTACAACAAATACTGCAGTAAAGGTGAACATGTTTTTTTGAGCTTCACCTATTGTTTTCATGCTCAGATTTTTTTGCATCAAATCCTGATCAAGTCCTGTCATTGCAATGGTTACAAAAATACCTCCAAGGAATTGCTTTATAAAGTGGGTTTTGCTACCCATAAAATCTTCCCAGAAGAAGATTTTTGAATAACTGCTGTTTTTTACCGCTTCGAAAGTGCCGGTAATATCCAGGTTTAAAGATTTTGCTATAAAAATGATAGATAATACTACAGATAGTAGTAAGAACACGGTCTGTAATGTGTCGGTAATAATAATGGTTTTCAATCCTCCTTTGTGGGTATAAAGCCAGATCAGTACCAGACAGATAACAATGGTAAGCCAAAAAGGGACATTCCATGCATCAAATATGAATTTTTGTAATACAATGGCAACAAGATATAGTCTGAAAGATGAACCAATAGTACGTGAAATCAAAAAGATAACTGCACCACTCTTATAACTCCAAAAGCCCAGGCGTCTTTCGAGATAGGTATATATGGATATGATATTTAATCTGTAATACAATGGCAGTAACACTGTGGCAATAATGACAAAACCAACCGCATTGCCCAATATGAACTGAAAGTAACCGAATTCACTTTTACCTACGGCTCCTGGAACGGAAATGAAAGTAACTCCGGAAAGGGCAGTTCCAATCATTCCAAATGCCACTAGATACCATTTTGAATTTCTGTTTGCTATAAAAAATGAAGCATTGTCAGAGTTGTTTCGGGAAGTAAAGTAGGATACGCCTATTAGCAACGCAAAGTAACCGAGCAGAAAAGACAAAAGTATAATTGGACTCATTTTTTATGAATAGTTAAGATTCTAAATGTAAGAAACCCTCATGAGTTTCTACTTATAAAAATTAAATATCAGGAGATAAATATAAATTTACATTCACAATTTATCTAAGTTTGTAAGATGAACTTTTCTTCTAAATTGCTTGAGGACGCTGTTAACGAATTTTCGAAGTTACCTGGCGTTGGACAAAAGACGGCTTTAAGGTTGGTTCTGCATTTATTGAATAAAGAGCAGGAGGAAGTGGAGCATTTTGGAAATGCAATTGTAAGACTTAGAAAAGAAATTAAGCACTGCGGTATTTGCCATAACATTTCTGATAACCATATTTGCGAGATATGCTCAGCAGCAAAACGCGAAAAAGAAGTAATCTGTGTTGTAGAAGACACAAGAGATGTGATGGCTGTGGAAAATACTTCGCAATATTTTGGCGTTTATCATGTGCTTGGCGGATTAATATCTCCAATGGACGGGGTAGGACCATCCGATCTGTTTATTGATTCGTTGGTGCAGCGTGTTGCCACAACTCCGGTAAAGGAGATCATACTGGCCCTTAGCGCTACTATGGAAGGCGACACTACGCTCTTCTATTTGTATAAAAGACTTAAGGATTTTCAAATACCAATTACTACAATTGCCAGAGGAATTGCTTTTGGTGGTGAGCTGGAGTATGCTGATGAGATTACACTGGGAAGATCTATCATTACCAGGGTGCCTTATGAAAACTCATTAATTAAATAATTAAAATGGATTTTAAGAATAAAGTAGTCATAATTACTGGTGCATCATCTGGTATTGGAAAGGCATGCGCCGAAGAGTTTGCAAAACGCGGTGCCAACCTGGTGTTAGGTGCAAGGCAATATGTTACACTTTGCGAAATTACTGCTGATCTGGAGGCAAGGTACGGTATACGTGCTATTGCAGTACAGGCCGATGTGAATAAGCAAGAGGAATGTGAAGTGCTTGTTAAACAGGCATTAGTCACTTTCAGTAAAATAGATGTATTAGTCAATAATGCAGGTTTATCGATGCGTGCACTGTTTAATGATCTGGATTTGTCTGTGTTAAAAAATCTGATGGATGTGAATTTTTGGGGTACTGTTTATTGCACTAAATATGCACTGCCCGAGATTTTGAAAACACAAGGCAGTATAATTGGAGTATCATCCATTGCAGGGTATCGTGGTTTGCCTGGTCGTACAGGTTATTCTGCCTCTAAGTTTGCTATGAATGGTTTCATGGAGTCATTAAGAACCGAGTTACTCAAAACCGGTGTTCATGTAATGGTGGCTTGTCCGGGTTTTACTGCTTCTAATATTCGGGTTACTGCGTTGGCGAAAGATGGTGCTTCTCACGGTGAGACGAGCATGGAAGAAGGTAAAATGATGACCGCAGAAGAAGTAGCCAACCGGATAGTGGATGGTATCGCTGCAAGAAAGCGTACTTTAGTTATGACGGGACAGGGTAAGCTAACGGTATGGATTAATAAGCTATTGCCTGCTTTGGCAGATAAACTGGTTTTTAATCACTTCACTAAAGAAAAGAACGCCCTGATTAAGTAAGCTCCAGTCCAAATAAGTAATAAATTTTATTTTTTTTGATAAAAGATTTGCTGCTTTGCAAAAACAATTCCATATTTGCTTTAATGATACTTACAAACGGACTTAACAACTGGTGGTGGCACAACGCAATAGCGTAGTGTAACCCCGTTTTGAACGTTTTATTTTATATAAAAATATTTTGAGGGTTGCTTAAGGCAACCTTTTTTGTTTTACGACATTTTGAAAAAGCTTCTTTAAGAAGAAAATAACATGAAGAAAATACTTAACCACCTATTCGAGAATAAAACCTTTAGCAGAGCAGAGGCACAAAAGATACTTACGTCTATTGCGCTGGGTGAATTTAATACTTCGCAGATTGCTGCTTTTATCACCGCTTATGGCATGCGGAATATTACTGTAGCTGAGCTTCAGGGCTTTCGCGATGCAATGCTTGATCTTTGTGTAAAACTGGATTTTTCAGATTATGAACTTGTAGATCTTTGCGGAACCGGAGGGGATGGTAAAGATACCTTTAACATATCTACGCTTGCTTCCTTTATTGTAGCAGGAGCAGGCCACAAAGTAGCAAAACATGGTAACTATGGCGTTTCGTCAGGCTGCGGTTCTTCAAATGTAATGGAGTACCTGGGATATACATTTACCAATGAACAGGATATTCTAAAACATAGCCTGGATAAGGCTGGCATTTGTTTCATTCATGCACCATTGTTTAATCCGGCAATGAAAATTGTTGCTCCTATACGTAAGGAATTAGGGGTTAAAACTTTCTTTAATATGCTTGGGCCAATGGTTAATCCGGCACAACCTAAAAATCAAATTGTAGGTGTGTTTAGTTTGGAACTAGCTAGATTATATGCCTATTTATACCAGGACACAGATAAAAACTATACGATATTACATGCGGTAGATGGTTTTGATGAGGTTTCGTTGACTTGTGATTTTAAAACTTTTAGTAAAAAAGGAGAATCGCTGGTAACTGTTGCTGATCTTGGTTTTGCACAGATTGATGAGCAGGAGATAAAAGGAGGGGATACAGTTGAGTCATCGGCAAAGATTTTTATGGATGTGCTTAATGATGAATGTACTGATGCTCAGAGAAATGTTGTGCTTTGCAATGCTGCGCTTGCTATTCAGACAATAGATAACACTAAACCTTTTGCAGATTGTTTTTATGAGGCTGAAGCTTCTTTAGTAAGCAAGAATGCTTTGAATAGTTTTAAAAACTTAATATCAAGGTAATGGATAAGAGACTGAAAGTATGTGGAATGAAGGTGCCATCAAACATTGAAATGGTAGCCGATTTGCAGCCTGATTATATGGGATTTATTTTCTATAGTGGCTCAAAAAGATATGTTGCAGACCTTTCAGCTCAGTTTGTTAAGGATCTGCCATCTAATATCAAAAGAACAGGTGTCTTTGTAAACGAAGAACTTAGAATAGTAGTTGAGCGCATTCTGGAATATGGGTTACATGCGGTTCAATTACACGGAAGTGAATCTGCTAGTTATTGCCGTCAGTTAAAAGATTTGTTGGATATAGAGATAATAAAAGCGTTTGGAATTGATGAGCAATTTGATTTTGATCAGCTGGAAGCATATTCAGATGCTGTTGACTACTTTTTGTTTGATACCCAAACGCCTGACCACGGTGGTTCGGGAAGGACTTTTAACTGGGAATTACTTCAAAAATACGTGTTAGATAAGCCGTATTTTTTAAGTGGCGGGATTGATCTGGAAAGTATTGATGAAATAAATAGAATAAAAGACGAACGCTTTTATGCCATAGATATCAACAGTAAGTTTGAATTGGAGCCTGGCTTAAAGGATATAGATAAATTGATTGACTTTAAAAATATGTTGTCCTATTGAGTTTACTCAGAAAGGATTTAAGAACAAAACTATGAACTATTTTGTAAATGAAAAAGGATACTACGGAGATTTTGGCGGAGCTTATATTCCGGAAATGCTATATCCGAATGTAGAAGAATTACGACAGAATTATCTTAAAATCATTGAGGATGAAGATTTTCAAAAGGAATTTCATCAGTTACTTAAGGATTATGTAGGCAGACCTTCGCCATTGTATTTGGCTAAACGGTTATCAAAAAAATATAACGCAAATATTTTTCTGAAACGTGAGGATCTGAATCACACAGGTGCACATAAGATCAACAATACCATCGGGCAAATATTGCTTGCAGAGCGTTTAGGTAAGAAAAGAATTATTGCTGAAACCGGTGCCGGACAACATGGTGTGGCTACTGCTACAGTATGTGCATTGCGCGGATTAGAATGTGTAGTGTATATGGGAGAGATTGATATTCAACGTCAGGCTCCTAATGTCGCCAGGATGAAAATGCTGGGTGCTAAGGTAGTTCCTGCAACTTCTGGAAGTAAAACCTTAAAAGATGCTACAAACGAGGCTATGCGCGACTGGATCAATAATCCGGTTGATACACATTATATTATAGGTTCTGTTGTTGGTCCGCATCCTTATCCAGACATGGTGGCTATCTTTCAGTCTATCATTTCAGAAGAGACTAAAAAACAACTGATAGAGCAAACTGGTAATGACCAGCCAGATTATGTATTGGCCTGTGTGGGTGGTGGTAGTAATGCCATGGGGATGTTCTACCATTTTATTGATGATGAAAAGGTAAAACTGATTGCTGTAGAAGCTGCAGGTAAAGGAGTTGATAGTGGCTTTTCAGCAGCTACAACTACGCTGGGTAAAGAAGGTGTGTTGCATGGCAGCAGAAGCATTTTGATGCAGACTGAAGATGGTCAGGTTGTAGAGCCGCATTCAGTATCGGCAGGATTAGATTATCCTGGCATTGGTCCCCAGCATGCACATTTGTTTAAAACTGGCCGCGGTCAGTATGTTTCTATAACTGATGATGAGTCTTTACAGGCAGGTTTGCTGCTTACACAGATGGAAGGCATTATTCCTGCTATAGAGAGTGCTCATGCGCTGGCTTATCTGGAAAAAATGAATTTTAAAGGTGGAGAGAATGTAGTGGTCTGTTTGTCGGGCCGCGGTGACAAGGATATGGATACTTACATGAAATATTTTGGATTATAAAAGAAATGAATAGAATTAAAAAGTTATTTCAGGAAAAGAAAGATATATTATCAATTTATTATACAGCCGGTTATCCTAATCTTGGAGATACGGTGGCAATTGCAGAAGAGTTAGAACGCTCAGGAGCAGACTTGTTGGAGATAGGGTTCCCTTATTCCGATCCTGTTGCTGATGGGCCGGTAATACAGGCAAGCAGTAAGCAGGCACTTGATAATGGTATGGATTTAAAGTTGTTATTTGAACAGCTTAAGGGTTTGCGTAAAACGGTAACTATCCCTGTGTTATTAATGGGTTATGTAAATCCGGTGCTTCAATTTGGTGTAGAGAATTTTTGCAAAGCTTGTGCAGAAGTAGGCGTTGATGGATGTATAGTTCCTGATCTCCCAATGGTTGAACATGAAGAACTTTATGAACCGGTTTTTGCTAAATATGATTTAAGTAATATATTTCTGGTAACTCCTCAAACTTCTGAAGAGAGGATTCGTAAAATCGACGGTTTAAGCAATGGCTTTATCTATTTGTTATCTTCATCAGCGACTACCGGGAAGAACCTGCAGGTATCTGATACTACCGAAGCATATTTTTCAAGAATTGCCTCATTAAAGCTTAAAAATCCAACTATGATAGGTTTTGGTATAAGCAGTAAAGAGACTTTTGATAAAGCTTGTAAATATGCCAACGGCGCAATTATAGGCACTGCCTTTGTGAAAAGTTTATCTGCCGATGATGTTCGTGGTAGCGTTAAACAGTTCATGAAAGAGTTTAAGCCTTAACTGATGCTTTTCCTTTAATAGATTTCAGGAAAACAAAACCAATTAATCCTGCAATAACCGAAGCACAAAGAATAGCAAATTTTGCTTCGGTTACATGCATTTCATCGCTAAATGAAAGCAGGGATATGAATATTGACATCGTAAAGCCTATACCGGCCAACATCCCTAAGCCAATAATGTGCTTCCAGCCTGACTCTGATGGAAGGGTGCCTAATTTCAGTTTTACTGCAATCCAGGAGAATAAAGTAACACCAATTGTTTTTCCGGCAAATAATCCGGTTACAATTCCAAGTCCCAGAGGTGATACCAAACCGCCAAGCATTTCCTTTTGAAAGGTAATATTGGTATTCGCCAGTGCAAAGATTGGCATGATAAAATAATTTACAGGGCCGTTTAATAGATGCTCAAGCTTTTCTAAAGGTGATTCTGTGCTATCAGAATTGGTTGGTATAGTTAGGGCAAGCAATACTCCTGCAATTGTTGCATGTATGCCTGAGTGGTGAATAAAGTACCATAAAAATACCCCGGGTATAAGGTAAAAATAAAGTGGTTTTATCTTAAAAAAGTTAAATACGAGAAGTAAAGCAAGTACACCTCCGGCCATCAGGAGGTAATGGAAGTGCACCTCATTTGTGTAAAAAACAGCAATAACCAATATAGCTCCGAGATCATCTACAATGGCCAGTGCAGCAAGAAATATTTTTAGTGAAGCCGGAACGCTTTTACCCAGCATAGATATGATAGCTAAAGCAAAGGCTATGTCGGTAGCCATTGGAATTCCCCAGCCAGATGCAGTTGCGGTATCCTTATTTAAAATGAAATAAATAAATGCTGGAATCAGCATACCTCCAAGTGCGGCAACTACAGGTAGTGAAGCTTTTTTAACAGATGATAATTCGCCTTCTACAAGTTCTCTTTTGATTTCTAATCCTACTAAAAGGAAAAATACAGCCATTAATGCATCATTTATCCAGGCCGAAACGGTAAATACATAAGAGCTGGAGCCAAATGTAAAACCAAAGTCCGTGGCTAGCAATGAAGAAAATCCATCTTTATAGCTGGAGTTTGCAATGAATAGAGATATTGCAACACATACCATAAGGAGTATACCCCCAATTTGTCCTGAACGTAAAAAATCCTTGAACGCTTGTAAGTTTATTATTTTAGTCATTTTATAGGTAGTTTTCCAGGTTTCCTTTTCCTTCACGGATGATTTCAAAATCGCCCGATGTGCAGTCTACAACTGTTGATGGCTCATTATCGCCATATCCACCGTCGATTACTATATCTACAGTATCTTCATACTTCTCATGGATCAGTTCAGGATCGGTAGAATATTCTATTACCTCATCGTCATCATATATGGAAGTAGAAAGAATTGGATTTCCAAGCTGCAAAACAATTTCTCTGGCAATATCATTGTCGGGTACCCTTATACCCACAGTTTTCTTGTTGGAACTTAGTAGTTTTGGAACATTTCCATTTGCATTGAATATAAATGTAAATGGGCCGGGTAGTGCTTTTTTAAGTACCCTGAATGTAGTAGTATCAATGGGTTTTATATAATCAGAGATATGCCTTAAATCTGAGCAAATAAATGAGAAGTTAGCCTTTTCAGGTTTGATACCCCTTAAACGGCAAATTTTTTCAATCGCTTTATGGTTGGTAATATCACAACCCATTCCGTAAACGGTATCGGTTGGATAAATGATTATACCTCCCTTTTTCAATACTTCAACAACTTGCTCAATCGCCTTGGGATTTGGGTTTTCAGGATAGATTTTAATAAGCATATGTAAATTTACAAAATATTGATCCTAAATCAGATTATAATTGTTCTATTGGCATGTTTTTATTAAATTAAGGAATATGAGAAAAGCATTTATCGCAATTGCGGCGTTTTTGGTGGCACTTACTGTAATGTTGGGCCTTACTTATCCACCCTTATGGTGGTTATTCATTTTTACCGGACCAGTTGTTTTGTTGGGTATTTACGATTTGTATCAGCCAAAACATAGTATAGTTAGGAACTACCCTGTGGTGGGCAGGTTAAGGTACTTTATGGAAGATCTAAGACCTAAAGTGTATCAATATTTTGTTGAGAGTGATACCAATGGTAAACCATTTAGCAGACTTAGCCGCTCATTGATTTATCAGCGTGCAAAAAGAGAAAATGATACTATTCCATTCGGTACCCAATTAGATGTGTATGAAAATGGTTATGAGTGGTTGAGTCATAGTATTTCTGCAATCAGTCATACTGAGCTTAATGAAGATCCCCGTGTGTTAGTTGGAGGCCCTGAGTGTTTAAAACCGTATTCTGCAAGTATCTATAATATATCTGCTATGAGCTTCGGTTCGCTTAGTCAGAATGCTATTCTGGCTTTAAATGGCGGAGCCAGGATGGGTAATTTTGCTCATAACACAGGTGAAGGTGGTATAAGTGATTATCATGCAAATCCGGGTGGAGATTTGATCTGGCAAATTGGAACTGGTTATTTTGGTTGTCGTCATCATGATGGTACATTTAACTATGAAGCTTTTGCTGAAAGAGCAAGTACAGATCAGGTAAAGATGATTGAAATTAAGCTTTCTCAAGGGGCTAAACCTGGACATGGGGGGATATTGCCAGCTAAAAAGGTTACTCCCGAAATTGCCAGAATAAGGCTGGTAAAAGAGGGCTTTGATGTTATTTCTCCTCCAGCTCACGCTGCTTTTAAAACACCTTTAGAGTTAATGGGTTTTGTAAAAAAGCTGAGAGAGCTTTCGGGAGGTAAGCCTGTTGGTATTAAACTATGTATTGGAAGAAGAAGTGAATTTTTCGCCATATGTAAAGCAATGGTTGAAACAGGTACTTATGTGGATTTTATTACTGTTGATGGGGGAGAAGGTGGAACAGGAGCATCTCCTCAGGAATTTTCTAATGCAGTGGGTATGCCATTGAGGGAAGGGGTTGCATTTGTTTATGATGTTCTGGTTGGGTTTAACCTGAAAAAGCATATTAAAATTATTGCTTCCGGTAAAGTTGCATCAGGATTTGATTTGGTGAAAAATATAGCATTAGGTGCCGATTTATGTAACTCAGCAAGGGGAATGATGTTCGCACTTGGCTGTATACAGGCTTTAGAGTGCAACAGTAACACTTGTCCGACTGGTGTGGCAACACAGGACCCTAGTTTAATGAAAGGCCTTGTGGTGGGAGATAAAACAGAAAGAGTTTATAATTTTCACAAACTCACCGTTGGTAGTGCTGTAGAACTGCTTGGCGCTGCGGGTTTACATCATCCACATCAATTAACCAGAGCATATATCAACAGGAGGATTGCACCTAATGTAATGCAATCATATATGGAAAGCTTTCCTTATATTCCTGAAGGAAGTTTGTTGCAGTCACCTTATCCGATAAGATTTGAATTGGGTATGGCGTTGAGTGTTTCTACAAGTTTTGTGCCTTCTGATTATAAAGTTTCATTGGTTGATTATACACATGCAAATTCATTCGCAGACGATTTAAATCAAAACCAGAACAGGTAATAGGTAGTACATTGCTATACTATGGCATACGTCATCATGCTGTTGTAGCAGCCCCGTCATCCCGAGGCTACGAGAGATCTCTTGTTTAGATATAATTCAAGAGATCTCTCGTAGCCTCGAGATGACGGGGGGGTAAACAATATAAAAGGGGGTGCATCACCATTGATGCACCCCCTTTTATATTGTTTATGAGCCTATTAACTCTGCTATTTAAGAACCTATTAACTTTGCTATTTAAGAGCCTATTAAAACTCTGCGTTTTTAGGGAAACGAGGGAAAGCAATTACATCTCTGATGTTTGTCATTCCGCTTACAAATAATATCAATCGTTCAAAGCCTAATCCAAAGCCAGAGTGTGGTGCAGATCCAAAGCGTCTGGTGTCCAGATACCACCACATTTCCTCCTGTGGAATATCAAGATCTTCCATTCTTTGTGTCAATTTATCAAGACGCTCTTCTCTTTGAGATCCCCCTATGATTTCGCCGATGCCTGGGAATAAGATGTCCATTGCGGCTACCGTTTTTCTACCTTGAGCATCTGGCTCATTTTGACGCATATAGAACGACTTAATGTCGGCCGGATAATCGGTTAAGATCACAGGTTTTTTAAAATGTTTTTCAACAAGGAAACGTTCGTGCTCTGATTGTAAATCTGCTCCCCATTCATCAATCAGATATTTAAATTGTTTTTTCTGATTTGGTTTAGAAGATTTTAAAATCGCTATAGCCTCTGTATAGGTTAAACGCTCAAAATCATTGTTTAAGCAGAAGTTTAGCTTCTCTATTAAGGATAGCTCACTACGCTCATTCTGAGGTTTTGTTTTCTCTTCTTCAAGCAAGCGGTTGTTTAGGAAATCAATCTCTTCCTTGCAGTGCTCAAGTGCATATCTGATTACATATTTCAACATGTCTTCAGCAAGCTGCATGTTGTCATCAAGATCAGCGAAAGCAATTTCAGGTTCAACCATCCAAAACTCAGCAAGGTGACGTGTTGTATTTGAATTTTCTGCTCTAAAAGTAGGTCCGAATGTATAGATCTGTCCAAAGGCCATTGCAGCAAGTTCACCCTCAAGCTGACCAGATACGGTTAGGTTGGTTGCGCGTGCAAAGAAATCCTGAGAGTAATCTACTTTTCCATCCTCTGTTCGAGGTGTATTGTCGAAATCAAGAGTAGTAACTTTAAACATTTCACCTGCACCTTCTGCATCAGATGCAGTAATAACGGGCGTGTGCATATATACAAAACCTCTTTCGTTATAAAATTGATGAATAGCAAAGGCTAATGCGTGACGTAGTTTAAAGACCGCATTGAAAGTATTTGTGCGGAAACGCAGGTGAGCAATTTCACGCAAAAACTCCAAACTATGTTTTTTAGGTTGAAGAGGAAACTTTTCAGGGTCGCTATCGCCTAATATCTCTATAGTTTCAGCCTTAATGTCTACTCTCTGACCTTTTCCTAATGATTCTACAACTTTTCCTTTTACAGAAATTGCAGCTCCTGTAGTAATACGTTTTAAAAGTTCTTCCGGAGTATTATTAAAATCTACTACGATTTGGATGTTCCCAATGCATGAGCCATCATTTATTGCAATAAACTGGTTGTTGCGAAATGTTCGCACCCATCCCATAACTGTAACTTCTCTGTCGAATTCGTTTGTATCTAACAAACTTTTTACTTTTTCTCTTTTAATCATGATTTTCTTGTGGAGAGCGTCAAAAATAAGGATTTCCTTTAATAAATAGGAGGGAATATTTTAGAGGCTGGTTGAGTTTTTTTTGGCTTGTTTTTAGTGGTAATTTTGATCTTATGTAGGTTTTTTTGTTTGTTTTGTTATTTTTTCATGTTAATTATTTGTTTTTTGTGGATTATTTGTGTTTTTTATTGGTTTTATTGTGTTTTATCTGGTATTTTTTCTGTTTTTATTTATGTTTTT
>NZ_LGEL01000069.1 GCF_001636695.1 Pedobacter panaciterrae
GCAGCTAAAAAGAAAACAACTACCTTACACTATATATAGTATAAGAATAGCAAGATCGCCGGTATACATATATAGTATATATAACATAACGGTATAATACACTACCGCCTGTCACCTCACATCAAAAAGCCTTACAAACGACAAAAGGTCGTTCAGAGTCATTACAAAGTCGTTCAGGAGCGTTGGTAAGTCGTTAAAAAAACACGCAAGAATAGCAGGTATAACAATTACAATGCATCAAGCTTTGCTATTTTTGCGATGCAAAGCTCGGTCATGGCAAGATTAGCAACACTTTGGCCTGAAAGACTGCTCATATTATTTTTAATCAAAAAGTGCATATAAGCATCAGCCAGATTAATGTTATCCATTGCCGTATAATAGCGACACAATGTTCCAAAATAGGAGGCTACTTCTGTAAAATGAAATACCTTACGTTCTGGATAAAGCTGATTCAGATCCGTTTTATGCTGAAATACTTCAATAGCCCGTACAATTTCACCTGCATCGATCAGCATGTTTGCATAAGATACTTTGGCAAAGAGATAGTCAGGAAATAGCTTGAACATTTTTTGTATGACCTCTTTCGATGCACTAACCTGATCATTCATTACATACGCAGACTGCAGTAAGTTATAGAACAGGACTTTATCAGGCCATTTTGCAATCGCTTTTTTTATTTGCGGTATGGCTAATTTAGCATCGCCCTCATAGACGATTAATTTGTGAAACTTGATATGTTCTTTTTCCTGCTCCTCGTTATCAAATAGATTGTATTTGTTTTCAATGGTTAAAATCAGTAATCGATTTCATGATCCTATAGTGCTTTCACGATAAGCTTTGATCAAAGCTCCTTTATAACCACAAAAACAGATAAAAACACAAAAAGCCTTTTAAACAAGAAAACGGAGTCTCGCTTCTTTCGATTTGAGTACTCCGTTTCCACCTTTTTATCGCCGTAGCTATAAAAAAGCATCAATTCTTCTTTTACTTTACCATTTCGTAGTATTCTTAGTTCTCACGAACTTTGAAACCCGTCTAAGTTATCTCTTTTATAAATCGTCCCGTAGGCTTCATCATCTGAGATACGTCCGTCCTGATTCAGTCTACATACCTTTGCGCTGGGGCTCCGGTAATCTTAAATCCCGTGTTCTCTGTCTCCTTTGAACTTCGAGTTTTTATTTACTGATCTTCGAAATTTCCAGAATCTTTTTGCCCTTGAGCTAAGTTTTCTTTTTGGAATTTCTTCAGACTGTCAAAGTACTTCGTAATTGATAGATCTAATTTACAGACTTAAAACATTGAAAACAAGGGAAATCGAATATATTTTCCCAACAACCCACCAACACCTTACCAACAGGTTTTCAACATAGTTATAAACAGCAATAAAAAAACAAACAACTGTGATACAATGGCTTAAAAAAAATAAAGATCAAAACATGTTCATATCTCAAATTTAAACAGGCCTTTACTTTTCAAATCAATTTAAAATCATGATATTTATTATATAAATTAAAGCATGAATTTGTTACGCCCCTTCCCTATTGTAGCCTTTTTGCTTTTGGGTCTGCTATCTCTAAATAGCTGCAACCACTCCGAAAAGAAGGCGCCAAAAATCACAAAAGACTCATTAAAAAGACATTCCATTAAAGAATGGAACAAAACCATCCCTGGAAACTTTAATTCTGAACAGGAGCTTTTCTTTGATACACTTCAAATAGAATCATTTATTAAAGCACACCCTCTACTGGAAGAATATGCTTCATCAATCCGAAAATTCTATAACGGCAGACACTTTGCTTATGCATGGTATAACAAAAATGGATTAATAGAACAGGCAGGCAACCTTACAGATCGTGTCAAAAACCTTAAAGATGAAGGAATAAACAAGGACATTCCTTATAGAGCTTCATTAGATTCGATGATCTATGCCAAATCTATTAAAAAACCAGATATCAAATTAGAGCTCATGCTTACTGCCCAATATTTTGTTTTTGCAAAATTAGCATGGGAAGGGATGGATGCCTCTATCAGCAAATCTTCGCAATGGTTTCTTCCACGTAAAAAGGTTGCATACGACATCTACCTGGACAGTATGATTAAAACACCAGCCAAATTTGCCGGAGCAACTATTGCTCCTGTTTACAGACAATATGATCTGCTAAAGAACTTCCTTATTAAATACCGGGAGCTTGAACAAAAAGACAAATGGCAACCAATAGTTGCTGATAGGAAATCTTATAAACCGGGAGATTCATCTGAAGTAATTTCCAAAATAAAAACACGCCTGTTTAAATTAGAGGATTTTAAAGGTGATACTACAGATACACATTACAACGACGAATTTCTTTCATCTGTAAAACAATTTCAGGAAAGAAGCGGCATGAATCCGGATGGTGCAATCGGTCCGGGTACATTAACAGAACTAAACACCCCATTAAAAAAACGAATCAGGCAGCTTTTGGTAAATATGGAGCGCAGCCGATGGTTACCAATACAAATCGACTCCACCTACCTCGGCGTAAACATCCCAGAGTTTAAGCTTCATGTTTATCATGCAGACAGCTTATTATGGAGCATAAATGTTGTGGTTGGACAATCCCTTCATAAAACAGTTATTTTCTCAGGCGACATGAAATATGTGGTTTTCAGCCCTTATTGGAATGTTCCTACCAGTATTGTCCGTAATGAGGTTCTACCAGCCATGCGGCGTGATAAAAACTACATTAAAAGTCATCAGATGGAAATAACAGGTTATAGTGGAGGCTTACCCGTAGTAAGACAAAAGCCTGGACCCAAAAACTCCTTAGGCCTGGTAAAGTTCCTGTTTCCTAATAGCTACGATATTTACCTGCACGACACTCCTTCAAAATCATTATTTGAAGAGTCATCCAGAGCCTTTAGTCATGGCTGTATCCGCGTAGAGAATCCTGCAAAACTAGCCCTATTTCTGTTAAAGGATAATAAAGGCTGGGATGCAAATAAAATTAAAACGGCTATGAATGCCGGAAAAGAACAATACGTTACATTGAAAAATAAAGTACCTGTTTATATAGCTTATTTCACAGCATTTACCGATCGTAATAACCGATTAAATTTCCGTAAAGATATTTACAGCAGAGATGAGCCATTGGCTGATATGCTCCTTAAAGAGGAATAATTTTATTTTTTTTTATCCTGCTGTAGCGATTTGTCCACTATCCTCGTTTAGTGGTATGAGAGCGTTAATTTAGATTCAGGGTCGGCTCAGTATGAGCCGGCTCTGTTTTTTTATCATTAATGCGCAACTATTAACTATAAATCCTAAACCAACTCTTATGGGCACTAAATCTTTTACTAAAAGCTCTTATTCAAACTCTTTCATAATCTGCATCGTAGCTATAGTTATTCTGCTTTTAACGTTACTGATGCAATCTTGTAAAAATAGTGATCCGGCACCTAATCCTGAGCTCTCTCTGTTAAGTGTTACCAACGCCTCTCCAACATTAGCTACTTATAACTTTTACCTGAACCAAAGTAAGGTAAACTCCGGAGCTCTTCCTTATGCGGTTCCGGTACCTTACTTCCGTTTAAGTCCGGGCGAATTTGCAGCAAAACTTACTACCGAAAGCAGTACAGAAAGCCTGCTAACTAAAACTTTAAAATTTGATAACAATAAAATCTATTCTTTATTTATTGTAGGAAAAGCCACAAGTCTGGATTATCTACTTATCACCGATGACATTAAAGTCCCAGCAGATGAAAAAGCATTTGTAAGATTTATTAATTTATCACCTGATGCTCCAACACTTAATCTTGCATTTAAAGATAGCGTTACATTAGCTACCGACAAGGCTTATAAAGCTGCGAGTGATTTCGTTGAAATTCCAGCTAAAATTTACTCTTTCCAAATTAAAGATAAAGCATCAGGCGATGTAAAAAAAGAACTTAAGGATATCGATATCAAAAAAGGTAAAATTTATACCATCATCTCAAAAGGTCTGCTTACCCCATCTGGAACAGAGCATGGCTTCGACGGACAAGTTATTACCAATCAATAAAAGAACCCTACATCTCCCCCCTCTCAATGGCGGCTATTTTTTCTAATCGTTTAACATGTCGTTCTTCATTAGAAAAGATAGCCTTGAGAAAAGCTCGCACAATATCCTTTGCCAGTTCAATTCCAATAACACGTTCACCAATACATAGAATATTCACATCATCGTGTTCAACAGACTGGTGCGCTGAATAGGTATCATGACATACACCCGCTCTAATGCCTTTAAATTTATTTGCAGCCACGCTAACTCCTACTGAACTGCCACAAACTAAAATCCCTCTGTCGCCTTCCTTATTTAACAAAGCATGAGCTACGTGCGCCGCATGATCAGGATAATCGCTTGGTGAGGAGGTATAAGTCCCCTTGTCAAGCACTTCATACCCCTCATCAAGCAACATTTTCACTAATATGGTCTTATACTCAAAACCTGCATGATCTGATCCGATTATTACTTTCATAAATTAATCTGTTTTCATAAACTACTGTTTTCTAGTGCTTTGACTCTAGTTCAGCAACTGTAAACGCTTTTTGTCTGCCTTTAAGTTTCTCACGAACACTCACTACATCTTTAACATCTATTTTACCTGCATTGTTTTGCCATGAACCTCTAATAAAACTTAACAACTGAGCAATATCTTCATCAGATATTTCATCGCTATGGCCAATTCCAGGCATATCACCAGCAATTTCCGGTGCTTCATAAACATGGCCATTAACATTTACCGGGCCCGTAAGTCCAAATAAAACAATAGAAATCAAGGTGTTTTTATCGCCATTTACCCACTGCGATTTGTTTAGAGGTGGAGCCAATGATGCAATACCATTTCCATCACGAGAGTGGCAGGTTTGACAAGTTGATGAGAAAAGCGCAGACCCTCTAGGGAATTGTTTAGCCAGAACATTCGGATCGCGATTTTTTTTCGTATTGTTAAACGCTGTAATAACCTTCTGTAATTCCTTATTTATTACCAAATTCGTATCAGGTTCAAACTTAGCTATTGTTTCTTTAAAACTCTCTTCACGATAGGCTAAATTACTGATCACCGCATCAGAAACAAAATTGTTATTTGGATACTTTTTAACCAGACTGATCAGCAATTCATCAGCAGAATTTTCATTAAACGGCTTTATATATTTTGATACAAATGCCACATATGGAGCTGCCAATTCATCGTCAACCAACTCATTTAATGCCTGCACATAATTTCTATATGACGACAGGTTAATTACTGATGGCAACACGGCTAATGTCTGCATACGGATTGTCCATTCTGTACTTTTCAATAAAGCCAGTACCTCATTTGTTTCCAGTGCATTAAGACCTTCCAGCGTCCACAATGCATGAATTACCTGTAATGGGTTCCCTGTATGTTTTAAAACTGCTTTTAATGCAGGGATTGCTTGTTTATATTTCCCATCTATCAGCCTTTGCTGAGCCATATCACGCACAAAACCATTGGCACTTCCCAGCAAGCTTACCAACTTTGCAGGATCATCTGGAATCCTTGTAGCAACCACTTTCTTACCATTAGGAACAATCTTGTAGATCCTGCCACATGCTAATGGCAGTGTTAAGTTTCTGGCTTTAATTTGGCCAGACAAGTAAGGTGTAACATAGGTTTTATGCTGTATAATACCTCTATACATATCTAAAACGTATAATGCACCATCCGGACCATTGTATAAACTAACTGGCCTGAATCTTTCATCAACACTGGCCAAAAACTCTTTATTTTTATAGGCTTGTTCCCCTTTTACTATATACCCGCTTTCCTTTAAAATATTCCTCTTAATTAAGTTTGCCGAAGGCTCAGCTACAAATGCATTAAAATCGTAAGCGCTACCAAACAAATCTCCACGATAAATCAATGGGCTGCAGGCAGCTGTAAAATTCACTAACCTCAAACTGTCATCCAAAGTACCAGGAGAATAACCTCTGTTTACACCCGGCGTTGGTCTTATTGGATAAACCCTGTTGTTAGGTACTGTTCTGGCAGAAAAGCCATCTACACCTCTTTGATTTTTATTGGTAGCACCAAAACCCGGACTAAAATAATCACCCAATAAATTTGTCGAGTTATCATTATAGTACAACCTACCGTAGTTATCCTGACTTACCCCCCACTGACCTCTGAAATGTGTATTTTCAATCAACCATTTATCACCCTGTTTTCTATATCTTTTACTCGATTTGGCATTGTAAATCCAATTATCCAGAGCTCTTAACAAGCCGTTTGGCTGATGTTCAACATTACCATCAACTGCATATTTATCATCTACAAGGATTCTTTTTACCGGCTTGTCGTTCTTAAGTTCATAGTACCATAAGTTTGGTGGTTCGGCTACCAGAATCCCATCTTCAATTAAGCAAATAGCTCTAGGTAACACTAATGAGTCTATTACCACTTTACGTTCATCTACTACACCGTCTTTATTCTTATCCTCAAGAATAATGATCTTACCCGATGGTTTATCCTCTCCCGTACCCAGCGTATCTGGCATATATCCATTCATTTCCACTACCCACATACGTCCTTTCTGATCAAAACTCATCGCTACAGGCGTTGTTACTATTGGTTCTGATGCAACAAGTTCTACTTCAAATCCATCTTCTATCACCATTTTACTTATGGATTCATTGGCTGGAACCACGGGCGACACGTTAAAATCGATAGGCTTATCTGAAGTAGCTTTTGTAGTAGAAGCTTTTTTATAACTCTGACATTGATATAAAGAAAATACGATAAGTATTAAAAATGCGTATATGTAAACTTTCATGATTAGGGTAAAACGTAGGCTAATATTTATTTAGTTTTAAGTGGAATTTGTTTAAGTACTTCTAGCAAATAACCCCAGAACTTTTGTACCGAAGATATCTGCACTTTTTCATCAGGAGAATGCGCCCCGTGAATTGTTGGTCCAAAGGAGATCATATCCATTCCAGGCAGGTGACCACCCAAAATACCACACTCTAAACCAGCATGGCAGGCATTAACATTGGGTTCAGCGTTAAAGCTTGCTTTATACAGATCTTCCATAAGAGCTAAGATCCTGGAATCAGGATTGGGTTTCCAACCCGGATAATCTCCACTACGGGAAACATCACATCCAATAATTTCCAGAGATGCACCTACAGCAATGGCTACATCACGTTTAGTGCTTTCAACACTACTGCGCTGCAGTGACTGGGTAACAAACTCTCCATTTCCAATAATAACTCTGGCCAGGTTAGAAGATGCTTCCACAAGGTCAGCGATATCAGGACTCATCCTAAAAACACCATTTGGAAGTGAATAAATCGCATTCACTATTTTTGTAAAATCTTCATCATCCATTACAAACCGGGGTAATTCTGTCTCAATAGCAACAATAGATAAAGAAGATTCTATTGCATGAAACTCCGCCTCAACAGTAAGCGTAAAACTTTTTATAAAGGAGTTAAATTTCTCTTTTTGATCGGGAGCTACAATTATAACAGCTTTTGACTCTCTGGGAATCGCATTTCTTAAGCTACCCCCGTCTACCAAACTCAATTGAATACCTAGCTCCTTATGCGCTTCATAAAGCAACCTGTTCATCAATTTATTTGCATTGGCTCTGCCTTTATGAATATCCATTCCGGAATGGCCGCCGAGTAAGCCTTTTATAGTGATCTGATAAGCCACAGCATTTTCTGCAACCTGCTTTTGTTTATAAGTATATATCGAATTTGTATCTATACCGCCGGCACATCCAATCGTAAGCTCGTCATCTTCTTCTGTATCCAGGTTAAGCAAAATAGTTCCGGAAAAGTTAGACGGATCAAGCTCCTTTGCCCCTGTCATCCCGGTTTCTTCATCTATTGTAAATAAAGCTTCAATGGCAGGATGAGTAATATCAGATGAAGCTAAAATACTCATAATCGTGGCTACCCCAATACCATTATCAGCCCCCAGGGTTGTCCCCTTAGCTTTAACCCAATCTCCATCCACATACATTTCAATACCTTGAGTATCGAAATTAAAGATAGTATCGCCGTTCTTTTGGTGTACCATATCCAGGTGTGACTGAAGGATTACAGTTTGTCTGTTTTCCATACCAGCTGTTGCCGGTTTCTTTATAATCACATTACCAATATGGTCCTGAATTGTTTGCAGTCCAAGGCTTTCACCAAAATCAACCATAAACTGTATTACCTTTTGCTCTTTTTTTGACGCGCGAGGTATGGCATTTAAACTGATAAAATTATTCCAAAGCACTGCCGGCTCTAAACTTTCAACTTTCATTCCTATCTCATTTGTATGTAAACAAACTTATAGAAAAGTTTTAACAAACAATTCAAGCTCATCTTTTATCATCTTATTGTTGCACAAAATCACCATTTGCAGGTACTTAGAACAGATACCCGTATAAGGCTTACAATATTCTAATGTAAAAATTAGGTTTTAAATGACGTTAATTATTATAAAGAATAGGATATTAGCGTTTTCTTTATTAAGAACATCATATGAAAAAAATAATATTCTCTTTAATCCTTTGTGCATTTTCTACGATTGCTTTTAGTCAAACGCTTTTACCAGGTAGCACACTGCCAACAGCCGTTTTTTATAAAACTGATGGAAATGCTTATTCTACAAATGAGATAGCTAAAGGGAAAAAAGCGTTGCTGATGTTCTTTGATGCTACTTGCGAACACTGCCAAAGAACGGCTGCAAACATGTCTAAAAGAACCAAAGAGTTGGCCAATGTTAATATTTACATGATCACTCAGGATGAGCAGCGTTCAATAGATTATTTCTTTACCAATTACGGCAAGCCGTTACAGGCTCTTAAAAATGTGACGATTTTACAAGATCGCGACCGAGTGTTCATTCCACTTTTCCATCCAAAACAGTACCCGTCACTATACCTTTACGATACAGCTAAAAAGCTAACGTTTTACTCTAGCAATGAAAAGGATTTACCTAAATTCTTTGATCTGATGAAGTAATTTATGCTGTTGTGGTGGCAAATACAATCTTGTTGTATGCGCCATCCCATAGCTCAATTCGCTTTTTAAGCGATTCTATGGTAGCTTGTTCAGCTGCTTTCCAGTATTCATCACTATTTCCGCATAGATCTGAAGTCATTTCAAGCGCAAGGTGACTGTGATGATCACCATCCACTTCAATATGTCTGTCCAAATAGTATTTAAATAATGATATCTGATCAGGAAATTTCTTGTTCAGATCGTTTACTATAGTCAGGAACATATTAGGGATTAAATCTTCTCTGCCAAAGGTAAACGTACTTGCCTGCAAGTGTGGCTGGTTACTGTTAATGATTTCAAAAGTAAAGTCCACAAAGCTTCTTGCCTCATCAGGAGTACCTGATAACTCATAAGCCCTGGTTAAATCACAGGTTGTTTTCAATGCATTTACGAACTGATCAATCTGACTGGTATCTGCTCCACATTGGTTCATTGCCTCAAGGTACATCTCAAAATGACTTTTTCTTTCGCCCTTACTATCAATATCGGATTCTTCTCCGGCAACAATTTCATTAATTAAATACCTGTTGTTTGCCGATCCAACCGGAAACCATGGAATAGTTGTGCAGGTAAGGTTAATCTGGAGCGATTTTAACAGCGACATAAAATCCCATACTGCATACACATGGTATTGCATAAAGACCCTTAAATCTTCAAGATCATTGATAACTGAATAAACTTTGTGGTTGATTATCTGTTGCCTTAATGGCTCTATTTCGTTTTGAATTCTTTCCAGCGGTGCACTACTCATTATTCCTTCTTTATTACTGGCTGCAAAGATAAAAATTTACCACCAAAAACCCTGCACTTTAACACGACCATTAAAACCTGGCAATGCTTTGATTATTTTTCTAAGCTCAACAACCATAGGTACATTCCCCGCTAAGTAAATAGCACTACTATCAAGATTCTGTTCCTGAAGCCATTCCTGCAAATTATTAATATTACTATTCACTTTTTGAGGTATTGCCTCCAATGTTGAATCAAAATAAGACATAAATGCTTTACGATGTTCTTCTTCCTTAATTACCACAGCTCCCGAAACATTTCCCTTACCTGCCAATTGCTCCAAAGCCAAAAAATGTCCTATTGCAGAACTATCACCAAGGCAGGTTAATGGAACAGTAGCAACGGGTTTTGTAAAAGTACTCGAAATTCCAAGATATGTAATCTCGTCTTTTGCTTGTAACCCGGCAACCCATTTGCTCCCGTAACCATCGTGAGCTGCATCAACATACAGCGTACAGGTTTGTGTGTCTGCATCCCAATGCGCTGGTGTATAATCCCTGTAAATGCCATCAGCAACTTTACATTTCATATGTTGTACGCTTTGCCATTTACTCATATCTACGCCCGGCAAGTGCAAATCTATTTCAAAAAATGTTGAAGGATTCCATGCACGAACATCCAGAACATATCCTGTTCTACCAAATTGCTTTTCGAATATTACAAGTGCCTTTCTTTTTATTATGTTCATATTATTCTGTTTTGAATACTACAAAACAACGCGAAAAACAGTCATTTAACAATGAAGAATAGAGGGTAATTATTGGACTATTTGCGGTATTCAGCTCTGAAGGCTCCCGCAGAATTTCCGGCAAACTTAGTAAACAATCTCGAAAAATAAGTATGATCTGAAAATCCCAGTTCAAATGCGATTTCTTTTACCGTAAGATCGGAATAGTATAGCAACCTCTTTGCTTCAAGTATAATCTCATTGTGAATCCAGTAACTAACCGGAAAACCTGTAAGCCCCTTAACAACCTCATTTAAATAGGTAAGGGAGATATTCAGTTTTTCGGCGTATTCAGATGGGCTCTTAATTGTTTTATAACTTGTTAACAGTAAACTCCTGAACTGACTGTTAATTTGTACCGGTCTGGTATTTTGTTTTTGCCCAAATTGAGTTTCCGAAAGGTAAGCACCGGCAATCATCCCAATATAAGACTGCGCAAGAGAATGGGTAATCGACCTACCTAAAGGCTCTTCAATAAGCATAAACCTTTCATAAAGCAATTTCACGCATTGCCTGAATTTTTCAGTTTTAACATCATCAAGAGATAAAGGCCCATTATTTATAATATGGTGTTCAAAAATGGTCCTGTACTCTTCGGTGACCAATATGGGATCGATGGCTAGAAACCAACCGGAAGCATCTTTGCTGTCTACACTATGATGCACCTGACCCGGCATTACATACAATATGGCACAACCCGAAACTAAAAGAGATTTAAAATCAAGCATGAAATTGCTTTCACCCTTTTCCTGAAATATAAAAATGTAATGATCGTCTCTATGCGCTCCTAAAAGCGATGCACTTTTTTTAACGCTCTCAAAATAAAGCACCTCCATTCCAGCCGGAGAGCGATCATAAAGTTTATGGACTGGTATAATGTCTTTCACGACACTAATCTAGAACTTTTACGCGTAATTTAGCTTAGAGACCCTTTTGCTTCTTGCAATTAGCATCCATGCAAACGCCGCACCTGTTAAAGCCATTATAGCGCCCACCGAAACCGGAGAAGTATAATCATACCCGGCTGCTAATGGTAAACCACCTAAAAACGCTCCAAGTGCATTACCTATGTTAAAGCTTGCCTGGCTAACAGAAGCTGCAAGCATCTCTGAACCTTTGGCTGTATTGATCATCAACATCTGAATTGGTGATGCCGCTGCAAAAGCAATTGCACCAGTTACAAATGTCATTATTATAGCTAAAACCTGGTTTCCAGATACATAATGTACAATTACAAGACTAACAGACATTGCAATCAATAAGGCAATAGTTGCCTTTGCAGGCGATATTTTATCTGCAAGTTTACCTCCAATAAAGTTACCTACCAACATCCCTAAACCGGCTACAACCAGGATATACGTGATTGAATTGGCAGAAAATCCTGAAACTTCAGTAAGCAATGGAGCAATATAGCTATACCATGAAAACAGCCCACCTGTACCAATTGCAATCATTAAGATGATTAACCAGGATTCAGGAAGTTTAAAGAAATTAAGTTCTTTACCCAAATCACGATTTTTAGTAGCAGGAAGATTTGGCATCCATGATTTTAAACTCAATAAAGTAACTAAGCCTACAATAACAATGATTATAAAAGTGTATCTCCAGGAATAGTTATGGCCGATATAAGTACCAAGCGGCACTCCTATTACGTTTGCTATGGTTAATCCGGCAAACATGAGCGATACAGATTGGGCTTCTTTACCCTTTTCCGCTATCCTGCTGGCTACTACTGAGCCCACTCCAAAGAAAGCTCCATGTGGTAAGCCTGCAAGTAAACGAGCAGCAAACATGGTATGATAATCAGGTGCAAATGCCGAGAAAGCATTAAAACCGGTAAACATGATCATTAAAACCATTAGTATTTTTTTGGGAGGATAACTACCCGCAATTACGACTAACAAAGGTGCGCCAATTACAACACCTAAAGCATAAGCAGAAATAAGATGCCCGGCCTGAGGTATGGTAATATTTAGATCTTTAGCAATGTCTGGCAAAAGGCCCATCATCACAAATTCTGTGATCCCGATTCCAAGGCCTCCAAGGGTTAAAGCAAGCAAACTTTTCTTCATAATCTACCGTAGTTAGTGTAAAAAATACACACTACAAAAGTAGAGAATAAAATAGGTTAATTAGTCTGTTTTTAGTAAAAAAAAATCGCCTCTTGATTTACGCTATCTTAGGCTATTTTTTTTCATTTCCAGCTCCAACTCGTTGCCCCTCAACCGTTGGTCGCTACGTCGTTTTAATAGTCTCTTCCCGTCATTTCTATAGGCGTCAACCATTCGGCCTTCCGTCATTTCGACAATAGGAGAAATCTCTTGTTTATACATGATGATACTTATGACCGAGAGATTTCTCCTATCGTCGAAATGACGGGACGACTATCGAGACGGGGTGCCCAATGACTGAGTCCTGTAGTCGACACAACGAAAAGCATAAAACATAATGAAAAGCGTAAAACATAACAAAAAGCTTAAAACAATCTGGTACGAAATGT
Source organism: Pedobacter panaciterrae (assembly GCF_001636695.1). Lineage (GTDB taxonomy): Bacteria > Bacteroidota > Bacteroidia > Sphingobacteriales > Sphingobacteriaceae > Pedobacter > Pedobacter panaciterrae_A. The sequence goes on from NZ_LGEL01000069.1 coordinate 13,061, forward strand.
GTTAGTGAATAAGTAAAAACATCTATTATGAATTATAAAAAATTAATATCTAGCCGTTTGTCCAGTTTCCCAACCATGCCAACTGATAAATCAGGGGCGATAATAGGGTTGTTAGCTGGTTTAGCAGTAGGTGCTGTTTTAGGAGTACTATTTGCTCCTGAAAGTGGAAAAAAAACAAGAGAAAGAATATCTGACAAAGCATTAGATCTTGCAGATAATGTAAAAGATGGTTTTCATTCCATTAAGGATAATATCAGTAATGGAAAACAAAGCCTTGGCGGATTAAAAGACCAGGTTGTAGACAACGTTAAAACCAAAGTAAGTGCTGTTTCTCAAGAATTTAAAGAGTTTAGAGATACTGAATTAGAAAAAGCAAAATCGGCCATTAAAAATACAGCAGATGATGCCAATGACGCTATTCAGAAAGCTTAGTTTATGATTTAATTCCAAGAGATATCCTTTGGTGTTTGAAAAACATTTTGGTTATTGGCACTAACATTAGTCCACATAATCCGAAAATTACAAAGGATACTCTTAAATTAAATGCATGCGCAAGATATCCTATTAAGGGAGGTCCTAACAGCATTCCAGTTATCGAATAAGTGGCTATAATGGATATGGCCATGCCAGGAGAGTACTTTTTTGAGGCACCTGCCAGTGCATACGACATTGGTATAATGGATGCGGTTCCAAATCCTACTAATGAAAAACCGATCATAGCGGTCCAGAATGTTGGAAATATAATTGCCAATGAAATTCCTGACACAATAAAAACGGCACTCATGATGTATGTGTTTGGCATGCCAAATCTTACAATAATAATGTCTGACAGGAATCTTGATGCCGCCATAAATGTCATAAAGATCAGGTATCCATAAGTAAATATCGGAGCATTTAATACTTCCTGAAAGTAGATTCCGCTCCAGTCAAACATCCCTCCTTCGCATATTGCACATAAAAATACAACTATCCCCAGATAAAAGATATAAGGGTCTGGTTTACTCAATATCAACTTGTTACCGGTTTCAGATTTATCTCCTTTTAACAAAAACTGATACGAATAAAAGGTTACAAATAGCATCAATACGGCAACTATAGAAAAGTGCACTGCCAGTGTAACCTTTAAGGTCAGTAAAAGTGTAGATAATGCAATTCCAGCTATTCCACCTATACTCCAATAACCATGGAATGACCCTATTATCTTTTTCTCAAATCTCTTCTGTAGCGTTAGCGTTTGTGTATTTACAGAAATATTGAATATTCTGGTGGTAAAAGCAAATACGCAAATTGCAAAAACAAGACTAAAAGTATTGTGTGCAATCCCTATAAGCGCTAACGAAAGAGCATTTAATGCATAGCCGACCGTTAATGGTACGCGACTATTGTATTTTGATACCAACCAGCCCGAAATAGGTAATCCAATTAAAGAACCAACAGGCATTGCCAATAAAATACTTCCTAATTCTGCTTCATTAAATCCAAATGTGGTTTTAATTGTAGGAATTCTTGAAGCCCAGGTAGCAAAGCTAAATCCGGAAATAAAAAAGAAAAGGCTTAAAAAAAACCTGTGTTTACTATTTGAAATCATTAATTTGAGATGAAAAAAATAAAATTAATCACCCTAAAGTGCAGCTAGTCGTAATTAATAGGCTACAAATGTAAACAATTCAAATTGGAGGTGAAAAAACTATTTAGCAAGATGATCAGATTATTTCTATATGTGCAATATTGATACTAAACACACCCGTTACCAGGTACTTCCTTTAGCAGGAGCATAGACATTATAAAATATATTTCTATCTGAAGTAAACATCGTCATCTCGACGATAGGGAGAGATCTCTTGTTTAGGCATTGTTCAAGGAATCTCTCCTGTCGTCGAGATGACGAAAACCTCAAACAATCTGAGATTAGCAATTTACTTAGGATTCTCCTATTTGTTTTTCCAAAAAATAACATAGCTTTACAAAAAACTTTAGGGGTGCCTTGCGCTGAGATATACCCTTTGAACCTGATGCAGTTAGTACTGCCGAAGGGAAAAGTAGAAGCAAATCTATTGCTATCTTTTCGTCCCGCTATGGGCAATCTCTATAGTTTTTCCAATTTATTTAAAGATGGAGATAACTGTAAATCAACAAAATTACGTAGTTAACAACCCTTGTTCTGTAGAACAAATGCTGTCTGTTATTAACGTTCAGGCTAAAGGAATCGCTGTAGCCATCAATCAAACCATTATTTCTAAATCAGCCTGGGCCGAACATGAATTAAAACATGGCGATCAGGTAATCCTCATTAAAGCCACTCAGGGTGGCTAACATCACAATCATGTATTAAATCAATCCTTCATTATAAATTAAAGTATTTATGAAAAGTGAAAAAACTCCAACCGAAGAAGTGATCAGCCGTAGTCCCTTCCCTGCCTCACGCAAGATTTTTGTAAAAGGACAATTGCACGATATTGAAGTTGCAATGCGTGAGATCAGTTTAAGCGATACCAAAATCCATAATGGCTTCGGTTTAACAGAACCAAACCCTCCTGTAACCATTTACGATACCAGTGGTCCCTATACCGACCCGAATGCTCATATTGATGTAAGAGAAGGCTTACCCAGGTTAAGAGAAAAATGGATAACCGACAGACAGGATGTTGAACAGTTAGAACACATTTCTTCTGATTATGGACAGCAGCGTCTAGCCGACAGCAAGCTGGATTCTTTGCGATTTGCCTATATCAACAAACCATACAAGGCAAAAAAAGGCGCTAATGTTTCGCAAATGCATTACGCAAAAAAAGGTATCATTACTGCCGAAATGGAATATATTGCCATTAGAGAGAACCAAAGAATAGATCTTTTAAATGAGCAGCTCGGTACACAATATGATGTAATGAGCCATCAGCATAAGGGCCATAGCTTTGGTGCAAATACACCGAAAGGTTACATTACACCTGAGTTTGTACGTCAGGAAGTCGCTTCGGGCAGGGCTGTAATTCCTTGCAACATTAATCACCCGGAATTAGAGCCAATGATTATTGGCCGTAATTTCCTCGTTAAAATCAACGCAAACATTGGTAATTCAGCCGTTACCTCTTCTATTGAAGAGGAAGTTGAAAAGGCGGTATGGGCTTGCCGATGGGGTGCAGATACCATAATGGACTTATCGACCGGAAAAAACATCCACGAAACCCGCGAATGGATTATTCGTAATTCTCCTGTTCCAATTGGAACTGTTCCAATATATCAGGCATTAGAAAAGGTTAATGGTAAAGCCGAAGATTTAACCTGGGAGCTCTTTAGGGATACTTTAATTGAACAAGCCGAACAGGGTGTAGATTACTTCACTATACATGCCGGTGTGTTGCTGCGCTATATCCCGCTTACTGCAAAAAGGGTAACTGGAATTGTATCCAGAGGTGGATCTATTATGGCCAAATGGTGCCTTGCGCATCATAAGGAAAGCTTCCTTTATACTCATTTTGAGGAGATCTGCGAGATTATGAAAGCTTATGATGTATCCTTTTCTCTGGGAGATGGTCTAAGGCCGGGCTGCATTGCTGATGCTAACGATGAAGCTCAGTTTGCTGAACTGGAAACACTTGGTGAACTAACTAAAATTGCCTGGAAACATGATGTGCAAACCATAATTGAAGGTCCCGGTCACGTACCGATGCACCTCATTAAAGAAAATATGGAGAAACAGCTGGAACATTGTTCTGAAGCTCCTTTCTATACCTTAGGCCCGCTAACTACTGACATTGCTCCGGGTTATGACCACATCACATCAGCCATTGGCGCTGCCATGATCGGTTGGTTTGGAACTGCAATGTTGTGCTATGTTACGCCAAAAGAGCATCTTGGCTTACCAAATAAAAAGGATGTTAAAGACGGTGTAATTACCTATAAAATTGCCGCCCATGCTGCCGATTTAGCAAAAGGTCATCCTGGCGCTCAGTACAGAGACAATGCTTTAAGTAAGGCCAGATTTGAATTTAGATGGGAAGATCAGTTTAACCTTTCTCTTGATCCGGACACGGCAAAGGAGTTTCATGACGAAACCTTACCTGCCGATGGTGCAAAGATCGCCCACTTCTGCTCAATGTGCGGACCTAACTTCTGCTCAATGAAGATTACACAGGATGTTAGGGAGTACGCCGCAAAACAAGGCGTTGACGAACAGGATGCACTGGCACAGGGAATGGCAGAAAAATCGAAAGAATTTACAGAAAAAGGCAGCGAAATCTATTTGTAGATGAAGATAATTGTAATTGCAAATCCTATTACGCTTAGCAATGAATGTAAAATAATTAATCAACTGTTTGAAAGCGGATTAGATATATTTCATTTAAGAAAAGATTCATGTACAAAAAGCTACTGTAAACAGCTGATTTCTGAAATTGATGAAGCGTATCACAGCAGGATTGCATTACACCATTATCATGAGCTTAAAGATGATTTCGGCATCCAACGACTCCATTACAAGGAAGCGAAGAGAAAGCAACTAGAAGTGACTAAAACAACGCTTAATTTTAAAAACATGGTATTAAGTACATCTATCCATCAGCTAGAGGATATTAATAATTTGAAAGGATTTGACTATACTTTTTTTGGGCCGGTATTTAACAGCCTATCCAAACCAGGGTATGCTGGTGTGCTTGGTGATGGTTTTAAATTGCCGAAGCGTTTAAACAATACAAAACTTATAGCACTGGGTGGAATTGATGCAGATAATGCAGCAGAGCTTAGTTTAATGGGGTTTGATGGAGTGGCAGTACTGGGTTTTATTTGGAATGATCCTTCAAAAGCAGTGCGTAATTTTAAAAGTATACAGGAAAGATGTTAGCAGACAGACCATATGCAATTAGTATTGCGGGATTTGACCCGAGCGCGGGTGCGGGTGTTTTGGCCGATATAAAGTGCTTTGAGCAGCACCATGTTTATGGTTTTGGCGTCTGCAGTGCGTTGACAATACAAACAGATAGTGAATTCTTGAAAAACGATTGGTTAGATTCGCTACAAATCATAGCACAGCTGGAACCTTTAATAGCTCGGCATAAAGTTTCTACCTGTAAAATAGGGCTAATAAAGGATGTTTCTGTTTTGTATGAGGTAGTTTGTTTTCTTAAGTCAAAAATCCCTGATTTAAGGATCATTGTAGATCCTGTGTTAAAGGCAAGCTCTGGTTATGAATTTCACGACTGGGCAAATGGAATGGAAATATTATCGCCGGTACTTAAACAGATAGATCTGATTACGCCGAACTACAATGAAATGCTAAGTTTAGGTGGGCATGGAGCCGATGCAAACCACATAGCTAAGCTTTGGGCCGCCTATTGCCCGGTGTTATTAAAAGGAGGCCATAATATTGCTGCACAAGGCACTGACTATCTGTATGAGCAGAGTAACATTGCTGAGTTTAGTCCGCAAGTTACTCAAATCCATCAAAAACATGGTTCTGGCTGTGTTTTATCTGCTGCCATTGCTGCTAATATAGCTTTAGGTATTTCTTTAAAACAAGCTTGCAGTAATGCTAAGTTATACATCGAAAAATTCTTAAACAGTAATAATTCCCTACTTGGGTACCATTCATTATGATTGATAAACTACATTATATATCGCAGGAAACTGAAAACATCAGCCACTTAGATGCCATTAACAAAACACTTATTGCGGGTGCAAAGTGGATACAGCTGAGGGTTAAAAATAAACCTGAAGACGTGATTCTTGATTTGGCCATTAAGGCCAATGCGCTTTGCAAAACTTATGGAGCAAAGTTAATTGTAAACGATCATCCTTTAATTGCGCAAAAAGCCGAAGCTTATGGGCTGCATTTAGGTTTAACTGATATGCCAATTGCTGAAGCAAGAAGTATTGTAGGCGAGAAAATGATTATTGGTGGTACAGCGAACACCTTTGAACATATTAAACAGAGGGTTGCCGAGGGAGCCGATTATATAGGCTTGGGTCCTTACCGGTTTACCAAAACTAAACAGAATTTGAGCCCTATAATCGGTTTAGAAGGATATGAAACAATTATGGAACAGGTTTCTATAGCCGGCATCAGCACTCCTATTATTGCAATTGGAGGTATTGAGCCGGATGATATTCCTTTGATTATGAAAGCTGGGGTGTATGGAGTAGCTGTTTCGGGGGCTTTGACTAATGCCGATGATCCTCTGTCCGTGATAAATGAGATATATGACATCATGCTATAGCACACACCGTCATCAACAAGCCGTCACCGTCATCAACAAGCCGTCATCTCGACGCTAGGAGAGATCTCTTGGTTACACTGGTTCGTTTCCAAGTTACATTCTCATCAAGAGATCTCTCCTATCGTCGAGATGACGAAGACGCTGAGTAAAATGATAAAAAAGCAATACTGACACGAACAACATACTGAGTACAAAAACACAACACAACACAACACAACACAACACAACACAACACTCTAGGTACAAACAACAACAAACACAACATAACCTAAATATTATGTTAAAAATAGCAGACAAAACATTTAAATCCCGTTTATTTACAGGAACCGGAAAGTTCAGTTCAGCTACTGAAATGGAAAAAGCGTTGCTCGCTTCCGAATCCGAACTGGTAACTGTAGCTTTAAAAAGAGTTGACTTGAAAGATAATGAAGATGATATTTTAATCCATCTAAATCACTCTCATATTAACCTTTTACCCAATACTTCTGGTGTCCGCAATGCAAAAGAAGCCATTTTTGCCGCTCAAATGGCAAGAGAATCCTTAGAAACAAACTGGATCAAACTAGAGATTCATCCAGACCCTAAATATTTAATGCCCGATCCAATTGAAACATTAAAAGCTACAGAAGAACTGGCAAAACTGGGTTTCATTGTGCTTCCCTACATACATGCCGATCCGGTTTTGTGTAAACGATTGGAAGATGCAGGAACATCGGCTGTAATGCCTTTAGGCTCTCCTATTGGCAGTAATAAGGGTTTAAAAACAATAGACTTTCTAGAAATCATCATCAGTCAGAGTAATGTTCCTGTAATTATTGATGCCGGAATTGGGGCTCCTTCTGATGCAGCAAAGGCTATGGAAATTGGCGCTGATGCAGTTTTGGTGAACACCGCCATTGCAGTTTCACAACATCCTGAACAAATGGCCAGAGCTTTTAAGATCGCCGTAGAGGCCGGAAGAATGGCTTTTGAGGCTAAACTTGGTTCTGTTAATTTACACGCTGTGGCCAGCAGCCCATTAACCTCATTTTTAGATGACTAACTTTACCGACCTCTTTGAATCCTGCAACTGGAACGAGACTAGTAAAAGCATTTATGCCAAAACTAGTGTTGATGTGGAGCGTGCCTTAAATTCTTCTCAAAGAACATTAGAAGATTTTAAAGCGCTTATTTCTCCGGCAGCGGCTCCTTATCTGGAACAAATGGCACAGATAAGTCAGCAGCTAACCCTTAAGCGTTTTGGAAAGGCCATTCAAATGTATGTGCCCCTGTATCTTTCTAATGAATGCAATAACATTTGTACGTATTGCGGTTTTAGCTACGACAATAAAGTTAGAAGAAAAACGCTCTCTCCAATAGAAATTATGCAGGAAGTTGCCGTAATTAAAGACATGGGATACGATCACGTGTTGCTGGTTACCGGCGAGGCTAATCAAACCGTACATACCGAATATTTCAAAAAGGTATTGGAGCTTATTAAGCCTCATTTTTCTCATATATCAATGGAAGTTCAGCCATTAGATACTGAAGATTACAAAGAGCTTACCCCCTATGGATTAAATACGGTTCTTGTTTATCAGGAAACTTATCATCAGGATGACTATAAAAAACATCATCCAAAAGGAAAAAAATCCAATTTTCAGTATAGACTGGAAACGCCCGACAGATTAGGACAGGCCGGAATTCATAAGATGGGCTTAGGCGTGCTTATAGGTTTGGAGGATTGGCGAACAGATTCCTTTTTCACTGCAATGCATTTAAACTACCTTGAAAAAAGGTACTGGCAGAGTAAATACAGCATCTCATTCCCACGTTTACGCCCGTATAGCGGAGGATTAGAACCTAAGGTTGTAATGAATGATAAAGAATTGGTTCAACTGATCTGTGCTTACAGACTTTTTAATGAAGAGGTAGAGTTATCAATTTCTACACGTGAATCCATCGTTTTTAGGAATAATATTGTGAAATTAGGGGTAACATCTATAAGTGCAGGTTCTAAAACCAACCCTGGTGGGTATGCCGTTGAGCCACAGTCGTTAGAGCAATTTGAGATTTCCGACGAGCGCAACGCAAAAGAGATAGCCCAAATGATCAGTTCCCAAGGTTATGAACCGGTATGGAAAGATTGGGATGTCAGCTTAACAAAAAACTGAACTAGCTATGGAAAGCGCTGAATTGAAGAGATACAACAGGCAAATATTATTACCTGAACTGGGTATAGAGGGACAGCAAAAATTAAAAGCTGCTAAAGTATTGGTTATTGGTGCCGGTGGTTTGGGCTCTCCGGTATTGCTTTATCTCGCAGCAGCAGGAATAGGCAAAATCGGTGTGATTGATCACGATTCCGTAGATGAAAGTAATTTACACCGGCAAATACTGTTTAATAGTACCGATATCGGAAAAAGTAAAGCAGATACCTCAGTACATAAGTTGCAGTTACTTAATCCGCATGTTAATTTCGTTTCCTATCCCTTCAAAATTGATATGGATAATGCCAATTCCTTAATTCAGGATTATGATCTGGTAGTTGATGGTTCCGATAACTTCCCTACCCGTTATCTGGTTAACGACACTTGTGTTGCTTTAAACAAGCCTTTGGTGTTTGGTTCTATATTTAAATTTGAAGGTCAGGTTTCTGTATTTAATTATAAGGGAGGTGCAGATTACAGGTCGCTATTTCCTGAACCGCCACCAGCTGGTGAAGTTCCAAACTGTGATGAAGGCGGCGTAATTGGCAGTTTACCGGGAATAATAGGTAGCTATATGGCCAACGAAAGCATTAAACTACTTTGTGGTTTTGGTGAAGTGCTTTCTGATAAACTACTTATTATTAATGCACTGGACAATTCTTCATTAATCCTTAATATAGGAAAAAGTGTAAATGCTATTGATTCTAATTCAACTTCCGATAAGAATTTTGAATCAGTTTACGAATCTGTTGCCCCGGCTCCATCTAAAAATGATTACGAAGAAATAAATCTGGAAATATATGAGCACTTAAAAAAGAAAGATCCCTCTTTATTTTTAATTGATGTAAGAGAGGATTTTGAATTTGAAGAATACAACATAGGCGGATCTAACTTTCCGTTATATGAGCTTAATGATCATTTGCATTCAATACCTGAAGATAAAAAAATTGTGCTTTGCTGTACCAGTGGCTTTAGAAGTAAAATTGCTTATAATTTGCTAAAAGCAACAACAGAAGCTCCTATCTATATCCTGATTCTTAATAAATAAAAGAATTTTTATTTCAATATTTCAACCAC
>NZ_LGEL01000070.1 GCF_001636695.1 Pedobacter panaciterrae
AGATGTGTATAAGAGACAGGCATTTCAATATGTAATAGGGCAATCATACAATATTTTTAAAGCTTATTCTTTTATTGGTGTTGACCCTTTAACCGGTTTATATATGGTTAGAGACAAAGATGGAAATCCCACAACAAATCCTACCCCAAATTACCAGCCCAATTCTGATGCAACTGTGTTCATTGACCCAACACCAAAATATTATGGTGGATTTCAGAATACAATTATTTATAAGAAATTTCAGCTTGACTTCCTTTTACAGTTCGTTAAGCAAATAGCCGGTGCAGACATTTTTGGTTTCGGAACAGTTGGTGGATTTTCTGGGACTTCTGATACGGGGAACCAACCAGTCTGGGTTTTAGACAGATGGCAAAAGGTTGGGGAAATGGCTAGTATCCAAAAGTATAGTACAGATTTTAGATACTTCCAAACAACAAATAATGCTGGTGTTAGTGATAAAGTATTTGTAGATGCCTCTTATATCAGATTGAAGAACATCTCACTGAGTTGGCAATTGCCGGATCGATGGAAGCAGGTAGCAGGTTTCAATAACGCACGATTATTTATTCAGGGTCAAAATATATTTACAATCACCGGCTATAAGGGATTAGACCCAGAGACAAAATCCAATTCAATCCTTCCACCATTAAGAGTAGTAACATTTGGCTTTCAATTAGGATTATAATAATTATAGAAATGAAAAAAATAAGGAAAAATGGATCATCTCTAACAACTTTAGTTCTGATTCTCATTGCTTTGATATATGCAAGTTGTAAAAAACTAATTGAAGTAAGCACTCCAGTAAATACAATCAATTCGGCAAATGTTTATTCAACTGACGCTACCGCGGCGGCAGTTTTAACAGGGCTGTATACGAAACTAAGTCGGGATAATATTGATGGAATGGGTGCAACCGGATATCTTGCCAGCATTTATACTGGTCCAGGTTTATCATCGGATGAATTAACATTGTTTGATGAAACAAATTCGAATTATGATTATAATCTTTTTTACGCTAATGAACTGACAAGCCTCAATGCACCTGGTTATTGGACAACAATTTACCCAGATATCTATACTGTTAATGCAGCCATAGAGGGCATTACTGCTTCTTCCACACTCACGGCAGCGGTTAAACAACAATTATTAGGTGAGGCAAAATTTATGCGAGCTTTTTACTATTTCTATCTGGTTAATTTTTACGGAGATGTACCTTTGGCATTATCTACTGACTATTCGATCAACAGGTTACTTTCCCGGACATCCAAAAGACAAGTTTATGAGCAAATCTTAGCTGATCTCAGTGATGCTAAAGAATTGCTAAATCAACAATATCTTGGTGGTGATGTTCTCAGCCCTGTTACAGAAAGAGTGCGTCCTAATAAGGCAGTAGCAACTGCTTTGTTATCGAGAGTTCATTTGTACATGGGTAGTGAAGGAGATAATAGTGCCTGGCGAAGAGCAGAAGAACAAGCAACAATTTTGATTGCTAACACAGTACAATATGATACAGTGGCGCTAGATGGTGTTTTTCTCAATAGAAGTAAAGAGGCTATTTGGCAATTACAACCTGTAAAAGCTGGCGTAAATGCCAATACAGGCGAAGGTAAGTTTTTTGTGCTGCTACCTGAAGGTCCGGGAAATGCTTATCCCATTTATTTAAGTGATCATATAATAAGCAGTTTTGAAATTGGAGATATGCGGAAATCTAATTGGACCGGTAATGTTACTGTTGGGGGCAAAACCTATTATTACCCTTTTAAATATAAAATAGGACAGGGAGTTAATGTCGCTTCTACCGAATTCTCAACTATATTCCGCTTAGCGGAACAATACTTAATCAGGGCAGAGGCCCGTGCGCAACAAGGTAATGTTTCGGGTGCAGCAGCAGATTTAAACGTAATTCGTAAAAGAGCCCGTTTACAAAATACAAATTCAGAAACAGCAGCTTCATTATTAGATGCAATTGCAAGGGAACGCGAAGTGGAATTATTTACTGAAGGCGGCCATCGTTGGTTTGATTTGAAACGTACCGGAAAAGCAGATGTAGTATTGAAACCGATAAAAGGTAGCTCGTGGCAGTCTACTGATCAACTTTATCCGATACCTGCTTTAGAGATTGCCAAATCACCAGCTTTGCAGGGGCATCAAAATCCAGGATACCAATAGGAGTTCTCTCGCAAGTAAGAACGATAAATTTAGCATATGATAAAAAAAATAAAAGAGGTTGTATTACTTATGTTGGTTGTAGCAACACATAATGCATTGGCCCAAGGTGTAAAATTTGAACAGGTACTTTCCTGGCAAGCAATTAAAGAAAAAGCTAAGGATGAGAATAAATACATTTTCATAGATGTATATGCCACTTGGTGTGGACCTTGTAAGCAAATGGATGAAACCGTTTACAATAATGAAAAAGTGGGCAGTTTATTGAATGGCAGATTTATTTCCGTGAAAGTACAGGAAGATCAAAATATTGGTGATCATGATTATGTAAAATCATGGTACGCTGATGCAAAGGCAATTTATCAGGAATTTCGAGTAGAGGCTCTCCCCACATTTTTGTTTTTAAGCCCTGAAGGAAAACTGGTTAACAGAGGCATAGGTTTTCATGATATCAATGCTTTTATAAGGATGTCAGAACTTACCTTAATAAATCCAATAGAAGAGTTTAATGAATCTTTGATGGCTTATAAACAAGGTCGGAGGGATTATGAAAAGATGTCAGAACTTATTCAAAAAACTTTAGAGATTAACAAAGATGAAAAGCTTGCAGCGGAAATGTCTAAAGACTATAAAATAAACTTTCTGGACAGGCTAAGCGAGAAAAATCTGCTCAATAAAAAGTACTTGGATTTTATTGGAGATCATTTTACGCTGATAAATTCGCATGATAATTTCTTTAAGCTTTGCTACGAGCAATCGGCTAAAGTTGATCAAACTAAAGAATATAACGGAGGTGGCTGGGCAGAATTTCAGGTTACCCAGACCATCAGTCGTGAAGATATTGATCCGATACTTTGGAATGGGAAAGAGCCCAGGAATGCTACTCCAAACTGGAATAGTTTAGAAGCTTTTATCAGTAAAAAATATCCAAAAATCGATATTCGTAAAATAATGCTTAATAAGAAAATTCAGTTCTATGCGACGATTGGTAGTTGGTATGAATTTGTGAAATATAGAAGCATGGAAATAAAGCTATATCCCCCTAAAATTGGAGGGGGGTATGGTTCTGATGCATGGAATTTAAATACGAATGCCTGGTTTCTATTTCTACATATTGAGGATCCGAAAATTTTAAATGAAGCGCTACGATGGAGCCAGTTGACTGTTGAATTGACGAGGACTGCCTCTGTAAAATTAAAAGAGGATCAGAATGTTCAATTTTATGATACAAAAGCCAATTTATTGTACAAATTAGGTAGAGTGAAGGAAGCAATTGAATGTGAAAAGTTGGCGATTCAGATTAACCTTTTCAATGCAAAAAAATACGGAAAGGAAGAGGCAGATATAAATGAGGATTATAAACAAGTGATTCTAAAAATGGAGCTTGGCGAACCGACTTGGCGTATGCCAAAATAATATGAGAAAGTTTTTTTTATTTATATTACTTGTTGTATTGACGATTGATATTTCTTTTGCACAAAAGCCAATAATTACTCTGGATGTTGTTTTGAAAGATACTTGGGAAAGTGCTGTTTCTCCCGCAATTTGTAATAATGGTAATTTTGTTAAATATGTTAAATCGGATAAAGGTAAAGATACTCTAGTCATAAAATCAGTTAAAGGCTCTTGGATCAGGAAGTTTCCAAATGTTAAAGACTGCTTTTTTACAGACGATAGCCGTTCTGCCATTTTTATAAAAGATACTGATTCTCTTTGCATTCTAGCATTGGGGCGTAATGAGATAACTTGCAAATTGCAGGTTACGTCTTTTCAGCTTTTTACAAAAGAGAAAAAGCAATGTCTTGCCTATCAAATTAAGAATTCTGGAAATGATTTGCTGATTCAGGAATTGAATACAGGTAATACTCATCGATTTAAAAATATAAACAATTATCTGATAAGTCCTGATGGTAAAAAGATAATTCTAAGCAGACATAGTAAGAATAATATGGTAATTCTTAAATGGGTTGATCTAATTACAATGTACCAAAATGATTTCTGGGAAGGCTCTGATCCCTTAAATATGTTTTTTGATAAAGGCAGTATGAAATTAGCATTTATCACGGATGGGGGGTCCGAAATTGAGGGGAAATCAATATGGTGCTTTAATCAAGCTACGGAAACGATTCTGAAGCTTATCGATAATGCAACAACAGGATTAGGGAATAACCTGAGGCTGGAAAACATATCTAAATTTAGTATTGATGGGCAAAGGATATTTTTGACGCTAAAGGAAAAGACTTATCTAGTTCCTAAAGCAGATGCGGCTAAGGTCGATGTATGGAGTTATACTGATGAAAAATTACAATCACAACAGCTGGTTGAAGATGTTTCTGTCAACAGTATGTTTTATAAAGGGCCAAAAGACTATGCTGCTATTATTGACTTGAAAAGTTGCCACATACTTCAGCTCCAATATCAGAGTGATGAAATTGAGCAGATTACAAATGGAAATAATGATGATTGGATGATGGTTGTAAACAGGAAAGGGGAAAAGAATGAATCCAGCTGGAATAAAAAGTCAAAACCATCTTACTTTTTAGTATCTACGAAAACTGCATATCGAGAAGAAATGAAGTTGCCATATTATGACCTTTCTCCATCAGGAAAATTATTGATAAGTACCGATGATCTCGGTAATTTCTTTAGTTATGATCTTAAGACTGGAAGTGTTATTGATATTTCGAGAACCATTCCCGTTGGAGCTGGAGATGCTAGAGATGATACCCCTGCTAAGAAGGATAATAGGGGATTAACATTTTGGGGACAGTGGTTGGTAAATGAGGAGATGCTTTTGATATATGATAGATATGATATTTGGCTGGTAGATCCATATGGTGTAAAGCCTCCGGTTAACCTGACTAATGGATTTGGAAGGAGAAATTTAATGGTATTTAGATTTATAGGAAGTAATGAACGTATTAGATTTCATAGGAATGAGCGTATAGTTTTATCTGCCTTTGATTTGAATAATAAAAACAACGGGTTCTACAGTTTGGTTTTAGGTAAAAAAGCTGATCCTATGAAATTGACTATGGGTGCTTATATTTATTGTGGAGCCGGATATGGCTATCCAGAACAAGATATCAATGGTGAGAAGCCCCTAAAATCCCTTGATGCGGAAAGCTATCTAATAACACGCAGTAGCGCAACTGAAAGTCCCAATTTTTTTTGGACCAAAGATTTTAAAAGTTTCAAGCCTCTCAGTACTGTTGTTCCCGAAAAAAAATTCAATTGGCTAACGTCAGAACTAAAGTTGTTTAAAACATTAGATGGAGGATATGGACAAGGGATTTTGTATAAACCTGAAAACTTTGACCCTAAAAAGAGATATCCTGTGATTGTTTATTATTATGAACACAAGTCTGAGCGCTTAAATCAGTACTATAGGCCCGATTTAATGGCGGATGCAAACATCAACTTACCATTACTAGTTAGCCAGGGTTATTTGGTTTTCATACCTGACATACATTATAAGGTCGGACGAATTGGAGAAAGTGCGCTGAACTCAATAGTTGCGGCGGGTAAATATTTAGCTGATTTGAATTACGTAAATGCTAGCAAAATAGGGCTGTCTGGACATAGTTTTGGTGGCTTTGAAACAAATTATGTTATTACCCATTCCAAATTCTTCGCTGCTGCATTTGCGGGATCGGCAACATCAAACCAAATTAACAGAGTTGGGAGTTATGATCTTAATACAGGGCGCGGACTTAGTGATTATTTGAAATTGCAGCAAAGTAGAATGGGGAGTGACTTATGGGAAAGACCTGATGTATATATTGACAATTCACCTGTTTTTAATGCAGATAAGGTAACAACTCCAGTTTTATTGATGAATAATAAAAATGATGCTATTGTACATTTTGATCAGGGCACTCAATTTTTTATGGCATTACGTCGTTTGAATAAAAAAGCATGGATGCTGCAATATGATGGGGAATCACATAACCTATACCAATCTATAAATAAAAAAGACTTAACTACTCGTGTTTTGCAGTTTTTTGACCATTATCTAAAGCGTGCTCCGGCACCGATCTGGATGACGAGGGGTATCGCGGCCAAAGATAAGGGAATTAAAGATGGGTTAGAATTAGATACAATGATTAAGACTCCAGGGCCAGGACTGTTAACGCCTGAAGAACAGAGGAAGATTGATGGATACTCTAAAATCCCACTGGGAGAAAAGCTGAAACCTTTGATTCAAAACAAAAACTAAACGCCATGCAATCTGTAAACATCCTTGAAAATTTCCTGCTTTACTCCAGCGATGATAAAGACAAAACAACACTGGAAGCCGATAAGCATTACAACTGGGTGATTGCCATGTTACGGGCACAAGGTGCATCCATTATCCTGGAACTCTATGAAGCGGAAAGAAACCATAGCCAGAAGGAAGCCATCAAACTGGCTACCGTTTATTGTTTGGAACTATCCATGTTGATCAATCAGTTAAAGAGGAGCATCGATGCAGAAGTAAGGGCAGAACTGGAAAGGATATTGGAGTTTGTAAAGGAAACCGGAGAAGAACTGAATTTTAAAACAAAAACAGATAAAATATGGATATAAACTTAATACCAGTTGAGTATGAGACCATGCTGAGTACAGAAATGCTTATGTCGAAGTTTGGAATAGCCCGAACTACTGCAAACAAGATCCTTTGGGATCTTTGTGAAAAAGAAGATGTAGATCTGGTTCCGGTAGTGAACTAAAAGAATTTCGCATATGAGTTGGGATATACATAAGATACTTGAATTGGAACAGCACGAAATAGTGAAAGTCTTTATAGAAGACCGGAGTGTAAGGCTATACCCGCATGGTGTAACTGGGAAGACTGGAGCTATGGGTTTATGTAGAATCGTAAAGCGAGTTAGCGGTCGCGAGCCTAATCTTAAAGAAGCACATGTTTTTTGGGTTAAAGATGCTGGTAGTGGTGTTAAAATAATAAGGAGGAGCCTTGCGGGGATCAATCTAATCGAGTTTTATATTGAATCTTCAAGGGATTTTCAAGATTATTTAGTGGAATTGGGCTTGACGTGATGGAACTGGTAGAAAGTTATTTCAGGGTGATTTATCAGCTTGAAATGCTACTGGAAAGAAACGTTAAAACCCAGAAGAGACCTGAGTTTTATAGTGACGTCCTTGGTATTTCATTAAGGCGCCTAAATGCAATATGCCTTCACCATTTACATAAGAGCCTTTATGAGCTGATACAGGAACGGAGGTTTACTGAAAGTTTGGAGCTATTGAAATATACAAGCCTTTCAGTAAAGGAAATCACTTACTATCTTGGGTTTAGTGATCCTCCTTATTTTATCAGGTATTTTAAAAAACAGACCGGATTGACCCCCCGGAGATATCGATTAAATTTATTAGAGAAATGGCAAGAAGAAGTTTTAAACCAATAGATGAACAAATGTCGTTTGAATGGCGCCAGGCTACGGTTGATTATTTGAAATCGTTAATAAAAGGAATTTTAGATCTTGAAGCTGCTTTGATGCAACCGGGCACACTGAAACCCAGTTATGGGGGAAAAAAGGATTTTTTATTGATTCCGGGCAAGCCCGCCTGGGAAGCTCATTTTTTGAAAACAGGATTGGCCAAATTGTTTACCATTGATGAGAAGACAGGTAAAGAGACCATTTTATACTTGTGGAAGGAGGGGGAGATTATTGTGCTGCACAAGCAATTTGTAGAACGGCTGCCCAATGAAGATTTGTATATTCAGCTGATAGAAGATGCTGAATTGGTGACCATCACCAATTTCAGGATGGATGATATTTATGATGATCATGGGGTTGCTCGTGACCTGACCATAATGATACTGAATGCGCAGATTGAACGAAGGGAAGAGCAAATGAAGATTTTGATGATGACAGAAAAGTGTAATAGGTATTGTGCTTTTAAGAAGGTGTTTGATAAATTTTGGTTCAGATTGGGGAATGAGGATATATGCGCATTTTTGGGAATTAACCTTAGTACGTTAAAGGAGTCTAAAAAGAATTGTATGGGTTAAGGAGTAATAGGATGACCTGTTTCGGAAACCACAATGTGTTTGTCTTCATAATCTTTAACTAAAACCAACAGCAGCTCAAGCTCTTCAAATTCCGGAGAGTTTGGCTCAGCGTGAAAAATACTTAGGGTTCTGTTAAGTGCCATTTTATATTCTTCCTCAGTTTTTAACACTTTATAATGTTTCATACTTCTATATGCTTTATTTCTGCAGCGTTAATTAGAGTTCGATTTTTAATTTTATTGAGCATACTATTTAGTGATAAGTTTGATTTCTACTAAACTACTTGGTTTTTGGTTCTAAATGTTAGGCCTATTTTTTCTTTTTTTATGTGTAAAGATTCCAGCGAATATCTGCAAGATATTAATTGCTAGGTGAGGGGGCTTTCTTTGAATTTGTAATAGTTCAAATAGAATATAAGGTAGGCTGAGGATACGTTTATCAATACTGAAATACACATTAAGTTAAATAGGATTAGCATAAATGTGATTACAAAAGTTGCAAAAACGACTTTCAAGTATTTTTCCTGATCTAAACCTAAAAGGTACAAGGAGCTGGAGAGTAGTAAAACAATACTTAAACAGAACGCAAATAAGCCAAAGGCTGTAAGTGCAGGGAGGTTAAATAAGAGCCAAATGAATTCTGGAAACAACAGTAAACCATAAGTGCCCATTTGGGAAATAAATAATTTAAATCTGGATATAGGCAGTGTTTTGGCAAACATTAGAAAGGTGATTTCGAACTGACTTGCCTCTAGAACTAACATACAATGTGCAGAGGCTACGGCTAGCATTGCTATGGATGCTACCCTGATGTCGGTTTTAACATCAGCAAATAATAAAAACACTCCGGTTATAGTGAGGTAAGACAAGAACTTAATGATTAAGTATTTTAGCTTTAGGTTATCAAAAATATGGTAAACATATAAGGTAAAGAAGGGTTTTTTAAATGGGCGGGTTAGTTTTAAGATGAACGATGGTTTGTTCCCATGTATTAATTTATTAATAAGCCAGGAGTAAAATAAAGCGCTTAGCAATAGTAGGGCGGCCAGGTAAATAAGGATGATGAAAGCCGAGAAAAAATAATGGTTACTGATAGCCAAAAGAACACTGAGTAACATATATACCAGGATAGGCAGGCTAACCGCGGCTTGTAGTATTATCCATCCCCATAATTGTTGCAGCCTGGAATAACTGTTGATGCTGTAAAACAGAAATTGCTGATGAACCTCATAGATCTTTCCCGTTATAAAATGCCAGCATTTAAAGGTGTAAATTAAGAGCACGCCAAAAGCGATCATCATGATCAATGGCTTGGCTATAAGGTACAGCATTGCTGCTTTATGGAAGTTGATGATGCTGTCTGGTGTGCCAAGGCAAAGCGTGCTTAGCAGAATGAAAAGGAATATTGCTGCATGGGCCTTGTAAAAGCTGCTGGCAAACACTTTTATTAAAACGTTGGTTAGTGGTTTAGGCATGCTTTTAATGTTTGCTCTTCTACTAATAGTTGTTTGGTGTTTGGCAGGTATTGGGGATCTAAAGGCTGGTGTGAAGTAATCAAAAATGTAGTTCCCCGATCTGTATGTTCTTTTGCTATTAAATGGTAAAGGACCTTAAGGGAATCTGTATCGATTGTAATTAGGGGTTCATCGAGCAATATGACACTTGGGTTGCCTATAAAAGCCAATACCAAGGAAAGCTTTTTAAGCATGCCACTTGAATATGAATTTACAGCGGTTTGGATGTAATGCTGCATTTTTAAACTTTCTATTAAACTTTCTTTTTGCTCATTAGGTGCATCTTTTGCTGAAACAAAGAGATCGATCATTTCTAATCCTGTAATGAAGGTGGGGAATAATGGCTCGGCTTCGCCAAAGTTTACCAGCTTTCGGTAGTGAACAGGGTTTTTTTTCAAACTGGTTGTGTTTATTAGTATGTCGCCCTGGCAGGATAACATTCCGGCCATTGATTTAAGGAGTGTACTTTTGCCTGAACCATTAACGCCTTTTACCCAATAGATACCTGTATCCAGATCTAATTCCGGAATTTGTAATGCTGTATATTCTCCGTAGGATTTTTTGAAGTTTCGTAATTGGATCATGTATTTGGTTTAGCTGTATATTTTGTTTGATTAATTGTTTAAGGAGATGTTACAAGAGGGAGGTTTAATATTAACTGTGATTTTGGTCATTTCCGGCTTCTGTGTCTTTTGAGTTCGTCATAATTTTGATTTATTAACCAAGTAAATAAATTATGAAGAATTTTATTGCCATCAGTGTTTATCGAAAAAAGGGGAACAGGGTGTCGCTGGTTTTTAGGAAAAACAAGGTGCTATATAGGATTACTTCTGTGGAGAATGGAAAGGGCATAATAAATGAACTGAATTTATATGGAGCAGATTTAGTGAAAGGTAATGCCAACCCTCAGTTCATATTGAAAATAGATATTCCGGGAAATAGATGCAGGGTTTTGGAAATAGGTTTGGAAGGGGAGCTTGCTAAGCTATATGTTTATGAGGCATTAGAAAGGGATATGAAGCTGCGGTTTACCTGGATAGGGACAAAGGATGATATCGTTAAAGGTTTCAGGGACTTGCCGACAGTGAGTTTTTTTATTGGTTGAGTATTTGTTATATTTGTATTAAATAAAAAACTGGTATGGTAACTATTGATTCGACTTTAAATGACTTCATGAAACTGGATTATAACACCAGGGAAATGCTGCTTGAAATCATGCAAAAACGCCAGATTGAGGCTCGCCGTAAGGAAATTGCTAAAGAAGCCAAACATTCATTGAAGGAATACAAAGAAGGCAAATTTAAAGCAGAAACTGCTGAAGAGCTGATTTCAAGGTTAAAGACTTTGTAGGTTTTATGGGGCAAGCTAGAAAAATGATTTCGTCAAAATCGTTTGAGAAATCATATAAAAAGTTTACATCCCGCAATCAATCTTTACAGGTTGCAATTGCAAAAGCTTTACTGAAATTAGAATCCGATCCTTATCACCCTTCTTTGAAAACACACAAGTTAAGTGGTAATCTTGCTGCATACTTTGCATGCTCATGTGGATATGATTGCAGAATCATATTTACTATAGAAAAGGATATTTCTAATCCTGATTTGGAAAATATCCTGTTATTAGACATTGGTACGCATGACGATGTGTACTAAGCCTTTGTTTTAAGGCATCCCTGGCAACGTTCTGTTGCATTGGGTAAAGCAATATTTAACAATTTACTTTTTAACGTTATGGGGTTTTTAACCGGAGGTCCGTACTACAATTTAATTGGCAGGACGGGCAACAACGTTGGACGCAGAGTGAGAGGCAAAAATGTGTTCTCTATGCGTCCGCACAAAAGTACCAAACCACCTACTGAGGCACAGTTGGAAGTTAGAACGAAGTTTGGCTTAATGATAAGCTGGCTTAGTTGGATCTCTCCGCTGGTTGAGGTTGGCTTTCAGGAACATGATCAGTCTGAGTCGGCAATGAATGCTTGTTTTTCGTATAATTTCAAAAATGCGATTACGGGTGTTTCGCCAAATTTCAGGATTAATTTTCCTAAAGTTATGTACAGCAAAGGAAAGCTCAGTCCGGCGTTTGATCCGGAAGTAGTTGCTGCGATTGCGCAGGGACTGGAATTTAACTGGACGGCTGAACTGGGTAGCGGTGTTGGCACATTAACTGACATGGCAACGGTTATGACTTACAATCCTACTAAGGATAGGTTTGTGATTATGACCAGTGCTGCTCCAAGATCTGCACTGACTTACACGCTGACTTTGCCGGGTGATTATGGTGGTGATACGATACATTGCTATATCAGCTTTGTATCTGTGGATGGCAAGATGGCAAGTAACAGCACTTACATTGGTGCAATGATTTTGCCGTAGTGAGAAGAGGCTCCAGGAAGTAGGGAAGATGGGGGTTGGATTGAAGTTAGAGGGGAGGGCGTCATGTTCGTCATCTCGACGAGAGATCTCTTGACCATGAAGTAGCTCGGATGCAAAATGATTGGTATAAACAAGAGATCTCTCCTGTCGTCGAGATGACGTGGTAGTGAGATGACGTGATGGCGAGATGACGTGGTAGTGAGATGACGTGATGGCGAGATGACGTGGTGGTGAGCGTACTTTTTGGGAGCCTCTTTTTATTTAAAACGAGATAGAAATGGGTTTAGCTAAAACGAGGTAGAAATAGTTTTATTTAAAAAAGAGAAAGAAATGGGGATTTTAAATGGTAATAGATCTTATCGGTGTACTGGTAAGATTGGTAATTTGGTGAGCTACGAGATTTTGGATAAAAATGTGGTTAGGATGGTTGGCGTAAATAATAAGCCACCTTCTATAAAGCAATTGATTTGCAGACGGGAAATGGCTGTAGTGATTAGGTTTTTATATCCGTTTACCGAATTTATTAATGCTGGCTTTATGCTGAAAGCCAGGGCTGCGGCAAAATATCCGCACAATATTGCGGTAAGCTATAATAAATTGAATGCGTTAAAGGGTTTGTATCCTGATATTGAAATGGATTATCCTAAAGTAATGGTTTCGCAGGGGAGTTTGACTGTTGCAGTTAATCCGAAGGTTGAACTGGCGCCGAAGGGTTTAATGTTTAGCTGGGCTAACGAACCAGGAATAACACCGTCTGAGAAAGGGCATAGGGTGATGATACTGGTTTATTTTCCCAAATTAAAAATCGGGCTGTACTCTATAGATGGTGTTAGAAGAATTGAGGGAGCTGATCTATTCGAACTGCCTGCGAAGTTGAAAAAGGCTAGAATGGAAACGTACATTTCATTTATTGCCACACCCGGTTGTGATGTGGCAAATAGCGTTTATGCAGGCAGGATAAATTAAGATTTAGGGAAATCTGCGCCAACGGTGGTTTCTTCCCATGCATCAAAATCAAGGGCTAATTCTTCAATTTTTTTACGGGCATTTTTTAGTGCTGCAGCACCAAGTAATAACCGTAGTGGTGGGTTTTCTGATTCTACGACTTTAATGATTGCTTTTGCAGCTCGTACCGGATCGCCAGGCTGATTGCCACTGTAGGCTCTGATGTTGTCTTTATTTGTACCGGCAGTGGTTTTATAATCTTCAATTTCGTTTTGTACTTCATTGGCAGAGCGTCCGGCCCAGTCAGTGCGGAAACCACTTGGTGCTACAATTGTTACTTTTATGCCGAGGGGCGCGGTTTCTTTTGCCAGTGCTTCGGAAAATCCGTCGACAGCAAATTTAGTTGCATTGTAATATGCTAATGCGGGAAAGGCCATTAAACCTCCGATTGAAGCTATATTTATGATGTGGCCGCTCCGTTGTTTTCGCATATGTGGCAACACTGCCTTTGTCATATTGGCGAGTCCGAAGAAATTGATGTCGAACATTCTTCTGGTTTCATGCTCGTCACTTGCTTCTACAGAACCAAAATAACCGATGCCTGCATTATTTACTAAAACATCAACCCGCCCGAATATTTCGGTTAATTGTTTTGTTGCATTGATGATATCTTCGTGTTTGGTTACATCGAGCGTAATAGCTATTGAAGTTTCCGGGTATTGTTTAACGATATCTTCTACATCGGCAATGTTACGGGCCGCAATTCCTGCTTTATAGCCAAGTTCGAGTACTTGTTTTGCTAATTCCCGGCCAAAGCCTGTTGAACAGCCTGTTATAAGCCATACTTTTTCCATAATATGTGTTTTTATATTTTTTATATCTAAATAACAGCATATCGATAGGATGGTTGTCAGCATTACATCATTTTAATGATTGCAGAAAATTTAAATGCACTGCTTAAAACCGATCTTTTTTAGCATTTTAGTGGAATTCAAAAGATAAGTGAAAAATGAGTAATAATTTAATTGATCACCCCGGGGTGATTACCGGATTTGCAATTCTGGTTGTAGTGATGTTGCTTTTAGATTTGGGTGTATTTAATAAGAAAGTACACGCTGTAACAAGTAAGGAAGCAGCTATATGGTCTGTAGTATGGATAAGTTTATCCATGATTTTTAGTGGGGTAATTTACCTGACTTCGGGCTTTGAAAAGTTTACGCAATTTCAATCTGCGTACTGGATAGAGAAGGCGCTATCGGTTGATAATCTTTTTGTATTTATTTTGGTATTCGGGTTTTTTAAAGTGCCAAAGGAATTGCACCACAAGGTATTGTTTTGGGGTATTATTGGTGCGCTGATTTTTCGTGCCATTTTCATATTTGCAGGTGTTGGGCTGATTAATTTAACTTATTTGCCTGAAATGACTGTATTTGGTGAGCTGATTCGCATTAATATTGTTCTGCTGATATTTGGGTTGTTTCTTATTTATGCGGGGATCAAATCCGGATTATCGGATGATCATGATGATGAGGATAAGGATTTTAGCAAAAGCCCTGGTGCCCGTTTGATTTATAAGTTCTTTAAAGTAAGTAAGGAGTTTGACGGGGCTAAATTTTTTACTGTTGAAAATGGGGTAAGGCTGGCTACTCCTTTACTGGTAGTAGTTGCTGTTATTGAATTTACAGATCTTTTGTTTGCCGTAGATTCTATCCCTGCTATTTTTGCTATAGCTCCGGATGATCCTTTGATTTTATATACTTCTAATATTTTCGCTATTCTTGGATTAAGGGCCTTGTATTTTCTGCTGGCTAACTTTATTTATATGTTTAGTTTGCTGAAATATGGTTTGGCGGTTATACTGGCGTTTATTGGGGTTAAGATGGTGATTGCGCCTTTTTACCATATTTCTTCTCCGTTGTCGTTGTCTATTGTTGGAGGGGTTTTGGTATTGAGTGTGGTTGCTTCATTGGTGTTTGCGCCTAAGAAGGGGAGTATTTAGTAGATAGTATTTAGTAGATAGTATTTAGTATTTAGATAGGATGACAGGTGTGTTAGGATGATGACGAAAAAAAGCCTGGTCATTTGACCAGGCTTTTTTTGTTTAACGAGATTAGTATTTAAACTAGTGAGATACTAGTATAATGTAAATTCTACTCTACGGTTTTTCTGACGACCATCAGCAGTTTTGTTAGATGCGATAGGTTGGTTTGGACCATAACCTGTTGCTTCGATACGTGAAGCGTTTGCACCTTGTGATACCAAATAAGTTTTGATAGATTCTGCTCTGTCTTTAGACAAACGTAAGTTTAACGCCATTGAACCTGTGTTATCTGTGTGACCAGCTAATTTCAAGCTAAAGTCTTTAGCCACTAATAACTCAGCTACTTTGTTTAAAGTTGCATATGAAGTAGGACGGATAGTTGATTTACCTAAATCGAACTCTAAGTTTTTAATTGCTTCGTCAACAACTCTACGATCAGCTTCAGTAACAATTACTTTTTCTTTGATGATCTGAGCAGGAGCTTTTAATGGACATCCGGCACCATCTACTACTGTGTTTGCAGGAGTACCAGGGCATTTGTCGAATTTGTTAGCTACACCATCTCCATCATCATCAGCTAATTGAGCTTGTAATGCTTCTTTATCTCTTCTTGCATTTTCTTCAGCAGTTGATAATGCTCTTCTTAATTCTGCACTTTCAGCAGCACTTTCTTCGCGGATAGCGGCAATAGGGCTGAAGTTTTGTAATTGAGAAGTTCCTTTTCTACCTAAAGCAATCTCGATACCTGCGTGAGCATACGAGAATCTATCGTTAGCACCAGCTGTTACACCATCAAAGTTATTTGATTTCAAGAAACTAACTGTGTAACCTAAATCGATGTTAACACCTTTTGATACACCTAATTTAAAACCAGCTCCAATTGGAACGAACCAGTTGCGCTCATATCCTGTGCTTGCACCAGCCGGATTGTTGGTAGTTGCAGCAGATGACATGTAACCTGCACCAATTGTTGCATATGGTGAAAGGAAATTACGTTTTTGGTTTAAGCTCATGTTAGCTATGGTAAAGTTACCACTAACAGCTGCTGACCAATCGATTCTAGAATCGAACGTTGTTTTAGTACCACCAATATTGTTAGCACCTTTAACTTTACCAGCAAGGAAATCGGCCTGAATACCAAATCCCGGTACTATTTGTTTTTTGATGTAACCACCGTAACCCCAAGATTCGTAAGGAGTATTGAAGTTTCCGTTAGTTCTGTTATTGAAAGGTGTGTAGTGAGTTAACATACCACCGTTTAGGCCTACAGACCAGGTACGGAAATATTTTTTAGAGAATCTTTCCGATGATTGAGAGTCAGCCTCCTGTGCAAATAATTGCGTTGATAGTCCCACCAGGGATAATATCATTGCTGCTTTTGTAATTTTTGATTTCATGTTTTTAATAAATTAGATATTTGAGTTCTTTCAGTTTCATTTTAACACTGAATGATTATCTGATCGTAATAACCTTGCCAAATCAGATTTTATCTAATTTTAAATTTGAATTCATTAATAATCAGCATATTAGTTTTATGGTCTGGTTATACCAAAAACAGGAAAGCAACGTTTGAAAGATAAAATTGCTGTATAGTATTCCATACAGTTTGTTACTGAACAGATATTTTATAACTCGAAAGTTTCACCTTTTTCAGGTAAATTAACTGCATATCCAAGCTCAGTTAAGGCATTGCCGAGTAGTTCCATGCTTTTAATTTCTCCGTGAACAAGGAAAACTGATTTAAGTTTATTTGGATCTTGCTGCTTAACGGTATTGACCAGATCATTATGATCGCCATGACCACTTAAAAGATCTGTTTTTTGTATGGTGGCATAAACCATTAAATCACGGTTTCTTAAACGAACAATCGGATCGCCTCGTAATAGTCTGTCGCCTAATGTTCCTTTGGCACAATAGCCGATAAATAGAATTGTACAATAATAGTTTTGAATATTATAGTAAAGATGGTCCTGAATACGACCGCCCTCGAGCATACCTGCGGAGGAGATGATGATACATGGTTCGTGATAATTGGAAACCGACATACTTTCGCGCTTATCATGAACATAAGAGAGTTCATCAAATTCAAATTCATCTCCTTGTTTGCTATAGAAGTCTTGAGATTCCTGGTTTAACAGGTGATGATGCTTTCTATAGATGTCTGTTGCAATGGTGGCAAGTGGACTGTCTACAAATATTTTTACGGGTGGGAGTAGTCCGCTGCTAAAGATTTTGTTTAGTGAATAGACTAATGCCTGTGTACGACCGATGCTAAATGCGGGAATGATTAACCTGCCCGGATATTTAATGCATGATTCGTTTATGGTTTCTATGAGTTTTTGCTGCAGGGTTACATCAGTACTATGTAATCTGCCGCCATAGGTGGATTCGGATACCAGATAATCTACCTGAGGTAATGGTTCAGGATCAACTAAAACGGGGTAATTACTCCGTCCTATATCGCCTGTAAAAGCGATCTTTTTTTCGACACCTTTATCTTGTAAGGTTAAAACTATAGCTGCGGCACCTAATAAATGGCCTACAGGTATAAAGGTTAAAGATACGTTGTTATTTAAGCGAAACTCTTTGTGGAAGGCTATGGTGATAAACCTGTCCATTGTATCGTTTACATGTTTTTGAAGATATAAGGGTTGAGGACCTGGCCGGCCTCTGCGGCTTTTAGGGCGTTTGTTTTGTTTACCAATAAATACGTTTACGGAATCGTGTAATAGGAGTTCAGTTAAATCGGCTGTTGGAGGAGTGCTTAGTATTTGCCCTTCGAAACCCATTCGAACCAATGTTGGCAGGTTCCCGGAATGGTCTATATGGGCATGGGTTAGGATAACTACATCTATGGAAGCTGGATCGAATGGGAAATATTGATTTTCTTGCTGAAAGGTTTCTTTTTCGTAGTCGAGTCCGCAGTCAATTAATATATTATAATTATCTAATTGTAATAGGTGCATGCTTCCGGTTACCTGTTTAGCTGCTCCCCAAATGGTCAATTTCATATTTTTTGGTTATCCTAATAAGGGCAAGTTATCATTTTAACAGCTAAGCATAAACTAAAATTATAATTTACCTTTTTGTAACCACTGTACCCAATTGGTTATCTGGTAATTATATTTTAGTACTGTTGATGATTGATTGGAGTTTATTATTTTCCAGTTTGTGAGTTCGTTTATAAATGTTGGCGGTACTAAACCTGCGTTAATGGTTGCTTGTGTATAGAATACTTGTTTTTCTGGATGGTGGGGTGTGCAGGCATTAAATTTATATCCAAAACTTTCAGTTTCTATTATCTGTGCGCTGATACCTATGCAATCTGTCAGGTGAATCAGATTTACAGGGGCCTGGCCGTTTGGTGCATTGACTTTACCAGCGAAGAATTTTCCGGGATCTCTGCCGGGCCCAATGAGTCCGCCGAACCTGAGTATTGTTGTATTGAAAGCTTGTTGGTTTTTAAGAATGGCTTCTGCTTGTTTTATTGCTTTACCGGATGGGGTATCGGGATCTGGTTCGTCAGTTTCTGATAATTCGGTATTGCGATCGCCATATACTGAGGTAGAGCTTATAAATAGTACATTTTTAACGGTGTTGTTGTTTGCTGCCTTGCAGATTTCGGTTATTTTATCTGGAAAACTGGCTTGTTCGGCACTGCTTCTTTTAGGCGGGATACAGATGACTAATGTGTGGCTGTTGAAGAATGCAGGATCGTAGTTTATGCTTTGTTCGGTAAAGCTCACCAAATAGGGTTCTATTCCTTCTGTTTGAAGAATGGGTAGTTTATCGGTACTGGTTGTTGAGCCTTTTATTTTGTAGCCTTTGGTGAGTAGGTGTTTTGCTAATGCCAGGCCGTACCAGCCACATCCTAGTACGCTGATTGTTTTTTGCATGTTTGTATATTTTAATTTAATGCTGCCGTCATCTCGACGATAGGAGAGATCTCTTGTTTACGACAATTCAAGAGATCTCTCCTATCGTCGAGATGACGGTTGGGTGATAACGTAAGCGCGCTAGACGACGTTTACGCTAGAACGACGTTTACGCTTGAGCGACATGTGCGCTAGAACGACGTTTGCGACAGTGATGTTAAAGTAAAATAGTGATTTTAAAAGAAAAAAGCCTGCTCAAGTTTTATGATACAGGCTCTTTTGGATTGAATGAGTTGATTAAAGAACTTTTACGTTCTGAGCCTCCGGGCCTTTTTTTCCTTCGTTCAATTCGAATTCTACACTGTCGCCTTCATTTAGTTCTCTAAATGAATCTCCTGCTATAGCAGAAAAATGTACGAAGATATCTTTTCCTCCATCTTCTGGAGTTATAAATCCAAATCCTTTTGCAGAATTAAACCATTTAACTTTTCCTGTTGTACGCATAGTATTGTTATATATTTCGATGTGAAAGTAATCAATTGAATATTAAAATCAAAATGTTGGATTTAGAGTTTGTCTGTTGAAATATTGAAACCTATATGCACGTTTTTTGTTATATTCAATTACTTAAATGAATTTTTATGGCAGGGAAAATAAAAAATGGAGCTGATCTGGATCCGAAGAAAAAAAGCCTGGATGATGATAATTTAGGATTAGATGCTGATCACTCATCGGACCCACCATCTTTAATGACAAGATTAAACGACGATAACGACCGGATTTCCGGAAATCCGGATGGAGAAAATGATGTTGATGAAAACTCTAGTGCTTTAGGATACAGCTCTTTAGATGATAAATGAGGTTTTTGGCACCATTTTCTCTAGATATGGTTGATAAACTAAATTATATAATCATGAAATATTTATTTTCTATAGTAATAACAGCGACTATGTTATTATCAGCCTGCTCGAATAATGCTAAGGAACAGGCGTTGATTAAACAGCAAGCTATTGCTGCTGTAAAAGACAGTTTGAAATTAGATAGTTTTAAAAAATCCGAAGTAAAAAAACAAGAGGATGCTAAGATCGCTGCACAGGTAAAAGAAGAAAAAAGGACTTTACTGTTAGCTGAGCGAAATGAAGCTGCCTCTAATTCTTCAGGAAATCAAAATTATGTTGCGCCTGCAAAGAAAAAAGGATGGAGTGAAGCTGCAAAAGGTACTGCAATTGGTGCCGGAGCAGGAGCATTGGGTGGTGCACTTATTGATAAGAAAAAAGGAAGAGGTGCCATTATTGGTGGTGTTGTTGGTGCTGGTGCAGGATATTTAATTGGAAGAGATAAAGATAGAAAATCTGGAAGGGTACAACCTAAAAACTAGGTTGGATTAAGATTTTATTCCATTTTAAAAAGCGGCTGTTATTTATATAACAGCCGCTTTTTTTTGTTTTAATTTTCGTGGGATTTGTTTTTTATTAATGACTGTGGAATATATTCTACAATAAGGGTGTTTTTGAATTGATTTATTCTTTAGTGTGTAGAAGGTGTGTAACTGTGTGAACTTCTTTTTACAGCTTTATTACGGGAAAAACGGCTATTAAAGGCTGTTTTTGATGTATTATGGCATTAATGGCTTGATTTTTTCAATTATGTAATTAAAAACATTAAAAATAATGAAACTTCATACCTATTTATTTGCAATTATTTTCCTCTCTTTGAGCAGCTGTACAAAAAATTCAACTTTTAGTAATCCTGAAGTGGTAGTGAGTAAGGAAGGAATACTGAGAATTGAATGTGAGAAGTGTGATGTGAATTATCACATTAACAACAAAGACTTTAATGTTAGTGTTGTTAACGGAAGTAATGATATCCCATTTTATTATACCAGTGACTTTAACTTGAAAACCGAGGTGGTATCAAAAGAGGAACAAAATATAAGAGTGCTTGTTATTGATTCTTTTGGACGTATAGTTTCGAACGAGTTGAGTGCCAGGGTAAAAGGAGAAGTTAGTAAAATGGAGTATGCTATCAAAACAAGGTAGCGAGTTAATTAATTGAAGATTTAAAGAAAGCAGATAAGATTATGGAAAGTAATACAACATTGAGAAAACAAATATTGGTTGTTGATGATGAACTAAGTATTCTTAGACTATTAACCTTTATCCTGTCTGCCGACTACGATCTTGTTATTAAAAAAAGTGGAATAGAGGCGATAAGCTGGTTAGAAGAGGGGAATGACCCGAATTTAATTATATCAGATTTGATGATGCCTTATTTTGATGGCAGCACATTGATCAGAAACTTAAAAATAAGCGGATTTTATAGAGATACTCCTGTTATTTTACTGTCAGGAGCTGAAGATTTAGAAGAAAAGGTGAAGAAAATGCCTTTTAAAATAGATAGTTACCTTGAGAAACCATTTAACCCGGCTGTTTTGAAATCGAAAATAGCTCAACTAATAAACTGAAGCCAAATAACCAAAAGACTATGACATCCCCAACCATTGAATTTCATAAAGTGAGTGCCAAAATCGTGTATTTTGGTAAGCTACTGAAAGAAGTGATATCTGAAGAGCTTGACGGCGATATCACTTACCTTGAAGATCCTGCTGATTTTAAAAGGTATTTAGATAATCAATCCTTTTTAAGTGTTCCGGATATTGTTTTAATAGAAGTTGATGAAAACAATCAATGTTTTGATCAGGTAAAATACATAAAAAAGAACCCTTTGCTTCAAGGTCTAGTTATTGTATTGCTTGGCGTTAAAGAGGATCCTATCTGGAGAAAAAAGGCTTTGGAGTTAAAAGTTAACGACTACTATACCTATCCTTTTCCATATGAGGATTTCTGTGAACGTTTGAACTTTTTGGTGAAATTTAAGCTGATCAAACCTAAGTTAATGGACATTGCTCAACAAATGGAAGTTGAGTATAAGATTCCAAGAACCAAAAGGTTATTTGATATCGTAGCATCTGGCTTTGCTTTATTGTGTTTGTTGCCATTATTTATAGTTGTTGCTATACTTATCAGACTGGAATCTAAAGGTAAAATCATTTATAAGAGCAAAAGGGTTGGAGCAGGATATAAAATTTTCGATTTTTACAAGTTCAGATCTATGAGAAGCGATGCTGATAAAATGCTGGCTTCGATGGCTAACCTTAACCAATATGCAAATTCTGAAGAAAATAAAGATAATAAATCGGCCTTTGTTAAATTCAAAAATGATCCTAGAATAACTAAAGTGGGATCTTTCTTAAGGAAAACAAGTATTGATGAACTGCCTCAGTTAATAAATGTATTGGTTGGCGATATGTCGTTAGTAGGTAACAGACCATTGCCATTATACGAAGCAGAGCAGCTGACTACAAACGAGTGGTCGACCAGGTTCCTGGGACCTGCCGGATTAACGGGATTGTGGCAAATCAGTAAAAGAGGTCAGGACGATATGTCGGAACGCGAGCGTAAAGAGCTGGATAATTATTATGCTTCGAATTATTCGATTTTCCTTGATATGAAAATAATACTTAAAACTATACCTGCATTGATCCAAAAGGAGAATGTGTAATCATATAAAATTAACTACATAATATAAAATTAA
>NZ_LGEL01000072.1 GCF_001636695.1 Pedobacter panaciterrae
TCGGAGATGTGTATAAGAGACAGATTTAATCCTTGTGTTAAATGTTGAAAAGTTTCGACTTTATTAATAATTATTTAACATGAAAATTAAAGTGTAGCATTAAATTAATATTTAAATTTGCCGGCATCACCTTTTTTGGTGGTATTCATAAAAAAACAAAACAATATGAAGAAATCTTTACTATTCAAAATCGTAGTAATCGTTTTAGCGTTTGTAGGATCTATTTCTGCAGTACATGCACAAGTAACTACATCTGCCATGAACGGTACTGTTACTGATGACAAAGGGGCACTGCCAGGTGCAACAGTAGTAGCAGTCCATGGTCCAACAGGAACTGTTTATAAAACCATCACAAGAAATGATGGACGTTATAACTTTTCTAACATTAATGTTGGAGGGCCTTATACCGTAACTGCCACAATGGTTGGTTACAACGCATCAAAAAATTCAAACATTAATTTAAGTTTAGGTCAGAACTTTAAGGTAGACTTTAAATTGCAGGAATCTTCACAGTCACTTGCAGAGGTTACCATCGTTTCTAATCAAAGCAAAACCATTAACAATTCACGTACAGGAGCACAAACAAGTGTATCTCGCGAGCAATTAGAAAAGTTGCCTACTTTTAACAGAAGTGTAACTGATTTAACTAAACTTACTCCTCAATCAAATTCACAGGGAGATGGTTTCTCTTTCGCCGGACGTAATAACAAGTTTAACTCATTTACTATTGATGGTTCTCAGTTTAATAACTCATTTGGTTTAACTGCGCTGCCAGGCGGTGGTACAGGCGCTCAGCCAATTTCATTAGACGCGCTGGATCAAATCACCATTAATATTGCTCCTTACGATGTAAAGCAAGGTGGTTTTACCGGAGGTAGTGTTAATGCTATTACAAAAAGCGGAACTAACAAATTCTCCGGATCAGTTTATACTTTCTACAAGGATCAAAACTTACAGGGATATAACGTAGGAGATACTGAAATCCCTAAAACATCAGCTAGTGCATTTACAAACAAAATATTTGGTGCGCGCCTTGGCGGTCCGATAATAAAAGACAAATTGTTTTTCTTCGTGAATGGAGAGATCACAAGAAGAGCGTTCCCTGGAACTACTTTAAGTGCCGACAGAGGACAAGGTGGAAGTAATGTAACTAAAGTTAAGGCATCAGATCTTGATGCTGTTAAAGATGTGCTTATCTCTAAATGGGGATATGATCCGGGTGTTTACGAAGGATACTCAAGTGATCAGCAAGCTGATAACCTGACAGCTCGTTTAGACTGGAATATCAATGAAAACAATAAATTAACAATTCGTTATAATTATTTAAAATCATTTAAAGATATTGATCCGAGTTCGTCGAATTCAAATAGTGGTCGTGGCCCTAGTCTAACTTCAACTATTTTCTCAAATATGCGTTATCGCTTTTTTAACAATACAAAATCGATCGCAGCTGAGTTAAACTCTAAATTCGGAAATACATTCTCGAACAATTTACAAGTAAGTTATTCTGCTTTCCGCGACTATCGTCAGATCTATGGAAATCCTTTCCCTGTTGTAGATATTGAAAACGGAGCAGGCTCTAACTATATTTCATTAGGATCTGAACCATTTAGTGGTTTGAATACATTAGATCAGGATGTTTATTCATTTACTGATAACTTTAACATCTATGCCGGAAGCCACAACATTACAATCGGAGCTTCAGGTCAGTATTTAAAATACGGTAATGGTTTTGCACAGTTTATCTACGGTCAGTTCCGTTATAAATCTGTTGCTGATTTCTTAGCAGCTGCAAATGGCAAT
This sequence comes from Pedobacter panaciterrae, assembly GCF_001636695.1. Lineage (GTDB taxonomy): Bacteria > Bacteroidota > Bacteroidia > Sphingobacteriales > Sphingobacteriaceae > Pedobacter > Pedobacter panaciterrae_A. The sequence goes on from NZ_LGEL01000072.1 coordinate 1,804, forward strand.
ACTTCTGTTAATCCAAGCTTATATCAATTAACATATTCTGCAAATGGCGATCCTAGACCAATAGCTAAGCTATCTATGGCTCCAATAGCTGTTTACGTACAGGATGAATGGTTTGTTAGAGATAATTTTAAATTAACTTATGGTGTTCGCGCTGACATTCCAATTTATACTTCAAAAATCACTTCTAATCCGGCTGTAACAAATGCAACATTCCGCGATGGTGAAAAACTTGACGTAGGTAAGTTACCTAAAACACAGATTTTGATCTCTCCTCGCCTTGGTTTCAACTGGGATGTTAATGGCGATCAAACTTTCCAGCTTAGAGGTGGATCTGGAATATTTACAGGTGGTATGCCAGGTGTGTACTTAGTTAATCAGGCTGGACAAACAGGACTTTTATTTGGAAATGAATTTACAAATAACCCAACTAACCGTCCTTTCACTTCTAACGTTTCTGCTTACATCCCTTCAAATGCAGGAATTCCATCAAGTTATGCTATTAACGCTAGTGCATCGGATTTTAAAATTCCACAAGTATGGCGTTCAAACTTAGCTGCTGATTTTAAACTTCCAGGTGGTATTGTTGCAACTTTAGAAGGTATTTATACAAAATCTATAAATGAGATTTATCACCGTGATGCCAATTTGGTTAATCCGACAGGTAAATTGACTGGTACTGGAGATACCCGCGATATCTTCCCGGGTTCAAGCGCAAACAGAATAAATAATTTCCTTACCAATGCAATTGTGTTAGATAACACAAACAAAGGTTATGCTTATAATTTAACTGCTCAGTTGCAGAAACGCTTTGGCAGATATGTAGATGCGATGATTGCTTATACATACAGTGATGCACGCGACGTAACTTCTACACCAGGTTCACAAGCTAACTCTGCGTTTACAGGAAATCAAATTGTTAATGATCCTAACAACCCAATACTTGCTTATAGCAGTTATGTTGTTAAAAACAGAATTGTTGCAGCGGTTAACTTCAATTTCGAAATAGCACCTAAATTACCTACTTCAATAGGTGTTATTTATGAAGGTTCTCCTTATGGTGATACTTTCGGAGATACACGTTTCTCTTATGTCGTTTCTGGTAACTTAAACAATGACAATGGTTCTGCTAATGATTTGATGTATGTTCCTAAAGATAAAAACGACATCCATTTTGTAACTGCCGATGTTAAAGACAGCAGAGGGAATGTTACCTTCGCAGCTGAAAGTGCTGATTCACAATGGGCAAGGTTAGATGCTTATATCAGCCAGGACAAATATTTAAGTACAAGAAGAGGACAGTATGCACAACGTAATGGTGCTGAATATGCGTGGAGCAACCGTTTTGATGTAAGAATTACTCAGGATTTCTTTACAAAATGGCAAGAAGAGAACAAAAGTCGTTTCCAAATCTCCGTTGATTTTGTAAACTTCGGAAACTTGCTTAACAAAGATTGGGGCCTTACACAAGTGCCTAATCTAAATAACTTTATGCAACTTCGTTCAATAGCTAATGGAGTTCCACAATACACTATAGATAAGACTTTATCAAAAACATTTAGAGACAATACTTCGATTGCTTCAAGATATCAGATACAAGTTGGTGTACGTTATTCATTCAACTAAGAATTATAATTTTTAAACAAAAAAGGCTTCCAAATCGGAAGCCTTTTTTGTTTAGTTGTGTTTTACTACAATACTGTTATCAAACCCAGGTATTGACTGATACTTCGCCTCTTTCTATCTTCCGATACAAATGCCAGATAGACATCCATATGCTTTCCTATAAAACTTTCATCAAGCTTTAATTTTGCATGTCCACCATCGGCCCTTTCCGATGCGGTATTGAATCTTGCTCGTCCATCGGTTGTATCATATGCCATTAACATAGCCCGGTCGTCGTAAACAAATTCACCACCCACCCAGTTAAAGCTAATTAACTGTCCGCTTTCTGCAATGGCGGATGCACTGACAGGTTGTTTCATCTCACCAAAGCTTACCAGGGCCAATGCCGGATTGATTTGGAAATTCGGAGAATTTCCAATAACTGCTTTTTTTAAGTTGTAAGACTTAGCAGCAATAAAACCCTGAAAATCGGGTGCATAATCCTGAAACCCGACTCTTAGGAAGTTGGTAAGAGGTTGCAGCCATGTCTGTACATAAGCAAACTTTTCTCTGCCTGCCAATTCATTTAGGGTAGGCTTACTTGTTCTGGGTCTTGGCATGCTTCGCACACAATTTTTTCCGTTACGACGATAGCCAACAACAGGTCCAGTTTTACCACTGAAGCCGCCCAGAATTCCATTTTTGATAATTCCCATAATTTTAAATTTTAAAAGATTAAGTGGTAAGTTAATGATTATTAGGTGTATGTGGAGATTTTATTTGGATTAAACACCAGAATTACTCAGATATTACGGGAACATTGTCCGAGTGATATCTGGGTAATATGCGGGCTAGGTCCGGGTGATGTCCGGGTTAATAGAATTGAAAGTAGTACTTTTCTAATATCTTGATTTATTTTTTTGCGTTTAAATAACAGACATTTTGGGGTAATAGTTAAATTTCAATCAAATGACATTTAGTCATACCATTTCTCTTTTTTTTTGCGTTATACAACAAACAAGTTACAGTCAAGATCCACAAATTATTAGGAGGAGCTATCATGCCATCAGAAACTTTAGAACCCGAAAAACTACAAATCATGACAAAGGAATTCTTGAATGAACATTCTTTTGAAGAAATCCATGGGATGCTTGATAAACTGTATAGTGGGTGGGCAGGGCATGCTGCTGTTCAGGTTGAAACTGAAGAGCGCCTTAAAACACTCATATTTTTTGATGAATTAAAACAGTTCTTCGAAAAAATGGAAGGAAGCAATTGATTCCCCATTAATTTGGCTCGGCAATAAATAAATACAATTCAAAGCGAAATATCTACGCTTCATCAATTATTTGTCTTTTCCCGGTTAACAGATTTACAGCTTTGTACAGATAAGTAAAAAGCAAATAGTGATATGTTAACAGGATGTCTTTTTGAAAACAGGGTAGGAGTCAAGCTACTTGGCGATACTTCTGATTTGATTTCTCTGCACAAAACTGTGCGTAAAATAACGTTGGTGATAGTTGATTACGAACTTGAGGATACCGACGTTTCCAATATACTGGTCGATTTTTTAGAAAATATTGAAAAAGCTTATACCGGCATAGCTATTTCTGAGGAAAAAACAATTCACAGAAACCAGGCTATATATTATGGCTTTCAGAGCTCCTGGACAGAGTTGTTAATGGTAAGCAGTCTTTTAAGGTTGTTATCTGAATATGTGGTAACAGATGAACTGGACGATATCAATATGCGATTGCTTGAATATATTATCAGAGAAACAACCTCATCTATCAATAAACAGGAGTATATAGCTATCAATAGTTATATAGAGAAAGGAGCTTTACGTGTGAGTATTAAGCAATTCATTAAAGGTTTTGATGCTATGATAAATAATAAATTCACCTATGAAAAACATTAGATATACATTAATTACAGGAGCCAGTTCTGGTTTGGGGAAGGAATTTTCTATTCAATGTGCAGCCATGGGAATGAACATTATTATGGTTGCCCTTCCGGGAAGTAATATGGCTTCAATAGCAGAAAACCTTGCTCAGGAATATAAAATAGAAGCCAAAGTGTTTGAATTTGATATAACCGATAGCATATTGCTTATAGAGCGCTTGAATTACATCACAGAAAACTTTGAGGTCGACTTTTTAATTAATAATGCTGGCATTGGTGGTACTGCTTCTATAACAGAAAGCTCTTTAGAAGCCATGGATAGGATTTTGCAGGTAAACATCAGAAGCATGGTTTCCATAACTCAAATGCTTTTACCTCATTTGTTGAAACACCCAAAAAGCCATATCATGAATATCTCTAGTATGGCTGCTTTTACTCCAATAGCGTATAAAACTGTGTATCCGGCATCAAAGGCATTTATTTCTTCATTTTCTTTGGGTTTAAGAGAGGAACTGCAAAACACTAATTTATCGGTTAGTGTGGTTTATCCGGGGCCTATAATGACAAATTCAGGTGTGTCGATAAGGATAATGGGGCAGGGTACAAAGGGTAGAATTGGTTTGTTAACCACTGCTGAGATTGTTCGCGTTGCGCTAAAGCAAACAAAGCTCAACAAGGCCGTAATTATTCCGGGTTTATGGAATAAGATAAATCACAGGCTAATGGGGATTTTACCATTAGAAATGAAACTGAGAATCGTATCCCGTGCGGTAAAAAAGGAAATAGCAATTAAATAATATCTAAAGGAAGAATGAAAGTTTTAATAACCGGTGGGAATGGCTTTTTAGGCTCTAATGTTGCACGCGAGCTGTATAGAAGAGGTTATGAGGTTAAGCTGATGATGAGGGCTACTTCGGATGCCACAGTAGTATCTGATCTGCCCTGCGAGATCTATCATGGTGATATCAGCGATGAGGAAGAAGTGTCTATGGCTGTAAAAGGCTGTGATTATGTGGTACATACTGCATCTATAACTCAGCAATGGGCAGTAACTTTTAAGGAGTATGAACTAATTAATGTGAGGGGGACAATAAATGTGGTTAATGCCTGCCTGCAGCATAATGTTAAAAAGTTAATTCACATCAGTACTGCAAACACTATAGGGCCGGGTAATAAAGTTAAGCCTGCTAATGAATTAAACTCCTTTACACTGCTTCATGTAAATTCAGGTTATATCAACAGTAAATACATTGCTCAGCAATATGTGCTGGAACAGGTTGAACGGAAAAATCTTCAGGCAGTAATTGTAAATCCTACATTTATGATCGGACAGTATGATGTAAAGCCAAGCTCAGGTAAAATCATATTGCATGGTATAAATAAGCGCCTGGTTTTTTATCCGCCAGGGGGTAAGAATTTTGTGCACATTAATGATGTATGCACAGGAATTGCAAATGCACTGGAGATGGGTAAAATAGGTGATTGCTACCTGTTGGCGGGAGAGAATCTATCCTATAAAGCGTTTTTTAAATTACTTAATGAAGTTGCCGGACAAGATCCTGCAATGGTACGTATACCTCAGTTCGTTTTAAAAATGATAGGAATAATAGGTACATTGGTTGGAGTATTGAGCAAAACATCTGGTAAACTGACTTATTCTTCGGCCTATATGCTGTGTTTATATAACTACTATTCGGGCAGGAAATCTGAACGGGAGCTATTAGTAAAATATACCCCGATAGATAAGGCGATAGGCAGTGCATTAACATGGTTCAAAGAAAATAACTACTGTTGAGCTTACTACTATGTTAATTGGTTTTATAATAATGCTGCTAAGGATGAATCCGGCCAAAGTTGAACAGGTTTTTCAGAACAAATATTTCAAATATGGTTTAAGGGTATTGGTGCTTTATACCTTTAGCGTGATATTTAAATCTTTTGATCTTACGTTTCCACACGAAGTTGGCTCATTTTTGTTCAGAGATCAGGCTTTTAGTTTACTATATATTGTTTTCGGATTAATTTCATGGGAGGGGGCAGCCAGACTTTCAGAATATATAGAACTGAATATTTTTAATAAAAGTGTTTCTTCCAAGCTGCTGTTTTTATGCATAAGTCTTTTGCTTTATGGCTTGTTTATATCTTACATGTTCGGGCTTTGCTATTCTCTGTTTGATATTATATTATTTAAACAATATGAGGCCTGGAATCATTTTGTAGCTTTTAGTTACGATTTAAATTTTGGTACTTTCATTTTTTATCTTTTAATACTTGCTTATAATGGTGTGGTTCTTTACTATAAGAACTGGAAAGAATCACAACTGAATGAGGAACGGTTAATGCGAGAGAATATTCAGGCTAAGTACGATGTATTGAAAAGCCAGATCGATCCTCATTTTTTCTTTAATTCGCTCAGCGTGCTTACTAATCTGGTATACAAAAGTCCGGATTTATCGGCAGAGTATATTACTCAATTGGCCAAGAGTTATAGGTATATACTGGATAAAAAGTTCGAAAATCTGGTAACCATAAAAACGGAACTGGAGTTTTTAGAGTCCTATTCTTTCCTGATCAGAATAAGGCACCAGAGCAGTATAGAGTTCCATATAAATATTGGCGAAGAGGTGCAAGGTACCGGCATGGTACCGCCGGCAACTTTGCAGATGCTTGTAGAAAATGCAGTTAAGCATAATCGTTTTTCTGCCAATGATCCTTTGCGTATTTGTATTAAAGATGAGGGGGATTACCTGATTATTGCTAATGATTTAAGAAAACGTGCCGGTGTTCAGCATTCTATTGGTGTAGGATTGGATAATATTAGTAAAAGGTATGAGCTAACCAGTGATAAAAGAATTACCATAACGGAAACAGAAAATACATTTACAGTAAGCGTACCAATAATTCATAGTTATGAAGATTATAATATTTGAGGATGAAAGGCATAATGCCGAAAGGTTAATTCAGCTGCTGCAAAAGTGTTTGCCTGTGATTGATGTGCTGGCTATTATTGAATCTGTTGAGGATGGGGTTAAATGGTTCGATAATCAGGACAATAAGGCTGATCTGATATTTATGGATATCCAGCTGTCGGATGGTAATTGCTTTGAACTGTTTGAAAGAAGAGATGTTCAAATTCCCATTATTTTTACCACTGCGTACGACAGTTTTGCTTTACAGGCTTTTAAGGTTTATAGTGTAGACTATTTAATGAAACCAATTGATGTAAAAGATCTTAAGCGTGCAATAGAGAAATACGAATATTTTAAGCTCCCGGCAAACTCAGGGGTTAACATTTCGAAAATTGCCGAGGAATTCTCTAAGCGTGAAAACACACGTTTTATAGGTAAGATTAACAACCAGCTTATTTATGTGAAGGCTAAGGATATTGCACATATTTATTTTGCTGATGGGTTAACATGGGCAACTACAATGACAGATCAAAAGATCCCTTTGGATTATTCTTTGGATCAGATTGAGAAATTGCTTGACAAGAATCTGTTCTTTAGGATTAACAGGAAGCTGATCATTCATATTGATGCAATAAAGAAAATTACAACCTATTATAATAGCAGGTTTATTTTACAATTGTCGCCCGCTGTTGATGTTGAAGCAATTATAAGCAGGGAAAGGGTAGGTGGTTTTAAAGCCTGGCTAGAAGGACAGGCTATTTCATCATGATACCCAGTCTACCATTTGTTGATCAGCATCCCTAACAGTTTGATTTTCTTTTCTACCTCATCACTCCATTGAAGCCCGTAGCTTAACCTTAAACAATTATCGAACTGCTGTTTTAAACTAAACATTCTTCCGGGAGCAATACTTACATTATGTTTTATTGCGCGTTCATATAAATCCTGGGTGTTTATATTTTTATCCAGCTCTATCCATAAAAAATACCCTCCTTCCGGTCTGGTTACACGGGTGTTTTCGGGAAAATAATTAGCTATGGCGCTGCTGTATTTCATGCTGTTGTTATAAAGTATCTGGCGTATTTTTCTTAAATGATTTTCGTAACGTCCATTTTTTAAAAAATCTGCAACAACTTCTGAGGTGATTGTGGTAGAGGAAATTGCGTGAGTTAGCTTTAATCTCATCACCTGATCTTTAAATTTTCCGGGAGCAACCCAGCCAACCCTATAGCCCGGAGCGAGCGTTTTAGAAACGGAGTTACAATAAAGGACTAATCCACTCTCGTCGTAAGTTTTGCAAGTTGTTGGTCTATTGGCTCCAAAATAAAGATCGCCATACAGATCGTCTTCAATTAAAGGTACATTAAAGTGCTCCAGCAATTTAACTACTTCCTTTTTATGTTCGGTTGGCATAGAAGAACCACAAGGGTTATTAAAGTTGCTAATCAGCAGGCAGACCTTGATCTTGTTTATTGTAAGTGCTTTTTTCAAAGCTTCAAGTTCTATGCCTGTAGTTGCATTTGTGGGAAGCTCCAAAACATTTAATCCCATAGTTTGGGTGAGTTGAAGGATACCAAAGTATGCGGGGCTTTCAATGGCTATTGTATCACCTGGTTTAGTTAAGGCGAGTAAACAGTAAGCAACAGCATTCATGCAGCCGGCTGTTGTTACAATATCTGTGTCAGCCAGATCGCCACCCCATGAAAGTGACCATTTTGCAACCTCTTTTCTAAGCTTATCATTTCCCTGTACCTGATCGTAAGCCGTGCCGCTGCCATCAAGGGTTCTCATCGCTTGTATCATTCCCTTATTTAATTTTGCCACAGGGAGCAGGCTTTTGTGAGGTACACCTAAGGAAAACAGTGTTATTTTGGGATTTATACTATCATTATGCACCCGGGTAATAAGATCTTCCTGGCTGCGGGCCGACCCGCCAGAAGGATTGCTTGTTTCCGGTACAGCTAAGCGTTTTTTAGGAGGTACGCAAACATAGTACCCTGACCTTGGTCTGGTTTCAATAAGTGATCTGCTTTCCAGTTCGTAATATGCCTGTGTAACGGTACTCATATTATGGCCCAGCTCTCGGCAGAGCATTCTTACAGATGGTAGCTTATCTCCTGCTTTTAGCACTTCGTTCATAATTTGCTTTTCGATTCGGGCAGCTATTTGAAGATATAGGTATGGTTCTGATTTTGGTGCTTGCTTTAATTCCATAGTTAAAAACTGTATCGGTCAAATTTAATAAAATTGTATCTGTGTTGGTGTAATTATATTGTTGAATTTTGTGTTATTATTTTAATAGTACAGATATGACCATTTTACATAGCACCCAGGAAGACTTAGATTCTATCTTTAAAATTTATGATGATGCTACTGAGTATCAAAAGAAACAAACTATTAATTATTGGAAAGGCTTTGAAAGATCGCTTGTTAAGAAAGAGATTGAAGAAAAGAGACAATACAAGATTATGATTGATGGTGAGATTGCCTGTGTTTTTGTAATCAATTATGATGACCCGCTGATTTGGAAAGAAAGAAACGAAGATCCATCTATTTACATTCATCGTATAGCAACTAATCCTACATTTAGAGGTAGTTCTTTTGTGAAGCAAATTGTAGAATGGGCTAAGGGACATGCAAAAGAAACCGGCAAGGATTTTATAAGAATGGATACTACCAGCGGTAATGATAAGTTAAATAACTACTACTTTAACTGCGGTTTTACCGATAAGGGAATTACGCTGATAGGGAATGAAGAGGAATTGCCGGTGCATTACAGGGGCGGCAGTCTTAATCTGTTCGAAATTAAATTGTAAATAACCTATATACAACATGAAAAAAATAGAGCTTTATCAGATCGATGCATTTACCGACCAGCTTTTTGGTGGTAACCCTGCATGTGTAGTTCCTCTTGAGTCGTGGTTACCGGATAATCTTCTTTTAAAGATTACTATAGAAAATGCCGTTCCCGAAACTGCTTTTTTTGTGCCAGATGGAGAAGCTTTCAGTTTAAGGTGGTTTACCCCGGAGCATGAGATGGATTTATGTGGCCATGCCACGCTGGCTACTGCCCATGTTTTAAAAACTATCCTTAATTACCCGAAGGACAAGATCATTTTCAATTCTAAGAGCGGACCATTGGAAGTTACGGTACTTGATGAGCAATACACGTTAAATTTTCCATCAAGAAATCCTGAGCCGGCAGAGTTGCCTGAAATCATTTCCAGAGCTTTAAATAAACAACCAAGAGAAGTGCTTAAATCAAGGGATTATATGCTGGTTTATGAGAATGAGCAAGACATTAGGGATTTAGTGCCTGATAGAGAGGTGTTGAATCAAATAAACCTGCAACCTGGCGGTATAATTGTAACGGCTAAAGGTGACGATGTGGATTTTGTATCCCGTTTCTTTGTTCCTCAGGCGAGTATATTTGAAGATCCGGTTACCGGATCTGCCCATTGTTCATTAATTCCTTACTGGTCGGAAAAGCTAGGAAAAACAAAGATGAGTGCACTTCAGTTGTCCGAGAGGTTAGGCAAGCTTAAATGTGTTAGTACAGGGGATAGGGTACTGATTAGCGGAACGGCTAAAACTTATTCAACAGGTTTTTTCTTTATAGATTAACCTACTTATTCATTAACTTTACGGCATAACTAACTAATTTTTTAATCATGAAGAAAACAGTATATCTGCTGTTGTTTGCAATGTTATTTTCATTTGTAAGCACTGTAAAAGCGGATGAAGGGATGTGGATCCCAATGCTGATAGGTAAAAACTATGAGCAAATGAAAAAACAGGGCTTTAAATTGACTGCCAAAGACCTGTATAATGCAAATGGATCGAGTTTAAAGGATGCTATTGTTCATTTTGGTGGCTTCTGTACGGGTGAAATTGTATCTGATAAGGGTTTGATCTTTACCAATCACCACTGTGGATATGATGCCATTGCATCAAATTCAACGGCTCAAAACAATATACTTGATAACGGATTCTACGCTAAAAACTATGGCGAAGAGAAACCAATTGAGGGATTGTTTGTGCGTTTTCTTCAAAGAATGGAAGATGTAACTCCTCAGGTTAATGAAGCAACAAAAGGTTTAAAAGGAGCTGAAAAAGCTTCTAAAATGCTTGAGGTATTTAATACTATTTCAAAAGCAGCTGTTACAGGCCCTACTATAGAAGCCAATGTAAAAGATTTTTACAAATCTAATCAGTTCATTCTTTTTGTTTACGAACGTTTTGATGATATCCGTTTAGTAGGTGCACCGCCACAAAATATTGGTAAATATGGTGGCGATACAGATAACTGGGAATGGCCTCGTCAAACAGGAGATTTTTCGGTTTTCAGAGTTTATTCAGCTAAAAACAATGCTCCGGCAAAATACTCAACCGAAAATGTTCCATATAAGCCAAAGAAATTCCTGCCTGTATCTATTAAGGGCGTAAAGAATGGCGATTTTTCAATTGTTTATGGGTATCCTGGTCGTACGGATAGGTATTTAACTTCTTATGGAGTTGATCTGGCTACTGAAAAAGTAAGTCCTACTATTGTTAAACTTCGTGATATTCGTTTGAAAGCATGGAAAGCAGAGATGGACAAGAGTGTTGATACACGATTAAAGTTATCTTCTAAATATGCTAATATTGCAAACTATTGGAAGTATTATATTGGCCAGACTGAGCAATTAAAACGTTTAAAAGTTGCTGATTCTAAAAGAAAAGAAGAAAAGGCATTTACAGAATGGGCAGCTCAGAAAACTGAATTTGCCGGTTTAATGGAGCAATATGATCAGATCTATAAAAGCATTGATCCGATATCTGTTCAGCGTACTTATATCAATGAAGGCTTTTTAGCATCTGCATGGGTTCCAGGTGCTATTTCAATTGGTAGAGCATGGAATGCAATGGATCAGAAGAAAGGTGATGATGCTTTCGCCAATCAGGTAAAAGATGGCATTGATAAAGCTATCGGTACCTATCAGGAAACGTATAATGAAACTGCTGATAAAAAGATTTTTGCGCAGATTCTTGCTTCTTTTTATAATGACATTCCTGTAAAATCGCAGCCTAAGTTTTTTAGTGACATTGCTGAAAAATACTGGGCAGGAAATCCGGAAACTACTTTCCAGAAGTATGCTGATTACCTTTGGGAGAACAGTAATTTTATTAAACCAGAAAAGCTAAAGGCATTTATTGCTTCTAATCCATCTCTTGATGCCATTAAAAATGATCCCGGATATAAATATGCAGTGAATCTTTATCCTGCGGATTATGTTAAGGCTAATTTTGGCTCTTTAGTTGCCGATTTTGAAAGCAAAAAAGAGGAATTGGATAACTTATATCTTAAAGCAATTTTAGAGAAAAATGCAGGGAAAATAATGTATCCTGACGCAAATTCAACAATGCGGCTTAGCTATGGTAATGTGCAGGACTATTCTCCAAAGGATGGTATTGTATATAAAACTACAACAACAATTGATGGGGTAATGCAAAAATATATCCCGGGCGATAGTGAGTTTGATTTGCCTGCTAACCTGATTGAGAACTACAATAAAAAGAACTTTGGTCAGTATGGTAATAACGGAACTTTAACGGTTGGTTTTATTACCAATAATGACATCACCGGTGGTAACTCTGGTTCGCCTGTTATTAATGGTAATGGTGAGCTGATCGGTTTAGCCTTTGATGGTAACTGGGAAGCAATGAGCGGTGATATCGCTTTTGATAAGCAGTTTAAACGAACTATATGTGTTGATGTACGCTATGTTTTATGGTGTATTGATGTGCTTGGAGGCGCTAAGAACTTGATTGAGGAATTAGATTTGAGGAAGTAAAGGGGGGATCGTCATCCTGAGTTTAGCTCAGGATCTCTCACATACAAGTTCGTCATCTCGACGTGAGGAGAGATCTCTTGGTTATGTTAATTCAAGAGATCCCTCGGTTCCTTGGGATGACGACATGTGCTATAGTATGACCTGAGCTATCTGTTGTTGGTGATATTAAAAAAAAGGCCGGTTTGCATTTGCAGCCGGCCTTTTTTTAATGCTGGTTTATTGGTTTGCTATAAGGGTTTAGTAACATAAATAATGCTGTTTTTTATGGAATGAGTTTTATATCTTTAGCATTGCACACATTGTGAAAACTTAAGAACCAAACTTATAAACTAATCAGTATTATGTCCTTAATCTCTAAGAGAACAATTGCGTCTAAATTTAAGGTTGCCTTTTCGGCGGCTTTGCTTTTTGGACAGGGTATCGCCATTGCCCAGACGAACCAGTATGAAGGAACTGGTAACCTAAAGTATGTCGACCCAATAATTGGTAACGTAGGTCAGCTTTTGGAGCCTACCAGACCAACAATACAACTTCCTAATCAAATGATAAGGATGTTTCCACAAAGAACTGATTATATGGCTGATCAGATCTCCAGCTTTCCTTTAAACGTTGTTTCGCACAGGATGGGGCAGGTTTTTGCTATTAAACCAACTGTAAAAACTATAGAAGCATCTGATTGGGGTAAAAGATTGACTTATGATCATGATCTGGAAATAAATCGCCCATGGTATTATACTACCTGGTTAATCGACGAAGAAATAAAAGTTGAATTTACACCGGGAAAAAAGACTGGGATATTCAGATTTGAATTTCCACAAAACAGTGAAAAAGGTTTGTTGCTTGATGTATATAATGGTGGTGACCATGAATATAAATCGATTTCGAAGCGAGAGATAACCGGTATTGAAACCTACAGTGGAAATGTTAAAGTATATATGTACGGTGTTTTTAATACGGATATTGTATTGGGCGGTTTACAGGATGGTAAAGCTATAGTTGCTAATTCTGTTAATGATAAAAATTTGAAAGCATGGATCAGCTTCGCTAAAAATGCACCAAAAGCTATAGAGTTTAAATATGCCATTTCTTATATCAGTGCTGAGCAGGCTAAAAAGAATTTCGACAATGAGTTGAAAAATTCAACGTTCGAGCAGCAAGTTAAAAAGGGAGAAGAAGCATGGTCGAAGGTAATAAATCAGATTAAAACGGTAGGAGGAACAGATGCTCAAAAGCGTTCATTCTATACTGCGCTTTATCGCTGTTATGAGCGCATGGTGGATATAACTGAAGATGGTCAGTATTATAGCGGTTATGATAAGCAAGTTCATAAAACTACACGTCCTTTTTATGTAGACGATTGGTCATGGGATACTTATCTTGCACACCACCCACTTCGTACCATTCTTAATCCTGAACAGGAGGGCGACATGATGAACTCTTACGTGAATATGTATACGCAGAGCGGATGGGTACCTACATTTCCGTTGTTATTTGGCGATAACCCATGTATGAATGGTTTTCACTCATCAATTACTTTTCTTGATGCTTACCGCAAAGGGATAAGAAGCTTTGATGTTAAAACAGCTTATGAAGGAATGCTTAAAAATGCCAATGAAGCTACAATGCTGCCATGGAAAAATGGTCCGAAAGGCGAGTTGGAAGATTTCTATTATGCAAAAGGGTATTTTCCATCTTTGAAAAAAGGGGAGACTGAAACAGATCCGAATGTACATAGCTGGGAAAAACGTCAGGCAGTGGCTGTAACCTTAGGGCACAGCTATGATGATTGGGCCGTTGCACAAATGGCTAAAGAGCTTGGCAAAGATCAGGATTACACCAAGTTCATTGCAAGAAGTAATAACTATAAGAACTTATGGGATAGCAAAACTCAAATGTTTTTGCCAAAAGATAAAGACGGTAATTGGGTAGATATAGATCCTAAGTTTGACGGTGGTATGGGTGGCAGAGATTATTACGATGAGAATAATGGCTGGACTTATTTATGGCAGGTGCAACAAGATGTTAAAGGCCTGATAGGACTGTTTGGCAGTGCAAAAAGTTTTGAGAATAAATTAGATCAGCTTTACAGAGAGCCACTAGGTAGAAGTAAATATGAAAACTGGGCTAAGTTCCCGGATGCAACAGGTATGGTTGGTCAGTTTTCTATGGGTAACGAGCCAAGCTTCCACATCCCTTATTTGTTCAATTATACTGCTTCGCCATGGAAAACTCAGAAGCGTATCAGATTCTTGTTAGACACCTGGTTTAAAGATAATGTATTCGGTATCCCTGGTGATGAGGATGGGGGTGGTATGACAGCTTTTGTTGTATTCTCATCTATGGGATTTTATCCTGTTACTCCAGGTATTCCGGTGTATACGATTGGAAGTCCGGTATTCCAGAATGTTACAATTGATCTTTCAAACGGAAAGAAATTCCAATTGATAGCAAATAACTGTTCAGTTGTAAATAAATATATTCAAAGTGCTAAGTTCAATGGACAAGTACTAAATACTCCATGGTTTAATCATGAGCAGCTAGTGGCGGGAGGTAAATTGGAACTGGAAATGGGACCAAAACCGAATAAAACCTGGGGAGTAGAGCAAAGTAAATAATAAACCACCTAAACCAATAAATTAACCATTTATAACAAAAATTATGAGCGAATTAAAAGTTAAAGTAGCCCTTACTCAGAAGAAATTTCTGGTAACAATGGTATTTGTAACCTCCCTTTTTATGTTTTGGGGTATTGCAATTACAATGGCTGATGTGTTAAATAAACATTTTCAGCAAACCATGAGTTTGTCGAAGTTCCAATCTGGCTTTGTGCAATTTGCTGTTTTTGGTGCGTATGCAGTGATGGGGATACCAGCAGGATTATTTATGAAACGTTTCGGATATAAAAGAGGAGTGCTTTTAGGCTTGTCACTTTTTGCTGCGGGAGCTTTTTTGTTTATTCCAGCGGCTAATGTATCTTCTTTTGCTTTTTTTGGAATTGCATTGTTTATTGTTGGTTGTGGATTATCTACTCTGGAAACAGTTGCACATCCATTTGTTGCTTCTTTAGGGGATCAACGTACGAGTGATCTGCGTATCAATTTTGCACAAACTTTTAATGCCGTTGGTACTATGATTGGGCCAGTTATAGGTGGATATTTTTTGCTTTCTAATAATGTTGAGGGAAGTACTGATCTGACATCTGTTAAGGTATTGTATGCTGTAATTGGCACTGTTATTTTACTCGTTGCAATAGCTTTTTCTTTTGTTAAAGTGCCAGCTTTAATAGATCCTCATGTGGTTTCTTCAGCAGATGCTGATGCGGTTAATGTTGATGTTGAACCAGCTAAGAAGTTATTTGCGCACAAGCATTTTGTTTGGGCGGTAGCTGCTCAGTTCTTTAATGTTGCAGCACAGGCCGGCACATGGGCATTTTTCATAAATTATACTCATGAAATAGTTGGTTTCAGCTCATCTAAAGCATCTTATGTTATGGGATTCTTTTTTATGGGTATGATGCTCGTTGGGCGTATTCTTGGTACCTTCCTTATGCGTTTTATAGCACCAAACAAATTATTAGCTTCATTTGCATTGGGAAATATTATCATGTGTATCATCGTAGCCCAGGGCTTAGGTATGGTTTCTTTTGGTGCTCTTTTGATGATCAATTTCTTTTTTAGTATCATGTTTCCAACTATTTTTAGTCTTGGACTTAAAAATTTGGGATCGCATACGCAACAGGCCTCTTCATTTATATCAATGGGAGTTGTTGGTGGTGCATTTTTCCCGCTTTTAATGGGAGTGGTAGCAGACTCTTTTGGTACAGCCCATGCATATTATACGCCAATAATCTGTTATATTGTGATCTTTATGTTTGCTTATAAATTCTATAAGGTAAAACATTAGAAAATAACTTTAACCAAATAAATAGTATGAAAATAACTTCTAAAAAATGGCTGATTATTCCAGCCATTTTACTTTCCTTTCAATTTGCTAAGGCACAGGACTGGGCCAATCTAAAAAGATATCAGGAAGAGAATGCTAAGCTCAGTGCGCCTGCTAAAAATGAAAACAGAGTCGTTTTTATGGGTAATTCCATTACTGAAGGATGGAAAAACAATCGTCCTGAATTTTTTTCAACCAGACCTTATATTTGTCGCGGTATTAGCGGACAGACTACACCACAGATGTTAATTAGGTTTCATCAGGATGTAGTGGCGCTAAAACCTAAAGTAGTTGTGATGCTTTGTGGAATTAATGACATCGCCGGTAATACTGGGCCATCGACTCTGGAAATGATTGAAGACAACATCGCCGCTATGACCGAGATTGCACGAGCAAATAAGATTAATGTGGTACTTTCTTCGGTGTTACCTGCTTTTGCCTTTCCCTGGAAACCAGGAGTGGAGCCTGCAGATAAAGTAATTGCATTGAATAAATGGATTAAAGCTTATGCTGAAGAGAATAAGTTCGTTTATGTAGATTATTTCTCTGCCATGAAAGATGAAAGAAATGGTTTGCCGAAGAGTCTGGCTGAGGATGGTATTCATCCGAATAAAGCTGGTTATGCAATTATGGAGCCATTAGTTGAGCAAGCTATAGCAAAGGCGCTAAAGCAAAAGAAATAAATTCACGATCAGGGGTGTCGGTTCGTCATCTCAATAAAGCCGCCGTCATCTCGACAAACTGCCGTCATCTCGACTACTTCCGTCATCTCGACTACTTCCGTCATCTCGACGATAGGAGAGATCTCTTGAACAAAGACATAACCAAGAGATCTCTCCTATCGTCGAGATGACGGAAGCGTGCTATCGTATGATGTTTAGTTACAACTTCGTCGCCATCTTAAAAGCTCAGGAAATTTATCTGCTAATTATAAACAAACTCTCCGTTTTCTGAAACTATTGTTACTTGTTTCTGGGCAGAACCCTCCACGCGGCCAATAATCTGAGCATCTATATTAAAGCTTTTAGAGATGGCAATGATATCTTCAGCTATTTCAGCAGGAACATATAATTCCATACGGTGGCCCATATTAAATACCTTATACATTTCTTTCCAATCTGTGCCAGACTGTTCCTGTATTAAACGAAACAGAGGAGGAATTGGGAATAAATTATCTTTTATGATGTGAACATCGTTATTAACAAAGTGAAGAACTTTAGTTTGTGCACCACCACTGCAATGAACGATACCATGAATTTGAGACCTGTGGCCTTCTAAAACCTTTTTAATAACAGGAGCGTAAGTGCGTGTAGGTGATAATACCAATTTGCCGGCAGTTACTTCCGTTTGCTCATCAATTTTTATCACGTCAGTTAATTTCTTTCCTCCTGAAAATACAAGGTCAAAAGGAACAGCAGGGTCAAAACTTTCAGGATAACTGTTAGCTACAGATTTATCAAATACATCATGACGGGCAGAGGTAAGTCCGTTAGATCCCATACCGCCATTATATTCCGTTTCGTAGCTGGCCTGTCCATAAGAAGATAAGCCGACAATTACATCACCTGCCTGTATTTTGTCATTACTGATGATTTTTTCACGTTCAATACGGCATGTTACAGTTGAATCAACAATGACTGTGCGTACCAGGTCGCCTACATCAGCAGTTTCACCACCAGTTGAGTAGATAGAGATGCCCTGAGATCTAAGTTCAGCTAAAATCTCTTCAGTGCCATTAATAATGGCGGCAATTACTTCGCCGGGAATCAGGTTTTTATTACGGCCAATTGTTGACGATAGTAAAATATTATCAGTAGCACCTACACAGATCAAATCATCAATATTCATAATGATTGCATCCTGAGCAATGCCCTTCCAAACAGAAATATCACCTGTTTCTTTCCAGTAAACATAAGCTAGTGAAGATTTTGTACCTGCACCATCAGCATGCATAATATTGCAGAAAGCATCATCATTGCCTAAAATATCAGGAATGATTTTACAGAAAGCCTGCGGAAAAATACCTTTATCTATGTTTTTGATGGCTTGGTGCACATCTTCTTTCGAGGCAGAAACGCCACGCTGGTTGTACCTGTTATCACTCATGTTGTTGCAAAGATAGGGAAACCCCTTAATGTTAAAACTTTAAAGTAGAAAAAAAACGTATTAGGGGATAAAAAAATAACCCCCACTAATGAAAGCAGAGGTTATAAAACTAAAAAATAGTTGGTTATTAGGAGTTTGGTTTATTTTAAAAACAATAATTCCCTAAACTTAGGTAGTGGCCAAACGCTGTCATCTACAATTTGTTCTAATTTATCGGTATGGTAACGGATAGTATCGAAGTAAGATTTTACTTTTTCGTCATAAGCGATTGCTTTCTCACGTGAATCTTCAATAGTATTTACCTTTTTACGTTGCTCAAGCATTGCATCAATGCTGGTTTTAACGATGCTTAGGTGCTCAGATACTTTATTGATAATTGATAGTGGAGTAGCCAAAGCTTCAGTTGATAAGCCAAGTTCTTTTAATCCTTTAGCATTTTCGATTAATGAATTTTGGTAAGCAATAGCAGCAGGAATGATCATACTGTTTGTTACTTCACCCATTACCCTGGCTTCGATTTGAAGTTTTTTGTAATAGCTTTCTAATAAGATTTCATGACGGGCATGTAATTCTCTTTTGCTAAATATTTTTGTATTTGTAAATAACTCTTCAGTTTTTTCAGATACATAAGCGTCTAAAGCTTTAGGAGTAGTTTTGATGTTAGATAAACCGCGTTTAGCAGCTTCTTCTGCCCACTCTTCGCTGTAACCATTTCCTTCAAAACGGATGTCTTTAGATTCTTTCAGGTATTTTTTTATAACTGTTAATAAGGCAACATCTTTTTTCTCGCCTTTTTTGATCAGTTTGTCAACTTCAACTTTGAATTTTGTAAGCTGATCAGCAACGATAGCGTTCAAAACAGTCATTGGAGCTGAAGAATTTTCAGAAGAACCAACTGCTCTTAATTCAAATTTATTTCCAGTGAAGGCAAAAGGTGAAGTACGGTTACGATCGGTAGTATCGAAAGAGATTTGAGGGATCTTAGGAATACCTAACCATAAAGAATCTTCATTTTTAACTTTTTTAATGATGCTTCTTGATGATTCGATCTCGTCTAATACTTCTGCTAATTGAGAACCAAGGAAGATAGAGATGATTGCAGGAGGAGCTTCATTAGCGCCTAAACGGTGATCGTTGCTTACTGATGCAATACTAGCTCTTAATAAATCAGCATGCTCATGAACAGCTTTAATGGTGTTAACAAAGAATGTTAAGAACATCAAGTTGTTTTTTGGAGTTTTTCCTGGAGATAATAAGTTTTTACCAGTATCAGTAATTAATGACCAGTTGTTATGTTTACCTGATCCATTGATACCAGCATATGGTTTTTCATGTAAAAGCACTTTAAAGTTATGTCTTAAAGCAACTTTTTCCATTAAGTCCATTAACAATTGATTATGGTCAATTGCAAGGTTGATTTCTTCATAAATAGGAGCACACTCAAATTGAGAAGGAGCAACCTCATTATGACGGGTTTTCAAAGGAATACCTAATTTTAAAGCTTCGTTTTCGAAATCAACCATGTAAGTGAATACACGCTCAGGAATAGATCCGAAATAATGATCTTCTAATTGCTGTCCTTTTGCAGACATATGACCAAACAAAGTACGGCCGGTTAATGCTAAATCCGGACGGGCATTATATAATGCAAGGTCTACAAGGAAATATTCTTGTTCGATACCTAAAGATGCATTTACTTTAGTAATGCTTTTATCGAAATATTGACAAACATCAACTGCTGCTTTATCCATAGCAGAAAGTGCTTTCAATAGAGGTGCTTTATAATCTAAGGCTTCGCCTGTGTAAGCAACAAAAACAGTTGGAATACAAAGTGTTTTACCGGCTTTGCTTTCCATAATGAACGCTGGAGAAGAAGGATCCCAGGCAGTATATCCGCGTGCTTCGAAAGTATTACGGATACCACCATTAGGGAAGCTTGATGCATCTGGCTCTTGTTGAACTAATGCACTACCTGCAAAATTCTCAATTGCACCATCACCGCTAGGCTCAAAAAATGAATCATGTTTCTCAGCAGTTGTACCAGTTAAAGGTTGGAACCAGTGAGTGTAGTGAGTAGCACCTTTAGACATTGCCCAACCTTTCATAGCTGTTGCAATGTGATTGGCATCTTCATGATTAATTAGCTCACCCGAATCAATGGATGAAACCAATTTCTGATAAACCTCTTTTGACAAGAAATCTTTCATTTTTCTTTTGTCAAAAACATTAACGCCGAAAAAATCAGAAATTTTAGTCGAAGGGGACTTTACTTCTGGTGAAACTCTCGTTTGCGCCTCTCTTAATGCGATTGTTCTTAAGCTTTTCATTTATTTGTTTAAAATTTTATCAAAAATAGGATCTGTCTCTTATACACATCT
>NZ_LGEL01000074.1 GCF_001636695.1 Pedobacter panaciterrae
AAATTGAAATCTGAATTCATCTTATTGAATACAGAGGGATATCGTAATATCGTATTAGACTTATCGGCTATAAAGCAATGTGATGATTCTCAGGATCTGAGCAGTTTGCTTGTTGGAGACAGACTTTGTAAGAAATCTAATGGCCTGTTTATTATAACAGGAATAAATGAGGTTGTTGCTAAAATATTGGAAATGTCCAATTTAGACCAATCGTTAACAATTGTGTCAAAACTTGATGAAGCAACTGATCTGATCTTTATGGAAGAAATAGAAAAAGAGTTGTTGGGAAGTGTAGATAAGGATTAATGAAATTTGAGGTTACTATTTTAGGGAGCAGCTCTGCAACACCCGTATATAATAGAAATCCTACAGCACAGCTTTTAAACTGCAATGAGAAGTTTTATTTGATTGACTGTGGTGAGGGTACTCAGCAGCAATTGATCAAATATGGCTATAAAGCTAGTAAGATTGATTATGTGTTTATAAGCCATTTACATGGCGACCATTATTTTGGTTTGATAGGTTTACTTTCGAGTCTGCATTTAAATGGTAGAGTTAAGCCTATAAAAATATTTGCTCCTGAGGCTTTGCAGGAAATTCTGGCACTTCAATTTAAGTATTCGGAAACAGTTATCAGATACCCGATAGAGTTTGTTGTAACTCAGGCAAATGAATCTGCTCAGATTTTTGAAAATGCAGATTTGGTTGTTGAATCCTTTGTATTAAATCATCGAATTCCATGTACGGGATTTAAATTCACCCAGAAGAAAAGGTTGCGTAAACTCATTGTTGAAAAACTGGAGGAAGAGCATATTGATATTGAATATTATCCTTTGTTAAAAAGAGGTGTTGATCTTGATTTACCAGATGGGAGAGTTATCCTGAACAAGGATTATACTACTGATTCTGATACTCCTAAAAAATATGGGTATTGTTCTGATACATTGTTTGACGAAAGATATTTTAGCAACATTGCAGATTGTGATTTGCTATATCATGAGGCCACATTTTTACATGAAATGCTAGATAGGGCAAATGTAACGCATCATACCACGGCTTTACAGGCGGGTGAGGTGGCTAAAATAACCGGAGCAGTTAAATTACTCATCGGACACTTTTCATCAAGGTACAAGACCTTGCAGCCGCTTTTGGATGAATCAAGATCTGTTTTTGAAAACACTGAGCTTGCTATAGAAGGTAATACTTATACTATTTAAAAAGAGATAACTTAATAATAACAAAAATGGCCTGAGAAAAACTCTCAGGCCATTTTTGCTAATGCTTATTTTTGGTTACTTATCCTTTTTGCCACCACCAAATATTGAGAAGTGTACATAACGTTTAGGATTTGCTTTTAGGTCTATCATTAGTTCATCAAGGCTCTTAGATGCATTGTTTAGGTTATCATACATTTTTGTATCATTAACCAACAGGCCTAGTGTGCCTTCGCCGTTGTTAATTTTACCTACTATACTTTGAAGGTCTACAACAGCTTTGTTTGCATTGTCTATTGTCTGTTTGAAATTTGCTGCCGCCACCTGATCAGTAATTGAATTTATATTGTTCAATATGGCAGATATTTTAGCATTGTTCTGTTTTAGATTGCCTGAAATTGCTTCTACATTAGCAAGAATTGCAGAGATACGTGAACCTTCTGAGCCAACAAGGTTGTCTACTTTTTTAGAGGTAGATTCTAAAGAAGAAAGAGTAGAGGCTATGCTGTTAAAGCTTTTATCCACATTCTTTTGGAAATTAGGGTTTAGGATTGAATTTACACTTGTAAGAATGGAATCCATTTTACCTATAATTAATTCTGCTTTTTTCTGAACAGGTTGTACGGTTTCGAGAATGCCTTTTTGAACATTAGCATTTAATGTGTCGCCATCTTGCGCAAAATCATTGCCAGTACCTAAGGCCATTACAATTGCTTTACTTCCTAAAAGGTCTGTACTTTCGAGTTTGGCAACACTATTTCTAGGGATCTCGTATTTGCCTTTAATTTTAAGGGTAGCTACAATTGAACCATCGGATTGTAACTGCAGTTTATCTACACGTCCAATCTGATAACCATTTATTAAAACAGGTTTGGATACCGCAAGACCATCAACACGTGAATATTTTGCATATAAAACAGTTTCACTTGAGAAAATGGCATTTCCTTTTAAAAAATTATAGCCTATAATTAACAGGGCAATAGAAAAGGCAGCTAATATGCCTACTTTGGTTTCGTTTGCTATCTTCATTCAGTGTATGTTCTTGGTATGTGTTTACTTAATTTGTTTCAGTTTCCTTTTTGTAAGTTTTTATTGCCTTATAAATTGAATTAACAATTTCATCTTGTCCATGCGCTGAATTCATATATTCTTCTTCGGTAGGGTTAGAAATAAATCCGATTTCTGTTAGTACCGCAGGCATGCCACATCTTTGAAGAATTAAAAGACCTTGTTCTTTAACCCCCCTGTTTACTCTATTGTCGTCATGGGTATAATTGTCCTGAATCAATTTAGCTAATTTCAGACTCTTATCCCTAAATATATTTTTGAACAAAGATAGTATAATAAATGTTTCAGGATCATTAGGATCGTAGCCATTGTAATTTTGCTTGTAATTCTTTTCAAGCTTAATATCTTCATTTTCTCTAATCGCGGCATCCTGCTCATCCAGGCGGTGAGATCCTGCAACAAATGTTTCTGTACCGCTTGTAGTTTTGTTTTTTACGTAGGCATATTTAGGGACTCTTTTACCGTTTTTACTTTTCGTATAACCGGATACTATTCTTTTGTCTGGCATTGAGTTACAGTGAATAGAGATAAAGAGATCTGCTTTGTTGTCATTTGCAAGGGCGGCCCTTTTGTAGAAATCTACATCTACATCGGTTTTTCTGGTATAAAGTATTTTAACTCCAGGTAATTCTTCCTCAAGCTTTTTACCAAGCTTTAAAGCTACTTTCAGTGCCACATTTTTCTCTAATGAGAAACTTCCTCTGGCTCCGGGTTTATTCCCCCCGTGTCCGGCATCTATAACAATAGTTTTAACTTTATAAGTCTGGGAAAATACTAGTTGTGAACTAAATAAACATAATAATAATAACAGGGTTGCATTTTTCTTTACACTCATCTAATAATAGTTATTGATTCAATTATTTATCCTTCTATGCTCTTTTTATAATTTTCAATTGCTCTTAACAGGCAATCGGTTATTTCTTTTTGTCCGGCTTCAGAATTCATGTAATCTTCTTCCTCCGGGTTACTTATGAAACCAATTTCGGTTAATATTGCAGGCATACCTGCGCGGGCTAAAACAGCAAGGCTTTTTTCCTGAACGCCACGATCGATACGTCCAATATTAACATACTGATCCTGTACCAGCTTAGCCAGTTTTAAGCTTTGAGTTCTGAATGTATTTTTCATTAAGGAGAGGATAATAAAGTTCTCAGGATTGTTCGGGTCGAAACCTTCGTAATTTTCCTTATAATTTTCCTCTAAAAATATTGATGCATTTTCCCTTTTAATTGCTTCGTCTTGCTCATTTACACGGCCCATACCCGAAACAAATGTTTCAACCCCTCTGGTTGAGGTACTTTTCCTGCTAACCGTATTGGTAATCGGGATTTTTTTTCCTCTGCTACCTTTTCTGTATCCGGTTACAACAGTTGATCTGTATACCGGCATATCATTGCAGTGAATTGAGATGAAAAGATCTGCTTTGGCGTTATTTGCTATAGCAATACGCTCATAAAGGGGGATAAAAACATCCTCAGTCCGGGTATAAATTACTTTTACATCTTTCATATTGGCTTCAATAGCAGCGCCAAGGTGCAAAGCTGTTTTAAGAGCTACGTCTTTTTCAGTAGAGTAAAGGCCTCTTGTACTTCCATCTTTCCCACCATGTCCTGCGTCTATAACAATAGTTTTTATTTTATATTCTTGCGTAAATGCCTGATAATTAGATATAGTAATGATAGCCGCAGAAATAAATGCAATCAAAATTACATTTGGTCTGAGCAATGGTATATTTTTCATTAATTTTGAACGTTTTGGATTAAACATTAATGCAAAAATAACATTCACACACGAATTTGAAACTTTTACGGTACATCATTTTTTTAAACTTCATTGTTTTATTAACATCTGTTGGTAATCGCGCCCTTGCTTTGGATAATTTTTCATGGCAGCAAGTAATTAAACAAGCAGACACCACTAAGAAAGGTAAAGCACAAAGCGCGCCAAAAGATACAGTTGCAAGTGAGAAAATAGAATATTCAGCTCAGGATTCCAGCTATGTTGATAAAGAAAATGAAATGGTTTACCTATATGGAAGGGCCAGAGTTAAGTATCAGGGGATTGAACTTGATGCCGACTATATTACTTATAATTCCAAGACTAAGCAGATTTATGCCAGCGGTAGAACAGATGCGAAGGGAAAGTATGTAGGTAGACCCATTTTTAAAATGACAGGACAGTCTACCTCGCTTGCAGATTCACTCTTTTATAATACCGAAACTAGTGTAGGGCGTATATGGGGAGTATATACGGAACAGGAGGGCGGTTTCTTTACCGGAGGTAAGGCAAAGAAGCAACCTGATGATGAGATTCATAGTAAAGGTCAAACATATAGTACCTGTAATTTACCTCATCCACACTTTGGGATTTATATTACAAAGGGTATTGTTACTGAAAATCAGATTATTACCGGGCCTGTATATTTAAAAATAGAAGACATCCCTTTACCTATTGGTTTGCCATTTGCATTTTTCCCCAAGCCGAACAAGAAATCTTCGGGCGTTATTTTACCAAGTCCGGGTGAGGATTATACCAGGGGTTTCTTTTTAAGAGATGGTGGGTATTATCTTGGCTTAAATGATTATTGGGATGCAAAGATGTTGGCTACAATTTATACAAGAGGATCATATGAAGGATCTTTATTGTCTAATTATACAAAAAGATATAAGTATAACGGAAATATAAATTTTAGGTACTCAAATTCCAGATATGGTTTGGAAGGTACGCCAGAATATACACCAAGAAAAGATTTTAACCTGCAGTGGACGCATAGTCAGAATGCAAATGCCAAACCGGGAACTACATTCTCTGCTTCTGTAGATGCTGGTACAAGTTCATTTAACCAAAATACAGCGGGGGGTAGCTCTTATGATTACAACCAGTTTACTAAAAATACATTAAGATCATCCATTTCGTATGGTAGAGTTTTTGGTAATGGAATTACGTTAGGTGTTGCAGCAGATGGTTCACAGGAAACGCAGAATAAGTCAGTAAGTTTAAGACTACCTGATGTAAGTTTAAGTGTCCCAACATTTAACCCTTTCGATTCGAAAGATAGATTAGGCGAGCAAAAATGGTATCAAAAGATAACCGTTGGTTATAGTATGCAAGCAAGTAATACCATAACTACTACTGAGGATCAGCTTTTTAAAAGAGAGTCACTTAATAAGTTTAAAAATGGGGTAAGTCATCAGATCCCCATAAATATGGCATTTAATGTATTCGATTATTTTAATTTCAATACGGGAGTATCTTATACCGAGAGATGGCAGTTCCAAACGATACGTAAATCGTATTTAAAGGTTTTAAATAGTAGTGATCAGGAGATTCTTGATACTGTTGCTGGTTTTAAGCGTAATGGCGAATACAACTTAAACATGGGGGTGTCTACAAAGATTTATAGTACGGCTCAGTTTAAAAATTTCGGTAATTTCAAGGCGTTAAGACACGTAATGACACCTCAGATGAGTTTTAGCTACAGGCCGGATTTTTCTGATTTAGCTAGAGGGTACTATAAACTCGCTTATTATACAGATGGTACACCGAAGATTGGTTCAGACGGTAAACAACAGAAATATTCAATTTTTGAAAATTCTCCATACGGATTTCCAGGAGCTGGGCGTTCTGCTGCAATTTCATTTAGTTTAGATAATACAGTAGAGGCTAAAGTGCTTACACCAAAAGACACTACGGGTAAAGGCGAGAAAAAGATTCCTATTATCCAGGGTTTAAGTATTAGTGGTTCATACAATTTCCTGGCTCCAAGCTTTAAATTATCTACACTTGGATTTAGTGGACGTTCTCAGTTTACCGATAAATTAGGCATTAACTATTATGGTACTTTAGATCCATACAGGTATACTGATACTGTTGATGTTTTAACAGGAAGGGTGAGCAGAAAGCTAATTGATGATTATGTATGGAATGTAGGTAAATTACCACGTCTTACTAATTTTGGTTTCTCCTTTAATTATAGTTTAAACCCCGAGGCTTTAAAAAAGAAGAATGAGAATGAACAGAATTTAAAGGATAAAGCTGCTAAAACGGGTATGACACCAGAGCAATCTGAAGAACTCGCTAAGGTAAGCAGGGACCCTAATGCATTTGTGGATTTTAAAATTCCATGGAATTTTGCTTTTAGCTACACTTTTAATTACAATACAGACAGGGTTGGACAAAATTCAACAATCACCAATACGCTGAATTTTAATGGTGATGCAAACATTACCCCGAAATGGAAAGTCCAGTTTAACTCCGGTTGGGATTTTAAGGCGAGTACCTTCTCGCAAACCTCTTTGTCTATATACCGCGATTTACATTGCTGGGATATGAGTTTTAGCTGGATACCTTTTGGTGCCTACCAGTTTTATTCTGTAGATATCAAAGTAAAAGCATCAGTGCTTCAGGATTTAAAACTGAGCAAGAGAAAGAACTACTATACCAGATTCTAATATTTGAATTTATGCTAGCTGAAATAATAACTATAGGAGATGAGATTCTTATTGGTCAGATTGTAGATACCAATTCTGCATGGATGGCAAAAGAACTTAATATGATAGGAATTAAGGTAAAACAAATTACTTCCGTATCTGACGATGCAGATCATATTACCGAAGCTTTGGCACTTGCTGAAAAAAGAGCGAAAGTTATTCTGATTACAGGTGGCTTAGGGCCTACTAAAGATGACATTACAAAAATAACACTGGCCAAATATTTTAATATGGGGTTCAGAAGGGATGAACCTACGTTGGCACATATCACTGAGATCTTTGAGCGACATAACAGGCCAATGATCGAATCTAATATCAAACAAGCCGATGTACCTGAAGGTTGTACCGTTATCAAAAATGAAAACGGAACAGCGCCATGTATGTGGTTTGAACATAATGGAAACATCATTGTATCTATGCCGGGGGTTCCGTTTGAAATGATGTACCTGATGCAGGAACAGATTCTTCCGCGTTTAAAGCATTCATTTAAACTTCCATTTATTGTTCATAAAACCATACTTACTGCTAATATTGGGGAGTCGTTTCTGGCAGCTAAGATAGAAGATATTGAGAATGGCTTGCCTGAGCATATTAAACTTGCATACTTGCCAAGACTAGGGCAAGTGCGTTTAAGACTGAGCAGTACAGGTACTAATGAAACAATATTGAAAGATGAGGTGGAACTTTATGCACAGCAGATTATTGCAAGGATAAAGAAAAACGTTGTCGTAGAGGAGGATATTGCTCTTGAAAAGGCAATTCTAAACATAATGGATGAGAGAAAGCTTACGCTTTCGACCGCGGAAAGCTGTACCGGTGGCTATATAGCCCATTTGATTACGCAACATCCGGGATGTTCTTCTGTTTATGTAGGAGGGGCAGTTGTTTACTCTTATGAGCTTAAGGAATCGGTTTTGGGTGTTAGACCTGAAACCTTAAATAACTATGGTGCAGTAAGCGAACAGACTGTAAAAGAAATGGCTCAGGGAGCAATAGATCATTTTAAAACAGACTATGCTGTTGCGGTGAGTGGAATTGCCGGTCCTGATGGTGGTATGCCCGGGAAACCTGTTGGTACTGTGTGGATTGCAGTTGCCAGTAGGGAGAGAGTTGTAGCAAAGTTGTTTAGTTTTGGAAATAAAAGAGCTCAAAACATAGAGCGTTCAGCCATAGCGGCTTTGACCATGATTTTGAATGAACTTAACCAATATGGGGATTAAGTGTTCAAAATACTTTACTTTTGCATCCGATATCAATCATGAAATAAAAAATGGCTCAATACGAATTATTGTTACCTAAAATGGGGGAAAGTGTTGCGGAGGCAACCATCATTAAATGGGTTAAACAGCCCGGAGATATGATAGAGATGGATGATACGGTTCTGGAAATTGCTACAGATAAGGTTGATTCTGAAGTTCCTTCGCCGATAGCAGGTAAGCTAATTAAACAGTTGTTTAAGGAAGATGAAGTTGTGCAGGTAGGCACTGTAATTGCAATTATAGAAACCGATGGTGCGGCAAGTGAGGAAGATATAATTACTACAAAAGTTGTTGAAGAACCGCTTCCATTAATTGTTCCTGGTACAGAACAATTGGTTTCAAATGATGCTGTAAGAAGTGCTGTAAAAGATAATAGCTCCGATCGTTTTTATTCTCCATTGGTGAAAAATATTGCTGCACAGGAAAATATTGCCATGGGTGAATTAGATACAATATCTGGTACAGGTGCCGACGGACGTTTAACTAAGGATGACCTGTTAAATTATATTCAAAGTAAAAAAGGAGGAGCACCTTCAATAGCTCCTGTTTCGCAAGCAGCTAAAGCTGAAGAACCTGTTAAACCTGTATCTCAGCCATTGGTGAGTGTAAGTGGGGGTGATGAAATCATAGAGATGGATAGGATGCGCAAGTTAATTGCTGAGCATATGGTAATGAGTAAGCATACTTCGCCTCACGTTACTTCATTTGTTGAAGCGGATGTAACTAACCTGGTATTGTGGCGTGATAAAGTAAAAGGCAGCTTTGAAAAACGCGAAAATGAGAAGATTACATTTACTCCTTTATTTATAGAGGCTGTTGCCAAAGCAATAAAAGATTATCCAATGATCAATGTTTCTGTAAGTGGAAATCAAATCATTAAAAAGAGAGATATTAATATTGGGATGGCTGCTGCTTTACCTAGTGGAAATCTGATTGTTCCTGTTATTAAAAATGCAGATCAGTTTAATTTGGTTGGATTAACTAAATCAGTAAACGATTTGGCTAAACGTGCACGTACTTCTAAGTTAAAACCTGATGAAACGCAAAATGGGACGTTTACGTTAACTAACGTGGGTTCTTTTGGGAATGTAATGGGAACACCTATTATTAATCAGCCTCAGGTAGCTATTTTAGCTGTAGGAGCTATTAAAAAGAAACCGGCGGTGTTGGAAACAGAATTTGGCGATGTAATAGCTATACGTCACATGATGTTCCTTTCACTTTCGTATGATCACAGGGTTGTAGATGGAGCACTGGGTGGCTCATTTGTAAGAAGGGTAGCTGATTACCTTGAAAATTGGGATTTAAACCGAGAAATATAAACTAAGATAAAGTAAAAGGCCCCTAATGGGGCCTTTTCACTATCAAAACAAAGCAAAATAAATAACTAGTTAAATATCACTTCCTCTTCAGAAACCTTTAAGATTTGCTGTTCAGTATAAGTGTACCTACCAGTATGAGCAATAAAAATATCCTTTTGCTCAAGAAGGTCGCGGTTAGCCAATAAAGTTTTCAGACTAACATTTCCTATTACGTATTTGTAATCATTACGGGAGAACCGCTCAATAATATTGTCTATCTGAAGTTTTTCCAGTGTATATTCATGGGTGTAGCGCAGGTAAACTTCGATGTTTACATTGTCAGTATGAACTAGCCCATTATGCTGATGATACTTTTTATATTCATAGCGATAATCATACCTTAATGCAGCTATATCCGATAAAACTGCAGCTCCTGTCGGGTGTCCGCCAGCGCCTTTTCCAAAGAAAAATTGCTTATCTGCAAAGGCAGCCTGAACAGTTACACCATTATATTCGTTTTCTACATTGAATAGAAAGTCATCAGATTTTACAAA
Source organism: Pedobacter panaciterrae (assembly GCF_001636695.1). Taxonomy (GTDB): domain Bacteria; phylum Bacteroidota; class Bacteroidia; order Sphingobacteriales; family Sphingobacteriaceae; genus Pedobacter; species Pedobacter panaciterrae_A. Next base: position 9,887 of record NZ_LGEL01000074.1, read on the forward strand.
TTTTGGTAATACATAAGTTATAATCTGTTTGGTGCTTATTTTTCGCGCTGTAGGAACCAGTTTAATCTTAAAGTTTTTCTCTCTGGCGTATTTAATGTCATGCTCTGATAAATTCTGTATACCTACATTAAGGATCTTATTGGGGTCAATAAATAACCCGTAAGCATGTGCAGTTGCAATGGCCAGTTTAAATTTAGGGTCATAGCCTCCAACATCCAGAATAGGGTTGGATTCTGCAAAGCCAAGATCTTGCGCCTGTTTTAATGCAACGCCATATTCAAGATTTTCATTAAATATTTTAGATAGGATGTAGTTGGATGAGCCGTTGAATATTCCGCTTATGCCGTGTAGTAATTCATTGTCGTAATATTCTTCAAGGTTACGGATAATGGGGATACTACCACAAACTGCACCTTCATAAAGTAGAGAGGCATTGTGCTTTTCCTGTAATTCAACCAACTCTGAAAGGTGAGTGGCAATCATCTTTTTATTGGCAGAAACTACGTTCTTACCGCTAATTAATGCTCTTTTAACGATGTTGTATGCAACTTCTGCATCATCAATTAATTCAACAACAGTATTGATTTCACTATTGTCTAATATTTCATCATGATTTGTGGTGAAAAGATGTGGATCAAGGCTACGTTTTTTCTCAGGATTTTTAATAGCTATTTTAACGATTTCAAGGTTTAGATCCTGACCGCGAATAATATCATGCAATCCCTGTCCAACAACTCCAAAACCAAATAAACCGATCTTAAGTTTCTTACTCATCTAAATACTATGCTGTTTTATGTAATTTAATTATTTTCTTATTTGCACTCTCTTTTAAAAAAGTGCCAACTATATTGGTCAATATGTCTGTTTCAATTAAAAAGCCATCGTGACCATAAGCAGAGCTGATACTTTGCAGTGCTGCTCCTGGAATATGTTTAGCTAAAAACTCTTGCTCACAAAGAGGGAATAGCACATCGTTTTCAATTCCTATTACAAGCGTATTTGCTTTAACTAATGCCAGCGCGTCAACTATACTTTTTCTGCTGCGACCAACATTATGACTGTCCATAGCCTTACTTAAGTACCAATAGCTATAGGCATTAAAGCGTTTACACAGTTTTTCTCCCTGATAATTCTGATATGAGGCAGCTCTAAATGAACCCGTTTTATCATTTACACTTTCTAATTGGGTAGCTGAATAAGCCTCGTAAGTACGGTAAGATAATAAAGCAATGCTTCTTGCTGCTTTTAGGCCTTTTAGACCACCGTCCGGCTGTTGTGCATAAAAAGTACGATCAGTACTGATTGCTAAACGTTGGCTCTCATTAAATGCAATACCCCATGGCGAGTGTACTGCATTTGTAGCTACAAGAATTAAATTTTCTATACTTTTGCTATCGGTAATGGCCCATTCTAAAGCTTGCTGACCTCCTAAAGAACCACCAATTAAAACTTTAATATTTTGAATACCAAGATGTAAAGCAAGTAAATGATGAGCAGCTACTAAGTCTCTAATTGTAAATTCCGGGAAAGCCAGGTAATAAGGTTGCCCTGTTACCGGATTTACACTTAAAGGATTGGTAGTGCCATAATTAGAGCCCAGCACATTTGCACAAATAATAAAGTGTTCTTCAGGATTAAACAGATCATTATTCCCGAAAAGCCCCTTCCACCAATCCAAAACATCGGCGTTGGCTGTAAGTGCATGACATACCCAGATTACGTTATCTTTCTTTGCATTTAGTTTGCCGTATGTTTGATAGGCAATCTCTAATTTGCGCAGCTTTTTGCCGTTCTCCAGTTTAAATAACTTTGTATGTGTATATGTGGCGGTAGTGCTCATTCTTAGGTCTTGTAGTGTTTTGTTTTTATTTGTTTATTGCAGCAAAAGCTTGTTCAAAATCAGCTTTAATATCATCTATGTGTTCAATTCCTACAGAAACACGTAGCTGGCTGGCAGTAATACCTGCTGCTATTTGTTCTTTTTCATTTAGCTGTTGATGCGTAGTTGCCGATGGTTGTATAATCAGGGTTTTTGCATCACCAACGTTTGCAAGATGACTTACAAGTTTAAGGTTATCAACCAATGCAGTTGCTTTTTCTTTATCGCCGTGTAATTCAAAAGATAATACCGCACCAAAACCATTCTTTAAATATTTTTTAGCATTTGCATGGTATGGGCTACTTTCGAGTCCAGGGTAATTTACACTTTTAACCGCTTCATGACCTTCCAGCCAGGTTGCCAGGGCAAGTGTATTGTCAACATGGCGCTGCACACGAAGTGATAAAGTTTCTAATCCCTGAATCAAAAGGAAAGAGTTGAATGGAGAGATAGCAGGACCGAAATCTCTTAATCCTTCAACGCGGGCACGGATAATGAATTGAATGTTCCCAAACGGACCACCAATTCCAAAGACATCATTAAAGATTAAACCATGATATCCTTCAGATGGATCGGTAAATTGAGGGAATTTGCCATTTCCCCAGTTATAGGTTCCACCATCAACTATTACACCGCCAATACTGGTTCCATGTCCACCAATCCACTTGGTTGCCGATTGAACAACGATATGCGCTCCATGCTCTAAAGGTTTAAATAAGTACCCGGCTGCACCAAATGTGTTATCTACTATTAAAGGCAGGTCGTGTCTGTTAGCGATAGCAGACAATTTTTCGAAATCAGCAATACTAAATGCAGGATTACCAATGGTTTCTAAATATATAGCTTTGGTATTTGCATCGATTTTTGTTTCGAAATCATTGGCGTCATCACCATTTGCAAATCTTACTTCAATACCAAGACGTTTGAAGCCTACTTTGAACTGATTGTATGATCCCCCGTATAAATGCGATGATGATACAAAGTTGTCACCTGCTTGAAGGATGTTGTTTAACGCAATAAATTGAGCAGCCTGCCCCGAAGCAACTGCTAAAGCTGCAACGCCACCCTCAAGTGCTGCTACTCTTTTTTCGAAAACATCTGTTGTTGGATTCATGATCCTGGTGTAGATGTTTCCAAATTCTTTTAATGCAAATAAGTTTGCACCATGTTCAGAGTTCTTAAAACCATAAGATGTGGTTTGATATAATGGAACGGCTCTTGATCCTGTTGTAGGATCAATTTCCTGACCTGCATGTACTTGTAATGTTTCGAATTTATGTGATATTGACATATTATATTTAGTTTTAAATGGTTCCTGTTATGTTTTTTGATTAGATACGTTTAGGATTTTTTGGCTTCGGAAACGTATGCTATTGTTAAGCGTACCCCCTGTAAGGGGCCTTCCGTATGAATGTGAAATGCAAAAGGAAGATTTGTAAATTATAGTATGCAACAGCACATGCAAATAGCCTGCTGAGGATAACAATAATTTAATGGATTCGAAGTGATTCTTACAGTTTTCATTTTGTTTCAATTTATCTTTCCAAATGACACCATGTCTTTTGGTCAGGAATTGGCACCTTCTCCATCTTGGGAGGGTTGCCAGTGGGTCAAAGAGCCTGTCTCTCGCCACTTCTTTATAAATCAAACCTTTTATTAAAGGAAGGTTGACTTGATTAGCTTTCGCTAAATGATAATACAAATGTAGATTTAAGTTGATAAATATCCAAAATATTATTTTGGATATTTATCAACTATCTGTATTTCAGTTGTGTAAAGTGTTTTATTGGTGTGATGTAATGACTTAATTATACAAGTGCCTGATCTAAATCGGCTATTAAATCATCAATATGCTCAAGTCCAACAGATATCCGAATTAAATTCTGTGGAGTTTTAGTGTCTGGCCCTTCAACGGATGCACGGTGTTCTATTAAACTTTCAACACCACCTAAACTTGTAGCCTGTGCAAAAAGTTTAACTTTATTAACTACTTTTTTAGCTTCATCAAAACCTCCTTTGACTAAAACAGATAGCATTCCTCCAAAGCCAGCCATTTGTTTTTTTGCGACATCATGCTGTGGGTGAGTTGTTAATCCCGGGTAATAAACAGCTTCAATAGCAGGGTGTTTCTCAAGATGTAGCGCTAAAGCCATTCCATTGGTGCAATGTCCTTGCATACGATATGCAAGGGTTTTAATACTTCTTACTAACAAGAAACAATCGAAAGGGGAGGGCACTGCTCCGCCAACCTGTTGTATGTTCCGGATTTTCCCCCAAAAATCATTTTTTTCTGCTGTAACAAGGATGCCACCAAGAACATCGCTATGGCCCCCAATGTATTTTGTTGAAGAGTGCATTACAATATCTGCCCCAAACTTTATTGGATTTTGTAAACATGGAGAAGCAAAGGTGCTATCGCAGGCAAGAATAAGGTTATTTTCTTTTGCAATTCTGGATATGCCGGCAATATCAGTAATTTTTAATAAGGGATTAGAAGGTGTTTCTATCCATATCAGCACTGTATTATCTTTTATGAATTTCTGTATGTGATCAAGATTTGTTAGATCAATGAAATCTATTTCAAGTGTATCTTTAAAGATAGTCTGTAGTTGTTTTTTAAATCCCCAGTACATATCATCAGGTGCTATGATATGACTTCCAGGTTTTAAAGCTTGAAAAACTGCCATTCCTGCTGTATTTCCTGAAGAAAATGCGCAGGCTTCTACGCCTTTTTCAAGTTCTGTAATCACACTTTCTAATGCCGATCTATTTGGATTACTTACTCTGCTATACATATGTCCACCAGAGTAGCCACCATCTTCATCTCTCAGAAATGTAGTAGATAGATTTATAGGAGGTGTTACATCGTTGGTGCTGATTTTGTATAAATTTCCAGCATGTATGGCAAGTGTTTCTGGCTTCATTATTACGGGGTTAAAAGTTAGGATTGGGCATTAAGTGTAACAAAGTTAAGGGTATAATATTATTTGCCTTAAGTTTTGGCAAGATTTATGTAATTGAAATATCAAATTAAAGAATAATATGAAAAGAATATTACTGATAGCAGCCATTTTATGCAGTTCGTTAATGGTTTTGCAAAGTTGTTCGCCTAAAGGTGGCGCAACTCAAAGTTTAAAGAGAGGTAATGTAACAGGTAATTGGGTTTTAAATGATATTACATTTGAAGGCTTGCCGCAATCAGCAGTAAAATCATTATTTGATGAAGGGGCTTATACCTGTTTTCAGGGCAGTACATGGAGCTTAACAAATAGCGGAAATGGAACTTATACCTTGCCTGGTGGAGGAGCTTGTGCAGCAAAGACTCAGAAAATATTCTGGTCTGCCAGTACAGCGGATCAAACTTTTCAATTTAAAAAGATCTTTGAAGGCGAAAAAGCTAAAAACGTAACATCTGGTTATAGATTATTATTATCATCAACAGACGGTAATAGTATGGTAATTAAATCTCCTGTTGAGTACGGTTCAAATCCTGCTTACATCGTATTAAATTTTACGAAAGCAGCGAAATAATAAATACAGCTAGTTTTAGATAACTAGCTTTGGTTAGTTTGGTTTAGGGAAAAGGATTCAATTAAGTTTGGATCCTTTTTTTATTGATTTCTTTGTATAATAATTTTAATTATCTACTTTTGAATTCATCTGATGATATGATGAATTGTTATGAATAATTTAATACAAAAAAAGTCTTTGGCTGATGTAGTAGCCTCGCGGTTAAGCGAGCAGATTTCCCTTGGTCAATACAAAATAAATGAGCAGTTGCCTATAGAACCGGAATTGATGAAGAGCTTTGGTGTTGGGCGCTCAACCATTAGGGAAGCTATAAAGATATTAGCAAATTCAGGGTTGCTTAGGGTTCATCAAGGGGTAGGTACTTTTGTAGATCAGTTGACTGCAAATAAAGAACCTATGGATTTGCGGTTAAAACGTGCTAATGTTAAGGATCTGGATGAGGTTAGGCAACTGCTGGAAATGAAAATAGCAGAAAAAGCTGCACTTAACCGAACTGAAAGCGATATTCTAGCGATAAGAACTCATCTCGAAAATAGAAAAAGAGCAGCTAAAGAAGGGTTAATGAACGAATGCATCGAAGCAGATGTGCAATTTCACGTGTCAATTGCAGAGGCATCAAAGAATGAAATATTGGCCGATCTTTATAAAACTGCCTCTATCCACTTAAAAAATTGGTTCCTTCAAATATATCCTGATACTAAAGTATTTGAAGAAACCTACGCACTTCACGAACAATTGCTAAAAAGCATTATTGCAGGAGATCCTAAAAAATCGTGGAATATTGCTGCAAAAATACTAGGACACGTATCTCAATAAAAAATATTAATAATAACATCAGGTAATCTGATCTGAAAACATGGAAAAAACATCTTTTACTAATACTGCCGTTATCGATCCAAAAGGTATTGCTCAACAAACGGTATTCTCTATTTTATTTACAATTAGTTTTACGCATTTACTTAATGATATGCTTCAGGCTGTAATCCCTGCGGTATATCCCGTGATGAAAGAAAAATTTAATCTTACGTTTACTCAAATTGGTCTTATTACTTTAACCTATCAACTTACAGCATCGATATTGCAACCTTTTATCGGTTTTTATACAGATAAAAGACCTCGCCCTTATTCTCTTGCTATTGCAATGGGCTTTACGCTTTTAGGACTTGTAGCTGTGTCTTTTGCTTCAAGTTTTGTTAATATTCTTCTGGCTGTAAGTTTAATAGGAATAGGATCGTCTATATTTCATCCGGAATCTTCAAGAGTAGCTCATTTAGCTTCCGGTGGTAAAAAAGGACTTGCACAATCCATCTTTCAACTGGGGGGGAATGCAGGTAGTGCTATAGGTCCGCTTTTGGCTGCTATTATTGTAGTGCCTTATGGCCAATTTTACATTATATGGTTTTCATTAGCGGCAATTTTAGGTATTGTAGTTCTGTCTAGAGTTGCAAAGTGGTACCAGGAACAATTGGCATTAAAAGCATTAAATAAAGCTGTTGTTAAGGAAGAAATTCATCATCATTTATCTAAGAATCGCGTGGTGCTTTCTTTGGGTATTTTAATGGTACTTATATTCTCAAAGTATTTTTACATGGCTAGCATGACCAGCTATTACACCTTCTACCTGATGGATAAATTTAATGTGTCGGTGCAACAGTCTCAAGTCTATCTATTTGCTTTTTTAGGGGCTGTTGCTGCCGGTACGTTAATTGGTGGACCTCTGGGTGATAGGTTCGGGCGCAAGTATATTATTTGGATTTCGATTCTTGGTGCAGCGCCATTTACTTTATTGCTACCATATGTTTCATTATTCTGGACAGGCGCTTTATCTGTTATTATTGGCTTAATTATTTCTTCTGCATTTTCTGCGATATTGGTTTATGCTACTGAACTTGTACCAGGAAAGGTGGGTATGATTGCCGGCTTATTCTTTGGTTTTGCATTTGGAATGGGTGGATTGGGTTCAGCTGTTTTAGGTAAGCTGGCGGATCAAACTAGTATTGAATATGTATTTAAAATATGTGCATTTCTTCCATTGATTGGAATTTTTACAGGATTCCTGCCTAATATAGAAGGGAGTAAGAAGAAATAATCTCTTATTTGTCCCACCATACCCTTGATGTTAGGGCATCGCCGCCATCTAACCTTGCAACAGCCTCTTTATAATTTTCAGGATTATTGAGAGGCTCAGAGGATAGGTAGATCATTCTTCTGGGAATTGTTCCATTGGTTACATTCCCGGTATAATTAATTGGTGTTAACTTAGGATAATTGGATCTTTTCCAATTTAACCAGGATTCTATGAAGTTGAAATTGGTGCCTGTAGCTATCCAGTATTGCGTGTTGATTTGGTCAAGGGCTATTTCATGATCAGAGAGGTTTAATGGATGTTCGTTTACATACGTATTGATGGTTTCAGTGGCTATTTTTGCCTGGGCATCGAGCTGCTCCATCGATTGTAATGCACCTCTAAGACCATTGGAATAATGTTGAGCTACAGTACCAGAGACCGACCATCCTTTTAGTTTTGCCTCTGAGAGTAAAAATTCTATTTCTGCATATGTTATAATAAAAATAGGGCCACCTAATTTTACATATACAGAAGTTCTAGGCCTGGAATATTTCCCTAAAGGAGCAAAATCACCACCTGAGCCTGTTCCCCCGGGATACAATGGATATTTGCTGAGATCTGTGTTTCCTCCAAGCAGATCATATCCATTGGGCATCCCAATTTGAACTGAAGCATCCGTATTTCCTGAAAGTGTTTGATTTATATTTTTTGTAAGTCCATCCTGGGGTACCTCAGCTATCACAGACAATCTTGGATCTGCTGTGTTTCTTAAATAATCAATTAAGGTTTTACTCCACTTTACTTCAATGTAATCTGAAAATACCCGCAATGCGACTGATGAACCATTCTGACTACCGGAGTTGCTAGCATCGGTCATGAGAATTGCATTGTCGCCCGCATCAGAAAACGCATGTGCAGATGCTTTTTCAACCCACAGTCGGGCTACATCCGGACGAACTTTGCTTAACCTCATTGCCACCCGTATCATTAATGAATAGCCAAACTTTTTCCATTTATTAATATCGCCATTATAAAAAAGATCAGCAGTTGGCCCCGGCTTATCAGGATTTAAATTGCCAATTGCTTTTTCAAGATCTGATAACATTGAGTTGTAGATATCTTCTTGTTTATCATATAAAGGATATTTAATTCCCTGTCTGGCTTTTGCTGCTTCACTATATGGTACATCCCCATAAGTATCAGTTATTCGTTGTAAAATTAGCACGAACATAATATCTCCTATACTAATCAGGTTTGAATATTTATCGGCATCTTTTTCAGTTGCGAGTCGTTGCATTTCCCTTATAGTTGATGCTTCGGCGTAACCTTCATCAAAGATCCGTCCTTGATAATCGGTAAAGGAGCCTACGTTTATATACTTATCACCATTATTGTAGTAATAGTAAGTAGAAGCTAGTAACTGCATCATTGTGCTTTGATAGAGCAATTGATAATAACCTTTATTCGCGAATTTTAATTGTGCTGTCGAAAGTAAATTATTGGGGTCGTAGCTCGAAGCATTAGATTTCGTAGGGTCATTATTTATTTTATCCAGCTGTTCTTTACTACAGCTAAACAGAATTGTCATTATTGAAATCGATAGAAGAATAATTACTTTTTTCATAGCTTGTAGTTACTTAAACTTCAGATTTAAATTTATGCCAAAAGTTATGGTTGCAGGCAATGATGCACCTTCTATTCCGGCATAGGCAAGGCTGGGAGAGAACTGAGATTCTGGGTCTATATTTTTAGTATACTTTAGAATAGTGAATAGATTTCTTCCAATTAAATCAATTGAAGCATTTCTAAATGGTGTTTTGTTTAATATTTTGGATGAGAACGTATAGCCAAACACAACCTGTCTTAATTTTATAAAACTGCCATTTAAAATAGAAAGTGCAGAAATGTTTGTAGCCAGTGCCGGGTAGTAGTTATAGGCAGCAACATTCGTGATGTTTTTTTCTCCATTTTCATAAACACCATTAGCGACTATGCCTGTTTCACGGCCATACAGTGTTGCCTTGTTAAGGCCAAGAACATATGAGTAATTTTCTGTAGCCGACAGAATTTTGTTTCCAAATTTATAATCGATTAGGAAGCTTAAACTGAAGCTTTTATATTGAAAATTATTGCTGAATCCTCCGTAGTAAGATGGAAGGACACTACCCATAGGCTTCATTTCACCTCGTTTTGGAATTCCATCTGAACCAATAACGATATTCCCATTCTTGTCACGCTGATAATCATACGCCATAATCTGGGTTATGGATTTGCCAACAACAAGAGCGGTACTGGCGTTTAATGGGCGATAGGTGCCGCCAAATGCGTAGTTGCTAATACCATCTATTGATATCAATAGGTTATTTATATGACTTGCATTGATTCCTGCTTTCCAACTAAAATTTTCATTGGTTATTAAATTAGCTTGTATGGATGTTTCGATACCCGTATTACGGGTTTTGCCTAAATTTACATAAGCTGATGTAAATCCTGTTGTTACAGACTGCCCGGCATTAATAATTTCTTTATTGGTAATCCTGTGGAAGTAAGTAAAGTCAAGGTCTACTTTGTTCCCAAAAAGTTTTAAGTTAATACCTGTTTCAAATTCATTTAAGGTAAATGGTTTCAGGTTGTAGTTTGGTAGATCCCTTGAAAAATTCCCTAAGGGAACGCCGTTTATAGACTTGTCTGAAGAATAATAGATCTGAGTAGTATAAGGTACTGCAGGTTCACCACTAGTTTGAGCAAAACTTGCTCTTATTTTACCAAAATCCAGACCTTTTACTTTTAAAAAATTAGAGAATATAAAACTACCGGAAACGCTTGGTACAAAAATCCCCCTGTTATTGCTTGGAAGCGTAGAGTATACATCATATCGTCCGGTAGATGATATGGTAAGGTATTTTTTGAAATCCAGATCAACCGTATAATATGCCGACTGAGTAACGATCCTTGAAAGTGCATTTTTACTGCTAACAGCTGATAAATTACTAACTGTATACAAATAAGGTATGATAAATTGGGTTCCGGTTAGCTCATTGGATTTTATTCTTCTATTGCGAAAGCTTGCTCCGGCAGATATATCTAAGTTGAGGTCATTTGTAATATCTTTGTTCCCTGAAAGCAGAATATCGGTATTTAATTCTGAAGTTTTTGATTGATTCAAAGCGTTTATACCACCCTGACCATTTATAGAAAAAGCAGTGCCCGTTGGCACTATACTTATAATATGGTCATTGCTAATGTCATAACCAAATCTTCCCTGTAAGAAGACCCACTTGCTTAAATCGTATTTAATGAGAGCTGAGGATATAAATCGATCACGCGTAGCATTGTCTTCTTTTTTATTGATAGTGAAATATGGATTGGTTTTATATTCATCTGCATTCCATCTGGTTTCAGCCCCTGTATTTATGTCATATCCGGGAGCTAATAAAGCTTGATCTGCACTTGTTGCCAGAGCATTGATGCCATAATTTGCATTAATAGGACCATCGCTAAGGTAAGATCTGTTTTTTCCACGCTCGTAAATATAATTGCCATTTAAAGTGAGTGTGAGTTTTTTTGTTAGGTCGTATGAAGCAAATATGTTTGATGTTTTTCTATTCAGATCACTGTTTTTTAAAATTGATTGATAATCTAGAATTGAAACAGAGGCATGATAAGTGCTTTTGTCCGAACCACCATTTAGAGAAATGGTATTGGTAAATGCGGGCGCTGTTCTATAGAATTTTTTTATATTATTTTTTACTGGTAGGTAGGGGTGGGTTTCTCCATTAATTTGTACACTTGGCTGTCCTTCCATCTTTTCTCCCCAGCTAAGTATGCCTGTTGCAATAGCACCGGCAATGTTTTGTGGTCTTAAGTTTTGTGTACCTTGTCCGTATATGTATTGATAATCCATATTATTTACTGGATTATCAAATGAGAAATTAGAATTGTATTCAATAGAATTACCCGATTTCTTTTTTCCACTCTTAATCGTAATTATAATCACGCCATTGGCAGCACGTGCACCATATAAAGCAGAAGCGGAAGAACCTTTTAGTACTGTAATAGTTTCTACATCATCCGGATTGATGTTGCTGATTCCATCCCCATAATCTACACCTCCATATTCATTAGCACTTCCGCGTTGAGTATTATCTATAGGTATTCCGTTAATAATAAAAAGAGGAGGGCCTGCATCTTTGCTCGCCGCACCTCGTAGTAATATTCTTGCAGATGAGCCTGGCCCACCATTAACACCACTAACATTTAGTCCTGCAACCAATCCCTCTAATGCCATAGCGAGGTTCGACTCTCTTGCCTTTGTTAATAAAGAGCCGTCAATAGTTGACACGGAATAGCCTATCTTTCTGTTCTCTTTTTTAATGTTTAAAGCTGTTACTATTACTTCATTGAGCATCCTGGCCGAATCAATATTGGGATCTTCGGGTGATTGGGGTTTTATAACAATCAGGTTATTGGAAAGTAATTTATAATTGTAATTGGTATTAGCAAGAATCCGGTCAAGTACTTTAAGGGCGTCCTTATTTTTCACATTGATATTGATTTTCTTATTCGGAATTTTATGCTCACTAAAAACAAAACGATAAGAGGTTTGATTTTGTATTTCAGAAATAACTTGATCAAAACTTGCCGATTCAAGCTTTAATGTCACTTTTGTTTGGGAGTGGACATTAATTGCTATCATAAAGAAGCAGAAAATCAATACATGTCGTATCGTCTTCATCATAAGCGTTAGTACTCAGGTTCTGATCGTAATCCTGTCTCTTATACACATCT
>NZ_LGEL01000076.1 GCF_001636695.1 Pedobacter panaciterrae
AGATGTGTATAAGAGACAGGTATCAATAGTATGATACAGGCGCTTTTTTATGTACATTAGATCAACAAAATAAAAAAACTGCATGAAAACATCGTTTAAGGTACCTTTAGTTGCAATGCTTGCAATTCTAACTTCCTGCCAAAATAATAACAAAAAGTCGACGGCAGACAACACTGCTTTATCACCTTCAAACCCCTTTTTTAGTCAGAGTAAACTACCTTACCAGACGCCTGATTTTGATCATATAAAAGACAGCGACTTTAAACCTGCTTTTGAAGAAGGGATGAAAATTCACCTGGAAGAAATCCTGAAAATTGCGAGGAATACCGAAGCACCAACATTCGAGAATACCCTTGTAGCCATGGAGAAATCAGGTGAAATGCTAACAAGAGTAAATCGAATATTTGGCGTACTTACAGGTGCCAATACAAATGATGATCTACAAAAATTACAAGAGGAAATTGCACCCAAACTTGCTGCCCATCAGGATGCGATATCATTAAATCCTGAATTATTCAAAAGAATAGAATCCATTTATAATACCAGAGAGAAATTAAAATTAGATCAGGAATCAACACGATTAATAGAATACTATTATCAGACATTTGTTTTAGCCGGAGCTAAACTTTCAGAAGCAGATAAAACCAACCTTAAAAAGCTTAACGAACAAGAGGCCTCTTTGAGCGCTAAATTTTCTAATCAGCTTCTCGCTGCGGCCAAAGCAGGAGCTTTAGTAGTCAATGATAAATCAGAACTCGCAGGATTATCAGAAGGTGAGCTTGCCGCAGCTGCCCAAACTGCCAAAGCAAATAAACTGGATGGTAAATGGATGTTACCGCTTCAAAATACAACACAACAGCCTTCATTGCAGATGTTATCAAACCGCACTACCAGACAAAAACTATTTGATGCTTCCTGGAATCGTGCAGAACGAAATGACACTAATGATACCAGAAAAGTGATTGTAGAAATAGCAAAAATCCGTGCAGAGAAAGCAAAACTTATAGGTTTTCCTAATTATGCCACATGGAAACTACAAGACCAAATGGCTAAAACTCCTGCAGCAGTTGAAACCTTCTTCGCTAAACTTGTACCTTCTGCAACAGCAAAGGCGAAAGCTGAAGCAGCCGATATACAGGCAGTGATTGACCAGCAAAAAGGGGGCTTTAAAGTAGAACCATACGACTGGAATTATTATGCAGAGCAGGTTCGCAAAGCGAAATACGATTTAGATGAAAATCAGATCAAGCCTTACTTTGAACTAAATAAGGTACTTCAAAATGGCGTATTTTATGCTGCTACCCAACTTTATGGCATCACTTTTAAAGAACGCAAGGATCTTCCGGTATACCACAAGGATGTTAAAGTCTATGAACTATTTGACAAAGACAATACCACAATAGGCTTGTTTTACTGTGACTATTTTAAACGTGATAACAAATCAGGGGGCGCCTGGATGGATAATATGGTTGGGCAATCTAAACTACTGGGCACCAAACCGGTGATTTTCAATGTCTGTAACTTCACTAAACCAGCAGCCGGTCAGCCAGCATTAATAAGTTTTGATGATGTAACTACAATGTTCCATGAATTTGGTCATGCTTTACATGGCTTCTTTGCAAGCCAGCAATACCCAAGCCTATCGGGCACCAATGTTGCTCGTGATTTTGTTGAATTCCCATCGCAGTTTAATGAACATTGGGCTTTAAATCCAATTATATTTAAAAATTATGCCGTTCATTATAAAACAGGCGAACCTATGCCACAGGCATTGGTTGATAAAATCAAAAAAGCAGGTACGTTTAACCAGGGTTATGCACTAACCGAAGTACTTGCAGCTGCTGCACTTGATATGCAATGGCATAAACTATCGGCTAGTGATCCTTTACAGGATGCAGACAAATTCGAAATCTCCGCCTTACAAAAGACACACCTTGATCTGTCTTACGTGCCTTCTCGCTACCGTTCCTCTTATTTTTTACACATTTGGGGAAATGGCTATGCTGCAGGGTACTATGCTTATCTGTGGACAGAGATGTTAGACCATGACGCGTTCTCCTGGTTCGAAGAAAATGGGGGATTAAATCGTGCTAATGGTCAACGCTTTCGTGACATGATACTATCCAGAGGAAACACTGAAGATTACGGAAAAATGTTTAGAGATTTTAGAGGGCATGATCCAAACATCTCTGCAATGCAAAAATATAGAGGCTTAATTTCAAAATAACACACAAAGAGAACCGGCTGATCACCGGTTTTCTTTTTTAAGTCTCCCTCCTATCCAAACTGATAAAAACGATAAGACTAAAAAAACAACCATAACATAAAAACAGTTTACAAAAACCGTCCCATAGCCATATTTTAACACATCTACAAAAGGATAAGGGTAAAAACCTGATACAGAACCCCTAAATAAAATAAACATCAAATAAATAAAAGGATAAATAAGCCAGCTAAAAGTATGCTTCCACTTTAGTGTAGCCTTAGGAACAAAAAGGAACCAGTACACAACAAATAAGAGAGGAACGATTGCATGAAGCAACTCGTCAACTATTAATTGCAGCCCTTTTGGTTCCCATGTAAACCTTAGTATAAGATTATAAATTAAAGCAACTACAGTGATATACACTGCTGTTGCGGTTAACGTAGCTGGTTTTGTAAAGAAGCCATTTTCCTTTCGTTTCAGCAAAAGTGAAGTAAAACACAATGCTACAAGAATATTTGTTAAAACGGTAAAATAGCTGAAGTATCTAATAACTGATTCATCAATCGGGACAATATTGATTTGGGTAGTAAGATAAAACTGTGCTATCAGTGCAAACCAACTTCCTATAGCACCTATTATTAACAACCAATTACCGTCTTTAATATTACCTTGTTCCATATAAATACCAAGTTACGCAAAATGGAATAATAACAATAACACTATATCTTCGTAAAGAAATTCAAAAACTCCTGTTTTTTAGTTCTACTTAGGTTAATGATAGTATTATTGGTCATAACGATTTCGCCTCCTTCACCCCGAATATAGTGCTTTATATAATCCAGATTAATGATAAAAGATTTGTGGGCTCTAAAAAATGAGTGTTCACTTAGTGCTTCTTCAAATGAAGAAAGTGTTTTACTAACCAAATGAACATGGCCATCGTTCATAATAATATTGGTATAACAGCTGGTTGCCTCAAGGTACAATATTTCCTTTATCTTGATAAAATGGAGCCCTTTACTACTGGATAACGCCAATGTATCCATGATTCTTGATTGTGTAAAGCGCTTAGCCATTTGAAACTGCTTCTTAGATGAAACGGTTTCTTTATTTATAAATCTGGCTACTGCATCCTTCAGTTCAGTTTTATCAATGGGCTTTAATAAATAATCTAATGCATTTAACCTTAATGCCGCGATCGCGTACTGATCATATGCAGTAGTAAAAATTGTCTGAAAGTTAAACTCATCAAATTGTTCCAGAACATCCAGACCGCTCATTATAGGCATCTCTATATCCATAAAAACAATATCCGGCTGAAAATCCTGTATAATTAACTTAGCCTCATTACTTTTCTGACAGGTAGCAACCACATCAACTTCCTTACAGTATTGATTCAGTAAATGCTGAAGCGTTATTATACCATGCTTCTCATCGTCAACGATAATAGCTCTGATTGCGTTCATATTTAGATGTTTAGGTCACTAACTTTTAGTCCTTCTTCATAAAATTAGTTCATTAATCTGTAAAACACGTAAAGCAATTAGTAAACGGTAACTTTTAATTATCAACTGGTTACCTCCGCACAAAATTCTTAAAAGAGTTTAATAGATCATGTTCAGGTAAAGATGAACAGCTGTACCTGCTGCTTCATTATTTTCATTATATAAATCTTCAATTACAATCTGGCTATCATTACTCAATAGTTTCAACCTGCTTGATGTTATGTCTACTCCATAAGATTTATGTTTAAACTGGCTTGATAAAAAGGATCCTGCAGCAACCCGACCAATTCCATTGTCTTTTATTATAATATGAAGTACATTATCGTCACTCTGTTCTATCAATATTTCCAAAATGCCCTTCCCCTCTTTATTTCTTAATCCATGCCAGATGGCATTCTCGGCAAAAGGCTGTAGAATAAGCGGAGGTACTCTCAAAGATTCAGGCTGGATATCTTTATTGAATTTAATAGTATAATCAAAACAATGTTCTAAGCGGGCAGCTTCTAAATTCAAATAAAGTTTAAGTGTATCAATCTCTTTATCCAGAGAAATAGAAGTGTGCTTAGAATTATCGAGGATACTTCTCATTAACTTAGAGAATGTGGTGAGGTATTCACTAGCTTCCTCAGTTTTATGCTCAATAACAAAACTATTTATAGAGTTTAGCGTATTAAACATAAAATGTGGGTTCATTTGAGATCTCAGGGCTTGCATCTCTGCATCCTTAAGCTTCCGCCTATATTGTTCTTCTATCTTATGCTGATTAAACAAATACCTGTAAACGTAAACTATGCCCAATATTATAAGCCCAAACATCAGGAACAAGAACCACTGTGTTTTATAAAATGGAGCAGGTAAATATACTTTTACCACTAGCCCTTTTGACTGCCAGTTCTCCATGTTATCCCCAGCCTCAATTAGTAAAGTATAGTCTCCGGGAGCCAGGTGTCTTAAAGACAATTCAGCCTTATTACCCAGGTAATTCCATTTTGATTCATCCTTAAATTTATAGCGGTATATTATTTTTCGCTTATCGATATAAGTAAGTGAAGAGAAAAGCAATTCCAATTCTGTTTCTCCTTTTTTAAGCTCAATATTAGTATTATTGGTGTTAATAGTTTTACCATTTACCTTAATCCCGGAAAGTTCCAATTTGTTTACCAGTTGCGACCTTACGATTTTATTTACATCAATAAAAGATAAACCATTCTCAATGCCAGCAACAAGATTTCCATTTTTAAGCTTTCTGAATCCGTAAATCAAATCATCCCCTGGTAACCCATCTACTTGCGATATTCTGATGACCTTATCTGTATTCTTGTTGTAAACATTCAATCCTTCTTCTGTTGCAAACCATATCTTACCATTATTATCTTCAGTAATGCCTTCAACCCGATCGTTTGCCACATCATATTTTTGAGTATTAAAAAGCTTTTTTATCGCCCCGTTCGAATCAAGCATGTTCCAACCGCCATATCCGGAAACCAATACATTATTACCTGCAGCAGCAATCCGATTGTAATAGTCACCCGAGAACAAAGAATGATTGGCATTTGCTTTTAACTTACTTACCTCAGAAAAGGCCTTTTGCGATTCACTGTAAATGGTAATTCCAAAGTCTTTAGGCATCCAGCCAATTAACCAAATCTTACCATCATTGTGAACATAGATATCATTCCACAAATTGTCTGACCAAAACTGTTTATCGTTGGTCACTAACCCTTCCTCTTTTTCAAGAGAAGGCCACTTATAAACCTCAACAGATTTTCCGGCAGGCAATACCCAAAGTTGTTTATTCTTGTAAAGAATACATTTTTTTATTGCCACATTTGAGGGTATTTCCAGCTTTTTAATCTTTTCATTTTCTACATAAAAAATACCAACAGTTGTACTTACAAAAAGCTGATTCCCATTAATGTATAAACTCTCAGATTTGGCCTTATCATCAGGAAGCCGCAATTTGCGCCAACCAGATACCTTATTATAAATCCATAATAAATTATCTTTGCCACAGGTATAAATATCTCCATTGGGCATTTCAACAATATCCACCATCATGTTTCCCGGCCTTTGCACATCACCAGGCAACATCACATTATTTATTGAAGTATGAGGATTAAACAGTTTTACAAGCCCCTTGTTTGTTGCTATCCAAACAACTTTAGTTTCGTTATTTACAATAACCTCATTAATAATCTGTTTTTGTGTTTTATAGATCAATTTAGGTTTTAAGGATGCCTCGCTTAGCAAGTACACCAGCTGATCGGAGTATAACAAGATCTGGTTAAGCCCTTCGAATACTATTTCTCCCATACCAATAATCCTATTATTGTCGGGTAAAGAAGGGAGTTGCCTGATCTCCTGATTTATTAGATTATACTTTGCAAGTACTCCATCAACTGTAGCAAACAGAATTTCTTCTTTGCTGATACGTAATGCTGAAATATATTTTAGGCTCCTCAGTTTAACATCCGGATGAATAGTAAGTTTGTCGGTATTCTTTTGCCATACATATAGGCCGTGATTTGTAAACACCCAGATTTCGCCTTTTTGTACTTCCAAAAAAGCAACATTTCGCTTTTCCTTATCAGGATTTTTATCAGCAAAAAATACTTTACCTCTGGTACCTTTCGCATAATATTTAATGTTGTTAAAATCACTGCACCAGATTCTATCATCCGAATCCACAAAAATATTTTCAAAATGATCATTATTGGGATCAGTATCATGATACTTATTAGTTACAATTACCTTAGGCTTATCGTAAAAGCTTTTTAATACACATAAGCCGCTATAAACATCGTGGTAGTAGATAACATCATCTTTAACAAAAAAAGAAGTAATATTAGTAAGAGCAGCAGGATGTTCCAAAAACCGATAACCATCATATTGCGATAAGCCTCTTCTGGTTGCCAGGTACAGGTAACCATTTTTACTAGATGCCAATTGTCGAACAAAATCTGAAGGCAATCCTTCATCAAATCTGATTATTTCATCTTTTAAATAGCTCTGTGTCTTGCCATAATAAGGCAAAAGACAAAACAATACTAAAATGTAATTAACAGCTGCCTTAATACCCATGCTACATTAAACTTATCAATTTGCAATGTAAATTGCAAATGATCACTTTGCAACAGGAGGCTTCACCTCGGTCGTGTCTTTTTCAAGGGTAGGAACAACATAACCGCCAAAATCCAGGTTTACTTTAGCAAACACCTTCTTAAGCTTTATCTCATCGTCTTTGGTAATACCTGTCTGATAAAGATAAATGCTGTTTAACTCTTTTAAAGCTTTTAGCTGTTCTACTCCAGCAACTGTTACCTTAGTACCTACCAGGTTTACATACTGTAAATGACTTGTCCCATTAATTAATGCCAGCCCTTTGTCGGTAACCGCAGTTCTACTTAAATTAATACGGATCAGATTGTCAAGCTTAGCAACCGCCTGCATCCCTTTATCATCTAGAGCAGTATTAGCCAAATTGAGCCAGATCAATTGTTTCTTTAATGGTTCTAAAAGCTTAAGCACATCGGCACTTGCCTTTGCAGTAACAAAACTTGCTGATAAATAATTACTGGTACTTAACACGGGTATAACTACAACACCAGCCTGCTTAAGCTTTTCAATTGCCGCAGCATCTGCTTTTGCAATTTCTTTCTCAGGAATATCTGCCAATTTATTTTCTTTTTTAACAGCCCCTGTCTGGAAGCTCAACAGAAGTACTTTTTCCTTTTCCGATTGCTTCATGTCCTGCACCTTCTTATTAAAATCAGCCCCTTGTTTTACCCACCACTGCAGCAATTCAATTTCTTCGGCAGTAAGTTGAGGTTTTTCTTTAGGAGGCATATGATCCTCGTTAGAAGCTGGTAAAAGCAATCTTTTAATCAGCTCACTTTCTTCGGCACTTCCCGGAACCAATGTTTTGCCATCCTCTCCACCTTTTAATATAAAATCCTTTCCGTCGAGCCTCAGTTTTCCTTTCTGTTTTTCTGAGCCATGACAATTATAACATCGGTTTTGCAACAAGGGTTGAATCATATGAGTATAAGCCATAGCCTGCTGTACATTGGCTATTGGAGGTATAGCAGCCTTTCCCTTTACTTCATCCTTTAATGCGGAGCTGATATAATCAGACCCATGGGTAAGCGAACCACCATAATGTCCTGTAATGGTTATCAAAACTATTAGAACTATTGCAACCAGGTTCAATAAGCTTTCTCTGGCTTGCATCTTATACATGGTATAAACAATCAGCGAAATAACAGACACACTAATCCCCAGCCATTGATGGATGCCAACCATATTGCTATCATAGTCTCCACTTTGCGACAATAGATAACCACTTACTGAAGAAAAAACAGCTCCCAATCCCCCAAGCAAATAGATAAGCGGCACTGCTGGTCTTAGTACATAGAACTTAGGATTTATGGTGAGTAACTGAAAAAGGCATCCCAATAATAAAATACCTATTGGCAAGTGAACAAGGATAGGATGAAATCGTCCAATCAAGTCGGGAATTGATAATAATATCATCTCTTACAACTGATAACGCTTACGCAGCAAGTTCATCATATAAACATTTATCGCCCATTGGTCTGCCACCGGCTGTCGGGTATATGGTAATGTCTGCAAGTAATCCGGCGGTCCAAATTCAGTCAGGATTGTCATCCTTTCACCTTTCAATTTCTTGCGTTCTATAACCTTATCCCACCATGAAAGATGCGCTTTTATTGCGCTATCCCATTCTGGTGCTCTTGGGTCGTTAACCTGAGCTCCCTGTGGATGGCCAACCCTGGAATGGATATGACTTACCCTTTCCAGTGCCAGATCAATTGTTTCTTTTTGATCCGTTAGCAGGCTTTCATGCACCACGCACCAATGCGATATATCTAAAGTCAATCTCAAATCAGGGTTTTTCTCAATAAACTGTCTTGCTACAGGTGCAGAGTAAAGCATTCGCCCACGATGGGTTTCATGGTAAATAGGAATACCTGTTTCTTTGCTCTTTTTGCTGGTATAATCTATAAATAATTTATTCTGCTCATAAGTGAAATAGTCTTTACCAGAATGACAGTTAATATAAACAGGTTTTTGAAAGCTATTGCCTGTTGCTGCATCCAGATTTTTCTTAAAGGTATTTAAATGCGCTGTTGAATCGCTTTGGCTGCCACCACAAAGAAAGCCTACCTGTAAACCATGTTTCTTTAATGCTGTAAACAAATCTTCCTGTAATTTGGCATTATCTGCCGGCCACCAAATTTCAATCCCCTCGTACCCTTCTTTTTTTGCTAAAGCGCAAAACTCATCAGTAGTACCCGGAAAGCCCCAATCAGTAGCCATAAATAACAATTCATAACCTGCCTTTGCCCTAACGTAAGGAATCTCCTGAGCAGCCATTTCACCTAGTGGAACCAATAATCCTACAGCAGTAGCGGTTGCAGTAGTTTTTAAAAAATGTCGTCTGTTTTGGTGCATTTATAATTGCGGTAAAAGTTCTTTAAGTAAATTAATTAAGCGATAACATCATGAATAACCTTGCCTGCCACGTCTGTAAGTCTGAACGGACGACCCTGAAAAGGATAAGTAAATTTCTCATGATCAAAACCCAGCTGGTTTAGTATGGTGGCTTGTATGTCAAAAGCATCAACCTTACCGCTTATACTGCTATATCCAATCTCATCGGTCTCGCCATGGGTAAAACCTTTTTTAATGCCCCCTCCGGCCATCCAAATGGTAAAAGCATCCGTATGATGGTCTCTGCCATTATAAGGGTTCTGAACCCCATTACGGTTCTCCATCATAGGCGTCCTGCCAAACTCTCCACCCCAAACCACTAAAGTTTCTTCAAGTAAGCCTCGTTGTTTCAAATCCAGCAACAAAGCTGTAATAGGTTTATCAATACTGCGACATTTATTTTTCAATCCTATATTTAAAGAATTGTTAGGTCCATCACCATGCGCATCCCAGCCCCAATCAAATAGCTGCACATACCTCACCCCTTTTTCTACTAATTTACGGGCAAGTAAAACATTATTTGCAAAACAAGATTTGCCAGGCTGCGTTCCATACATTTCATGAATATATTCAGGCTCATCATTAATATTCATTACCTCCGGTGCTGAGATCTGCATCCGATAGGCCATTTCGTATTGCGATATACGCGATAATATCTCCGGATCATTATAAGCCGCATATTCCTGCTCATTTGAAGCATTAATAGCATCTATTGAAGCCTTACGTAAATCGCGGCTCATTCCATGAGGATCTTTGATAAACAATACCGGATCTCCTTCACTCCTGCATTGTACCCCCTGATATACCGAAGGTAAAAATCCACTACCCCAAATGCTTTTACCTGCATCAGGGAAGCTTCCCCCGCTCGTTAGCACAACAAACCCCGGAAGATTCTGATTTTCGGTCCCCAATCCATAAGTTGCCCAGCTACCCATGCTTGGCCTGCCTAAACGAGGACTTCCTGTATGAATTAATAACTGCGCAGGTGCATGGTTAAACTGATCTGTAGAAACTGCCTTTAAAAAACTTACATCATCAACCATTGTAGAGAAATGCGGAAGGTTTTCACTAACCCAGGCGCGGCTTTGGCCATGTTGTGCAAATTTTGCCTGCGGGCCAAGCATTTTAGGTACTCCCGTAATAAAAGCAAATTTCTTACCTGCCAGCAAAGATTGCGGACAATCCTGACCATCCATTTTCATCAATTCCGGTTTATAATCAAATAACTCCAATTGTGAAGGCGCACCTGCCATATGCAGGTAAATTACACTCTTTGCTTTACCTAAAAAAGGCGGCGCTTTTGGCAATAAAGGATGCACCGGATCATATAAAATATCATTATTACTTTTGCCGCCAAGGCCACAACTACCTAACAAAGCTCCCATAGCTACGGCACCAAGCCCCATTGCGCTCTCTTTAAGGAAATGCCTGCGTGTAAAAGCCCTGAGTTCAGTTTCCTGAGCTTCCTTTACCAGGCGATGTGCATTCAATTCATCTCTTGTCATTACAATTAGTTTTTTGTTACCGCTTCATCAAGATTCAACATCGCATTTGCTACGACCACCAGGGCCGCTGTTTCAGGATACTTATCGGTTTGCTGACCACCAAGTATCTGTTTCGCTTTATCAGGATGTACTTTATAGTCATTTAATGCCGTCAGATAAAGGTTATCTAAAATCTTAAGCTTAGCTCCCGAAATAGGTTTATACATCATCCATTCATATCCTTTAGCTATTTGATTTTTAATCTCTTTTCCACCTTCTTTTTTCATCCTCAAAGCAAAGAATTTGGCCATATCTATATATACAGAGTCGTTAAGTGTAACCAGTGCCTGAAGTGGTGTATTTGTTCTAATCCTCCGCGGACTACAGGATACCCTTTGCGCACCATCAAAAGCAATCATTGACGGATAAGGAGCTGTTCTTTTCCAATAGGTATAAATTGCCCTTCTAAATTGATCTTCACCTGTCGAGTTATTCCAGGTAGCCCCATTATATGGTGAGCTCCAAATACCATTTGGCTGCCATGGCATTACACCCGGGCCATACATTTTAGCACTTAATACCCCGCTCACAGAAAGATGCTGATCTCTGATCTGCTCTGCAGTTAACCTCATCCTTGGTCCGCGTGCATAATACTTATTAAACTGATCTTTCTTTTTGGTATCCTCAGTAACTTTTGAATCCTGTCTGTAAGTCGCGCTCATTACCATTTCTTTAATTAAGCGCTTCATACTCCATTTATAATCATTCATTAACTGCCATGATAAATGATCCAGCAATTCTTTATGAGTAGGGTTCATTCCCTGTGTACCCATATCTTCTAAAGTTTCAACTATACCGGTTCCAAACAACTGCTCCCATAAGCGGTTTGCCATAGTCCTGGATAACAGCGGGTTCCTCTTATCTGTAAGCCACATGGCAAGCCCCTGTCTGTTTTTTGGTGCATTTGCCGGCATAGCATAAGCTAAAGATTTAGGCACCCCCGCATGCACTTCTGCTCCGGGAGTAATCCATGCCCCACGCTTAAATACAAACGTTTTGCGAGACCTATCGGCAGGATTTTCAACCATAATGGGTGTTGATCCTACGTTGGCATCCATTAACGTCCAGAATGATACTTTATTTTCTTCATATCCTGGTTTACCCTTTCCCGGAAACTGTTGCGAAAAACGGAACCAATCAAAGTATACAATTACCTCGTCTTTATTAGTAGCTGTTGGATTAGTATAGGTTAGGTATACATCATGTACGCCAGTCTGAGCCTTAAAATCGACAGCCAGATTACGGTAACCAGGACCTTCAGGAACTTTCCATGAAGCAATTACCGGCCCTGTAGCTTTATCCAACCTCAGTTGCATACTTCCACCCGGCTTACCTGATGAATACCTATAAATCAACTGATCAACCTTTTCCAGGTTTACTGCCGGAATTCTTGCGATCGCATTATTTTTAAAGAAAAGTGCAATATTGTTATTGCCAATAATGGCATTTACCATGCTATCAGCCACAACAGAATTGATAACAGGCTGTCCTGTTTTTAAGAACTTATGAATCTCTTTTGATTTCTCTACAGAAGCATTAACCTTTAACCAATCCGTTAGTACTGTTAGTTTTCTTTGTAATGAATCATCATATTGCCTTAGCACAGGGTATTCAGATGAGATGTCTTCATCTCTGGTATTGTTAAAATAGGCCATGAATTTATAGAATTCATCGTGCTTAAAAGGATCATAAGGATGGCTGTGACATTGAACACAGGCAAATGTTGTACTTAACAGTCCCTCCCATGTGGTATTAACACGATCCAATACCGCGGCCACCCTAAACTCTTCGTTATTTGTCCCTCCCTCATCATTGTTCATCGTATTCCTTTGAAATGCTGTAGCTATATACTGATCATCCGTAGGATCCACAAAAAAATCACCGGCAATTTGTTCAGTAACAAACTCATTGTAGGGCATATCTTTATTAAATGCACGAATTACCCAATCGCGATACTGCCATATATTTCGTCCAAAGTCAGATTCATAACCCTTTGTATCTGCATATCTTGCCACATCTAACCACATAGATGCCCATTTCTCTCCAAACCGTTGAGAGGCCATTAATGAATCTACTAAAGCCTGATATGCTCTATCCCCATCTTTGGCTGTTAAATACTGCTCGGCCAGTTTTTTAGGAGGTGCCATACCAATTAAATCAAGGCTGGCTCGTCTTAATAGCGTAGGTCTGTCTGCCTCGGCAGATGGTTTTAAATCCTGTTCATCAAGTTTTTCAAGGATGAAATGATCGATATCATTCCTGGCCAAATTACCACCTGCATCTGGTATTTCTACTTTTTTTACCGGTAAATAAGCCCAATGATCACCCCACTTTGCACCTTGTTTTATCCACCTTTTAAAAATATCTATTTCATCTTCATTAAGCGCTTCATGCTTGTAAGGCATGCGCTCTTCAGAATCTTTACTGAGCAGGCGTTTTATGAGTTCACTGCCATCGGGATCTCCCGGAATAATAGCCGGCTTACCACTTTTAGTAGCGGCAATTGCTTCCTCGTGAAACAGCAAGCTAAATCCTCCCTGTTTTTTCACGCCCCCGTGACAGGAAATACATTTCTTATTGATGATTGGTTTTACCTCGGTATTGAAGTCCACTTTCTTGTCATATGACATCAGTAGTGAGCATGCAATCACTACAGCGAAAAGGACAAGCAGGACCAATAATTTCTTGTTGCGAAAAAATCTCATACAGTCATTACACTATTTGGCTTCAATGTGTTAGTGTAACTTAGTAATTATTTTACATAAAAACCTAACAGCCAGCGCAAAAGTTTCTAACAAGAGGGATCAAAAACAAGCAAAAACCCTTTTAATCAGCAAAACAAACCTTTGCGCAATATTTTTAATATCGATGCAACTTTTTCAAAAAAAAAGAATGCTTATCATCCTAAGACGCAGTGCACGCGCTTCATCCTTATACTCGTCATCTCGACGATAGTAGAGATCTCTTGAAGTCGCGTAACCAAGAGATCTCTACTATCGTCGAGATGACGGTGTATTCCCCCTTAAAAATGGTGTATTCCCCCTTAAAATTTAATATTCTGAATTCGAACGGCATTTAAAATAGCGAGCAGTGCAACACCAACATCAGCTATCACAGCTTCCCACAATGTAGCCACACCACCAGCACCTAAAATCAATACAGCTATTTTCACAATCATAGCCAGAGCAATGTTTTGCCATACTATACTGCGTGTAATTTTACCAATCTTTATTGCGGTTACAATTTTAGAAGGCTGGTCGTTCTGTATTACAATATCAGCTGTTTCAATAGTGGCATCACTCCCCAATCCACCCATTGCAATTCCGGCATCAGCCAATGCCACAACAGGCGCATCATTTACACCATCACCAATAAAAGCAATTTTTAAGTTCTTATCCTTAAGTGCTTGTACTTTCTGTACTTTATTTTCAGGTAACAGATCACCAAATGCCTCATCAATACCTAAAAAGGCAGCTACCCTGCTCACCACACTTTGCTTATCCCCACTTAACATTACTGTTTTTATACCCAAGGCGTGCATATCAGCAATTGCCTGTTTGGCATCATCTTTTACCTCATCTGCAATAGTTATATAACCCGCATAAATCTTATCTATAGCTATAACTACCACACTATCAGTAATACCATCTATGGCACTATCATAAGCTATATTAAACTTCTTAAGTAATTTTGCGTTGCCGGCAAGCACTTCCTTCCCGTCAATAATTCCCTTTAAACCATGGCCTGCAATCTCTTCAACCCGTTCTATTTTTATTCCGGAAATCTCATCCCCTGCATATTCCTTAATCGCTGTAGCAATTGGATGGGTCGACTTACTTTCAAGTGCCGCAGCTATACGTACAAATTCTTTTTCGTTATAACCATTTGCCACAATTACTTGCTGAACATCAAAAACTCCCTTAGTAAGGGTTCCTGTTTTATCCATTACAACAGTATTTACTGTAGTAATTACATCCAGAAAGTTAGAACCTTTAAACAAGATACCATTCTTAGATGCCAGGCCAATTCCTCCAAAATATCCCAAAGGGATAGAAACCACCAATGCACATGGGCAACTGATTACCAGGAATACCAAGCCACGGTATAACCAGTCGCTAAAGTCATAATCGGCAACAAAAAAGTAAGGAGCACCAACAACAAGAACAGCCAATAAAAACACGATTGGTGTATATATTTTGGCAAATCGGGAAATAAACAATTGAGTTTGGGATTTCCTGGCGGTAGCATCCTGTACCATTTCAAGAATTTTACTAAGCTTACTATCTTTAAACAAAGCAGTAACTTTTAATTCGGCAAGCTGATTCAGATTAATCATACCTGCAAGAACAGACTCACCTTTACCTTTATTATCGGGTCTGCTTTCGCCTGTTAAAGCAGCAGTGTTAAATGTTGCCCTGTCTGACATTAGCACACCGTCGAGCGCTACTTTTTCTCCAGGTTTAACTTGTATAAGTTCATCGATTTGGACATCTGCGGGCAGCACATTAATTACCTTTCCATCTCTAATCACATCTACACTATCCGGTCTGATATCCAGCAAAGCCTTAATACTTCGTTTTGCATTACTAACCGCCGAATCCTGAAACCACTCTCCTATAGAATAGAACACCATTACGGCAACACCTTCACTATAAGATCCAATTGCAAAGGCCCCAATAGTAGCTACGCTCATCAGAAAAAACTCATTGAAAAAATCAAGTCTTATGGCTTTTCTAAATGCAAGGGCAAGCACATCATACCCTGCCAATAAGTAGGCAGGAATAAAAATTATTAGCTGAATAACATTACTAAACACAATATCAAACCCATACTCCAAAACCATCATAATAATTATAATGGCCAGCGCTGTTAATAGTGGCCAATGTCCAATAATCCCCGATGGTTCTGAAGCACCATGATTGTGTCCGTCATCATCAGAATGCTCCTCATGTTGATGGTTGTCTTTATGATCGTGCTTATGATTTTGTATAACTGTTTTTTTTGGTTCCTCAACCGAACAGCAGTCCTTATGATTATTTGATAATTGCATAACTCTTAAATATATAGCCAAAGGTACGGGCTACAGCTATGCAATACTATTGCAAAGGTATAGATGGATTACACTGATCGCATATTCCTTTAATGATGAGGTTCATCTCCTGACGAAAGAAATTAATGGGCAGTGAGATATCAGGTATCTGGGTATTTGGCAAACAAAATGTTTCTCTACAGGTATTGCAATAAAAATGTACATGAAGATCATGATGATTTTCTCCATCACAATCTTCCTCACATAAAGCATATTTTGTGGCACCACTCCCGTCTTCGATACTATGAACCAAACCCTTTTCTTCAAAAGTTTTTAGCGTGCGGTAAAGTGTAATCCTGTCTGACGGTGCCATTCCCTTTTCAAGATCGTTTAAACTGATTGCTGCATTTTGCTTGGTTAAAAACTCCAACACTAACAAACGCATAGCGGTAGGATTAATATCCTTCACTTTTAATTTATTCTCAATGTCTATAGTCATAAGCCTTGCAATTATTGTCGAAAATCAGATTATTTATGATCGTCGTTCACTTCAAGCCAATGGCCATCCGGATCTTTAAAATAAACTTGTTTTATACCATCAACCCTCAAAGTAACCGCTTTACGTGTTCCTGCCCAATCTTCGAAATCAATCTTTTTAACATTTAGCAGTGTAATAAATTTATCTACAGAAGGTACACTAAAACATAAATGTTCGTTTTTATCATGTTCTACATTGGCTTTTGCACCTTGAATTAAATGTAAATGCCCGGCAGGGCCTATCGAAAACCAGGTATGTCTGCCATCTTTAAATGGTTCAGGTATGACTTCAAGATCAAAAACATCTTTATAAAATGCTGTAGATTTTGCCAGGTCAGTAACATACACTGCAATATGATTTAGAACTGCTCCTTGTTGCTTCTTTTCTGCTTGCGCCATTGACTTTTGGAACGGGGTTAACATTACCAGGGTTAAAACGATTAATGTAAAGGTCTTCATATAGAATGATTAGGTTTTCCTGAACAAGATGGTTAAAATTCTTGGAATCTCTGTTCTGTTATTGTCATCAAAATACTCCTCCACATCAACCAATGTCAATCCATGCTTTTTACCAGCCTGAATAAAATCAGATATATTATGGTTAAAACAATCTACAATCTGTTTACCATCTTCCGTATCGAATCTGGCTTTAGTACCAGTATATTGCTTAAAAGGATGCAAT
Organism: Pedobacter panaciterrae; assembly: GCF_001636695.1. Classification (GTDB taxonomy): domain Bacteria; phylum Bacteroidota; class Bacteroidia; order Sphingobacteriales; family Sphingobacteriaceae; genus Pedobacter; species Pedobacter panaciterrae_A. The sequence continues at coordinate 17,018 of NZ_LGEL01000076.1, forward strand.
TCACCGATGTAAACATAACCTTCCGGGTTCAAAGATTTAGATACCTGATTAAATACATAATCCAGATTATCTATATGTTCCAATATCAAACTAAAAGTTACCAGATCGTATAAGCCATCCCTAAAGTTCCAGCGGGCTGTAATGTCTGCTTGTTTAAACTCAACCCTGTTAGATGTTATTTTATCTTTAGCTCTGGCAAGCATCTGATCTGAAAGATCAACCGCTGTAATCATTGCTGCTTTTCCAATCAGCCATTCTGTATTTTTCCCTGTTCCACAACCGATCTCCAAAACCTTATTAAATGGAATACGAGCCAGGCATAATTTAAGTGCCAAACCCTCCAAATCCCTTGTTTTATTATCGTTAGTATCATATTGTGCAGCCCAGATATTATAAGCTTGTTTAGTATTCATAAAGCAAAAATAATAAAAATCCCCCTTTTTATTAAGCTATTGATATTCGCTGCTATTGAATTTCGTATCCAACCAGTCAATATGCCTTGTCAGGAAATTTTTCAGATAGGCAACTTCTCCCTCATATGATCCTGATACCTGGAGCTCTAAATACGACTGCTTCTTCAAGATATCCCATTTAGTAAAATTCCTGACCTGGGAAACTACAAGCTTCCTGGCAAGCGGATTCGTTGCGTCCGGCAGTGTTTTTATTTTAGCTTTGAGCTCGTTCCAACGTTCTCTTATTCTCTGCCTGAAAGTCTGGTCTTCCATTAATCTTTTAAACCATATTTTAGGTTCAAATGCTGAATTAGACATTAGTCCGTTTACCTGATCACCCAACCGATTATCGTTATTCGCTGCCTTATCAAAATCCCATACAGGCCCAACATAAATTTTATCGTCGTTACGTTTTTTAAACATATAGGTACTTCTAAATGCATCCGGATTACCTATTACTTCATTTACAATATAAAAATCCACATAACTATTTACATCAAAATACTTTCTATAACCGTTTACCGGATCGGTAAAATCAGCTGAATAAAGTGCATCTTCAAATTTCTGAAAATGGTTTTTAATATAATCCTTTTGCTCCTGATTGATCTTATCTTCATCAGGATACTTAATTACAAAAGGCATATTCTTTTGTGTCTTAAAATACACTGGCTCGCCAGTAGCAAATAGATCCTGCTCTATCAAGTATCCACCGGCAAGATCAGGCAAGGCGGTGGTACCATCAGGTTGCTCCTCAATATCAACAAGTCCCTTGCCCTCTTTAATCTGTTCAGTTAACTGATAATTACCAATAAACAACCCATTTAAATACACCTCTACATATCTTGAATTAGGAGTAAAAGCACGCCCCATATTTCTGCTCAGCATAAAAGCGAGTTCATTGCGCATCAAAGTTTTGTCAGCATAGTTAGCTAAAAGCACCCAATTCTTACTTTCTGCCATACCCAGCAAACCTGCTTTTTTATCGAGTTTAATGCGATAAGGTTTTTTAGGCATATCATACCAGGTCGAATTACCTCTTCCCTTTATTTCCGTTTTGCCTTCGTAAACTACATCTTTAAAATTGGCAACTAACTTTAAGGAGCCCATTACATAAGTATCCTTACTGGTAATAGGAACATTATTTGTATTGATGTAAAGTGCCGCAATACCATTATCAGTGAACTTAACAACATAGGTCTTTTTGGTATTGTCTTCAGCTACTACACTATAGTTCACCAAACGTGTAAAGTCATTAACCGTTGTATCACTTTTCTGGGTTACCTCGCCAACAACGACCTTTGCCCCATCATAAGTAAAAGATGGTATCAGCTTACTAATATCTGTTCCGGCAAATGCCCTGGCATATATCGTATCGCCTACAATCTCACCGTTAACATCATTTACCAGAACATGGTTCTTCGCTGCACTGAATCTAAATGTTTTTAACTGCTTGTCGGTTTTTGGTATTACCTTCGGATCTTCATGCTTATCATCCTTTTTACAAGAAGAAATGACCACCAGCGTTGATACAAAAAACATCCATTTGCACCAGTTCTTACCGGATTTTAAAGTTTTACAGATCATAAGGTTTAGTATATTTGGCTAATCAAGATAAAGATTATTTCTGATAACTACTCAGATATAGAACCCCTTATGAAACACCACTAAACCCTAATGCTCAAAATATCATGAATAGCATGCTTTGCATTAGGAAACTGAAATACAAAACCAGCTTCAAGCAAGCGCCTCGGCGCTACCCATCTGCTCTTTAAAACCAATTCTGTTTCTGAGCCTATCAAAAGCATACCTATTTCCAATAACCATTGCGGACTAGGCAATCCAAAAGGAATGCCATATGCCTTGCGTATCAAGCTCATTAACTCTGCATTTTTAACTGCTTGTGGGGCAACACAATTAACAACGCCGATAAACTCTTCATTGTCCAACACCCATTCCGTACATCGGGCTACATCGTGTTCATGAATCCAGGAAACATACTGCTGCCCATCTCCCTGATGTCCACCTAAACCAAACTTAACAAGATTAAGCAGACGTGGAAACACGCTTTCATTTCTACCTAATACAATCCCCATCCTCAGTGCAACTTTACGTGTTAAAGCTGTTTCTGTTTCAAAGAATGAAGCTTCCCATTGTTTACACACATCTATTGAAAAACCATAACCAATTTCTCCAGTATATTCATCCTGTGGATGATCTTCCGCATGGCGATAGATAGTGGCAGAAGTTACATTGATCCAAAGTTTTGGGGGATTAGCCATTTCGGCTATTACTTTATTTAACAATCTGGTAGGTATTGTTCTTGAAACAATGATCTCTTCCCTGTTCTTCTCATTATAACGGCAGTTTACATTTTTTCCGCAAAGATTGATCAGCATATCTGCACCCTTAAGCTTCTCAGTCCACGGGCCCTCAGTTGTTCCATCCCATAAAACTGTTTCTACATTATCTTCAGCAGCTTTACTTTTTCTACTAAGTATTACCACCTGCGTTGAAATCGTTTTATAGTAATTAGCTAAAACATTACCCAGATAACCATTACCTCCAGCCAAAACTATTTTCGTGTATTTCATATTCTTTAGATAAAAAGGATCAATAAAAGAACAATTATTCTGTACAGTACCCAGGTTAAAGTAGGTATATATCCTAGCTTTAAAATACTCATTCGCCTAAAATGTTCCAGAAACATAATGCCAGCTACTCCCATAAAATAAGCAGCGTAAAAAAGTGCAGGCAACACCAGGAACTTAGCCATTAATAACGCAGGAAGCAGCAACAAAGAACCGGCAAAAGATATCGTCATCATATTACCCAGATATTCCCATTTCCTATCCCATGCCAGCATGCTTACTATTATGGCTTGAAAAACAATTTGTCCGCCGCAAATAAAATATTCTCGGTAAGCACCCCCAACCGGCATCAAATCTTTTAACAAACCGGCATAATGTGTAAGGATAAGGCTGGCTATAAACCAGGTGAACACTAAATATGCAATGCGATATCTTAATTTAAACGTAGGTTGAATAGCAAAACTATCTTTCGTAATTTCTACAGGTATTATTACCTTTCTGTTATAAGACACAAAGGCATACACTTTACTCATTATCCAAATAAAAGGCTTAAGAGAAAACAATGGCCCGAATAAAGGGATTGAATTTGTAAGTACTTTAAACAGGCTGTTTATGCCATAAGTTACCTGCCCTGTTTCAATATCAACCAGTGCAATTTCATTAACTGCCCTTTGCTGGTCCACATAAGGACAAACATTCTGAGGCATATTCTGATAAGGTTGTGCTCCTGTCGGATCAAGCATTCCAACCTTAGTAAAACCTTTAGTATACAGCTTGCACATTGGGCATTCTGCATCAAAAAGGATCAAGTGGTTTTTTAAGCTTTTCATAGATCAAATGTAGCAGTTAATTATTAAACTTTCAAAACTTATTGAAAGTTTAATTTAAAATACAAGTATTACTACACTGAATTTAATTAATAATATATTCTGCTTATAGCATCAAAAAATCTCTAAAATTTTATTTCTATTTAAGATTCTAAAATATGAATACGCAATTATTTTCTATTTCGAGCGGTTAAAAAGAAAGCAATCAGCAATACTAAAAAAAGTCGCTGAAGCTGATAGAAAGAAGACTGGAATATTTCTGTCTCTTATACACATCT
>NZ_LGEL01000075.1 GCF_001636695.1 Pedobacter panaciterrae
TTATAAGTGTTAATTTAGAAGAAACAAATGAATATTCTTGTTGCAAACTGGACCTGGTATCCGAGTGGGGGCGACTGGACCTACGTTGAAAATGTCACCAGGCTTTATCGGGAAAAAGGTCATCAGGTGATTCCCTTTTCTATGAAGGATCCAAGAAACTTTCCTTCTGAGTATTCTGAGTATTTTATTGAACACATAGATTATAAAAAAGTAAACAAAAAAAGTCTGAGTGACGGGCTTAAGGTGGTAAAGAAAAGCATTTTTTCTACTGAAGCACAACAGCAGCTGGAAAGACTGCTGGACAAGGTAAAGATTGATTTTGCACACATCAATGTGATCCACCACTACATCACCCCTGCGATTTTAAAAACACTAAAGGACCGTGGAATTCCCATCATCTGGACGCTCCATGAATACACGCCTATCTGTCCTGAAAGTACCTTTATCAGCCATGGAGAAATATGTGAAAAATGTTTTGGGGGTGCCTTTTACAATTGCGTTACCAATAAATGCAAGAAAGGCTCTTATCCGGCAAGTGTAGTAGCAGCTTTGGAAAATTACGTTCACAAATACCTCAATTACTACGCTTATGTAGACCACTATGTATGCCCTTCTGTTTTTCTTTATGAGAAATTCAAATCTTTTAATTTCTTTCAGGAGAAGCTGGTACAGCTCTACCATGGTTATGACTATGAAGAGATCGAGGCTGCAAAAGAAAACACTGCTATACCTTCAAATGACCGCTATATTGTATTTGTAGGCAGACTGGAGAAGATAAAAGGAGCACATACGGTACTGTCAGCGATGATGAATCATCCGGAGATCCATTTAAAGATTATTGGAACCGGAACTCAGCATGAGGAGCTTATGGACTTTGCGGCCAAAAATGACTTGTTAAACGTTGAATTTTCCGGTAAAAAGTCTAAAAAGGAGACACTGGAGCTGATTGGAAAAGCTGAATTTTTAATCTGTCCGTCTGAATGGTATGAGGTGCTTGGCTTTACTGTTGTTGAAGCGATGGCAATGGGCAAACCTGTAATTGGCTCGAAAATTGGTGCGATCCCCGAAATGGTGATTGATGGGCATACCGGATTCTTATTTGAGCCGGGTAATTATTCGCAACTTTCTGAAAAGATCAATGAGCTTTACAACAATAAGAACCTGTTATTGCAGATGGGAGCAAATGCAGAACAACATATTCGTACCCTTATCAATACAGAAAAGCACTTTTCCGGATTACAGGCGCTTATCCCCTCTCTATAATTATATTTGCAACTATACCTTCATAAAACTTTCATCTAAAAATGAATAGCTTAAAACTCAAGAAAAACATAGCACTCTTTTCTGTCCTTATTATTGGATTTTTATTGATCACTCTGAACAGTAACGCTCAGGTTGTATACGAGAACCCTACCAACCCTGTTTATAAATACCTTTCACGCCAGGCTCAAAAAGGAAATATAGAATTTAATGACCTGATCCAACCGGTTAGCAGGAAACAAATTGCTTCACTACTGACTACTTTACAGAATTCATCTGCAAAGCTTACTGCAACTGAGCAAAAAGAACTTGCTTTCTATTTACAGGAATTCAGTGAATTTAGTACTCCTTTAAAAGACAGCACTACCTTTTTTAAAAAGGATCCTGCTGGAAGATGGCGGTTCTTATCCGTTACCAAAGACGACTTCCTGTTAAGAGGAGATCCTGCTTTAACTTTTGAAACTTTCCAGGGAAAGAATAAAAGTGTAGCCCGTGTAGGTACCGGTTTAACTTTTTGGGGTCATGCCGGGAAGCATTTTAGTTTTCAGTTTTATTTCCAGGACATTACTGACCGCGGAAAAGGAATTGACAGTACCCGAATTTTTACTCCTGAGACCGGAATCATCAGAACAGCGAATGTAAATCCTAATGCAAAGACCGTAAATTACAGTGATTTCAGAGGAAACATTACCTATGCATGGAACAATGGAGCGATAAGCTTTGGAAAAGACCAGATGCTTTGGGGTTATGGTCAATCAGGAAGACTGGTCATGTCTGATAAAGCACCCGCCTATCCAAATATCCGACTGGACTATCAACCATTGAAATGGCTTCGTTTTAATTACATCCATGCCTGGTTAAATTCTGCATTAGTAGATTCGGCAAGATCCTACGACAAAGGCAATGCTTTATATGGTAATAACAGAGAATCCTACATTCCGAAGTTTTTGGCTTCACATACCTTAAGTTTTATACCGGTTAAAGGTTTAGACCTGAGTGTGGGAGAATCTATGGTTTACAGCGACAACCTTGATGTTGGGTATCTAATCCCTATTATGTTCTTTAAGGCCTATGATCAGTACCAAAGTCGCTATAAACTTTCTACCGGAGCAAACGGGCAGTTCTTCTTCTCTGTAAGTTCAAGAAATCATTTACCTAAGACACATTTATACGGATCACTTTTTATAGACGAGATCAGAACAGGTGAAATCTTTAACAGCGCAAAGAGCAGAAATCAGCTTGGATATACTCTGGGGGCTTCGGTTACGGATGTGTTGGTGCCTTATTTAACCATTGGGGGAGAATACAGCCGCATCAATCCTTATGTGTACAACAACCTTATACCGGCACAAACGTATACCAACCAAAGCTATTTACTGGGAGACTGGATCGGACAAAATGCAGACAGGGTAACCGCATGGGTTAATTATACCCCTATTCCGCGCATGGTTGCCAGCTTTCAATTTACGGCGATCAGAAAAGGCAGAGATGGAGATCTGTTTGATCAGTATTGGGCAGAACCACAACCAAAATTTTTAAGCGAGGGGCCGGTAGAAACTCAGAAACAATATTTACTGGAAGTGAACTATCAGCTGCTGAATAAATTATATGTTAAAACTTCCTTCATGCACCAGGATGGAGTAATAAGACCTGATCTACAAACATCCGCTGTTCCAAACGAGTTTAAGTTCGGTGTATCTTATGGCTTTTAACCCTGAATACTTATATTTGTCATTTATCATAATATCTACATGAACAATAAATTACTCTTTTATATTCTTTTAATTTTTTCCATAGCCACTTCTTTCCGGAGTAATGCACAGTCGATATCCATGAGTGATATTCAGAATGTAAAGGTTAGCCAGTTGTCGGATGATCAAATTGGACAGGCCTGGAAAAAACTACAGGAATCAGGTATTCCGGAAAACGAAGCCTATAAGCTGATGATCCAGAAAGGAATGCCTGCCGGTGAGGTAGAAGAGTTTAAAAACAGGGTTACCTTACTTGGTTTGAATAAAAAAGAAGTTAAAGTAAATCCCACACCCCAAAAAGAGAATACAGATTTCACAAGAGATACCGCCCAAACCGTCATAAAACCTTATGTGGCACCGAAGCCCGCACCTGCTCCTGAAGCACCTTTAAATGTTTACGGACTGGAATTCTTTAATCAGAGTACCGTAAAATTTGAGCCAAATTTCAGCATGGCTACTCCTAAAAGCTATGTATTAGGGCCAGGCGATGAGCTGATCTTATTGGTTACAGGATTAAACGAAAGTACGGTACGCCCAAGGGTCTCTCCTGAAGGAAATGTACAGATCCCGCATGCAGGAATCGTTCACGTTGGTGGTTTTACCATAGAACAGGCAACGAGTCTGATCAGAGATAAAATGACTAAGGTATATCCTGCCTTGAAAGGCGGACAAACACAACTGGCAGTAAACCTGGGCAGTACGCGCAGTATTAAGGTTACGCTTATCGGAGAGGTAAAAACCCCGGGTTCTTACACATTATCTTCTATATCAACTTTGTTTAATGCCCTATATAACTCTGGTGGTCCGAATAATAATGGTTCATTAAGGTATATTGAATTACTAAGAAACAATAAGGTTTATAAAACCGTCGATTTTTACAGCTTTTTGCAAAACGGTATCATGGACGGGAATGTAAGACTGGAAGATCAGGATGTGATCCGCATTCCGGTTTACAAAAAGAGAGTCGGGATTAAGGGAGAGATAAAAAGACCTGCCATTTACGAGCTGAAGGACAATGAACAGCTGGAAGACCTGATCAAATATGCAGGAGGATTTACAGACATTGCTTACCGCGGCATAGCCAAGGTAGATCAGATTAACGAATTACAAAGAGAAGTTAAGGATGTGCCATCTTCTCTGTATAAGAATTTCACCCCTAATAACGGTGATCTGGTACAAATTGGAGCCATCACCGAAAGGTACACCAATAGAGTTGTTCTGGAAGGTGCCGTATACAGACCGGGCACTTACGAGCTCACTGCAGGCTTAAGTCTTTCTGAGCTGCTAAAAACAGCTCAGGGGCTAAAAACAGAAGCCTATATGGAACGAGGATATATCAAAAGAACATTGGCCAACCTGGAGAAGGAGCTGATTTCTTTTAATCCGGCCGATGTAGTAAACGGAAAGAATGATATCCCTTTAATGAGAGAAGATTCGATTATGATCCAGGACAGGGCTGTTTTCACTTCAAACCAGAATGTAACTGTAAGCGGCTTTGTAAAGCTGCCTGCTTCATTTACTTATAGAAAAGGGATGAAACTGGCAGATGTAATTGCAATGGCAGGAGGTTTTCAGGATGAAGCGGCGGAACACCATGTCGAAATTTCGAGAATCATTAAAAACAACTCGGATAGCGTTGCCAATCAGCTGGTAAAGACCTTTACCATCAATATGAATAAAAACTCAGGTGAAGCACAGGAACTGGAGCTGGAACCTATGGATTATATTTATGTTCCCAGACTGGTAAACTATCGTGCATTAGGCAACATCAGCGTGAAAGGAGAAGTACTGTTTCCTGGCGATTATGCTGTGCAAAGAAGAGATGAAACCGCAATCGATCTTTTACAAAGAGCCGGTGGACTTAGTCCTTATGGTGCTTTAGAGAATGCCCAGGTATTCAGAAAAGGGGTGCGTGTTAACCTGGACCTGACCAACAAAAGTCAGGATCCAAAAGTAAAGACCAGCATGATCCTTTTACCCGGCGACAGCATCTATATCCCTCGCCAGATTTCTTTTGTAGAAGTTGCAGGTGCCGTTAACAACCCTCAGTTTGTAGATTATAATGGGCGTAGCTTTAAGTATTATATCAATGCAGCAGCAGGAGCAAAGGAAAATGCCCGATTGAAAGGTGCATATATAAAGTATCCTGACGGATTAAACAAGCCTGTAAGGCGCTTTCTGTTTTTCCGAAATTATCCGGCTGTAAAACCGGGCAGCAAGATCGTTGTACCGGAAAAAGATCCGAATAACAGGTTTAAACTGGGCTTTGCCGAAATATCCGGTATTACATCAGCCGTAACCGCGCTTATCAGTTTGATCGCTATTTTAAACAAATAACATGGCCCAGGAAAATCCTCCATATCCGTACGAGCCCGAATTCTCTTTAAGCAAGGTAATCGGAAACCGCATAAATGACATCAAATACGTTTTTAGCTTTAAAAAACTACTGGCGGCAACAATAATTACCGGAGCATTGCTTGGTGCATTGGCATCCTGGCTATGGACGCCTTCTTATACCGCAAGATTAACTTTTGTAATTGATGATGCAAAATCATCCGGAGCAGGGGGACTCGCAGCTATAGCGGGCCAATTTGGCTTCAATATGGATGGAATTGGAGGCGGTAGCGGTGTTCTTGCCGGCGACAATGTACAAGAACTGGTAAAGAGTCAGAAATTGATTAAGGCTACCTTACTTTCTGCTTATGATACGACGCAAACAAAATCCCTGGCTGATGTTTATGCCAAAGTGAATAAGCTGAATAAAAAATGGTTGAAATACAGTAAAGACGGAAAAATTATATCCTTTCCGGTTAATGGCCAGAATTATACCAGAATTCAGGATAGTCTTTTACATGTAATCACTGAACAGATTCTTGGTGGTGAATTTGGCATTGCAAAAACCGATAAAAAGCTTGGCTTTTTCGAGGTGAATACCACCATGAAAGATGAAAGGCTGGCACAGCTGTTCTGTACCCGTATTATTAAGCAGGCAACAGATTTCTATATCCGCACTAAAACCAGCAGGTTAAGAAGTAATGTAAGCCGTTTACAACACCGTGCAGACAGCATTGGGATAATCTTAAACCGTAAAACTTATGCTGCATCTTCCGCCAGCCAGGCCTTGTTAGATTTGAATCCGGCTTATGCTTCAGCTAATGCCACAGCAGAGCTAAGGGATCGTGACAAGATCATTTTAAGCACTATCTTTACTGAGACGGTTAAGAACCTGGAGGCGAGTAAAACCATGCTCGCTCAGGAAACCCCAACCGTACAGATTGTAGATGAACCTGAGCTTCCTTTAAAGAAAAACAGATTAAAGTATTCAATAGGTATATTAGCCGGCATCCTTATAGGCGGAATTGGCTGTGGTTTCTACGTTCTTTTATTTAAAAGCGATAAGAGATACCTAACTCCCCATGAAAGTTAAAAACTCCATTGTGAGGAATATAATAGCTATCGGAAGTGGGGTCATAATCTTTTAGTCTCCATTGGTAATTCATAGACCTAATGCCTTGTAGCTTTGCGTTAAATAGCAGGTTTCCGTAGTTCCACTCTCCCTGTGCGCCTAGAGCAAAATCTACCCACCTTCTGCTTTGTCCGTTGAGATCACCAATTTTACTATTATAGAAATCCATATTGTGCTCGTATCTTTCAAATGAAAATCCTAGCCTTTTTAAACCATTAACCCAACTTACATCCAATAACTGCAGGTTACCACCTGGCCCAACTCCAGATCCCAACAACTGTCCTTCATTAGTATACCCGTCGTTTACACCACCATGGTAATACCATCCTCCAGCTTCTCTCACCAAACGATCGGGTGATTGAGACATTTGTGTGATCTCTGCATTAACTGAAATAAACTCATCTTTTTTACTTAAGGAAATTAGTTTCCTCATGCCAAAGAGATAAGCTCTTGAGTGATCTGGTGAACCAATAAAGTCTCTAAAATTATATGAGTTGTCATTGATTCCGTATTCAAAATACACCTCAGCTTTTGCTTTGGTGAAAATCCAGCGAGCATATAAGGAAGTCAGCTGATCACGATCAAAAGGATCTCCGTCATCTGTCTTCACCTTCTGAAAAGGGGTGAAAAAAGGCACATAATCTTTAAAACCACTCAAATCAGAATGATATGCATTAAATGCCCGGGTAAAACCAAGAAATAATCCTGGCACCCATTTGGGTTGATAGCTGATATTAAAAGCAGAGAGATATCGCCAGTCGTCTCTCTTTCTTTTAAATAAATTTTCACCATTTTGAGCATTCGTCAATTCAAGAGGGGGAAGACCAGTGGCATTTAAGCGTCCCCCTATAATCTGCGCTTCAAAAGAACCAATATAAGTATGAATCGGACGTACCGTATTTAATGTGACATGCTTAAATCCTGCAGCCGTATTACTCATTAACAAGGAATTGCGCATACCTGGACCCCACCATAAATTTTCATTGGAAACACCAATAGAGGCTGGACCGAAGGTCAATCGAACACTGCTTTGTCCCCATGATACCTTATTGTAAGTACCATTACCAAAACGCTCTGGAAAATCAATAACATTATGCCAGGAATAATATCTTCGAAGCTCGATATCTGATCGGTCCAAAGCAAAACCATCGAATTCCTTATTAGCGGCATATACAAATTCAGGTTGCAACTGAATACTCAAAGGACCGATCTTCGCAAAGAAACCACCTGTTATCAAAGATTGATATCCACGGGCCGGAATCATTGCCCCATCATTCCAACCATAAGGATGGTGGGAATTATATTGCTGTTGCCAGCTAAAGGGCAAAATCTGGAACTTTCCCTTTCCATTGGCAAAAGAAATAGGGCCGTCAAATTTTAACCACCCATCTTCACGTAATGAGCTATCGGGGTCAAATGCATTGTGTACTTTAAATGCCTCCGTAGGAAATAACGGCCTGCTTGTAAACGAAACTGTTGAATCCAACTCTCCTAGCAATTGCTTCCTGCGATAATAATCTTCTAATAAGGGTGTTCCAACAGGAAGAGACTGTGCATGTAACTTATTTAGGTTTAAACCACTGCAAAAAACAATGGTAAGGATTGAGTAATATATCTTTTTCATGTAGCGCCTGATTTAAAAACGATAGGTTAATCCTGCCTGAACCTGTAAATTGAAAGCATCCCTTCCATTAACCCAAATCGGATCATTAGGTCCCTGAAATAAATACCATTGATAATTTAAGGACTTTATTCCCTGTAATTTTGCATTAAAAATGAAATTCTTATAGTTCCATTCTCCATTGGCTGCAATGCTCAGATCCGTCCAATGTCTTCTTGGATCAAGGCTATCTTCATAAGCATAAAAGTAAAAATCATTGTTATGAACGTATCGTTCCAATTGCAATCCTATTCTCTTTAATCCCTTAAACCAGCTCACATCTAATGACTGCAAGTTTCCCCCGGGCCCGATTCCAGCACCAAGTACTTCGCCTCTGTTGGTATAACCATGTCTGATACTTTTACTTACATACCAACTATTCGCTGATCTAATTTTATCAGGTGAAGTTTCCTGCATCTGGGTAACTTCTACATTGATCATAATATTCTCATTCCTTGATTTGTTGAAGGGAAGGATCTTCCTAAGGCCAAAGAGATACGCCCGAGATTGCTGAGGCTCAAGAAGAGCTCCTCTTAAATCCTGTGTAGAGTTACTATGTCCATATTCGAAATAAATCTCTGCATGTTCCTCAGGCCATAACCATCGCATAAATACAGAACTGTGTTCATCACGTTGATTAAGGGATTCATCTCCTACTACTCGTTTAACCCTTGAAAAGAATGCCAGATAATCCCCAAAACTATTCAAATCATCACCATAACTTTGTGCAGTTCTGGTTATCCCTAGAAATAATCCGGGAACCCACTTTGGCTGCCAGCTAAGCACAAGCCCTGATAAATATCTCCAATCATTCCTTTTAGGAACATAAAGCGGGCTACCAAAAAAAGTTCTTTCAGGCTCAAGCACGCCAAATCCCGAATTCTCCAATCTTCCGGCAATCAGCTGACCTTCAAAAGAACCAATCGCTGTCGAGATAGGCTTCCTGGTGTTTAAAGTTAAATGTTTAAAACCCGGTGCAGTATTGCTCATCAGAAGAGAGTTCCTCATACCAGGTCCCCACCAAAGATTTTCTGTTGAAAGACCAAAAGACAAGTCTTTATAATTCAATCTGATGCTGCTTTGACCCCAGTAGGCTTTATTATATACCTGATTACCAAACCTGGCCGGGAGATCTATGTTATTGTAAAAATCATAATACCTTGCTGCAATCACCTCATAATGATCTTTATCAAAGGTATCAAAAGTTCCATTTGCGGCTAAAACAATTTCAGGACGGAATTGGATAGTTAGAGGGCCATATTCTGCATAGATACCTGCGCTTAGAACGGTCTGCAATCCTTTTGCCGGAATCATTGCACCATCATTCCAGCCATATGGATGATGTGTATTGATTTGAGTCTGAACGCCTAAAGGCAGCAGCATACTCTTAAATTTACCATTAGGTGAATTCCAGGCATGATCAACATCTATTAAATTGAATCTTTCCTCATTGTCATCCGGATAAAAAGTATCTTTTTTACCAAAAATAACTTTCGGCATCAATGGCCTTACCATAAAGGATACGCTTGAATCTATTTCTCCGAGAAGCTGGCTCCGTCTGTAATAATCCTCAAGGGCAGGAGTTCCTACAGGCAGAGATTGGGCAGTTGATTTTAAACTAAAGCTGCCGGCTATTAAAATCAGCGTGGTCAATTTTAAATATCTCATAGCCTGATTGCTTTAATTTTAAGATTATCAATAGACCAGCTTTCATCACATTTAGGATCCGCAACATTCTTCTGCACCAATTTATCCAGACATTTAAGTAATAACTGTTTATCAGAATGCCTGATCTGCTTAGAAATTTTATATAATGATGTACCGCCTATTACACCGGCCATGCTACAAGCTCCGGGAAGGTTCCTATTTGAAACTCCACTCTTCGGATTATTATTATAGTTAGGATAATTTGCAGGATAAGATTGTGGATCACAAAAGTATCCCGGCTGACAAACAATATTAGAAAAGGTAGTGTTAATATAAACAGTATTGTTTACTAATAATTGCCAGATATCTGGTCCTTCAACATCATCTTGCCCAGGCTTATTACCCTCCCAGCTATCATGAATATAGAGATCAAAGGAAATGTCTATTAAATCATGTTCCGGTAAATTGGTCAATGACAGCTCAAAACCACCATTATTGTATCTTCCCAGGACTTTTGAATTATTGAACGTTTCAATTTCTCCACCGGAAATCCCGACAAGATTATTTTGTTCAAAATCATTATTATAGACTTCGGCCTGATTGCGATAGTCTTTTGCACATGCTCCCAACAAGATTATGCACAAAAAAAATAGTAAATATTTATTCATCAAATAACTTTTTCTTTATCAACAGGTTTTCATTGGATTCAATCCACACAACTTTAATGCCGTATTTTGTAGAATACAACGATACGAGAACGCACACAGCAAACTTAGCCTTTTAATAAAGAAAGAAATTAATTTTCCGAGATTTTTTCAATGACTCTTTCCGCAAAACTTTTTTCAGATTTGGTAATTTCTGTTATTTTTGATGCAGGCAATGAATCTGCTATTTTTTTGGGTCTGCTTATAAATAAACTCAAAACAACATTTAGGCTTAACATCAAAAGCAGGATTAAACTGGTGAGTTGAGCATCTCCAAGATCTTGGAGGGCCAACGCTGTAACAACAAAGACCACATTCACGGAAGAAAGAACCAATGTTGCCTGTACATGGCTTAAACCCAAAGAAAGCAATCGATGATGAATATGGTTACTATCTGCAGTGAAAGGAGATGTACCGCGCATGATGCGTAATGTAAAAACACGTAAAGTATCAAAAACAGGTATAATTAAAACCGCCGAGACTAATCCAATACCGGAAGTAATTTGAAATGGGCCCGCTAACACACTTTCAGAAAGACTGACATTCATAAACTTGATGCTTAATACTGCTGCAATAAAGCCTAATAATAAGGAACCGGAATCCCCCATAAAAATTCTTGCAGGTGTTACATTAAAAAACAAAAAGCCCAATAATGCACCGGCTAAGCTGGTTGCCATGTATGCCCAACCTAAGTCTCCTGACTTATAAAAAAGCACACCAAAAACCAAACAAAGAATTAGTCCAATTGATCCTGCAAGCCCATCAATACCGTCAATTAGATTAAAGGCATTAACGATACCGACGATAAAAAAAACTGTTAAGGTGACGCTTGCATATTGAGGCATTTCATAAACTCCAAATATCCCGTGCAGATCAGTTATTCTTATATTTGCAACCATCGCTACAATAAAAGCACTGGCAAATTGCGCAACAAATTTAATACCCGGCCCTAACCCTATAATATCGTCCTTTAAACCAATCATAAAAAGCACCAATCCTGCTCCCATTAATACATTTGCTTCAGGCAATAATTGTGAGGGAACAAATATCGAACATGAAAAAAGAAAGCCAGTAAAAATCGCAACCCCTCCAAAGTTAGGAATAATACGTTTATGGATCTTTCTCGACTCATTTGGGTCATCAAACAACCGTTTTCTTAAGGAAACAGTTATGATTGGCGGTATAGCAAATGCTACAACTAACAGACTAGTAAGATAAATAAGGGTGAAAAGCATAGGTGATGATTATGTGAGAGCAAAGAACTATAATTATGCCAAATTTAAAGAAAATTATCTGATATCACCAATTAGTGATATTATTTTTAATTACAGATAGAACCTCCTGGTTAATTCTTTTTCTCTCTTCATCAAAAAACCACCCCCATTTATTAAAATATTTGATTGCGGACTGGATGTGAATTTTTAGCAGCTTACCATTTTTATACGATTCTTTAGCGTGACCATGAATAATTGAAACGTATGGATAAAATATAGTCTTTGAATACCGGTTAATCCTACGAATAAGGTCATAATCTTCCAGATACATAAAATATCTGTGATCAAATAGTCCTGATTTTTCAAAAGCACTCGCCCTAACAAACATAAAGCATCCAGATAAACATGGGGTATTCAAAATGCTACTATAGTCAAAATCATGTAGTTCATATTTTGAGTTTTGCTTTTTAGCCCAGTTTGTATTGCCCATGAATCTTCTTCCGATTAAATCAAAAGGGGTTGGCAATAACTTACATAATCTTTGTATAGATCCATCTTCGTAAAATACTCGGGGCATTAAGGAGCCAACATCTAAATGCTCTTCCATATATTCAAAAATAGACTCAAGCGTACCTTTTTCAAAGGTAATATCAGGGTTAATTACTACATGATATTTTGCGCCATCCGCTGTTGACTTTTTAATTCCAATGTTATGTGCACTTCCATATCCAATATTTTCATTATTGAAAATATATTCGGTTCTATTGCCCTTTGCAAACTTTTCGAGACGATTAGTTTCCGAGTTATCAATTAGGAATAATTTAATATCAAGTTTAGAATTAAGAATACAATTAATAGTCTTCTCGATTTCATCTCCATTGCGATAGAGAACTATAGATACTCCAACAGTCATATAAATTTACTTGTTTTTATCAATTTTTTCCCAAATCCCATTTTCAAAATTATAGACTTTTACGACTCTGGCTGGATTCCCGACTGCAATGGAATTTGATGGAACATCCTTAGTCACCACTGCTGATGCTCCAATTATGCTTCCTAAACCAATCCTTACTCCTGCCATTACACAAACTCCTTCACCAATCCAAACGTTGTCTTCTATGATTATTGGCTTAGCAGAAAGTTTTCTTTTATTTGGCGGCACGTCTGGACTATCAACAGAATCGCCAGAATAGTTGCCGTGGTTAATATCAGAGATAAACACCTTACTCGCTATTAAAACATTATTCCCTATAATAATTTTTTTAGCCGCGGCTATATGTACATAATCATTAATTTCAATATTTGAGCCAAAGATGAGGCATTTACTTGTTGAATTCTCAATCGGAAAAGCCTCAAATCTACATCCAAAACCTGTTGTTAAGCCATTGCCAATGTCAATGAACTTTCTGTTTCTTATATCAAAAGGAAGTCTTAATAGTCTGGCTTTAGGAAATCTCAATTTAGTATAAATTAATGATTTAAGAAGTCTCATATAACCTAAAATGCCGTATTTTTTAATCATAAACTTGTTCTTTTTGATTCTTCATCATATGCTGATATAGTTTTAAATACCTTACTCCCATTATTGCGGGGGTATAATTTTCAGCATACTTAATAAAAGCATTTTTTGATAGATTCTCACCATTTCTCTGAGCATAATCTACAGCATTAATTAATGACTTAATGTCAAATAATTTGAAGAAACTCACTTCATTACTTGAAAATGCTTCATTAAACACCGGTATATTTGAGCAAACTATCGGAGTCTTATGTCCCATAGCCTCAAGAATAGCTAAGGGAAAACCTTCAGATATTGAAGGGATTACAAAAATGTCAAAATGTGGAATGTACCTATCACCCTGATTCTTCTTCCCTAAAAATAGTAACCTATCTGTAACATTTATTTCTTTGCTTAACTCTATCAGGCTATTTTTAAATACTTTTGTTCCATCGCCGATTATTACAAAACAAAAATCTTCCAAGTGGACCAGGGCCTGAACTATTTGTCTTAATCCCTTTCTCTCATCAAAAGAGGCAACCGTGCCTAAAACTTTATATTTCGTTTTTATTTCATTAATAATTTTTAAATCACTTTCGTCAATTGATTTTTCCGTAATTGAACGCCCATTAGAAATAACAGTTATAGGTCCTTTAAGATCTGAATAATATTTTTTAGCGTGTTCTGTTAATACTACAATCTGATCAAAAGAGTTCCAGGACATCTTCCAAATTGGTGGTAGAAGAAGCGCCTTTAGTTTTGAGTATGCAAAATTTAAATCTTCATAAATTGCAGTGTGTATAGTGCTTATCGACTTAAATTTCCTCCGTCTAAAAAGACCTTGCATCCAGATGAATGTATCTGGCCTAAACATATGAGTATGAATGATATCGTATTGATCAAAATTGATCAAAGTAAAAAAACTAATCTGTTTTACTTCACATGGAAAACTTACCTCTATGATATCATCAAAATAGTAAACGATGCACTGATCTAGATTATCATAAATATTACAAATGATATCTTTACACACTAGTATTGGGCCTTTATTTGCGAGGGATGGTAAGATAAATGCTATTTTCATAAAAAGATAAACGTCAAATCTTCAAATATTTGAAATTTGCTTGAGAACATATAAGCACAATATACAACTACTATAAACCACAACACAAATTTATTGGCCTTTAGATAAAACAATGAAGGAAGTAATATGTGTTCAACATTAGAGAAATAAGTTGCTATTCTTGCCGCAATTATGGAAAAATTATTAAAAGCACTCAGCCAAAAAATTCCGATCACGAAAAACATCAATAACACACTGAAATTTGGAACATGCCCTGCAATATCATCAGAAAAATATATTAACACACATAGTAATATAACGTTTTTAATTAACACTGGATTTAACAATCCTAATGAAGAAAAGTATTCAGACTCGTATAAGTAAGTAGAAACAGCAGGAATATTTAGCACGGAGGAGAATATAAATTCAAAAAAACCTTGATTCAAAATTAACCCTAATATAAGGCCAAGTAAAATCATTACATATTTAAGCCACCTGTTTCGGAGATAATACGGGTATAAAACGTAACCAATAAATAATAGTAGAACCCCACTGTGAAAAAGAGCAGCAATTAATATTAAAACAGAAAACCTCAAAAATCTTCTTGATTCAACATGACATAATGCAAATAACGATATAGAAGCGGCAAGACCCGATCGGATCTGCATCATATCCCGTAATAAAAACACATGAGAGAAATATATTAATAAAGCAATAAGAACGAAATTTGTGTTTTTCCTATAAAAGATTAAATTCAACGAAACACTAAGTGTTGCTACCAATCCGAATACAGTTGTGTAACCTAAGCCGATACTCTTAATAAATGAATTAATAAAAATATAACCGGGCTCCCCGTGAAGTTCATCATTGTAGGAAAAACCAGATCCCCATTTAGGGGATAATTCAAATATTTCAATATAATTGTGGTAATCTCTATCGTTAAATCTGGAAGCTGCTAGTATTACTAAAGTTATTGCTATTCCAATTAATATAATATCCTTATATACTTGAGAGACTTCAATCAAATCAAATATTGACAATATTATTAGAATAATAAAAACAAATGATAGTATTAACATTATTTCAAATTATTTCTTTTCAAAATCATGTAGCTTTTGCGAAAATAACGCTTTGAATAAAATTAATTCTATTCTTTTCCTTTATTTCAACAGATATCGAGTCCCTTATAATTTCGTGTGGTACTTTGTAGAATTGCATGTCCAGTATAAACTTCCTTATGTCATTAATTCTCTCTTCAACAGCACCTTCCGAATTCCCTATTCTTAATACGAAAGGAAAATGATCAATATCCACATCGTTATACCCAATAATAACAGGCAATCCCGCTTTTAAATACTCTCTGACCTTCAGCACGCAAGCCTCTTCCATATTATTTCTAAATAAGGCCAGTGAGCCCACAGCGATATCCATTGTCGAGTACATCTTATTTAATTCCTTTGTACCGAGATACCCGTATTGAAAGAAGTTTCCACATTTTTTTTTGCTTGTGACGATCGGCCCAATCAAATGAAAATCAGCATCAGGAATAAGTTGTGCCATTTTATGGTATAAATCAGCCCCATGCCAAGGCATTCCCGGTGTGCCAACAAATACAATTTGAGGTCTATCATTAATCGCCGACTTATAAATATCACCATTTTTCGAAAAAGAAATTCCATTAGCAATAGTTTTTAAAGGTATCTTAAATTTTGAAAAATGATTCGAAATCTCATTCGTTACTCCCACTACACCTTTAAGACTTTTATATAATATGGGTTGGCACATTCTCACTACATAAGCACGAATTGGATTACCAAGTCTCGCTTCATCAACGAATATAGTATTGGCTTCCATTATTGTTGGATAAATTTTTGTAATCCTAATAAGGCCAGGAAAACAGATCATTTCCCTAAGATAAATTACATCTGGTTTGATCTCTCTTAATGTATGTAGAATTGTATAAACGCTACAGACTTTATTCCACATATTAAAAAAAGTACCCCTCAAACGTAATCTAGTGCAAATGAAAGTAGTAGCAAGGGAGGCCTTTTCAGTTATATGATTTTCCAAACCAGTACTATTTGTTGTTGCAATAGACAAAACAAAAACCTCCGCTTTGTGATTAACCCATTCTTCAATCTGTGAATTAACCTTCTTTACCACGCCAGAAGAATGATTAATATCCTCATCCATTAAATAAACTATTTTCATTATTGCATATTAAATCATTAATAATAGGTTACAAGAAGTGCTTTCAATAAAAATAACTTTAATATTAATTTCGAATTAATCCTTTTATTCTCTCAACTAATGCCCTTAATTTCAAATCGGTTTTATAAAAAGTATGTTCTCTCACGGGTTGATTAAGTATATTCTCAAATTCATCCCTAGTTATTCCTAGTTTTTTAGGTATAAACTCTAAATCTTGTCGTAAAAGCTCAGCATCCGGATACAAAGGCTTATTTAATTCAATCAAGGCTTGGTCCCTTGTTATCTGATTCGAGCAAATTAATGTAGATAAGTGAGCTTTCCTCTTATCTACGTCAAATCGCTTGTATAAATAATAACCTTGATAAAATCTAGTAAATACCGATTCATAATGTTTACCTCCATAGTACTTCCAATCAAGCTCATTCTCAATCACTTTCATTGCATCCTCTTTATTGTAATATTCAAAATCCAAAAGATTTACCTGTTTCAGCCTAAATATAAACCGCGTATATAAGCTAGTAAAAAGGGATTCCGTTGGATATTTGCTGAGTTTTAACGACCCATTCTTTTTCTGAATATCAATTAAATTAACCCTATCTGCTGCATTATATACCCAAGCTCGCGGCAGGATTGCTTCCGTCTCGAAATTATGTCCTGATATAAAATATTTAAGCTTTTTTTCCCTTGCGATTTTATGTAAGACAGCAAGAAATGCATGATCCATTGGAATATCAGCGTTAATAACGCCAGCTTTGAAATAAGACAATTGTAAGTCTTGCATTTCTTTCCAATCACAAACAAAAGTAAAGAGATCTATCTCTAACCTCTTCACAATATTTTCAATGTTTTTAACAGCCAATTCCGAGTTCCAGCCACTATCAAAATGAACTGCAAGTGGCCTTAGCCCTAATTTTTTAACTTTATACGCAATGTAAGTGCTGTCAACACCACCACTTAAACCAATTAAGCAATCATATTTTTTACCGTTTCCCTCAGTCTTAATCTTATCGACTAATTCGAAAAGTTCATTTTGACCTGCTTTATCGTGTTTCAGAACTTTAGGCGCATTTTGAAAATATTCAATACAATGATTACAAACACCCTGCTCGTTAAAAAATATATGTGGGTCCGTTGTATCCATCACACAACGAATACATATTTTATACTCTCTTTTCATTACTTAATTCAAATTATTTGACTAAAATCACTATAACTGGGGTATGTTATCAAAACAGCCTTGTGCGTTCCTTGAAATACAAAGAAGCTTCCTGCCGCTACTGCCGAAGCCCCATGATTGAGTGCTTGCTTAAAGTGATCCATATTTCCGGCACCCCCATTTGCCACTACAGGAATCTCAAGATTTGAAGTGATTTCTTCTATCAAATCGTTATCGTATCCTGCCATTAACCCCTCATGATCTACCGAAGTTAATATTATTTCTCCTGCTCCCAAATCAACTAGCATCTTTGAGTATTCTAATGGAGTTAGTTCTATTTGTTTTCTACTATTTTGGATAAAAACCTTCTTTGTAGATTTAAAAAAACCAGAAGTTTTTACGTCTATAGAAACAACAGTCGAACTACTTCCGAATTCTTTGGCCGTTTCTTTTATGAGATTGGGATTCAGATACGCACTTGTATTAAAAATGACTTTTTCAACTCCAGAATGGAATATCTTTCTAACCTGTTCTATGGATTTTAATCCACCGCCATATGAAAGAGGCATAAATGCCTCGCTAGTAATTTCGGAAATCAATTCATAATTAGGATCTCTATTTTCTACTGTGCAAGAAATATCTAAAATTGCAATTTCATCAACCTCTTTTTCATTAAAAATCTTAACAACGTTTACCGGATCACCTACATAGACATGCTTTTTAAAATTAACTCCTTTTACAAGTCCGCCATCTTGAATTAATAAAATCGGTATTAGCCTTGGTCTTATCATATAATCAGATTAAAGAAAAGTTTTTTAATACCTGCATCCCAAATTTATGACTTTTCTCAGGATGGAATTGTGTACCAAAAATATTATCGCATTGAAATGCGCAGGTAAAGTTAATTCCATAATTTGCTGTAGCCAATATGTCTGCATCATTATGACATTTAACATAATAGGAATGAACAAAATAAAATCTAGACGATGTCCCATATGGGATTAAAGTATTTTCTTTTTCAACCATTACCTCATTCCAACCCATATGTGGTATCTTTAAGTTGCTTTCTTTAGGAAAAGAAAACGCTAAGGTTTCGCCATTAATAAAACCAAGACCATTAGACTGTCCCTCATCACTTCGACTAGTCAAAAGTTGCATGCCCAGACATATTCCAAGAATTGGTTTTTTATCAACAAGAGCAAAATCTTTCAGGACAGGAATTAAGCCACTCCGTTTTAAACTATCCATCCCCCTATCAAATGATCCAACACCTGGAAGTAAGATCTTATCAGCGGCTTTTATATCCTCTTCTTTTCCGGTAAAACAAACATCTTTAACTCCAATTTTTTTAAACATATTTAGAACGGATCCGATATTACCTATTCCATAATCTATAACTGCAATCATATTTATATATGTAAATTTTTCCGTCTAAATTTTTCAAATTTATCACTTTTAATATAACCATTGTATTCTATTGGGCTTTTGTGATAAACACATTCTTCTCTATCTAATGTTTTTATAATTTTGGCAGGATTTCCCGCTATCAAACAGAATCCCTCTGGAAAAGATTTTGTTACAACTGATCCAGCTCCAACAATAGTGTAATCTCCAAGCTCAACTCCTGGCATTATCATCACATTCATCGCAATCCAACAATATTTCCCAATTCTTACAGCTTTAATATTACTGTGCTTTCTATTATCATTGAGATCGTGATTAGCTGTTATTATCCCAACATTTGCAGAAATCTGACTGTAGTCCCCTATATAAATTTTGCCGATGCCTTGAATGTAACAACCCGGCATATAGCCAGGGCAGGTTTCGATTCCCGAATAAATATTCTTAGGAAATGAAACAATACTTGTAAAATGAACAGGCCAATAAACATGACCATTAAACCTCAAGATTTTTTGCATTAAGAACATTTTTAAAGTGATAGGGGTCTGACTATCTTTTGTATCGTAAATACATCTAGTTAATGGAATGGCTCTTAATAAAAACCAATAGATATTTTTTAATACTCTTTTTAATACCTGCATAATAATTTATTACTTAAGATTTCCTTTTGCAAATGAGTAAGATCTTAACAGATATATCGTATATACAAAGGAAAAATTTATACTGAAAACCCACAGCACCGTTTCGACATTTTTAAAAAATATCGAACTCGACAATAATCCAATTAGCAGTGAAACAGCGATATAAATATGCCATAAAAAATCTTCTTTCATTTTGTCAGCTATTATAAAGGTATAACTTAAAGGACTTGATATAAATTTAAAAAAATACATTATGGATAAAATCTGAGTAAAATCACCCGCCTGTGACCATTTTTCTCCAAGCAACAATTTGCACAACCACGGTGACGTTAAATACAAAATAATAAACACCGGTAAACTCAGAATTAGTAAGTGTCTAAGTGTTTTTATATAAATTTCCTTACAATTGCCTCTTAACCGATAATCATTTGTGGCTCTTTCTTTGAAGACATCTAATAAGGAATTTGACAGAAGTGTTATAGGTATTCCCAAAGTTGCAACAACAAACGAAAATGCTCCTAAAACTGAGTTTCCAAAATATTTTCCTATTACAAAAACTGGAAGCTGACTAGACAAAACATTCAAAAATTCTGAGGGGACAATAAATAATGGGAACTTTCGATAAATGAATAGAGCCATATATATTTCCTTTCTTTTAAAATTCCAATAGCTATTAATTGTTGATCTTAATTTAAAATACATTGAAATAGATGATATAGCATTGCCCAATATATTTCCCATAATCAGACCACCACCTTTTATAAAAAATGCAACAACAACATTCGAAGATGCATTACTGCCAGCTTTTAAAACTCGATTAACAGAGAGGCCTCTAAAGTCCTTTACTCTAATGTACCAAAAGGTAATAATCTGATTATAAGACGTTAAAAAAACAGAAAGTGGAATAAAATAAATCCACACACCTAAATCAGCTATTGAAAATAGTCTAATAATCTGTTTATTGAAAACGACAATCACAATGAACGTAAATATAGAACTAGCTAGGGCTAATAAAATCGATGCTCTGACAATTATAAATGCCTTTCTATCCGTTCGGGGCAAAATAACTGCATTTTCGTATTTACCAGAAGCTACATTTACTATTACTGCTGTTATAGCCATAAAAGTTGCGTAGCTGCCGAAGGAAGCTGGTCCATAAAACCATCTAGCAAGTATTGGCATTGTGGCTAATGTAATACCTTATGCAATAGCAGTACCTGAAAAAATGGTAATAACATTTCTCCTAAAATCAGACTTAGTATTAAAAAAATTTATCATTTGAAATGAAAGAGTTTTTTAAAACCCCATAAAGCGTTAATAGCCAAATAACTTATTGCGTCCATTATAGCTATCATTGGTTTAATATCTGTCTCTTATACACATCT
>NZ_LGEL01000078.1 GCF_001636695.1 Pedobacter panaciterrae
AGATGTGTATAAGAGACAGGATACTACCAGATGCCGGGTGGTTTTATATAAGTTTGAAGTTCAAAATTTCTAAATTAGAAATCCAGAAAGTGATTTTAAATAATTAATGTGAACAAGGAAGAGTTAATAGCAAGACTTGGTACATCGATGGAGTTTCAGATGGTGGCCACTTTAACCAATATTATTGAAAGTAATGATATAGACATAAGCGATCTGTTGGATATTACTTTTTATAAGAAGAAAGAAGTTGCTTTCAGGGCTGCCTGGATGCTGGAGTATTTAATGACTAACAAACCCGACCTGTTTATTAAGTACATACCGGAACTCATATCCTTATTGGCTAAACAAAAAAATCCTTCGGCCATGAGGCATTATGCTAAAATTATTGCCCTGCTAACAGACAGAAGAGCTAATGATGCGTACAAGGATAAAGCTGCATCAATAGATTTTGAACTAATTATTGATGTTTTATTTACCTGGCTTGTTGACACAGATGTACTTGTAGCTACCAAAGTACACTGCATGCAGACTCTGGCAAACCTGGCACCACGTTATGACTGGATTAAAGAAGAACTGCTGGAAACTATAGATTATCTGGTTGATATTGAGAGTATTGCTTTTTTTGGAAGAGCCAGGCAAATCAGAAAGCAATTAAAGAAGCTTTAATACCTAAACTATTACATGATACAAACACTTCCATAGGCCATAAGTACTATTTTTGCGATTTATGTGCTTATTAAAAAAATAGCATAACATTTGAAAGAGATTATTGGAATGGAACAAGAAATAGAAATTTTAAGCAATATTATTAAACGCAGACGGAGCATCTTTCCGGTAAGTTATACAAATCAGCAAGTGCCTGTTGAGGTAATAAAGCAAATTTTGGAAAGTGCAAATTATGCACCTACACATAAATTAACACAACCCTGGCGCTTCGTAGTTTTCAGGAATGAAGGTAAATTAAAGCTTGGTAAAGAGCTTGCCCGTTTGTATAAGGAAACTACACCAGCTCACCAGTTTTTACAAAAGAAGTACGATAGCATTCTTGAAAAGGCAGAACAGGCTAGTTGTATAATTACTTTAAATGCCAAATTGAATTCAGATAAAGTTCCGGAATGGGAGGAACTTGCAGCACTTGCCTGCGCAGTTCAGAATATGGCTCTTACAGCCGAGGCACTAAGTGTTGGCGCATACTGGAGTTCGCCCGGAATGATTGCAGATCTGAAGGATTATCTTAACTTAGGGGAACAGGAAAAATGCTTTGGGCTTTTTTATATGGGATATCATAATGAGGAACCCCGTGATGCAATGCGTACCCCAATTGAAGATAAGATTAAATGGATAGAATCATAATTTATGCAGGATATTAAAGGAACACTATATCGTCTTTGTTTAAACTTTATAGAACAAAGAATTCAGACTGCTGAAGTTGCATTGCAACAGGCGCGCGAGGCTAGTAACGATGATACTAAAAGCAGCGCAGGTGATAAATATGAAACCAGCAGAGAAATGATGCAGCAGGATATTGATAGAAATAAGCGTTTGCTTATGGATGCTCAGGATAATTTAAGATTGTTAAAGATCATTGAGGTAAATCCTGATTCTGAAATTATAAAGCATGGTAGTTTGGTGTATACTAACAACGGTGCTTTTTACATTAGTGTTAGTGCGGGTCAGCTTACGGTTGATGGAAAAGCTATTTTTGCTATTTCCCCTTCATCTCCCATTGGCAAATTGCTTTTGGACAAGAAGAAGGGGGATGCTTTTAGTTTTAACGACAAGAAATTTGTCGTAGAGGCTGTACTCTAAGTTATTTAAAACTCTTATTTATACTATGATAAAGGTTCTTAGCGGTATAAGTTCCCGGGTCAATAATGCGTCGGATTGTAAACAGCGGATTAGTCTCATCTCTTTTTGTTGATAAGATGAATGCCGCTTTAAAGCCATGTTCTTTTAGCTTGTGCAAAGTTTCTGGTTTCCATACTCCATATGGATAGGCAAAATATTCCACCTTTTTACCTGTAATGGTTTCCAGTGTTTTAGTTGGCTTATCTATCTGGATTTCCCAGTCTTCATCGGTAAATTGAGTAAAATTTTTATGGTTCCAGGTATGGCTTGCAATAACATGGCCTTCATCTGCCAGTGTTTTTATTTGAGCCTTACTCATATATCTTGGTCTGCCGATCGATACTGTCATGATAAAGAAGACTCCTTTAAAACCATACTTTTTTAACTCGGGAGCTGCAACGGTAAACTGATCCAGATCAGTATCATCAAAACTAATGATGATAGGTTTTTCGGGAAGTTTAGTTCCATAATTCAGGTAATCATACAATTGATCTGGCAGGATCGTGTGATACCCACTATCAGCGAGCATTTTAATGTGCTGTTTGAAATTTGCTGGCGGGATAATGTCATCATGAGCACGTTTAGAGTCGCTTGCTTTCCAATCCCTAATTTGATGATAGCAAAGAACAGGGACTTCCTTTCTGCTCAAAACCTCAGCCGCAGAAGCTTCCTTTTTGGGTACATTACTAGCTTGTACGGTGTCTTTATCAGGATTGCCTGAAGCAGAACTGGTTTGGCTTTGACCGGCGTTTGTGCATGCTGATGCTAATATCATTAAGCCAGCACCCAGACTTAAAAATGTTTTCATTAGAAGCTTTTTACAATGCTGTTGTGTAGGGTTTTAGGACTCCAGTAGCCACTTGCAATAATTCTTCTTACAGTGAACAGCGGATCATTCTGATCGCGTTTATCAGCAAGAGAAAAGGCCATTCTGAATCCACGTTTTTTTAATTCAGGGAAGCCCTCAGGATTCCACAAACCAAATGGATATGCAAATTCAGTCATCTTTTTGCCGGTAATTTCTTCCAGTTTTTTAGTAGGCTTATCTAACTGCTCTTCCCAATCTTTTCCCTGATATTTTTTGAAATTCTTATGATCATAAGTGTGACTTCCAATTACATTTCCTTCATCAGAAAGTTGTTTAATCTGCTCTTTAGTCATGTAATCTACAAACTTACCCTTGCGGCCAATAGAAACGGTCATGATAAAATAGACTGCTTTAAAACCGTATTTTTTTAGTGTTGGAGCAGCAATCGTAAACTGATCCATGTCTGTATCATCAAATGTAAACATGATCGGTTTGTTAGGTAGTGCTGCACCGGTATTCAGGTAGGCATATAATTGATCAGGCAGTATGGAATGGTAACCGCTATCGGCAAGCATTTTAACCTGATCTTTGAAGTTTTGTATTTCAACAATGTAATCTTTACCAACTTTACCATCTGTAGGTTTCCAGTTACGAACCTGGTGATAACATAAAACAGGTACCTGTTTGCGGGCAAGTATGGTTTTAGCATCAGCAACCTTGATCTTGCTTACATCAATTTTAGTTGCCTGTACTTCTTCCTTTGGTGAGGTTTGCGTTAAAGTATCTTTAACATCTGTATTATCAGTGTTAGTTTGTGATTTAGACTGACAACTCGCAGTAAAAATTGCCGCTGCAGCTAGTAGGGGTAGAAGATGCTGTTTCATTTATAAGTATTTGTGGCAAAACTATGAAATCAACCGATATTTTATTGCATTAGCTATCACATTTATTACAAATAAACGTCCACCCTTCGTTGTATTAATCAATAATTTAGCCGTTTTAATTAACAGTTCAAATGAAAAAACTTTACATTGTATTTTTATTGCTTATAAGTGCAGGTTTTAGTGCCATTTCACAAACCAAAACTTTTACAATAACAGAAACCACAACACAGGCGCCAAAGGCAAATTATCAGCTTGCCTCCAGGTTTTCGCCTAACAAGCTAAAAAAAATCGTCTATTCAACAGCGGTAGACCCACATTGGTTAAAATTAAGTAATCGTTTTTGGTACGAGTACGAAACACCAAACGGTAAGCTATGGTATCTTGTTGATCCGGCAGCTAAAAGCAAAAAAACAATCTTTGATAATGCAAAACTTGCTGCCGAAATCACTACAATTATTCGTGATCCTTTTGATGCTCAGCATCTGCCGTTGGAGAACCTTAAATTTTCAAGTGATGAGAAACAGATCAGTTTTGAAGTAAAAAGCACTATTGATGAATTGAAAAAGGATCGCAAGGACAAGAAAGATGCAGATTCTATGCAGAAAAAAATATTCTATTTCAACTATGATATCGCAAGTGCAAAGCTCACTGAGGTGCCGAACTATACAAAACCAAAAGCCAAACCATCATGGGGTTCCGTCGCGCCAGATTCTTCAGCCATCATTTTTAGCAGAAACTACAACCTGTACTGGATGGATAAGGAAAACTATAAAAAGGCAGTAAAAAATGAGGAGGACAGTACTATTGTAGAACATCAGCTAACAAAGGATGGCGTTAAGTTTTATTCATATGGTAGTGATGGAGATGGTGAAAATAATGAGGAACAGGAAAAGAACAATAAGAAAAGACGCAGAGCTTATGTGTTATGGTCGCCAAACGCCAAATATTTTGTTCTAAACAGAACTGATTCCCGTAAGGTAAAGGACCTTTGGGTTGTAAATAACATTACAGCAGGCCGGCCTACATTAGAAACCTATAAATATCAAATGCCAGGTGAGCCTGAAGCGCCTATTGATGAGATTCTTTTATTCAATTTTGCAGATAAAACTTTTAAGAAATTAAACACTGCTGCATTTAAAGATCAGAGTGTATCTGTTTGGGGGGCGCCTTCTTTAAATAAAGACCGTGATAATGAATTCAGACCTTCAATATGGCTGGGTAACAATAGTAAAATCTATCTTTCGCGGACCAGCAGGGACTTAAAACGGGTTGATGTATGTACTGTTGATATTAATACAGACGTAGTAACACCAATAATTGATGAACGCTTTAATACCTACGTTGAAATTAACCGTCCGGGTTTAGTAAACGATGGTAAAGAAATCATTCATTGGTCTGAAAGAGACGGATGGGCTCATTTTTATTTGTTTGATGGTAATGGTAAATTAAAGAACCAAATTACTAAAGGTGCTTTCCATTGTGAAAGCATTGTGAATATCGACGAAAAGAATAGAGTGTTGTATTTCACAGCAAATGGGAGAGAGGCAAAAGAAGATCCTTATTACCTCCATTTATACCGCATTAATTTTGATGGTTCAGGAATCAAACTTTTAAATCCTGGAGATTTTGATAATGCCGTAAATATGAACGATGAGAACAAGTTTTTTATCAATAACTTCTCGAGGGTTAATACTGTTCCTAAATCTGTACTGATGGATAATACAGGCAAAAAAGTTATGGATCTTGAAACTGCTGATCTTTCTTTATTAATGGCTACCGGTTATAAATTTCCGGAACCTTTTAAAGTAAAGGCTGATGATGGAATCACGGATATTTATGGGGTTATGTATAAGCCTTTTAACTTTGATCCGGCTAAGAAATATCCGATCATAGAATATGTATATCCGGGTCCTCAAACAGAAGCTGTAAACAAGTCTTTCAGTAAAAGTATGGATAGAACCGATCGTTTAGCGCAGTTTGGTTATATAGTAATTACTGTGGGTAACAGAGGAGGGAATCCTGCAAGATCTAAATGGTATCATACCTATGGTTACGGAAACCTTCGTGATTATGGCTTGGCTGACAAGAAGGCTGCCGTAGAGCAATTGGCTGATAGGTACTCTTATATTGATGCCAGTAGAGTTGGTATTACCGGTCACTCTGGCGGAGGCTTTATGTCTACAGCTGCAATGCTTGTTTATCCCGACTTTTTTAAGGTTGCAGTATCCAATGCAGGAAATCACGACAACAGTATTTATAACAGATGGTGGAGTGAAAAACATCACGGCGTAAAAGAAATTGTTTCTGCCAAGGGTGATACCACATTTAAATACAGCATAGATAAAAACCCTGACCTTGCTAAAAATCTGAAGGGACATTTAATGTTGATGACAGGTGATGTAGATAATAACGTACATCCGGCAAATACCATTAGGGTAGCAAATGCTTTAATGAAAGCAGGTAAAAGATTTGAATTTGTTATTATACCAGGACAACGCCATGCATTTGGTGATTTAACTGAATATGCTTTCTGGAAGCTTGCAGATCACTTTAATAAATATCTGATCGGTGATTTCTCTCAATCCGACGAGGTTAATATACTGGAGATGGATAGGGAAGTGGAACAGAAAAAATAAGAATAAAAAAGGGGGAAACCCCTTTTTTACTTAAAAGATTAGTTTATTTTATGCCTAATTTGTTTTTTATATCCGCTGTAAGTGCTGCTTTAGGTACTACAAGGCTTACCGTGTTAATTGCAAAATAAGGCTCTGATACTTCTATATAGCCTTTAAAAGGGCCTACATTTCCCCATGAGTTTTTTACCTTAAAGAATAACTTGCCATTTGCTGATTGCTCAAGACCGATAAGGTGCATAAGGTGATCATCCTCAGTGGTTAAGTTCTCGTATAACTGCTGACGCAACTCCGGTGTATAGGCTATTTCTTTTACATCAGGATTTAATTCTGCTTGTTTGGCATCTGCTGTATCTGCAAATAACATTGCATAACCTTTTTGCTGCTGAAAGTTTCTGCTGCTCACATCAGCATCCCACATAATTGTATAGCCATTTTTTAATGCAGTAGTTGTCATGGTTACCAATTCTGCCAAAGGCAGATTGTAAAATGATCCATTTGCAAAATTATCCGGTGCTTCCAGAACAAACTGGCTATAGTAAGGATGGTGGGTAAAAGAAGTGATGTTTATGTAATCATTAGTATCAAACTTTAACACATCTTTAGCAAAGGTTTTTGCTGTATAACTCTTGCCTTTGTAATCGAAATTGGTTGGCGGAACTCCGATTTTCTGATCAAGGATTTGCTCGTAGCCCTTTAGCCAGTCATTATCAAGAGGACGTTTTTTAAGCACACCATCAAGATATGTTTTTAAAGCTGTTTCTAATCCGGTATGATTTGGTATTTCCCCACTAACACCCTGGAAAGCTTCCTGAGGCATTGCACCATAAAGAGCTATAGCGTGCACTAAATCATGTCCAAGGCCACCTTCACCAAACTGGGCTTTTCCCTGACGGAGAATGTAATTTTTAGCCTTTTCTATGTACACGTTACGCGCAGTAAACATTTCCGACAGGTTTATTTCTCCTAAACCTTTGCGCAGTCCTTCTGATTCAATCAGGGAAGTAGTCGAATAGTTCCAGCAAGTACCAGATTGCCCCTGATCTTTAACTGAGGTAGCAGCGTTTTCTTTTATAGATTTTAGTGTTGTATTCTGTGCTTGTGCGGATAAAATAAATCCGAATCCAATTGCAAATAATATTGTTCTTTTCATTTTTAATAGCTAGTTGATCAAAAATAGGAAACCATTATGGTTTTTTGGTAAAAAGTATCCATAAAAAAAGCCCTCGCTAATGCGAAGGCCTTTTTATCTAGCTAAATGTAGAGTCTATTAAAAGTGGAATTGGATACCTAATTTAGGTTGGAAAAAGTTAGCTCCGAAGCTGAATGAATCAGAACCAGCACCTTTGATTTTATCGCCATCACCGTTTTCTAAACGGTAGTTATTGTAGCTTAATCCATTAACTGCAAACTCGATACCGATTTTTTTAGTTGGGAAGAAAGCAAAACCTGGAGATAATGCAACACCAATTTCAGTACTAGAACCAACTTTATCACCAACTTTACCTGCAGCATCTACAGCTTTAGCTGTTCCGAATTCCATTGGTACAGATAACTGACCGAAGAATTTGAATGACTCAGATAAGTTAGCATAGTAACGTCCAAAAGGACTAACTACAAAAGCTTGGTTTTCGAACTTACTAGCTTGTTTGTCGTAGCTGTAACCAACACCTGTACCAACTGCAATGTTATCGCTCACAAAGTAACCAACGCTAGGTACAATTGCAAAGCTTGTATTTGATTTAGCACCTTCTGCATCAGATTTATTAGTGTCAAATGCTACGTTACCACCAACAATGATTTTTCCTTTTTCAGTTTGTGCCTGGGTAGTAAATGCTAATGCAGAAACTGCAACTAATGATAATAATAATTTTTTCATCTTCTTATTTTTTAATTTATAATCTGGTCGTTTGTTAGTTTTTATTATTTGACCATTTCCGTTATATAGTCAACAGCTGTGCCAAACATAATCTGCTTTATTTTATTTGAATCGATGTTTTTTGTAACTCGCTAATTGATAGCGAAATAAAATTGGCAGACTATTTCAATATTATTTTAGGGTGACAATTAACTATTAATTGTCATTAAATTAACATGGAAATATATAGTCAATTTGACTATTATTGTATGATTGTCAGTATTAATGTTGGCATTCTGGCAGAATTTTAAAGAGTTTATTTTAAATGTGACAAACTGTAATGCTTCTTTCGTCAAAAAAAATTACATTCATAAAATCATTGTAGGTACCTAATGTGTTATAAGACTATGAGATTATTAATAGAAAGAAAGCCAGTAAAAGTTTACCCCGATCCAAAGCGCGTAATTGCACGTTTCTTTTTTAATGGGGATGAGCGAGCAGTAGAAGTAATCAGGCATATTATGGAGCTTTCAGATACCGAAGTTTTTGATATTATATCTCCATTGCTACAGGAATATTCTAAACGGCATAGAAGTATTACCAAGATCCTGAACAGGCACTGTAAAAAAGTAAGTGGCTGTATTGAAATCGCAGGATTCGATTATGAAGAACTTGACAAATACCGTAAGCTACTTATCGGTTCCTATTTTACTCACGAGTATTCAATAGAATCTGCCGCTTTTTTTAATCCATCGGTGGTAGAGGATCCTGATCAGTCAGATTTGGTAGAGGGTGAAAAAAGAGTTATTATTAGCTTTAGGGCTGTTGGCGAAGGTCACATATCTTCAGTAGTATTCAGAAGAGCACTCATTGATCGTAACCATAACATCACTGTAATCCCATCAGGAAATTATATAGATGAGGCTGAAGTGGTAAAAAATGCAATCTACAATAAAAAGCTTTTCTTAAAAAAGGCAGCCGATTCAAAGATAGATCTTGAAGTGTTGGATGAGGTTGGTTTAAAGCTTGAAGATAAATTTGATTATGCTACCCTACGCAGAATTATTCTTGATTCTAAAAGCCTGCAGGAAACAGATTTGAGAAAATTAGAATATGATAAGGTGCTTTGGTTATCTGATACTTATCACGAGATCAGTTTTTCCAGAGATACAGACATTTCCGATCGTGTAATTTTTCCAATTTCTGAATTTGAACGTAAAGGAATAGAAGATGCAAGGTTTGTCCGCTTTGTTAAGGAAGATGGCACCGTAATTTACTATGCAACTTATACGGCGTTTGATGGGGCCATGATAATGCCTAAGCTATTGCAGACCACTGATTTTTACGATTTCAAAATTAGTCCGCTGCATGGGATCGGGGCACAAAATAAAAATCTTGCCTTATTTCCAAGGAAGATCAACGGTAAATATGCAATGATGTCACGTATTGATGGTTTTAATAACTATTTAATGTATTCCGACAGACTTACGGTATGGGATAATCCTGTCAAGCTTCAGGCGCCTAAATTTTCATGGGAATTTATACAGATAGGAAATTGTGGTTCTCCAATTGAAACCGAAGCGGGTTGGCTGGTTATCACTCACGGAGTTGGCCCAATGCGCAGATACTGCCTTGGGGCAAGTCTTTTCGATTTAGATGATCCATCAATAGAAATTGGCAGGTTAAAAGAACCTTTGGTAATCCCTAATAATGATGAACGTGAAGGGTATGTACCTAATGTACTTTATTCCTGCGGCTCGATCATCCATAATGGAGAACTGATCATTCCATATGGGTTATCCGACTATTGTTCTTCATTTGCAGGTGTCAAAATAGATATATTGCTCCAAAAACTTAAGGGCTCTAAATAAAGGCTACAAAATCTGATGGTAAAGGCTGATATAATCAGCCACCATCTTTTCTTGCGAAAAGTTGTCAATTGCCCAGTGCCGGCATTTTGAACGATTGATCATAGGTAATTCCGAGACAGCTTCAGCCGCCTCCTCAATATTTTTCACCAAAAAGCCTGTTTCCTTATCTTTTATCAATTCAGGCATTGATCCTCTGTTAAAAGCAATAACAGGCGTTCCACAAAGCATGGCCTCTGCAACACTTAAACCAAAAGGTTCATCAAAACTAATTGGATGTAACAGCGCACTTGCATTACATAACAACTCGTTCCTTTTTTCGGGGCCGGCTGAACCAATAAATTCAATGTTATCGCTTAAAAAGGGTTCAATTTTCTCCTTGTAATAGTTTTGGTCCTGTATAATACCGGCAATAATTAATCTGCGCTTTGTTTTTACTGCAATTTGTATGGCTTCAGCAGTGCCCTTGTCAGGGTGTATCCTTCCGAAAAACAGCAAGTAATCTTCAGGGTTGGCATTGAAAGTAAAATCGTTAGATTGAATGCCATTATATACAGTTGCAAGATATTTTAAAGAAGGATGCCTGTTGGCATTGCTTATGGAAACATAATGCCCTGAAGTATTGTATTTCTGATACACAGGTAAGATTTTCTCTGAAGAGAAACCATGAATGGTTGTTATTAAAGGTATTTTTATTAGTCTGGAATAGGTGAGGGGTAAAAAATCAAAATGATTATGAATAAGGTCAAATTGATCAGCTTTCTCCATAAGGTTGCTAATGTGAAGGCACTCGGCAACCTTGGCATCTAAAGCTCTGTCTTCTTCATAACCCTCATTAATTACAGCATCTAATTTAGCAGTAGTGATTGAATCGGCCGTAGCGAATAAGGTTACTTCTATATCCGCTTTTATCAAACCCTCTGTTAAATTAGATGCCATTTGTTCCCATGGTCCATAGTGTCTGGGTGGTGTTCTCCATGCTATGGGGGCAAGAACAGCAATTCTCATAGTTTAAAAATCTTGTTTTTGAGCTGCGGTAAGATCACTGCTTTGAATAAATTCGTACTCAGATTCGAGCGCTTTTAATACGATAAGATGAGAAATCCAATAAGCTAATGTACTCTCCGCACCC
Organism: Pedobacter panaciterrae; assembly: GCF_001636695.1. GTDB lineage: Bacteria > Bacteroidota > Bacteroidia > Sphingobacteriales > Sphingobacteriaceae > Pedobacter > Pedobacter panaciterrae_A. The sequence continues at coordinate 11,032 of NZ_LGEL01000078.1, forward strand.
TGATTTCTATTTACACCATAGGTTTGCAAGCCATCTCCACAACCTTTGGTTTCATAATCATACAATGGAATGCGTAAGGAGTTTTCACCTAAAAACCATTGATAACTTAGGTACATCTGCTTAATATAAGTTAGATCGTGGGTAATCTCATATGCCTTAAAATATACCATCACCATTCCCATAGTTTCAATTGCCTGCTGGTCGTATATGGCCATTTCTCCACCATCCTTATAAAGCCAGCCATCATTGCCCACAGGATTTAAATAGCCTTTTATCAGGGTTTTTTGAGTGAGATATTCTAAACTTTCAAAAGCAATCTCTCTTGATTCAGTATCTTTACTAACCTTGTAATGACACATCAGGGCCAGTGGAAGTATCGCATTGTCGTAGGTAAGCTTATCTTCAAACCAATTCCAATGGCCTTGCTTATTGGCCCGGTAAGCAGCTTTTAAAGGTTCAGCGAGTTGATCTAGCACACTTTTAATGTGCTCATCATAAGGATGTGCGCTTATGAAATGAGTTAAACCGATCATTGTGTTTGCAATTCCTCTTAAATGTGTCAGGTTTTTAAAATGTGGAATAGATTTAAGGAACAGTTCTTTTGCAAATTCACGATAAGAATTATTAGGTGCATTGTTGATTAAATACCCCAGGGCCCATATGGTTCGCCCAAATGAATCTTCAGAGCCAACTTCATCCAGATACTCTCTTCTGAAACTTAAAAAGTTCCTGAAGTTACCATCTTCGCATTGCATGTATTGAATGTAGCTCAGATAAATAGGCAACAAATCTAAAGCAGCACGACTCTTATTTTGCTGGTAGGCCAGTATGGTTAATATTAAGGCCCGCGAGTTATCATCTAAACAATACCCCTCCTTTAAATTAGGTATTCCGTATTTAGCATGTTGTACAATCCCGGTGTCGTCAGTTAAACGTTGCACGTGTGCCAGGCTAAAAGCAGGCATCATATCTGGGTCTATAATAGGTCTGTTGCCAATTTCTTTATCGGAAAGAAATTTGGAGATAGCTTCCTCCAGCACGTCAACAAAGACCTCCCCTGTAGTTGGCCAGCGTAGGTGCAAACCGTAATCGTAGGCATTTGACCTTAACTGATTTAGTTTTTGATCGCTCTCAAACAATTCATTTACAATTTCAGCAAGACCTCCTGCATCTTTAAAGTCAAATAGCCTTCCACGATGGTCTGCAAGTAGTTCTTGTGCATGCCAGTAAGGGGTTGATAGGACGGCTGTACCCGCTCCAACTGCATAAGAAAGTGTTCCGCTGGTAATTTGTGCTTCATTTAAATAGGGGGTAATGTACATGTCACAGGCTGTCAGGTAGTCGAACAGCTCTTCTTCCGAAACAAATTTATTAATGAAGGTAAGGTTCTCTTCAACGTTAAGCTTTCTAGCCAGTTTTTTCAGGCCATCCCGGTATTCTTCGCCGGAGTTACGTATAACACCGGGGTGTGTAGTTCCTAATACCACATACATCACATCAGGATTTTTAGCAACTATTTGTGGTAGCGCCTCAATAACCGTTTCCAGGCCTTTATTTCTACTAATTAAACCGAAAGTGAAAAGCACCTTCTTGTTTTTAAATGCCAGTGTGCTTTTTACAGGATTACTTTGTTTAGGCTCCAGGTTAGGAACACCATGTTCTATCAGTTGGATCTTATCAAAAGGGATTCCATATATGCTGGTTAAGAATCCTACAGCCCTATGGCTCATTACTATAATTCTTGAAGAATGTTTTGCTATTTCCCGCAAAACAGTAAGCTGCATATAATTTGGATCTTTTAATATGGTGTGGAAAATTGTGATAAGTGGTTTTTGAAGCCTTGCGATAAGGGGCAGGATATACACCCCGCTTTCTCCGCCATAAATTCCATATTCATGCTCTAAAATACATACATCCGCTATACTGGTATTTATGTAATCTGCAGCTCGTATATAGTCTTTCTGGTTTTCCTGTCTTACTACATACTTAACCTCTTTAGGGTATTCATATTCATCTAAGGAATCAGAATCGTTCATTGCTACCACAAAGCTGTCTTCAGATACAACTTTTTTATTTGATCCGATGGCTTTTAGCAGGTTGTTATTAAAGGTGGCGATGCCACATTCACGTGGGGGGTAAGAAGATATATAAGCAATTTTCATAGTTGTGCAAGAGTTGTTGCTTATATAACAATAGTTAGAGCGGAATGTTCTGCTGTTTTTTTATTTTATTTATGAAAATAACAGAAAAGTTAAACAAAAAAGACAGTGATAAATTGAACAGTGATAAATTGATTTGTTAAAGTAGTGATCTTAAAGCAATCGTTATCTGGACTGTCCGTCGTTGCAACTGCTCTCGTCAATTGACTGCCCCGTTCGTCTTGGACCGCACCGTTCGTCATCTCGGTTGCTATCGTCATCTCGACGATAGGAGAGATCTCTTGAATTGGCATAACCAAGAGATCTCTCCTATCGTCGAGATGACGAACGGTGCGGTTCAAACGAACGGTGCGGTCCAAACGACGGGCAGTCAAGTAATGAGGCTAGTCGACGAACTTCTTATTTGTTATTTAAAAAAACAAACTTGTGATCGAACATATCCAGCTTAATTTTGCTATCCTTATCAATCTTGCCTGCAAGAATTTCCTTTGACAACTCATTCAGAATTCGTTTCTGAATCACACGTTTTAACGGACGTGCTCCAAACTGCGGATCATAGCCTAGTTCTGAAAGCCAATCCAGTGCTTCAGGCGTTGCTTCAATCTCTATTCCCATTTCTGCAAGCGTATCCTGTACATGTTTAAACTGCAAAGTAACAATGTCTCTAAGTTCGTTACGATTAAGCGGTGTAAACATGATCAGCTCATCTATACGATTCAAAAACTCTGGCCTTATCGTTTGTTTTAATAACTCAAACAACTCGCTTTTGGTTTTAGCAATTACCTCGTCGCGGTTCTCATCGGTAAGATCTTTAAAGTTGTCTTGTATTAAATGAGATCCAATGTTAGAAGTCATGATAATGATGGTGTTTTTAAAGTTCACCACTCTACCTTTATTGTCGGTCAGCCTACCATCATCAAGTACCTGTAACAGTATATTAAATACATCAGGATGTGCTTTTTCAATTTCATCCAGTAACACCACTGAATATGGTTTTCTGCGTACAGCTTCAGTTAACTGACCACCTTCATCATACCCAACATATCCCGGAGGAGCTCCAATTAAGCGTGAAACGGCATGACGTTCCTGGTATTCACTCATGTCTATTCTGGTCATGGCATTTTCGTCGTTAAACAGAAACTCAGCCAATGCTTTCGCTAATTCTGTTTTACCGACTCCTGTTGTTCCAAGGAATATGAAAGAGCCAATTGGTTTGCGTTTATCCTGTAAACCAGCTCTTGAACGACGGATGGCATCAGATATAGCCTCAATAGCCTCATCTTGTCCGGCAACACGTTTATGTAGCTCATTTTCCAGATTCAGTAATTTATCACGTTCACTTGAAATCAGTTTAGTTACCGGAATGCCTGTCCACCTGCCCACAACGCCAGCAATATCATCAGCAGTTACTTCTTCTTTAAGCATTCTGCTTTCGCTTTGCATGCTTTCCAACTGAACTTTTAGCTTTTCAACGTTATCCTGTGATTCTTTTATTTTGCCATAGCGGATTTCAGCCACTTTGCCATAATCGCCAGCGCGTTCTGCCTGCTCTGCTTCCAGTTTATAATTTTCTATTTGCTCCAGCTCATTGTTGATATTATCGACCAGGTCTTTTTCACCTTGCCATTTTGCTTTTATCTCGTCACGCTCGGCCGACATATTGGCAATTTCCTCGCCAAGAGCTTTAACTTTTTTACTGTCATTCTCTCTTTTAATAGCCTCCCGTTCAATTTCCAATTGCATGATCTTACGATTCAATTCATCAACTTCTTCCGGTACGCTATCCATTTCTAAACGTAATTTAGAAGCAGCCTCGTCCATTAAATCAATAGCTTTGTCCGGTAAAAACCGATCAGAGATGTAACGTTGAGATAATTCTACCGCTGCAATAATGGCTTCATCTTTAATGCGCACTTTGTGGTGCGTTTCATATCTTTCCTTTAATCCACGGAGGATAGAAATTGCATCCTGAGTATCCGGTTCATTGATCATTACCTTTTGGAAACGACGCTCAAGAGCTTTGTCCTTTTCAAGATATTTCTGATATTCATCTAAAGTAGTCGCGCCAATTGCACGTAATTCTCCACGGGCAAGTGCAGGCTTAAGGATGTTTGCTGCATCCATAGCACCTTCGCCACCACCGGCACCAACTAAGGTATGAATCTCATCTATGAATAAGATAATATCACCATCACTATGGGTAACCTCTTTAACTACAGCTTTTAAACGCTCTTCGAATTCACCTTTATACTTTGCACCTGCAATTAATGCACCCATATCAAGCGAGTAAACTGTTTTTGTTTTCAGGTTTGTAGGAACATCGCCTTTAATTATTCTGAAGGCAATACCTTCGGCAATAGCAGTTTTACCTACGCCGGGTTCACCTATCAATATCGGATTGTTCTTAGTCCGTCTGGAAAGGATTTGAATTACCCTCCGGATTTCTTCATCGCGACCAATAACCGGGTCCAGCTTACCAGATTCAGCATATTCATTAAGGTTGCGTGCATATTTATTAAGCGCATTGTAAGTTGCTTCAGCATTTTGATCAGTAACATGACTGTCTCCCCTTAAAGAAATAATTGCTTTTTTAAGGTCTTTTTCATTTACTCCCTGATCTTTTAAAAGTTTAGCCGTATTGTCATTAACAGATAAAATACCTAACAAAAGATGCTCTACAGACACAAACTCGTCTTTAAATTCCTTAAGGTACGATTGAGCTTTTTGTAAAGCAGAGTTAGTTCCTGATGTTAAATAAGGATTACTACCACTCACTTTAGGAAATTTCTCAATCTGGCTATCCAAATGTTGAGTTAAAACATTGAGATTTACATTTAATTTTTTTAAAACGTACGAAACTACGTTTTCATCAACAGTAAGCAAACCCTTTAATAGGTGTGCTGTTTCAATAGCCTGTTGCTGATTGCCCTGGGCTATTTCAGAAGCCTGTTGAATTGCTTCCTGGGCTTTTATAGTAAAGTTGTTGAAGTTCATGTCAGCAATTAAACAAAGCAAATGCCATCTTGGTTTTTGGTTATTAATCGGAAATTTTGTCGGTACTTTTTGGTGATAACTGCATAATTGTCTGATAAATAGTCTATTATGATGAAAAATTGTCTTTACCTTAAATTTGTAATTTAATTTTCCGTCCTTTGTAGTATCTACCTTTTTCATAAATGCTGACTCCACTGGATGATTTTTATTTGCAAAAAGAAGAGCCTTTAAGAGGCTGTTTACTTGCGTTAAAAGATTATCTATTGGCTTTTGATAAAAATATTACCCCTGAATGGAAATATAAGCTGCCATTTTTTTACTATAAAGGAAAAATGTTTTGCTATTTGTGGGTCCATAAAAAATATCTTAAACCTTATATAGGTATTGTAGAAAGCAAGCATATCGATCATCCTGATCTGATTATTGAGAAGAGGGCCAGAATGAAAATAATGTTGATAGATCCTAACGAGGATTTACCAATTGAAACGATGACCGATATATTAAAACAAGCGCTTGCCAAATACTAAATGAGAGAATTTATACGATTATACTTAGATGCTTACCGAGGTTTGTCTACCCCGGCATGGATGCTTGCCCTGGTTATGCTGATAAACAGGAGTGGAGCAATGGTTATTCCATTTTTAGGAGTTTACATGATCAATCACCTTCATTTCTCCTTAGAAGATACCGGCATGGTATTAAGCTGCTTTGGTCTGGGTGCTGTTTCCGGAAACTTTTTGGGTGGCTGGCTTACTGATAAAGCCGGGCATTTTAAAGTTCAGTTGGTTAGTTTAATACTAACAGTACCTATGTTTTTTCTGCTTCCGGAGTTGGATACTGTGGTTAAACTTGCTGTTGGAGTTTTTACTTTAAGCCTGGTTTCAGAAACATTTAGGCCAGCCAACTCTGTTTCTATAGCCTATTATTCTAAACCGGATAATATCATCAGGTCGTTTTCATTAAACAGGATGGCCATGAACCTCGGGTTCTCAATTGGGCCTGCTTTAGGTGGCTTTTTAGCGGCCATATCTTATGCTTTTTTGTTTTATGGTAATGCAATAGCTGCACTGCTGTCGGCCACACTTTTTTTCATCTATTTTCGTAACCGGAAGGGGAACGAGAAAAAGAAAAATGAAGTGGTAGAAGAGGAGGGTGATCGAGCTAATTTATCTCCTTATAAGGATGTACCTTTTATGCTTTTCAGTGTACTTTCCTGCATTTTTGCCATTTGCTTTTTACAGTTGCTAAGCACACTTCCTCTGTATTACAGAAATGAATACAAAATGACAGAGGCAGAGATAGGGATTATACTTGCTTTTAGCGGATTAGTTGTATTCTCTCTGGAGATGCTGGTGGTTCATATTGCCGAAAAAAGATTTACTGCCAGAACTGTAATTGTGGCTGGCACTGTATTGTGTGCTGTATCATTTCTTGTGTTAAATCTTGCCAAAGGTATTCCTGTACTTTACCTGTCTATGTTTGTAATATGTCTGGCCGAAATACTTGCAATGCCTTTTATGGCTACTGTTACCCTTCAAAGATCATCCATAAAAAAGAGAGGGGCATACATGGGTATTAATGCATTGTCGTTCTCTGTAGCTCATATATTTTCTCCGCTTGTTGGTACAAGGGTTGCTGCTCAGTTTGGCTTTGAAACCTTATGGTGGGGTACTGTAGTTGCATTAAGCCTTGCTGCAGTGGGCTTCTTTTTTGTAATGAAAAAAATGAAGTTATCAGCCTAATGTCATTCTTCTTTTATTAATAGGAATATCGGGAAATACCGATATATCTTTGTGCTATGAATCAGTTAGAGATTTTTAAAGCACTTTCAAATAAAACAAGACTGCAGATTTTGCAATGGCTTAAAGAACCGGAAAAACATTTCCCACCACAAGAGCATGCGTCATTTGATGAAGTAGGAGTATGTGTTGGTCAAATACAACAAAAGGCTGGTTTAACCCAGTCTACCGTTTCCGAATACCTGTCTATTCTTCAAAAATCAGGTCTGCTGGAATCAACCAGACTTGGGCAGTGGACTTATTACAAGCGTAATGAGGAAGCTTTTGCTGCGCTAAGTAATATCATTAAATCAGAAATATAGCATTTATTAAAATACAATTATATGAGTACAGAAAGTTTGTTCAGACCATTTAGTTTGAAATCATTAAATATAAAAAACAGAATAGTGATGGCACCAATGACGCGTTCATTTTCGCCCGGAGGAGTACCAACAGCAGATGTTGCTTCCTACTATTCAAGAAGAGCAGCCGGAGAAGTAGGCTTAATCCTTTCTGAAGGAACCGTTATCGAGCGTGTTTCCTCTTCAAATGACGCGAATATTCCGCATTTTTATGGAGATGCAGCTTTAGCAGGCTGGAAAGAAGTGATCAACGGCGTTCATCATTTTGGCGGAAGCATGGGACCGCAAATATGGCACATGGGTGTAATGGATAACCATCATTCGGGATGGCTTCCTTCGGCACCTTTTGAGGGGCCATCTGATTTAAACAGACCTGGCTTTTCTAACGGTGTAGCAATGACTCAGGAGGATATTGAAGAAGCCATTAAAGCTTACGGACGTGCTGCGGCAGATGCCAAAAGATTAGGCTTTGATTGTGTTGAGCTTCACGGTGCTCATGGTTACCTGATAGACCAGTTTTTCTGGGATGGTACAAATAACCGTACTGATAGCTATGGTGGTAAAACATTAGCCGAACGTACCAAATTTGCTGTAGAGGTAATTAAAGAAGTAAGAAGACAGGTGGGTGAAGATTTCACAATAATTATAAGATTATCACAATGGAAACCATCTGACTATACATTGCAAATGGCAAAAACACCTCAGGAAATGGAACAATGGTTGCAGCCTTTGGTTGATGCAGGAGTAGATATTTTTCACTGTTCGCAACGTCGTTTCTGGGAGCCGGAATTTGAAGGTTCCGACCTTAACTTTGCTGGCTGGGCTAAAAAAATTACTGGTAAAGCCACCATTACAGTTGGATCAGTTGGTTTATCTGGCGAATTTCTTGCAGCATTTAAAGGTGAAAGTTCTGAGCCAAGTTCATTAGAAGAATTGATAAGAAGAATGGATAGAGGAGATTTTGATCTGGTTGCTGTCGGCAGACCATTACTTGCTGATGCCAAATGGGTTCAGAAAATCCGTGAAGAACGTAATGCCGAGTTAAAAGGGTTTTCTAAAGAAGCATTAATGCAGTTATTGTAAGTACATTATTCTTAATTCAGGGTACCATGGCTTATAACAAGTCCTCACATAGTTCACACATTCTACACAGATCCTTCACAAAAAGGTACCTGTTTGTGGGTTTGGTGTGAAGGAGGTGTGAATAATATGTGAAGAAACACTAATCTTGTGAAGAACTTGATTATTTCAAAATCAATACGGGCTTATTTGCATCTGTAGATAAGCCCTCTGTAATACTATTGTGAGTTAGCGTATACAGAAAGCTATGTACTCCTGGCAATGCAATTATAATTTGCTGGTTATGCTGATCAGCAAAAGCAAGTACGCCATTGAGTATGTCTTTATCTGTTGAATAGTGTAACTCATATTCATAATCTTTCAGAATTTCACTGAGCATGCCTTTTATCTCTAATTCAGGGTGTTCCGGAAGTAAATGCTTATTAGCAGGATCAACATTAAGTAAAGTGAGCTTTGGGTGCGGCCAATGTTTAATATTATGTAGTCGGTGTAATAAACTTACATGGTTTAATGTTCTGAAGTCGCAGGCAACAAGTGCATTTTTAACAGGCTCATATGTAGCTTTAGGTGGAACAATGAATACCGGAACCGGACTCACTTTAGCAATTTCGACCATGCTGTTTCCAATAGAGCTTATTTCGCCATCATAATTGTTGCTGCCTAAAAATACTACATCGGGATTTTCCAGTTCTATTATTTCAAGTATACCGCGCAGTAAAGAGGTCTCTGGTAAAGCAACTTTAACAGTAATGCCAGGATTTAGTTTCTTTAATATTTGAGATTTTAAGTTTTCCAGCTTCTCCTGCAACAGGTTTTTCTGTTTAATTATATCATCTTCATTAGTTTGTATAAAATCTGCAGATGGGTATATCTGCTCAAATAAAGTGACGTAAAAATTTGTAAAAAGGATAATCTGGTTAAGATTCTGATAGTTACTAAGACCTACGGCATAGTTAACTGCATTATTAGAAGGTTCTGAAAAATCAACGGGTATCAATATCGTTTTCATGATGAATAATTTTATTGGATATTTTTAGTTAGTTGCTTAATTAGTTGGGTAGATGCAATAATATCTTCCAAAGTGAGATCTTTTGAGGCGGCTGTATACATTTCCATGGCCCAGGGAAGGAGTTTTTCCTGAAGATCTTTCCCTTGTGTTGTTAGGTGTATAAGGTTGTTTCGCCTGTCGTTTCCATCAGGCATTCTATTAACAAGGTTACGCTTAACCAGGTTGTCCAATAGATAAGTCATACTGGCTTTTTCTTTAATGATATTATCGGCTATTTCCTGTTGGTTAATGCCGTCCTTTTCCCATAAACACATGAGTACTTCGAGCATTTCGTAAGTAATGTTTAGCTGATTCTCTTTAATTCTGGCCTGAATAAACTGGCGCGAACGGCTCCGCATTTCTATTACCGCACGGCCAAGTTCAAGGGCTAGTAAGGCTTTACTCTTATTTGCCATAAATCTTATTTTATAATAAAGTTAAGGAATAGATAGTATAGTATTAAACTATTATGTGTCATAA
>NZ_LGEL01000083.1 GCF_001636695.1 Pedobacter panaciterrae
AGATGTGTATAAGAGACAGGTGTTATGGAATATATAGATGTTCTACATCATATTTAAAATTAATACTTAAAATTATGTTTAACATCTCATCCAATTTACACAAGTCAGAGTGGCTCGACCTTGTGTTTAAAAACAGAAACAAAAACTATGGTGCTTACGCACTAAGATCTCAATCATCAGGCACCACAGCACGGGCATTGTTTATTGCTGCACCACTGTTTATTCTGTTTTTTGCAGGCCCAATGATTTATAAACATTTTATTATTAAGGATAGTGATGCGCTCATTGAGCCTCTAAAACCTGATCGTGTTATTGATGTAAATATGGTTGAGCGACCTATAGAGAAGCCAAAACCTGAAGAAAAGATCGAAATGCCTAAAGCTGAGCCTATAAAAGAGAAAATTAAAACTTTTAAGCCAGTTTCCAATCCAATTGTTGTGGATAGACCCGTAATTACAGATCCACCAACTTTAGAACAAATGGATCATGCGGCTGTAGGGCCTGTTACACAGTCGGGAGTTGAAACATCTTTAGGCTCAGTGCCTGTTGAGGGTACTGGAAATGGAATTGGTATTGGTAATGGAGAAGGAAATGGTGTTAAAGAAGATACAGGAATTCATAATTTAGGAGATATTCAGGCTTACCCTGAGTTTGAAGGCGGAATGAAAGACTGGGCTAAATTTATACAAAGGAATTTAAGATATCCGAATGCAGCAGAGGAAGTTGGCGCTCAGGGTAAAGTCTTTATAAGCTTTGTAATAGAGAAAGATGGTTCTGTTTCTAATGTTACGATTTTAAAAGGCATAGGCTATGGATGTGATGAAGAGGCTGTAAGGGTAATTAGCAAATCGCCAAAATGGAAACCTGGCCGACAAAATGATCAAAATGTTAGGGTTAGGTATAATATGCCACTCTCGTTTACTATCGGCAGGTAATTTAAAAATATCCGATACGCTCTCAGGGTTAAGGATGGGTTAGGGGTTGTAATTAAGTTTACAGCCCCTTTGACATTATTTATTGATAAAAAACTAAATTGCATATCAAAAGCCGCCTTTATGCAAGATTTTAAACCAGTTGAATATTCTCAAACAACGCTTACCGAACTCATGATTCCTTCTTATTCTAATTTTGGCGGGAAAATACACGGAGGCATTATTTTAAGCTTAATGGACAAAGTAGCCTATGTATGTGCGGCAAAGCATTCTGATGGCTATTGTATAACTGCTTCAATTGATGTTGTCGATTTTTTGGCACCGGTTGAAGTCGGGGAGTTGGTTTCCTTAATGGCTTCGGTAAACTATGTCGGTAACACCTCCATGATTATTGGAATAAGAGTGGTTTCGGAAAACCTGAAAACTCATGTGACTAAGCATACCAATACCAGCTACTTTACTATGGTAGCAATAGGAGATGATAATAAACCTAAGCAGGTACCAGGATTGATATTAAAAAATGAGGATGATATCAGACGATTTGCACAAGGCTTAAACAGAAAAAATCTTAAAACTGAATATAAAAGGAATGAAGCCAGTTTAAAAGAGGACTATAATAATGAAAGTTGTTTGGTTACACTTAAAAATGAAAGATGTAAGGTGGAATTGACAACCCGTTAAATAAATTCAGAATGACAGATTGTTTAAAATTTTCGTCATCTCGACCATAGGAGATCTCTTGGTTAAGCCCAATTTGCTTCGCAGCTACTGTTTGGGCAAGAGATCTCCTATGGTCGAGATGACGAGGGGTGACAATTAAATGCTCTTGACCTTTATATTACGAAAAGAGATCGGAGATCCTTCATTCTGCAGAAGAATGTGTCCTTTTTTCGATTGCCCGAAATTTTTAAGGTTCTTATATTTACTTTTCTCTACTAAAGATTTAAAAGATTCGGTGCTCCTATTATAATCTACAGTTTTATGACCATTTAACCAATGTTGAATGTGATTCCCATTAACAATAATTTTGGCGGTATTCCATTGTTGAATATGTACAGGAGTTTTCTTGTTAGCAGGGATCAGATCATATAATGATGCAAGCGAACGAAGTTCGCCACGTTCAGGATATTTAAAATTAACATCATCTAATATTTGATATTCAAGACCCAGATAGGTTCCTTTTTGTGATTCATAATCATTCGTTACAAGATATTTCACCCCGCTGTTTGTTTCCTTGAAAATTTTAAATTCAAAGTAAAGCTCGAAATTATCAAATTGATCAGTAGTTATAATATCCATCTGCTTACCATTTTCTGGTTTTACGGCAAGTAACTCTCCATTTTTAATTTCCCATCCTCCATCAGCTATTTTTTTCCATCCGTTAAATGTTTTTCCGTCAAAAAGCAAACTCCACCCTAATGCCTTTTCTTTTTTGGTTAAGGTATTAGGAGATTGAGCAATGGCACCAAAAATGCATATTACCTGAAGTAATATAATATTGAAACATAACCTGGCTATATTCATAAAAGCAGAATTTAAATTTTAGGTTCCCATCCTTTTTCATATGTACGGCCCCATAATTTTTGAGCTTCATTATCTCCAATGATATGTCCGTTTTTAGGATCAATTTTCAAATCACGACCCACTCTCCATGATATATTGCCTAATTGCATAGCGACCGAACTTTTGTAACCTAATTCAACATCGCAGTTTGGACGTCTGTTGTTTCTAATGGCGTCAAGAAAATCAGCCATATGCAGGCTATCCATTCCTAAGCTTGGACTTGCAGTATTTCTTCCTTCCAAAGATTCACCACCAGATTTCGGTGTCACATCCTGTATTAGCTTTCCCTGGAGATCGTAGATTTTATAAGCATCATCTCCTGTGTCTAAGCTTCCTTTTTCGCCATAAAAGATAATTCCTCTTTCCTGACCTTCAACTTTTCTTCCATTACAACTTCTGTTTTCCCAAAGTAAAGTAACCTTGCCAGGATAATCAATTGTTACAACCTGAGTGTCTGGGGTTTCCCAGTCATCATTGAAATGATATCTTCCACCCAAAGAACTAACTCGTGTTGGGAAATCTACTCCCAGACCCCAACGTGCAACATCAACCTCATGAGTTCCGTTGTTTAATGCTTCGCCGGTTCCCCAATTCCAGAACCAGTGCCAGTTGTAATGAATTAAACCATCTTTATATTTAACACGTGGAGCCGGTCCCTGCCATAAATCATAATCTAACCAGTCGGGTACATTTCCTGGTTTTAAAAATGTTTCTTTTCTTGTATTGGTATACCATGTTTTTGCCATATATACACGGCCAATTACACCCTCATGAAGTAGTTGGATTCCTTTTGTAAGCGTAGGGGCTGAGCGGCGTTGTGCACCCATCTGTACTATTCTATTGTATTTTCTGGCTGCTGCTACTGCCATCTCGCCCTCTCTTGGATTATGACTTAGGGGTTTTTCAACATAAACATGTTTACCAGCCTGGCAGGCCATAATGGTTAATGGAGCATGCCAATGATCAGGTGTTGCTGTGTAGATAGCGTCAACCGATTTATCTTCCAGAACCTTACGGAGATCTTTTTCAGATTTTGGTGTGGTTGTTTGACCTGCTTTTGTGATGGTGTTTATTGCTTTAGGAATGGCTCTTGAATCTACATCACAAACTGTAACTACCTGTGTGTTTTTTTGTTTGGCAATGGTACCACCCATACTATTCCCACGACTATTAACGCCTATAGTTGCTATATTTATTCTGTCGTTCGCCCCGATAATATTTCGATAACTTTTAGCACTAAACCCAGAGGCTGTTCCGCCAAACACACTATTTCCAACAGATAAAGCTGCTGTTCCGATACCTATTTTTTTTATGAAATCTCTTCTTGAATTGTTACTCATAACTTGGTTTTTGGTTGATTGTATTGAAATTCTATAGTACTCTTATCTTAATGTTTTTAAAGGAAACTTCATCGCCATGATCCTGAAGGAGAATGTGACCTTTTTTTACCTGACCAAATGGAGGATCTGAATCTTTAAACTTACTTAACTTCCAGGCATCTTTGTAAGACTCGCTGCTGCGGTCAAATGAAAGTGTTTTTTTTCCATTTAAGTAATGGGTTACTTTAGTGCCTTTAGCTACTATTCTTGCCCGATTCCATTCGCCTGTTTTGTTTTCCTGAGGTTGATCTAAAGGTAGCATATCATACAGACCAGCTTGAAGGCGGTTGCCATTTCTTCCCAGTTTTGCATCAGGATGGTTTACATTATCTAATATCTGGTACTCTAAGCCCAGCCAACCACCTTTGGTATATTTGGTGAAGAAATATTTTATTCCGCTGTTTCCTCCTTCAGAAAGTTTAAAGTCTACAGAAAGATCAAAATCAGAATACTCGTCTCTGGTAATGATATCACCACCTCTATTATCTCCTTCTTTTTTGGTAGATAAAATGCCATTCTGTATTTGCCATCCTGCTGTTGGTGGAGTAGCTTTTCCAACAGAAGTCCATCCATTAAGGCTTTGGCCATCAAAAAGAAGTTTCCAGCCTTGTTTTATTTCTTGTTTGGTAAGGGTATTGTCCTTACTCTGTGCATATGATGCTCCTGTAAAAAGGAGCATCATTAGTAAAATTGGGGTTATTTTCGATGTCATAATGAATAAATTTAGTGAAACACTTTTGAACGATAGTCTATTAATGTAACATGTATAAACATGTTACATTTGAGTATATCCCTTGTTTTGTACTATTTTTTGTGGATTTGATTGCATAACTGTCATTGGAATAGGATAAGTTAATGCATTGTCGCTCCAGGTAAAGCTATTGTAGCCATCAAATTGTTGTTCCGCAATCATTACATCTTTCGCTCGCCCAGTTCTAACAAGGTCAAACCAGCGGTGATTTTCGAACGCCAACTCTACACGGCGTTCGTTTTCAATTGCCAGCAAGAAACCCTGATCACCATTAAATTCACTCAATTGATAATCATGTAATAAATTTGGTGCAGGCTGAATGCCAGGGTCGCCTGGTGTTTTTCTTGCGCGTTCACGTATTTTGTTTAAATAAGTTAGGGCAATTCCTTTATCGCCACCGCCACGAACCAGTGCCTCAGCATAAAGTAAGTATACATCGCCTAAGCGTAGTTCTATCCAATTGTTGCCGTTGTCAGAACCGCTTGTTGAAACATCATAATATTTGCGGACATATTTTTCTGTTTGTAAGGCTCCGGTTTTGGCATTAATCCAACCATCTCTCATGGATACAAATTTGCGTGGGTCTCCGATTTCGTATGCGTTTGACATGTATTGGGTAGGAGAGTTTTCACCTCCTTTGTCACCTACTAAAACAACCTCTTTATCTGAAAACCTTGGAGCAAAATTGTTATTCCACGGGCTGCCGGTTGCTCCATTAGGTGCACCTTTCATGTATTGAACTTCAAAAAGAGATTCTGTGCTGTTCTTTTTGGAAACATCAAACAGGTCTTTATAACTTGGCACTAAAGAGTATGCAGAATTGTTTACCACTTCAGCAAGTTTTTGACTGGCAAGATTGTAGTATTCACCTCCTTTGTTAAGTGGATAACCTGCCATGGTTAAATAAACTTTACCCAATAGCGCTGACGCTCCGGCTTTAGTTACTCTGCCTTTGTCTGTTCCTCCATATGAGTCAGGAAGATTTGCTTCTGCATATTTCAGATCTGAAATGATAAAATCATACATCTCTTGTAATGGTGCACGTCCCAGTGTATATGCTTCGGTTTGAGTAATTTCTTTGTCTACCTTAATTGTCCCAAGAAGCTGGCCATTTAAAGCTGGTCCGCCAAATGCTCTGTTAAGCCAGAAATAAACAAGGGCTCTTAAGAAGCTAGCTTCTGCTTTGTATTGACTTCTTAATTTTTCATTTGTAAAAGTAGCTGCATCGCTACGGCCAAGTACAATATTGCATCTTAATATTGTTTTATAACTGTCATCCCACATGTCTGTTATGAAGTTGTTTTCAGGAAGCAAGGGGGAAGCGAATTCATCTATACCTTTTTCATTTGCAGGATTTCCAGATAACCATGAGTAAGTAGTATTATCAGAACGGATTTCACCAAGCCTTACATATGTTGAATTGTATAGCGTACGTAGGTTACCGTAGGCAGATAGTGTTGCCTGATTTATATCCTGCTGTGTTTTGTAAAAGGAGTTTGCATTTAAATTTGATTTCGGATTCAGGTCAATAAAATCATCACTGCATGATGCCAGAAAGAACAGCGCAATGAATAGTAAATTTATCTTTTTCATATATTTAGAATATAAGCATTAATGAATGTTTAAAACGTCAAATTAAGTCCAAGGATAAATGTCCTTGCAGTTGGATAGCCTAAATAGTCACCACCTTTGGTGAGTCCGGCGCCTTCACTACTGGTTTCCGGGTCATATCCTGAATAGTTTGTTATTGTAAATAAGTTGCTTCCGGTTACATAAACACTCAATGCCTTTACCTTAATCTTTTTAGTGAAGTCTTCGCTAAAATTATATGCAAAATTTAGATTTCTAAGTCTTAAGTATGAAGCATCCTGAACCCATGCAGATGAAGGATCTCTTTGCCAGCCCGAGGGAGTTCTTGTAGCTTTAAAGTGAATCCCATCTCCAGGTTGATCTACAGATCTCCATCTGTTAACCTGTTCTATCATTCCGTTTCTATCACCATGATAGATTCCAACCATTCTTTTGTAGAAGCTAAATAATTCAGCTCCATAAGAGGCCGTAAACTGAACTCCCAAAGAGAAATTTTTGTAGGAAAAGTTATTGGTTAAACCAGCAATGAAATCGGGATTATTATTGCCCAAAATCGTTTTATCATTTTGATCTAAAATACCATCCTTATTGATATCTGCGTATCGGCCGTCACCTATTTTATCAGCACTTAAATGCGGGTACTTATTTAGTTCTTCCTGAGTAAGGAATACGCCTTCATACTTGTATCCGTAAAAACTTGCGATAGGGGAGCCAACAGTTGTAATGAATGCATTGTTAGCATTGGGAGCACTACCATAAATAGGACGGTTATCGGCACCAACTTCTAATACTTTGTTTTTATTAAATGAAATATTAAAATTAGTATTCCATTTAAAACCACCTATAAGATTTTTGGTTGTAACCAAAAATTCCATACCTCTGTTTTGCACTTTTCCGATGTTCTGAATCTGGGTAGAATATCCGGTAATTACTGGTACGGGAACATTTAACAAGAGATCAATAGACTGACTATCGTAAAAATCACCTTCAATTCTTATTCTGTCGTTTATTAATCCAAGTTCAAATCCAAGATTATATTGTCTCGTTTTTTCCCATCCAAGGTCAACGTTTGACATGGTGCTTGGGTTGGTGGTGTTTTGAAGGGTTCCTCCGGTAGGATAGAAGCCCGATGTTAAGAGGCCAATAGCAGAATAGTCGCCAATTCTGTTGTTCCCTGAAATACCAAAGCCGGCACGAATCTTTAGGTCGCTTATAGCTTTAACATTCTCCATGAACTTTTCCTCAGAAACTTTCCACCCTGCAGATAGGGAAGGGAAGGTTCCCCATTTTTTATTCATGCCAAAACGGGAAGAACCGTCGCCTCTAAAAGTAGCCGTAAATAGGTACTTGTTATCGTATGCGTAGTTTATCCTGCCCAGGTAAGAAATCATTGAATACTCAGATTCATCACTCGATAAGGCATACATAGTACCTGCATTGAGGGTTGTGATCTGGTCGTTAGCAAAGCCTCGGGCTTCGCCGTACATATTTTTTAAATTATGTTTTTGAGTAGTATAACCTGCAAGGGCAGATAGTACATGCTTATCAGAAAAGGTATGTGAATAGTTTAGCGTATTTTCAATTACCCAGTCGTAATCTGTTGCACGTTGGTTTATACCTTTGGCAGGACGCGGGCCTTTTGAAGCATCAAAGTCTATAAAAGAAGCTTCAAAAATCTTTTGTTGATTGTCCTGAATTCCGCCGTTAATATTAATCTTATATTTTAGGTCCTTAATAATTTCCCATTCAGCAAAAACAGTACCCAGCCAGCCGTAACGATTTCTGGTGTTTTGAACTTGTTCTGCAACACCGATGGGACTGGCAACATCACCAGCAAGAATTTCAGGGTTTCTAACCATAGAACCGTATGTGCCATCATCATTTCTTACAGGGAAAATTGGAGGTAGTTGCAAGGCAAACATTACTGGAGAGTATTTGCCGCTTTCCTGCTCGCGACCCTTTGCTGAGAAGGCCAATATATTCATGCCCAGGCTCAGGCTTTTGGTAACCTTTGAGTTGATGCTTGATCTAAAGTTAAAACGGTCATAATTTGTACCTATAACAATACCATCCTGTTTGGCATAGCTTCCGGAGAACATGTATTGTGTATGCTCTGTTCCTCCTGATACTGATAGTTCACTTTTTTGTGTTAAAGCTTTTCTATATAAAAGATTTTGCCAATTGTTATCGGGCATTTGTGCTACAGATGCCGGATCCATAAAGTTGTATTTATACCCTCCTGTGCCATCAGGGATCATATATTGAGTACTTGCACCTGAATATAGACTACGACGTGAATTCGGATCTGTAATGGAATGAGGTAATTGATTTGGGTCTGCTGTAATAACTTGTGCATCTAACCAGGCCTGGTTTCTGCCATCCATGAACCACTGGACATACTGGTCTCTGTTCATCATTTTCATTTCCTTGCCTAATTCCTGAAATCCTACAAAAGTACTTGCACTTATTGTTGGTGGTCCAACTTTTCCTTTTTTAGTGGTTACTATAACAACACCATTTGCACCTCTGGAACCATAAATAGCAGTTGATGAGGCATCTTTTAAAACCTGAATGCTTTCGATGTCGGAGGTATTTAATAACCTGAATGCATTACCTTCCATTGGATAACCATCGACTACATATAAAGGATCATTAGATTGAGTAATTGAACCAACCCCTCTAACTCTTATTGCCAATCCTTCTCCACCTGGTGCACCACCTGTTTGTTGAACCTGAACCCCAGCCATTTGACCGGCAATGGCTTCGCCAAAGTTTAAAGCAGGTCGTTCTTTTATACTTTCGGCAGATACGGAAGAAACTGCAGTTGTAACATCTGATTTTTTCTGAGTACCATAACCTATAACGACTACCTCATTAAGAGCCGAAGTTTCTTCTGATAAGGTAACGTCTATGGTCTGGTTATTGCCAATGGTTACTTCTTTAGTGGTATATCCAACCATGCTAAAAATAAGGATACCCGTATTATTAGGTGCTGAAATGGCATATTGTCCATCCCCATTTGTTACTGTTCCAATAGAGGTGCCTTTTAATTTAATACTTACTCCTGGTATAGGGATGTTCTGTTTATCAACAACTTTTCCCTTTATCTCTTTGGCCTGAGGTTTGGTTCCTGAATTGGGAAAACCGGATTGTATTTCTTTCTTTTTAACAAGGATGTTTTTATTTACAATTTTAAATGCAAATGGACTGTCTTTCAGACACTCCTTCATCGTTTCTTCAATAGTAGCATTTTTTACATTTAAACTGACGTTTCTTTCTTTAAGATCATCGCTATTGTACACTACTGAATAACCGAATTGCTGTTTAATAGCCTCAAAAATCTTTACTATCGGCGAATTTATTTTGACTATTGTAATTCTTTGCTCTGGTTTTGCTGATGTGTTCAGGCAAATGAGTAAAAGAAAGAGAAAGGTTAAGATAGAACTAAAATTTACTGAAAATTTAGGTAATGGTATTGTTAATACCCTTGCATACTGGTTTAGCTTCATTTGGTTTAAGTTAATACTTGGTTAGTAGTAAAACTGCTGTTCCGACTTTCGGAAATAGGTACTTAAAGGTTTTTATATGTTAAACCTTCTCATGAATTATTAGTGATTTTTATTTAGTTATAATTATTTTTTTTCTGTTCTGTGCATTTACGATAGTGTATTTTAAGTCGAAATAGCTTAAAATTTCTAAAGCTTTCAGTGCATCTGTGTTTCGATGAATTTCACCCCAAAGCTTGATGTTTGGTATTGGACCTTTAAACTCGAAGTCTATGTCATACCAACGGGCCAGTTGACGGATTACGTTTTTGATATCAGAATTTTGAAACTGGAATAATCCGTTTTTCCAGGCAATAACATTATCTGTTTTAACATCATCAACTTGTATAATGCCATAGTCTTTTAAGTTAGATTGCTGTCCTGGTTTAAGCAGCGCTGATTTTCTGCTCTTAAGCTGGGAAATTCTAACACTTCCTTCTAATAGCGTTGTTGCAGTTGTTGGCTCGTCTTCGTAGCTATTGATGTTGAAATGAGTACCAAGTACTTCGACTTCCTGATACTGGGTTAGTACTTTAAATGGTCTGGATTTATTTTTTGCAATCTCAAAATATCCTTCTCCTTTTAATTCAACGCCACGTTTTTTTTCAGTGAAGGAGGTGAGGAATTTTAAGGATGACAATGCATTTAACCAAACATGTGAACCATCAGGAAGTATAACTTGGTATTGTCCGCCTTTTGAGGTTGTTATAATATTTATGCTTTTAGTATTTGCCGGATTGTTGTGATTAGGGATTGGAGTGTATGAAATTATTCCTTCTTTGATTTTGGTGATTCTCATTCCTTCCTGATCCGTAATTTTTCCAATTGGGGCAGCTTCCAGATATATTTTAGAGCCGTTTGCTAAAGTCAAAAAGGTTTTATTGATTCCCGGTGCAAAATTATTTTGATTGCCTTTTGCAGATGTCTGTACTAAATTATTAGCTGAATCAGGTTTTTTAGTATAAAAGTATATACCTACAGACACTGATAGTACAAGAATCGCAGACGCAGCAACTCGCTGCCATAGGTATATAGTTTTTGATTTTTGTGGCTGTGGTAAGGTTTTGTAGATATCATAAAGATCTTTTTTTATAATATCATCAGTCAGACCAATATTAGTGTTTTTTTGGATTTTGTTATAAACAGTTTCTATCCATGCTAATTCCTCCTCAGTACATTGTCCTGTTTGATATCTATTGAGCAGTTCTTCTATTTCTTTTTTTTCCATACTAACGTATCGTATAATTGGTCTATTAATCTAAAGACCCTTGAGAAATACTTAGGGCGTAGATTAAAATGAAAAAAATATTGTGAATAATAATGACGGGTTGTTTTAAAACGGTCGTCATCTCGACGATAGGAGAGATCTCTTGTCTATGTGGATTTATTTCGCAGCTACTTCGTAATCAAGAGATCTCTCCTATCGTCGAGATGACGATGTTGAATGACCACATTGTTGTCGAGTGTGCTAGTTAGAGTATGCTAGTTATTGTTGTAAGGGTAAATCAAAGTAGTTAAAGAAGCATTAATACTAATAATGTAAACAACACAAGAAATGCTTCTAATTTAAGCCTTAAAATTTTTAAGGCATTGTTCACCTGCTTTTTTACTGTACTTTCTGATAAGTCCAGTTCTTCCGCTATTTCTTTATGACTGAGGTACGACTTTCTACTCATATTGAGTATTTGACGCATTTTAGCAGGAAGATCATTGATATGACTCTCTATAATTTCCACAAGCTGTTTTTCTCTGATCACATGGTCAGTAATTGTCTGTGTTTCAGTTACAGCATTTTGTTGCAAAAGTGTGGAGTATTTTGATTTAACTTGCTGATGGGAGATGAGTTTTAGTGCTTTGTTACGAACAGCTACATGCAGGTACCCGGCAAGACTTGTATTTAATATGAAATCGGCTCTCCTGTTCCAGAGGGTTGTGAATACTTCCTGAACCAGGTCTTTAACATCATCTCTATCCTGCAATATTTTATATGCACTATTATACAGAGCTGAAGAATATCGAATATATATTTCTGTGAAGGCAGCATGGTCATCCTTTTTAAATAAAAGAACCAATTCATTATCAGTATAGGATTGGTAGGATAACATGGTTATCTAAACATTAATTAGATTTGGTTAAGCAGAGTGTTAGCTATTGCCACACATGTGTTATGGCCAAATCTAATTAATTTTTAGATAAATGCAATAATGGAAGGAATCTGGCAATTATCCTTTGTGGGTCTCCAGCCATTTCCTGGCGTTTACAAAAGCTTCCATCCAAGGCGTAACTTCATCTTTACGTCCTTTAGGATAATTTGCCCAATGCCATTGAAATAATGAACGCTCAATGTGTGGCATCATTACCAGGTGACGACCAGACTCATCGCACATCATTGCTGTGTTATAATCTGAACCATTCGGGCTAGCCGGATAAGTTTCATAGGCGTACTTA
Organism: Pedobacter panaciterrae; assembly: GCF_001636695.1. Lineage (GTDB taxonomy): Bacteria > Bacteroidota > Bacteroidia > Sphingobacteriales > Sphingobacteriaceae > Pedobacter > Pedobacter panaciterrae_A. The sequence continues at coordinate 12,209 of NZ_LGEL01000083.1, forward strand.
GCTATGATTTGATATTTATCTTCTGAGTATGGTAACTGGAATCTACCTTCGCCATGTGAAACCCATACACCCAATGTAGTTCCTGCCAATGTAGAAAGCATAACTGAATTGTTTTCCTGTAAGGTTAATGAGGTGAATATACTTTCGTGTTTACCACTTTCGTTATGCAGCATTTTTGGTTTTTCTGCATGGTCTTTATTAATTAAGCCAAGCTCAACAAAAAGCTGACAGCCATTACAGATTCCTACAGACAAGGTATCTGGTCTGCTAAAGAATTTCTCAAGAGCAATTTTAGCCTTTTCGTTGTACATAAAAGCTCCCGCCCATCCTTTGGCTGATCCTAAAACATCGGAATTAGAGAAGCCACCAACAGCACCAATGAACTGTATGTCTTCCAAAGTCTCTCTGCCTGTAATAAGGTCAGTCATGTGAACATCTTTTACGTCGAAACCAGCAAGGTACATGGCATTGGCAAGTTCACGTTCTGAGTTGCTTCCTTTTTCACGAATAACAGCTGCTTTTGGTCTTGGTTTTGAAGCATCAATAACTGGCTTCTTACCATCAAACCGGGCAGGGAAATTATATTTAAGTACGTGGTTTTTATAGTTATCAAAGCGTTCTTTTGCTTTTACCGGCCCACTTTGTTTTTTATCTAGCAGATAAGAAGTTTTGAACCATACATCACGTAAGTGATCAATATCAAAAGATAACGTCTCTGAATTGTTTTTTACTTGTAAGCTGGCAGTTGAAGTAACTTCACCAATTTTATGATAGGTAACACCATTTGCAGAAAGGGTAGCCTCTATGTCCTCATTTGCCTGGAATACAATGCCTATATTTTCAGCAAAAAGTAATTTAATGATGTCTTGCTCACCTAAAGAAGAAAGATCTAATGATGCCCCAAGATCACGATCAGCAAAACAAAGTTCTAATAACGTAGTGATTAAACCGCCACTACCTATATCATGTCCTGCTTGTATTTTTTCAGCTTTTATTAATTCCTGAAGTGTATTAAAAGCATTCCTAAGTTGATCTGCATTTTTAACATCAGGAGTTTCATTGCCAATTCTATTTAAGATTTGTGCAAATGAAGAGCCGCCAAGTTTATAAGTATCATTAGATAGGTTGATGTAGTAAATTGAACCACCATCTTTTTGTAAAACAGGTTCAACAACCTTAGTGATGTCGTTGCAATTTCCTGCAGCAGAGATAATCACAGTGCCCGGTGCAATCACTTCATCGCCCTTATATTTTTGCTTCATCGACAGGGAATCTTTACCGGTTGGAATATTGATTCCTAAACTGATTGCAAAATCAGAACAAGCTTTTACAGCTTTGTATAATCGGGCATCTTCACCTTCGTTTTTACAAGCCCACATCCAGTTAGCTGAAAGAGAAACGCTTTTAAGTCCGTCTTTTAATGGAGCCCACAGAATATTAGAAAGAGATTCAGCAATGGCAATACGACTTCCTGCTGCCGGATCAATTAATGCAGATAGGGGAGCGTGGCCAACTGAAGTTGCAATACCTTCTTTTCCCTGAAAATCTAATGCCATAACACCACAGTTGTTCAGTGGTAATTGTAGCGGGCCTGCACATTGTTGTTTGGCAACGCGGCCACCCACACAACGGTCTACCTTATTGGTTAACCAGTCTTTAGAGGCAACTGCTTCAAGTTGTAACACTTGTTCCAGGTAAACATTTAACTGGGCTTTATCATAAGTAACAGACTCGTATTTTCTATCGATGGTTTTGTCTTCCATGATTACCTTTGGAGAACTGCCAAACATGTCTTTCAGTTCAAGGTCCATAGGTTTAGCTCCTGTAGTTGCAGATTCAAAAGTGAAGCGGTGATCGCCTGTAACTGTACCTACAGTATACATTGGAGAACGTTCACGATCTGCAATTTTTTGAAGCGTTTCTATATGCTCTTGTCCGATTACCAGACCCATACGCTCCTGAGACTCATTACCAATAATCTCTTTAGCTGAGAGGGTAGGATCACCGACAGGTAATTTATCAAGGTCTATTTTTCCACCGGTTTCTTCAACCAGTTCAGAAAGGCAGTTTAAGTGACCGCCGGCACCATGATCATGTATCGATACGATGCTGTTGTGAACGCTCTCTACCATACCACGTACAGCATTAGCAGCTCTTTTTTGCATTTCAGGATTAGATCTCTGAATGGCATTTAATTCAATACCGCTACCAAGAGCACCGGTATCTGCAGATGATACTGCAGCGCCACCCATACCAATTCTATAATTCTCTCCTCCAAGAACTACAATTTTATCACCTTCTGAAGGTTTTTGTTTTTTAGCCTGGCTGGCTTTACCATAGCCAACACCACCAGCAAGCATGATCACTTTATCGAAACCAAGTTTGCGTCCGCCTTCTTCATGTTCGAATGTAAGAACAGAACCGGTGATTAGTGGTTGCCCAAATTTATTTCCAAAATCAGTTGCTCCATTAGAAGCTTTGATCAGGATGTCCATTGGAGTTTGGTATAACCATTTTCTTTCTTCAACCCCCTTTTCCCAAGGACGATCTTCTTCCAATCTTGATAAGGCAGTCATATAAACTGCGGTACCGGCTAAAGGTAATGAGCCTTGTCCGCCAGCAAGTCTGTCTCTAATTTCACCACCTGATCCGGTTGCAGCACCATTAAAAGGCTCTACAGTTGTTGGGAAGTTGTGTGTTTCAGCTTTTACCGAGATTACCGATTCAAAATCACTGATTGCATAGTAGTCAGGTTCATCAGCGCGTTTAGGTGCGAACTGCTGAACTACCGGGCCCTTGATAAAGGCAACGTTGTCTTTATATGCAGAAACAATATCATTTGGGTTTTCTTCTGATGTTTTACGGATCAGTTTAAAAAGAGATGTTGGTTGCTCTATACCATCAATAACGAATTTACCATTAAAGATTTTATGACGACAGTGCTCCGAATTTACCTGAGAAAAACCAAATACTTCCGAATCTGTAAGTGCTCTTCCAAGTCTTTGAGAAAGACCATTTAGGTATTCTACTTCCTCATCACTTAGCGATAAACCTTCTTGTTTATTATAGGCAGCAATATCGCTAACCTCAATAATAGGTTCCGGCTGTATATTTATAGTATATATATCCTGATTAAGTTCCTTGTATTTTTGAGATAACATTGGATCAAAGTCAGAAAAACCTTCTTCTACTTTATGAAACTCTTCAATCCTGATGATTCCTTCTATGGCCATATTTTGTGTAATCTCTACCGCATTTGTGCTCCAGGGAGTTGCCATTGCTGCTCGAGGTCCGACAAAAAAATCTGTTAATACGGTTTCTTGCTTTAATTTTGCACCGCCAAACAGCCATTCTAGTTTTGTAATATCAGTATCGGATAAGTTTTGCGCGGTTTGTAAAGCGAAAACTGTATTGGATTGATTGGAGAAGAAATAAATCATTGTAGTGTTTTGAGCCGCAAATTTAGCGTTAAAATTTTAAAACCGCGAGGTTAGAATGTAATATATTCGCAGAAGCGTATGGGAAGTATTTTTAAATTTAAGCAGTTTGAGGTAAATCAGTCGGGTTGTGCCATGAAAATTAATACTGATGGCGTGTTATTAGGTGCTATTGTTCAAAAAAATGATGCCCAACAAATACTAGATATTGGAACAGGAACAGGTGTTATTGCTTTAATGCTGGCGCAGCGTTTTCCGGATGCACATGTTGATGCTGTGGAAATAGATGAATCGGCAGCACTAGCAGCTTCTGCTAATTTCAGCAATTCTGGTTTCTATGCAAGACTTAAGGCATACCACGTTGCTATTGCATCGTATAATACTGATGTTAAATATGATTTAATTGTTTCCAATCCTCCATATTTTGTTAACGATCTTAAGAATCCTGAACAAAGAAAAGGGATTGCACGGCATGCAGATCAGGATTTTTTTGAGCTGCTGTTGTTAAAAACATCTGAACTATTAGCTGATGACGGATGTATCTGGTTAATACTCCCGGTTAAACAGGCAGAGTTTGTGGTAAGTATGGCCGTAACATTTAATCTATCGTTGAGCGAAAGAATAAATATTTGCTCTGATGAAAGTAAACCTGTTTTTCGTCATGTCATTTGTCTTCAGCGGAAGTTGGTTACTCCAAAGATTAGTAACTTCTTTATTTACGAGTCTGAAAAAATATATACAGAAGGTTATAAGAGATTACTTAAAGATTTCCTGCTGGCTTTTTAGTTTTATAAATATCATTATACATAGATTTGTTTGATACATAATAAGAACATATACTTTGACTAAGATAGGCCTGATTTCTGATACACATGGATTTTTAGATCCAGCTGTTTTTAAGCACTTTGCTGATTGTGATGAGATATGGCATGCAGGAGATTTTGGACCCAATGTTGCCGAAGAGCTTGCAGCCTTTAAACCACTCCGTGGTGTTTATGGGAATATTGATGGTAAAGAGATTAGAAGTCTTTATCCCGAACACCTACGTTTTCATTGTGAAGACCTTGATGTGTGGATGACGCATATTGGTGGTTATCCCGGAAAATACGCTCCGCAAGTAAAGGGTGAAATATACACTAAGCCTCCAAAATTATTTATCACAGGACATTCGCATATTTTAAAGGTAATGTATGACAAGAAAATCGATTGTTTACATATAAATCCAGGTGCAGCAGGAAATTCGGGCTGGCATAAGGTTAAAACTTTAATAAGATTTTCTGTTTCAGAAGAAAAAATACATAACTTAGAAGCCATAGAAATAAGCGTTAAATAACGTATTAAATACACTAAGTATATGTCTGGTATAAAAACACTGGGTCAGTTCATAATAGAGAAACAGGCCGATTTTCCCTATGCAAAAGGAGAGCTTTCGAGGTTGCTAAGAGATATTGGTATTGCCTCTAAAATAGTAAACAGAGAGGTAAACAAAGCGGGTCTAGTGGATATACTTGGAGCTGCAGGTACCATGAATATTCAGGGAGAAGGGCAGCAGAAGCTGGATGTTTATGCGAATACACAATTTATAAGTGCGCTAACCAGCGGTGGGGAATGCTGTATTGTTGCAACTGAAGAAGAAGATGAGTTTGTGAAAATTGATTCGCCTGTATCTAAAAATGCTAAGTATATAGTCTGCATTGATCCGCTTGATGGATCTTCTAATATTGATTGTAACGTTGCGGTAGGAACTATTTTTTCCATTTACAGAAGAAAATCAACAAACGGAAAAGCTACTTTACAGGATGTTTTGCAAAAAGGAACAGAACAGGTGGCGGCAGGGTATGTGATTTATGGCTCTTCAACGATGTTGGTATATACAACAGGTAAAGGGGTGAATGGCTTTACCTTAGATCCTTCTATTGGTGAGTTTTGCTTATCGCATCCGAACATGAAGATACCCCAAAATGGAAATATTTATTCCTTAAATGAAGGGAATTATGTACACTTTCCAGAAGGTGTAAAAAAATATTTAAAATATGTTCAGGTTGAAGACATGGCTACTAACAGGCCATATACATCAAGATATATTGGATCTATGGTAGGCGACATACATCGGAATTTAATAAAAGGAGGCATATACATTTATCCTACAACCGCAAGATCCCCAAAAGGAAAGCTGAGGCTATTGTATGAGTGTAATCCCATGGCTTTTATAGTTGAACAAGCCGGGGGAGTTGCTTCGGATGGTTTTAACAGAATCTTAGAAATAGAACCAACAGAACTACATCAGCGTACGGCAATATTTATAGGATCAGAACATATGGTTCATGTGGCAGAGTCGTTAATGATGGAATTCTCCTCTGAAATAGAGCGAATAGGGGAAGCGAGTGGTGTAGATTAATAGATGCGCTTTGTTTAATGAAAATATATTAATATTTAATATGTTTGTGCATAGCGGTACTCAGGTTCCAGAGTTTATTAACGATCTGGTATTGCATTATGTAACCAAATTAAACAATGAACATCTTGAAAACCAATTCCGTTAAATTCTTTAGAGGCGGCTTACTGCTTGTCTCTTTATTTTTAAGCTCTGCATTGCAGGCTAAAGTTACTTTACCCTCTGTATTTAGTGATAACATGGTTTTTCAACAAAAAACGAACATCGCGATTTGGGGGAATACGGGTGCAGGGAAGACTGTAAAGGTTACTGCTACCTGGAATAATAAGACTTATACAGCTAAAGCAGGTAACGATGGAAGATTTAAGGTTGTATTACCTACTCCTTCCTATGGTGGCCCTTATAATGTTAGTATTTCTGATGGAGATGTTACTAAGTTAAGCAATGTGTTGATTGGTGATGTTTGGATTTGTTCAGGGCAATCTAACATGGAAATGCCATTGGCCGGATGGGGGAAAGTCAATAATTATGAACAGGAAATAAACGATGCGAATTATCCGAATATAAGATTGCTGCACACTGTTCAGGTAACCAGTAATTCGCCGCTAAAAGACGCTAAGGTATACAATGATGGATGGCAGCAATGCACACCTAAATATGTTGCGAACTTTTCGTCTGTAGCTTACTTTTTTGCACGTGAGATCAATAAGAAGACAGGCATTCCTATTGGCTTGATAAATACATCATGGGGAGGTACTATTGCTGAGGCATGGACTAGTGCCGGGACGCTTAAAACGATACCTGACTTTGTTGAAGCGGTAAATAAAATTGAAACTTCAAACAAAGATAAAGACGCATCGAGCTTTAAACAGAAATTGGAAGCGTGGCAAAAGCTGGTATTGGGTAAAGACGCAGGTATAGTTCAGGGCAAGCCTGCGTGGCTGGATGCTTCTCTTGATGTTTCATCATGGAAAAGTATGACGTTGCCTTCGTTGTGGGAAAAGAGTGGGATGCCAGACTTTGATGGTGTTGTTTGGTTTAGAAAAAACATAACCATCCCTCAGTCATGGGCGGGCAAAGACTTAAAGGTTAATTTGGGGGCTATAGATGATAATGACGTTACTTTTTTTGACGGCGAAAAAATAGGGCAGACAGAAGGGTTTAATGTATCACGGGTTTATACTATTCCTGCTAGTAAGGTTAAAGCCGGAACATTCGCTTTGGTAGTAAGAGTATTTGACGGTGCTGGTGATGGTGGCATTTATGGTGATAAAAATGTATTATCGCTGGTGTCTTCAAATGGAGAACGTTTATCGCTTGATGGAGAGTGGCAATATAAGATAGGGCTAAATTTAAAAGACGTGCCGCCTATGCCTGCTTCAAATGATGGGCCTAACAGAGTAACGGTTTTGTATAATGCAATGATCAATCCATATCTGCAATTCCCAATCAAGGGTGCTATCTGGTACCAGGGTGAAAGTAATGCCGGACGTGCACACCAGTATCGTACACTTTTTCCTGCAATGATTAAAGATTGGAGAAAAAGCTGGAATCAACCAAACTTTCCTTTTTACTTTGTTCAGCTTGCTAATTTTATGCAGGCAGTAAGAGAACCAAAGGCTTCCGAATGGGCAGAATTGAGAGATGCTCAGCGTGAAACCCTCTCATTGCCAAATACCGGAATGGCTGTTTCTATTGATATAGGTGATGCTTTAGATATTCATCCAAAAAATAAACAGGATGTGGGTAAAAGGCTGGCATTAATAGCACTTGCTAAAGATTATGGAATTAAGGTTCCTTACAGTGGACCAGTTTACCAATCACAAAAAAATGTGGGCAATGCAATTGAATTAACCTTTGAGGCTACTGATGGTGGTTTAAAAGCTAGTGATGGAGCAGAGTTGAAAGGTTTTGCTGTAGCGGGTTCAGATCAGAAATTTCATTGGGCCAAAGCTGTAATAAAAGGTAATCAGGTTATTGTTAGCAGCACTGAAGTTGCTAATCCTGTTTCAGTAAGATATGCCTGGGCTGATAACCCGCAATGTAATTTTGTTAACGGAGCAGGTCTTCCGGCCTCACCATTCAGGACTGATAATTGGCCTGACACTACGATAGGCAAGAAGTAGGTTAAGTATAACAGTAAAAAAAGCGTTCCCGGATTCTGAATTTGTTTCAGAATCCGGGAACGCTTTTTTTTGGATCTTAATTTATTTTTTACTTAAACCTGTCTCTTATACACATCTCCGA